>JAJFGO010000044.1 GCA_021776095.1 Kiloniellaceae bacterium | reverse complement strand
CCTTACACGCGGCCAAGATCGGCGCTTTGCTTGCGGAGGGGGGCGGACTTCGTGCTATGACCCGCGCCATGAGTACAGATGAAACCGCCGCGCCCGAACCGGGCGACCCCGCCGTGGACACGATCTTGTCCCTGATCGCCGCCCTGCCGCCGGGCAAATCCATCGCGCCCGAGGCCGTGGCGCGCGCCCTGGCCGAGGCCCGGGCCAAGCCGAGCGATCCGCCCGATGCCTGGCGGCGCTACCTGAAACCCGTGAAGCAGCAGGCCTTGAGCCTGGCGCGCCACGGGCGGATCGTGATCCTGCGCAAGGGCAAGCCAGCCGATCCGCACGCCCCCATCAAGGGCGTGATCCGCCTGGCCGCCGCAACCGGCGACGGCGCCTGAACGGTCAATCGACTTTGCCGATATAGGGCAGGTGACGGTAGTTCTCGTCGAAGTCGATGCCGTAACCGACGATGAAGATATCGGGCACCTCGAAGCCGACGAAATCGGCGGTGAAGGCGACCTCGCGCCGGCTCGGCTTGTCGGCCAGAGCGCAGGTCCAAACGTCCTGCGCGCCTTGAGCCTGCAAGAGGTCCCGGGCATAGACCAGGGTGCGACCGGTATCGACGATGTCATCGACCAGAAGCACCTTGCGCGCGGCGATGCCGGCCGGAGCGGCGCCGGCCAGGCGCACCTCGCCGGCACTTTCCTTGGCCGCGCCGTAACTGCTGAGCCGGATAAAATCGACCCGCGGCCGGCGGCCCAGGGCATCGAGCGCGCGGACCAGGTCGGCGACGAAGATGAAGCTGCCCTTCAAGATCCCGACGATGGTGAAATCGCCCGGAATGGCCCGGTCGATTTCGCCGGCCAGCGCCGCCACCCGCGCGGCGACTGCCGCCTGGTCGTGCAAGGTTTCGATCTTTTCCGTCATCGGGGCCTAGTGTCGCGCCCCGCGCCCGGCGCGCAAGACCCTTTCGGCGGGCGCCGCCAAACCCCTATATAAAGTCATGAGGCGGTTTCGTTCGGCGGCCTCGGTTCGGGGGAAAGCCATGACGTCCTTTATCGCCGGCCTGCCCAAGGCCGAGCTGCATGTGCACATCGAGGGCACCTTCGAGCCCGAGCTGATGTTCGCCATGGCGGCGCGCAACGGCATTGAACTGCCCTACGATTCGATCGATGCGCTCAAGGCAGCCTACAATTTTTCGGACCTGCAGGATTTTTTGAACCTCTACTACCAGGGCATGACGGTGCTGCAGAACGAGCAGGACTTCCACGATCTGACCTGGGCCTATTTGGAGCGCGCCCGGGCCGACAACGTGCGCCATGCCGAGATCTTTTTCGACCCCCAGGGCCATACCCAACGCGGCGTCGCCTTCGAGACCGTGCTCGACGGCATCTGGCGCGCGCTGGAGGCGGGCGAGCACCGCCTGGGAATCACCGGCAAGCTGATCATGTGTTTCCTGCGCGACCTGCCGGAAGCGGACGCCGAGCGCACCCTCGACATGGCCTTGGCGCACAAAAGGCGCATCGAAGGCGTAGGGCTGGATTCCGCCGAGGTCGGGCATCCGCCGTCCAAGTTCGCCCGGGTTTTCGCCCGGGCACGCGACGCCGGCTTGCGCTGCGTCGGTCATGCCGGTGAGGAAGGCCCGGCCGAATACGTGCGCGAGGCGCTCGATATCCTGCGGGTCGCGCGGATCGACCACGGCAACCGCGCCCTCGACGACAAGACCCTGGTCGCGCGCCTGGCGCGCGAGCGCGTGCCCTTAACCGTCTGTCCACTGTCGAATTTGCGCCTATGCGTGGTCGAGACGGCGACGGCCCATCCCTTGAAGACCATGCTGGACAAGGGCTTGATGGTGACCGTCAATTCGGACGACCCGGCCTATTTCGGCGGCTACGTGAACGCCAACTACGACGCCATGCAGACGGCGCTGAACCTGAGCCGGGAAGATTTGGTGACCCTGGCACGCAATTCCTTTGAGGCCTCGTTCCTAAGCCGGGCGGAGAAGGACGCGCACCTCGCCGCCATCGAGGCCTATGCCGGCGCGCCGTGATGGCACCGCGCGATCCCCATTTCGATGTCATTGTCGTGCTCGGCGGCCCGCACGGCGCCATGCGTCAGCGCACCGCCCATGCCGTAACCTTGCATAGGCAAGGCAAAGCCGAATTCCTGTTGCTAAGTGGCGGCGCCGCCCGCCCGCGGCCCGAGTGCGAGGTTATGCACGGGCTTGCTCTTGCGGCCGGCGTTCCGGCGGCATGCCTGGTCATGGAACGCGAGTCCCAAACCACCCTGGAGAACGCCGCGCGCTGTCGGGAGATCATGGCCGGGCGCGGCTGGACCCGGGCACTGGTGGTGACCGACCGCCTGCACCTGCCGCGCGCCGTGATGTCGTTTCGGGCCTTCGGCCTCAAGGTCAAGGGCAGCGGCGCGCCCGGCTCTCGGACCGACTGGCCGGCGCGCACGCTCTACGAGGCGCTGGGCCTAATCTGGTATCTCATGCTGATCCTACGCGGCCGGCACCGCCAGGCCTAAAGATCCGGCGGTTCGATTCCTGCCTGGCGGCAGGCCGCGGTCACGGTATTGGCCAAAAGACAGGCGATGGTCATGGGCCCGACGCCGCCCGGCACCGGGGTGATCGCGCCGGCCACCGCCTTGGCGCCCGCCGTATCCACGTCGCCCACGATGCGCGATTTGCCGCCTTCGCCCGCGACCCGGTTGATGCCGACGTCGATCACAGCCGCGCCGGGCTTGATCCAGTCGGCCTTGATCATCTGCGGCCGGCCAACAGCGGCAATAAGGATATCCGCGCCGCGCGCCACGGCGGGCAAATCGCGGGTCCGCGAATGGGCAATCGTCACCGTGCAGCTTTCCTTGATCAGAAGCTGGGCCATGGGCTTGCCGACAATGTTGGAGCGGCCGATCACCACGGCGTTCAAGCCAGATAGATTGCCCAAGCGGTCCTTCAGCAACATGATACAGCCGAGCGGGGTACAGGGCACCATGGGCGCGTTCGCCCCGGTGGTGCCGGTCGACAGCCGACCAACGTTGATGACATGAAAGCCGTCCACGTCCTTGGCCGGGTCCAGGGCATCGATCACGGCCTGTTCCGCGATCTGATCGGGCAGAGGCAACTGAACCAGAATGCCGTGAACCGCCGGGTCCTTATTGAGCTTGTCGACCAGGGCCAAGAGTTCGGCTTGGGTGGTCTCCAGCGACAGCTTGTGCTCGAAGGACTGCATGCCCGCCTCGGCGGTCTGGCGCGCCTTGTTGCGGACATAGACCTCGCTAGCCGGGTTTTCGCCGACCAGAACCACGGCCAGGCCGGGGGTCAAGCCATGATCCGCTTTCAGCCGCGTGACCGCTTTGCCGACCCGCTCACGCAAGCCAGCGGCGAAGGCTTTGCCGTCGATGATGTTTGCCTCGGACATTGCTGGATATTCCTGTTCTTTCTTAGGGCTGGATTGGGGTTCTTATAGCTTCGCCGCCCGTCGCGGCGGCGTTCAATTTCCGTCACTTCAGGGTGCGCGACCGGCATACCTAGCCTAATGCCGTCACAGCCGCACTGCCGCCGCCAGCCAGGCCTGCAGGCGCGGCATGAGCACTGCGGCATCGCCGGCGATGTGCAGAGTCTTGTTGCGGCTACTGGCGCCGGCGACAATTTCGATATCGCGCTTCGCCAGGTTCCAGGCCTTGGCCAAAAGCGCGATCGCGGCGGCGTTGGCCTTGCCGTCCTCGGGCGCCGCGGTAACCCGCAGCTTCACGACACCGGCGCCGTCGGGCCGCTGGACCAGGCCGTCGATTTCGTTGCGCCCAGCGCGCGGCTGCACCCTAAGCGCCACGCGCACCCCAGCCGCTGTCGCTTGAAACGGTGAATCGGCCTGGCGATCAGAAGTTGGCACGCATCAGGGACACGTGAACGTTGCCGATCACCATCTGCAAGAAGATCAACACCAAAATCAGGACGATCGGCGAGATGTCGATGCCGCCTAGATTGGGCACAAAACGGCGAATTGGCCGCAGCGCCGGCTCGGTCGCGCGCCACAGGAACTCGCCCAACATGGAGATGAACTGGTTGCTCGTGTTCAGCACGTTGAAATGGACCAGCCAGGTCAGCACCGCCGAAATAATGATCGCCCAGATGTACAGATCGATGGCGATATTCAGAACTTGCAAAAGGGGACCCAAGATGATCATCGCGTCGCCTATAGCGGTGGAACCGGGAGGTAGGGCGAACGGCCCCGCAGGGCCGCCCGGATGAGCGGCGGCTAGCCTAACGGCGCCGCCGGAGAGAGACAAGCGGCACAAGCGGGGTGACACGGAATGGAGCCTTGCCTTTTGGGGCCTCGGCGCGCGCTTGACACGGCGCGACGGTTGTTTCATGTATCCGCCGCCTGGGTCGGACCCAAGAACCTAGGCACTTATGGGGCCGTAGCTCAGTTGGGAGAGCGTCGCGTTCGCAATGCGAAGGTCGTCGGTTCGATTCCGTCCGGCTCCACCAAATCATCCACCAGCCTATGCCAATCAAATAGACGCCTGGACGCATTGCGGCGGTGCGTGTTCTGAGCGATCATGCGGCCAATTCGTAGGGGCTCGAACAACCTTCCGATATTTATCGTCGCCCCGCGATCGAGCACGATGCATCAAGAACAGAATGTGTTTCAGGGCAATAGCGTCACAGGAGAGCTAAGTATGGATCGTCGTCACTTCGTTCGTCTGGGTCTGGTCGGCACCGCCGCTGGCATCGTCGCGCCCGGCGCCGCACGCGCCGACAGCATGGCCTTCGACCCCTTCAAGACCCCCATGGCCGGTGGACTGTACTACACCATGGATTCGCCCGGCCGCTGGGCGAAAAAGGCCAAGGGCCACACCCCGCTCGTTGAGCGTAACGGCGGCGCCTTTCAGGTCACCACGCCGCACCCCATGGACGGCTATGTTCATTACATCGTCAAGCACATGATCCTGGACGAAAATTTCCAATTTGTCCGCGAGGTCATGTTCCACCCGGAAAACGATACACCGATCTCCGACCATGATATCGGCGGACTGAAAAACGTGATCTACGCCATCAGCATGTGCAACAAGCACGACGTGTGGCTGAGCGCGCTCAAGGTCTGAACCGCGGAATTCGGGGCCCTGGCCGCCATGCCTGGATAAAGCCGGGCCGGCGGCCGGGCCCTGGAACAAAGACCGAACTGACCGCCCCTGCCAGGCTAGACCAACGAATGGCGGCGACACTTGGAATTCGCCGATAATCACGCCTTGTTAGCAAGATCTGGGCGGAATTGCGGTATAATCCCTCCTGTGCAACGCCAGACTACGCCAGCCAGGAGGGTTCGCGGGTGTCGGACATTGAAACGCTGCCGGAAGCGGGGCCCGGCAGGGGCAAGACCGGGGGCGGGGGCAGGATGGCCCCGGATACTTACGCGGCGCAATACCAGGCCGAGGGCTATGCCGTGGTACGCGGCGTCTTCGGCCAGGACGATATCGCGGCACTGGCCGACGTTTTCGACCGAATCTATGCCCAGGGCCTGAGTTATCCTACATCGTTCCGAGACCGGAACGTTTTTTTCCATCTTGCCTCGGATCTCAACCTGGGCCGAATTCTGCGCTTCGTTCAGTGGCCGGCCTATTTCGACCCGGTTCTGGCGGCTTATCGCACCGACCGGCGGATATTCGATATCGTCGCACCGCTGATCGGCCGGGACGTGAAGCAGATCATCAATCAGATGCATTGGAAGCCGCCAGGCGCGGCCAAGGCCGATTTCGGCTATCATCAGGATATCCATTTCCGGCGCCCGGCCGCAGCCTATCGCGATGCCGGGAATTCCTATGTTCAGACCATGATCGCGGTCGACCCCCAGGGGCCACGCAACGGCGGCCTGGCGGTCTATCCCGGCAGCCACAAGCTGGGTGCCCTGAATTTCCCCCAGCGCGGCCGCATCATGGACGCGGATTTCAGTGACCGCGACCTGCTGGCCCTGGGCCTGGATCCGGACCGCCTGGTCCACCTGGAACTCGCGCCCGGCGACCTGGCCCTTTGGCATCTGTGTACCATTCACGGCAGTGGCCCCAACACCGCGCCCATCGACCGGCGCGCCTACCTCAACGGCTACGTGACCGCGGCGAACTGCGAGCGCGGCGAATGGGCCTGGCGCGACGGCGCGGCCTGCGATCTGGGAGCACCGGTCTTGGTCCACTACGAGGCCCTGCACAGCCGGCCGGGCCCTTTCTACCTGGACGATGCCGAAGGCTAAATTCGGGCCGAACTAGATCAGGGAAAGTTCGGACAGGACCGTCCGCAAGGTGGCGGCATCCGTGAAGCGATGGGTCCGCAGGCCGGCGCGCACCGCGCCGGCGACATAATCGTCCCGGTCGTCGACGAAAAGCACGCGGTCCGGAGCGGTCCCGCCGAGGTGCCCGAGCACGGCAGCGAAGGCGGCCGGATCGGGCTTGGACAAACCAAGCATGGCCGAGACGTAAATATGAGCCCCGAAAATTTCCGCGAGCTGGGGAAACAACGTCGCCAGGTTATCCGCCACCAAGCGATTGTTGTTGGTGAAGACCGCCACCGGCAAGCGCGCCGCGAGGGCGCGGGCCATTGCCAACACCTCCGGGTCCGGCGTCATGGCGGCACCCCGCGCCTCGAGCCAAGCGTCACGCGGCAGCGGCACGCCCAGGCGGTCGGCGCAGCCGGCGAGATAGGTTTCCGAATCGATCTCGCCCCGATCGCTCAAATCGTCCCAGCCGGACTCGAAGATCACGGCTCGGATTTCCGCCGTGGGCCGGCCTGTCAGGCGCGCCATGTGGTCCAGTCGCGCGGGGAAATCGTAGGCGCACAAGACGCCGTCCATATCGAAAATGACGGCCTCGACCGCTGGGCTCATCCGGGTCCGCTCATCTTTGTCCGTTTATCGCGGCTGACGCGCGCCGAAAATCGCGGAACCGACCCGCACATGGGTCGCGCCCAGGCGGATCGCGGTCTCGTAGTCCGCGCTCATACCCATGGATAGCTGCGCCAAGCCGTTGCGTGTCGCCGTTTCCGCCAGCAAGGCAAAATGCAAGGCCGGCTCTTCGTCCGCGGGTGGGATGCACATCAAACCGGTCACCGGCAAGTCCAACTCGCCGCGGGCAAAGGCGATGAAATCGTCGGCCTGGCGCGGCGGCACGCCGGCCTTTTGCGGTTCCTCGCCGGTGTTGACCTGAATTAGACAATCGGGCCGGCGGCCGCTTTTCACCATTTCCTTGGCCAGGGCCTTGGCCAGCTTAGGGCGGTCGAGGGTTTCGATAACATCGAAGAGGGCAACCGCCTCGCGCACCTTATTGGTCTGCAGCGGGCCGATCAGGTGCAAAATCAGATCCGCGTGCGCCGCCTTGAGGGGCGGGAACTTGGCCTCGGCCTCCTGCACCCGGTTCTCGCCGAAAACCTTTTGGCCAGCGGCCAGCGCGGCGGCGATGGCCTCGGCGCCATGGGTCTTGCCGACCGCGACCAGGGTGATTTGCGCCGGGTTCCGCCCGGCCGCCCGGGCAGCCTCGGCGATGCGTTCGCGGACCCCGGTCAGGTTCGCGGCGATGGCCTCGGGCTGCAATCCCGTCACTTGTCGCTCCCTCCCGTAGTGCTTGTCCGCTTCGCTTTTTTCGCGGTCCGACGTTACGTGACAGGCTTGCCGTGCGTGTCGAGGTAGCCGAATTTGGTCATGATCTCGCGGTGCGCCGCGACAACCTTGGCCACCTGTGCCTCGCTCAACTCGTCGCGCCAGGTACCGGCCTTACCGGCACGGAAGAACTTGGCCTTGCCGTCCGGGCGCGCCTCGACGAAACCGGCCTTACTTTCCTGTCTTTTCATCTCCTCGAAGGAGCTGAAACGGATCGCCCGGCGGATGCGCTCCTTTTCCTCCGGCAAGCCGAGAAAATGCGACAGTGCGGCGAAGGCCTTGTAGGGCGTGCGGGTCATATCCTCGTAGCGCATGACATGCAGGCGCATTTGGGGCGCTTCGATCCAGGAGCGTACATGGCTCGACCAATCGAGCAGCACCTGCTCAAGCTGGCCCGGCACCGGAGGCATCACGCAGTTCTCGGTCGCCATGGAGTCGATCGCGGTGTCGATGTCGGATTGGTAATGGTTCGCGAAGGAGGAGACCACATCGAGCGGATTGCGGATCACATAGACCGCGCCCGCGGTCGCGGCGGGTGTGATCAGGGGCACGCCGTCGGCCGCGACGCAAGCACTATGGGTCTTGACCATGACCGTATCGGGCTTCGAATAGGCAATCCACTCGTGCACCTTGGGGCGCAGTTGAGCGATATCCTTGGGGCCGAGATCGTCGGCTTTCTTGCCCGAGAACTGTTCGTAGTGAATCAGGAAGTTGTCGCCGAACGCGTAGTTCGGCAGCTCGTTGATGGGGATCGGCCGTTTCGGGTTCCGGAACAAATTGGCCAGATAGGCCCTCAGCCAGGTATTGCCTGACTTGGGATAGGAAGCGAGCCACAGAATTCCTGGCACGGCGCGGGATCCGACCTCGATGACAAACCTTGGGACCGCCAAGCCATGGCGGCTCGGGCGGCGAAGGCTTCCCCTAGCATTGCAGCCGGGCGGCAGGCAAGCTGCCCAAGAGCTAAAGGGCGAATAAGCAGTCGGACAAAAAAGAAGGGGGCGGAAAATCCGCCCCCTTCAAGACCGTATGGTCGAAAGAATCAGAAGCCAACCGATAGGCCAAGAATGCCCATGGTGCCATCGGATTCCTCGGTACCGCCGTTCTCGCCTTCCCACTTCGCATAGATGAGGGAGAAGGAAGTCTTGATGCCCGGCCCGAGAGCGTAGGACACCGCGCCGACAAC
The DNA here is from genome assembly GCA_021776095.1 of Kiloniellaceae bacterium. Taxonomy (GTDB): domain Bacteria; phylum Pseudomonadota; class Alphaproteobacteria; order Kiloniellales; family J153; genus JAJFGN01. The sequence continues at coordinate 136,181 of JAJFGO010000044.1, read as the reverse complement.
CGCGTCGACTTCGTCGTCATTACCTACGGCGATGGTACGTTCGGTTTCGCCATGGAAGTAGGTGCCGCTGACGCCCCAGGGCCCCATGCCGTAGCTGACGCCAACGTCATAGGACTGGCCTTCGGTCGAGGTCGTGTTGGCCGCGTTGGTCTGACCCTCGAACTCGTTGCCGTAGGAGCCGGCAATCGTGAATCCGGCCACACCAATGCTGAGGCCAGCCTTGAACTGCTGCGGATCGTCCGCACCAGCCGCATCAGCATTGTCGCTGACCGTGGCCCGGTTGTAGCCAACCGCAACGCCCAGGTCGACGCCGTTGAAGCTTTCCTTGAAGTTCGCGCCGACCGCGAGGATATGGCTGTTTTCCGTATCTTCGTTGGTCGGACCGTTCTTCGGATCGCCCGAGTTCGAGCCACCAGCCGAGGTCGGTGCGTAACCCGCGGTGAACTGGAATCCGCTGAAGCGCGGAGACAGATAGCTCATCCCGAAGTTGTCGTTACGCAGTTCCAGGTTGGTGGTCTGCATCGGCACGCGGAAACCGGTTTGGATACCGGTTGCCGGCGGCACCCAAACCGAGATCCAGCCTGAGTTGATCGGCACACCGACGCCCGGCGCGGTGACGCCCCAGAACGTGAGGTAAGGCGCCAAGTTCTCGGAACCCAGGATGACCTTACCGAAGTTGCCCGAAATGTAGGTGTAGGCTTCGTCGACCTGGTCGCCGTTGTTGTTGGCTTCCAGTTCGATCTGCACACCGACGGTTAGGCCGTTATCGAGGGCGGTCTCGCCCTTGAAGTGCACTTCGCCGTCACTGAAGTGCGAGGTGTTGCCGGTGTCTTTCACACCTGCGACATCGGATTTGTCGTCGATGTTGCCGATGCCGAAGTACTCGTTCTTGTAGCCCCGAACCGACAGGCGCAACGGGTCCTCTGCCGACGCAAAGTCCGGCATGGCCACAGCGCCGGCCAGCAGGGCCGTCGTGCCAAGTAGTAATTGCTTTCTCATTGCTTCTCCGCCTCTCTACAGCTGTAGATATTTTTACTGCTCTGCCCGGTCCCTAATTGCTTTTTTCGCATCGGTCACCGGCAGATCGGCGTGCCCCCTAGACATTCGAATACCTCAGGAAACACCGGGTGAATAAGGGCCGATATGGGGCCTCTGCGTCAAGCAATGACCCCGGGTTTCCTCTGCAATGGGCCCGCCGCGTTGTATTTATGTCACAGAGGGTTTCCAAGGACTTAACGCGCGACCTACCCGCCTGAATTGTCCGAGGCGTGCAATTTATCCCGGATCGCTTGTTCCGCTTGGCCGTAAAAGAATCCAAGCAACACGAAGCGCCGGCCTCGGGTGACCCGGGTCGCCTCGTGCAACAGCGAGCACGAGAACACGATCGCGCCGCCGGTCCCAGCGCCGTAGAGCTGCGGCCCGTATTCCGGAAACCGCAAATAGCCGCCTTCATAGTCGCCGGCATTCAGGTTGAGGGACATGGCAAAGCGCCGGTGCGCAGTATAGGGCGTCGTATCGTCGCGGTGCGGCACGAAATGGCCGCCCGCCTCGGCGGTATAGCAGCCGATGCGCAAGGTCTCGGCGCGCGTGGCCCGATAGTGAAAGGCCTTGCGCATCTCGGGGAACAGGCGTTGGCGAAGGACCGCGAACAGCGCCTGCGCCTCCGCGCCGTTGTCGGCCAGGGCCACATCTTCGCGCACCTTGATCTGCTGGATCGGCACGTTGCTACCGTGCTCCGGGCTGGCGACACCGCCTTCGTAGCGTTGGCCGGTCTCGAAGGCCCGGATCAGCCGGGCGCAATGGGCCGAATCGATCACGTTGGGTAGTATCAGGACCGGCGCCTGGGCTGTTATGGCGGGCCCAACAACGGCGGGCGCGGCAACACCGGTTATGCCGGCGGGCGCGTCCTGAACCATCCCTTCGGACACAGCTTGCGGCACCCGGCTTTGGCCGATTCGTTTTTCGCAATGGGCCAGGGCGCGAATTGCCTGGCGGCCGTCGCCGGCCGGCGGAACGATTTTCTCGATCCGTTGATTCGCGTCGGCAATCGCGATCGCGCCGATCCCGGCCTTCTTTTTGGCGCCCCCGTGTCCCGGGCCCGCGCCCGGCGCCAGGCCCAAGGCACGGCCAAAGGCGAAGCTCATGTCCGATAGCACCGGGAACGGCAGTTTCAGTTTTTCCCCCAGCGCGGCATTGTCCGGCACCGGCATCGGCATGACCGCGAAAACCTGGATATCGCGCGCCCGGAATCTGCTGTGTAAGTCGCGCAGTTTCATCAAATCGCGCGTGACCCCGGATCCGGACCCGGCGCCGACATACAAAATGCTCACACGCCCGGCATAGACCGGCAGATCGAGCGCGATATGCCGGCCGCGCGTATCGCGCCAAGCCAAATCCGGAACCCGGTCACCCAATGACAAGCGGCCCGGCACCGGCGGCGGCAGCAATAGGGACATGGCACCGGGCTCCCTTTTTCGGAATGCGGCGCGAAAGCGTGCCGCGGGTGTGCCGATATCCTTAACATGGCGCCGATGGGGCGCTCAACGCTGTCTCCTTTGCGCCTGCGGCCCGGACCGCCTTTTGGAGCGCGGTTTCTTGCCGAGGGACAGCAACTTCGACATACTCCGCGCCGCCCGGCCCAGGCCACGGCCACGGCCAAGCTATAGGGAACAACCCATTTGAGCGGCGCGCGTACCACGACCCAGCAGGTTTCTCTGCCCCAGGCCTTCGGCATGGCGCAAAGCAAACATTTGGCCGGCGATCTGGACGGCGCGCGGCAGATCTATGAGAATATCGCGCGGGCCGCGCCGGACCACGTGGACACGCTGATCATGCTGACCTCGATCGGCTATCGTCAGGGCCACGACGCGGAGGCGCGCGCGAACCTGGCCCGAGCCATCGAATTGGCCCGCGCCGGGGTTCAACGCCAGCCCGCCGACATGCGCTCGCGCGCCGCCCTGGTCAACTTCCTGCTGGCCCAAGACCGGCAAGGCGAGGCCGAGGCCTGGATCGACGGACTGATCTTGCCACTCAATCCGATCCGCTCGGACCCGGGGGAATTTCAGGCCCGGCGCGAGGCCGCCATGGCCCGTGGCCTGCCGCCCTTGATTATTTCGACCCTGCCCAAGTCGGCGAGCGAGAGCATTTGGAACAAGCTGGCCCAGGGCTTGGGTCTGGCCCAGTGCTATTTCTCGATCGGGCTGTTCCCCGATTGCTGCGTGGTGCCCTCGCGGGTCGCCGAGGTGGCCAAAGGCGGGGTCGCGGTCAAGGAACACATTGGCCCGACGCCACACAACGTTGCCACCTTGTGCAAGGCCGGGATCGACCGCCTGATCGTGCACCACCGCGATCCCAGGCAGGCCGCCCTATCCTGGGCCCATTTCGTGCGCGACGACGTAGGCCAGCGGGTCATGGGCCCCTTGTGGCGCAAGATCGTACCGCCGGCCGGTGTCATGGCCGCGGGCCTGGGCGCCACGATCGACTGGAGCATCGAGCACTATCTGCCGCTTCAGACAAATTTCCTGGCCGACTGGCAGGCCATCGCGGTGGATCCCCAGACCCCTTTATCGGTCTTGTTCCTGAGCTTCGAGTCTTTCCGCACGGAGCCAGAGGCTTACTTCGCCCGGGCCCTGGATTTCTACGATATCCCGCGCGCCGACTACGCCGCCGAGGCCGAGGCCGAGACCGTCCATCTTCGTAAAGGCGAGGTGGAGGAATGGCGGCAGGTCTTCAGCGGAGCGCAGCGCCAGCGGGCCTGGGAGATGATCCCGCCCGACATGGCCCGGGAATTCGCCTGGGAATTCTAGAACCGCCGCGCCGCGTGGACCCGCTCGGCGGGTGCCAAAGCGTTGCGTAGGGCGGCTTTTCGCGCTATGCAGGGCGCCAAGCATTTAGGAAAATGAAGGGCCGCAAAGGCGGCAGGGGTTAAGCGCCACCCATGGCGCTGTTTCGCCGACTCGAGCACAGGACTGCCGGGGAACCACGATGGGCGCGATGAAAATCCAAACGATATCCAGTTTTTTGCGTGGAATTGGCGCCATTGGCCTGGCCGCGGCGCTGCTCACTGCCTGTGCTTACGCCGATCCCAACACCGAGTATCCGGACTCGCTGGGCAAGGGAAATCGGGGCGGTCATGCCGGCGCCTACGGTCAGACCGGCAGCATCTTCGGGCCGAGTGGCCTGGGTTTCGGTAACGACAAACCGGTTGAGCCCGGCCAGGGCGGCGGCAGCGGCATCGGGGTCAATAGCTTCCTCTGGCGCGCCTCGCTAGACACCATGTCGTTTATGCCACTGGCCTCGGCCGACCCCTTTGGCGGGGTCATCATCACCGATTGGTATACGCCGCCGGAAGCCCACGGCGAGCGTTTCAAGGTCACAGTCTTCATCCTCGGCCGAGAGCTACGGGCAGACGGTCTGCGCACCAGCGTGTTCCGGCAGGTCCAAAGCGGCGGCAACAACTGGGTCGATGCCGGTGTCGAACCCCAGACCGGCGCCGACCTGGAGAATGCAATCCTCGTGCGGGCCCGTCAGCTCCGGATTGCCGGCCTGCAATAAAATTAGGCGCCCGCGCCCCTATGATGGTTATGCCCGGCAGGCGTAGGCATGGCGCGGTTTTGCCATCGCAGGGTTCCGGCCGCACCGCACGCGCGCCTTACCGAACCGCCGAGTATTCAAGCGATCCTCTAACATGAACCGTTACAATTTCAAGGAAATCGAGGCGAAGTGGCAGACGGCCTGGGAGGCCGCAGGCTGTTTCCGCGCCCGCGACGACGAAGCGCCGGCCGGTGCGGACGGCAAGGCCAAACCCAAATACTACGTCCTGGAAATGTTCCCCTACCCTTCGGGGCGCATCCACATGGGGCACGTCCGCAATTATACCATCGGCGACGTCATCGCCCGCTACAAGCGCGCGGCCGGCTTTTCCGTTCTGCACCCCATGGGTTGGGACGCCTTCGGCCTGCCGGCCGAAAACGCGGCCATGGAGCGCGGCGTGCCGCCGGCCGAATGGACCTCGAACAACATCGCGGCCATGCGCGCGCAGCTCAAAATGATGGGCCTGTCGATCGATTGGGACCGCGAAATCGCGACCTGCGATCCCAGGTATTACAAGCATCAACAGCGCCTGTTCCTGGAATTTCTGGAGCACGATCTAGCCTATCGGCGAGAATCCTGGGTCAATTGGGACCCGGTCGATCAAACCGTACTGGCCAACGAGCAGGTCATCGAAGGCAAGGGCTGGCGCTCCGGCGCGCCGATCGAACGGCGCAAGCTGTCCCAGTGGTTCTTCAAGATCACCGCATTCTCCCAAGATTTGCTGGACGCCTTGGAAAGTCTGGATCGCTGGCCGGAACGGGTCCGGCTGATGCAGCAGAACTGGATCGGCCGATCCGAGGGCGCGCGGGTCTATTTCAAGATCGCCGGATCCAACGGAACTACGTCGGAGCCGCTGGAGGTCTTCACGACCCGGCCGGATACGCTGTATGGCGCCTCGTTCTGCGCCTTGTCGCCACACCACCCCCTGGCCGCAGCGCTAGCCGCCAAGGACCCCGCCTTGCGCGATTTCGTGGCCGAATGCGATCGCCTCGGGACCAGCGAGGAAGCCATCGAAAAGGCGGAAAAGCAGGGCTACGATACTGGCCTCAAGGTCCTTCACCCCCTGGTAGGCGGCCTGGAGCTGCCGCTTTACGTCGCCAATTTCATCCTAATGGACTATGGCACCGGCGCCATTTTCGGTTGTCCGGCGCACGATCAGCGCGATTTGGATTTCGCGCGCAAATACCGCCTCGAAGTTCTGCCGGTGGTGCTGCCACCGGACGCCGACCCCGGCACCTTCGCCATCGGTAACGAGGCTTATGTCGGCGACGGCGCCATCTATAACTCGGACTTCATGGACGGCATGAGCGTGCCGGACGCCAAGAAGGCGGTGATCGCGCGCCTGGAAGCGCAAGGCGATGGTAGCGGCACGGTGCAATTCCGTCTGCGCGATTGGGGCATCTCGCGCCAGCGCTATTGGGGCTGCCCGATCCCGATCGTGCACTGCGCGGCCTGCGGACCGGTGCCGGTGCCGGCGGAAGACTTGCCGATCCGACTGCCCGAGGACATCCGTTTCGATAAGCCCGGCAATCCCCTGCACCATCATCCGACCTGGAAATCGACAAGCTGTCCGAAATGCGGCGCGGCGGCCGAACGCGACACCGACACCATGGACACCTTCGTGGATTCATCCTGGTACTTTGCGCGCTTCTGCTGCCCCCAGCTCGAAGACAAGCCGCTCGACCGGGCCCTGGTCGATCGTTGGATGCCGGTCGATCAATACATCGGCGGCATCGAGCACGCGATCCTGCATCTCTTGTACTCCCGGTTCTTTACCCGCGGCCTAAAACGCTTCGGCTACATCTCGGCCGATGAGCCCTTCGCCGGCCTCTTCACTCAGGGCATGATCTGTCACGAGACCTACCGGGACGAGACCGGCCAATGGCTGTACCCGGGCGAAGTGGAAAAGCAGGCGGACGGTGGCGCAGTGCACCGGGATTCCGGCCGGCCGGTGACCGTCGGGCGTTCGGTGAAGATGAGCAAATCCAAGAGCAACACCGTCGACCCGGAGCTGATCATCGAGACCTACGGCGCCGACACCGCGCGCTGGTTCATGCTGTCCGATAGTCCGCCCGAGCGCGATATGGAATGGACCGCCGGTGGCATCGAGGGTGCCTGGCGCTTTGTCCAACGGCTTTGGCGTTTGATCGACGAGGCTGCACCGGGCCTGCCGCCCGCCGATGCTCCGCTTCCGGCGGACCTGAGCGCGGCGGCCTGCGCCCTGCGCCAGGCGTCGCACAAGGCGGTCGACGGCGTGACCAAGGATATCGAGGCGTTTCGTTTCAACCGCGCGGTCGCCCAGATCTACGAGTTGAGTAACACCCTGACCGCCTTCAAGGCAGGCGACAGCGGCGACCGTTGGGCTCAGCGCGAGGCCAGCGAGTTTCTGGCCCGCCTGATCGCGCCCATGATGCCGCATCTGGCGGAGCAAATGTGGCACGGCCTGGGCCACGGCGATCTTCTGGCCACCCGGCCCTGGCCAGTGGCCAATGCGGCACTGCTGATCGAGGAGTCTGTGACGATCGCGGTGCAGGTCAACGGCAAGTTGCGTGCGACCCTGGATTTGCCGCGCGATGCCGAGGACTCCGTGGCGTGCGAACGGGCCCTGGCGGAACCGGCGGTGCAACGTCTGTTGAATAATGGCCAAGCGCCGCGCAAGGTGATCGTGGTCAAAAATCGGATTGTCAATGTGGTGGTATGACCCCCTTCGACGCGCCGGCGCGCGCAGTGTGTTTGTTTTTCTGGCGCTGTTGACCGCGGCCTGCGGGTTTCAGCCGCTTTACGGTCGCAGCGATACCGGCATCCGTCCGCAGGACCGCCTGGCCTCGGTCCGGATTCAGCCCCTGCCAGACCGCGTCGGCCAGAAGATGCACAACCTGTTGCGCGACCGCCTGAACCCGCGGGGGCAACCGGTGAAGCCGGCCTATAATCTGGAAATCCGCTTGACCGAGACGCTGCAGGAATTGGGCATACGCAAGGACGAAACCGCGACCCGCGCGAACCTGATCCTGCAGGCGAACTTCGTTCTGCGGGATGCCGCGACCAACGACGATCTTTTCAGGGGACGCAGCCGGTCGGTCAACAGCTACAATATTCTCGAGAGCCAGTTCGCGACCCAGTTCTCGGAGTCCGATGCGCGGGACCGGGCGCTGCGCGAAATCTCCGATGAGATCCGCAATAGGCTGGCCGTGTACTTCGCCCGGGTCGCGCAAAATTAGAACTAGCTTCTCTGGCGGCAAGATTGACTCGCGCGGCTTGAGCGGCCTTGATGCCCTGAGCATGCGGTACGGAAACAAAGCAACGGAAAATGTTGAGTGAGCTTTACCTGGGCTATGTCCTGGCAACCATCGCGGTTTTGGTGGTGCCGGGTCCAACCATCGTACTGGTCATCTCCTACGCCCTGGCCCACGGGCGGCGGTCCGCCCTGGCCTGCGTCGTTGGGGTCGGGCTGGGCGATGCAACCGGCGTGACCTTATCTCTGATTGGCTTGGGCGCGATCCTGGCCGCCTCCGCGACCCTGTTCACAATCCTAAAATGGGTCGGCGCGCTCTATTTGATTTGGCTGGGCATTAAGATGTGGCGGGCAGCGCCGGTGTCGTTTGTTCCCTCCGCCAACGGCGCGCCCGGCGCGACGAGCACCGGCGAAACCCGGTCCATGATCGCGCGGACTTGGCTGGTCACCGCCTTGAACCCAAAGGGCATCGCGTTTTACGTCGCCTTTCTGCCCCACTTCGTCGATCGGGGTCTACCGGTGGTGCCGCAGTTCGTTCTTCTAGGCACCACCTTCGTCGTCTTGGGCATGGTCAATGCGCTGCTCTTTGCGATTTTTGCTAGCAGCCTCCGTAAACGGCTCCGGAACCAGGCGGCGGTGAAATCCGTCAATCGGATCGGCGGGTCTTTTTTGATCGGGGCTGGGCTCTTGACCGCCGCGGTACGGCGCGCCGTCTGAACCGCACCATGAAGATCGCGCCCCGGGATATCGAGCAGTTTCTGCGGGCACCGCCGCCCGGGATTCGCGCGGTGCTGCTCTATGGGCCCGATGGCGGGCTCGTGCGCGAACGGGCGCGGGCCTTGGTTACCGCCGTGGCGGGCGATCCTGGCGACCCATTTCGCGTCGCCGAGCTAAATAGCGCGGAGATCAAGAGCGACCCCGCGCGCCTGGGCGACGAGGCGGCGGCAATGTCCTTTACCGGTGGGCGCCGCGCGGTACGCGTGCGCGATGCGGACGACGGTGTCGCGCCGGCCGTGGCAGCGCTGCTGTCCGCCGCACCTGGGGGCTCGCCCACAGACTCCCTAATCGTGGTTGAGGCCGGTGACCTGCCGGCGCGCGCCGCCCTGCGCAAGGCCTTCGAGAACGCATCGGGCGGTGCGGCATTGCCCTGTTATCGCGACGACGAACGGGCTCTGCCGGCCGTGATCGGCGAAAGCCTGCGGGCTGCCGGGCTGAGCGCCGCGCCGGACGCTTTGGCCTTCTTGGCGGCGAACCTGGGCGGGGATCGCATGATCACGCGGCGCGAGTTGGAAAAGCTGGCGCTTTACATGGGCGCGGACCCAGATGGCGGGCAATCCGCGGCGCAAGGCGCCCGGCGCCGGGTCGAGTTGGACGACGCGCGGGCCTGTGTCGGCGACAGCGCCGATCTGACCCTGGAGGACTTGGTCTTTGCCTTGGGCGGCGGCGAGCTTTCGGCCATGGAGCGCTCTTTGGACCGGGCCCTCAGGGAAGGTGCCAACCCGGTGGCGATCTTGCGCGCGGCGGCCCGGCACCTGCAGCGCCTGCACCTGGTCGCCGGCGCGATCGCCGGCGGCGCCGCGCCGGATGCCGCCATGAAGACCCTGCGCCCGGCGCCGTTCTGGAAACGGGTCTCCAAGTTCAAGGCGCAAGCCCAGGCTTGGGCCCCCGCCCGGCTGGGCGCGGCCCTGGCCAGGCTGTTAGAGGCCGAGCGGGCCTGTAAGCGAAGCGGCGCGCCGGCGGAGCTGCTCTGCGCCGAGGCCATGGGCGCGATCGCGCGCTGCGCGCCCGGTGCGTCGAGATCTCGGCGGGAATCAAGGGCCGTTTCGGCGTCGTAACGATAACGCCGCGCGCCGAGAATCTCGTTTCGATAACGAAACGAGGCGGCTTTTCAGGGAAAGTCAGACGTTCCCGGCACCGGGCGCCTGGTTGAGCCGGCGCAAGACGTCGTCGAGCTGCTCGAGGGTCTGATAGTGGATGGTCAGGGACCCGGACTTGCCCTCGAACTTGATCGAGACCTTGAGCCCCAGAAGGGCGGTCAGGTCCCGTTCCAGGGCCAAGGTATCGGGGTCTTTTCCCGGTGCCGGCGCGGCCGGTGACTTGGCCGGGCGGGCGTCGCCGGCGGGCAGGTCGCGCGCGTCTTGGACCAGGCGTTCGGTTTGGCGGACGTTGAGCCCCCGGGCCACCACCTGCTTGGCCAGGGCCGCCGGGTCCTCGGCGCCGAGCAAGGCGCGGGCGTGGCCGGCGCTTAGTTCGTCCTCCACCAGGAGGGCGCGCACCGGCGCGGGCAATTGCAGCAAACGCAAGGTGTTGGCGATATGACTGCGGCTCTTGCCGATAACCTTGGCCAAGACCTCCTGGGTATGTTGGAACTCCTCGATCAGGCGGCTATAGCCCTCGGCTTCCTCGATCGGCGAGAGGTCCTGACGCTGAACGTTCTCGACCAAGGCGAATTCCAGGGTCTGGGCGTCCGATAGTTCGCGGATGACCACTGGGATTTCGTGCAACTTGGCCATCTGGGCGGCGCGCCAGCGTCGCTCTCCCGCGACGATCTGGAATTCGCTGGGCTGGTCGGGATGGCGCCGGACGAGGACTGGCTGAAGTATGCCGCTGGCCGCGATCGAGGTCGCCAAGGCCTCCATGGCCCCGGGTTCGAACACCTGGCGCGGTTGGCTCTTGTTTGGGTGAATGTGTTCGATTGGCACGCTCTTGGCGTTGCGCACCTTGTCGAGAGAGACGTAATCCTCGGTCTCCTCACCAAATAACGCGGCCAGGCCGCGGCCCAGATTGGTCTTCTTGCTGTGATCGGCGGTGCCGGTATCGTCGTCGCTTGCGGTCATGGCGGAGCCGATGCGCTTAGGACGCCAGGGCTGGGGCTGGCCCCCGGGCCTGTTCGCGACGCAGGATCTCGCGCGCCAAGCGGATATAGGCCTGGGACCCGGCGCAGGCCAAATCGTAGATCAGCACCGGCTTGCCATGAGACGGTGCCTCGGAAACCCGCACGTTGCGCGGAATGATGGTCTCGTAGACCACATCGCCCATGTGCGCGCGCACATCCTGGGCAACCTGGTCGCAGAGGTTGTTGCGCCGGTCGTACATGGTCAGCACGATTCCTTGGATTTCCAGCCGCGGATTGAGCGACCGCTTGACCCGCTTGATGGTGCGAATCAGATGCGAGAGACCCTCCAAGGCATAAAACTCGGCCTGCAAGGGCACCAGGACCGCGTCGGCCGCGACCAAGGCGTTCAGGGTCAAGAGGCCGAGGGCCGGCGGGCAATCGATCAGCACGAAATCGAAACGCAGCCGTGAGTTTTCGAGCGCGTGGCGCAGCCGCCGTTCGCGCTGCGGCAGGTCGATGAGCTCCAACTCCGCGCCGGAAAGCTCGACATCCGAGGGGGCCACGAACATGCCGGGAACCCGGCTCTCGATCACGGCGTCGTCCAGGGGGCCGCCGCCGATCACCACTTGATAGATATTGTGGTGGCGCCGTTCCGCCTGAATACCCAGGCCGGTACTGGCATTGCCTTGCGGGTCGAGATCGACCACCAGGACCTTTTTTCCACAGGCCGCCAGGGCCGTTGCCAGGTTGATAGTGGTCGTGGTCTTGCCGACCCCGCCCTTCTGGTTGGCCACCGCGAGCACCCGGACGGCCGCGCGCGACGGAACCTCCAGGGGTTCGCTCGGCTCCGGCGCTCGGTTAAGGGATTGATAATCTTGTGGGTTCACGGTCGGCGCTCCTTCCTCGCGAGCTCGCTAAGCCGGAGGATCCGGCCTCCCGGGTCGCTGCGGCTGGGAAAGACCTCGAGCCGCATATTCCACTTTTCCGCTGAGCCGGTCAATTCCCGTTCCGTCTCGCGTCCCTTGAGAAAGAGCCCAACCGGCGTGTTCGCGGACGAAGTGTTCGATGTTCTGTTCGCTCGATTGTTCGTTTGCCCGTTCGTTTGTTCGGTCGGTCCCGTCGGCCCGTCCGGGCAAAGGAAGGGCTCGGCCAGGTCCAGCAGCTTGGCCAGAGGCGCCAGGGCCCGGGCGGTAACCGCCTCGACCGGAAAGGGCTGCAGGTCTGCGATCCGGCAAACGTGGAGCTCGATTTCGGTGCCGGTCTCCCGCGCCACCTCCCTTAGGAAGGCGGCTTTTTTCGCGTCGGCTTCGACCAAATGGATCTCCCCCACGCCCAGGATAGCCAGGACCAGGCCCGGAAACCCGGCGCCGCTGCCCAGATCCACGACCCGCCGGGGCCGGTCCTGTGGCGCCGGCGGAAGCAGATCCAAAAGCTGCGCTGAATCCAGCATGTGCCGTCGCCAGAGATCCGGCAAGGTGGCGCGCCCCACGAGATTGATGGCTCGGGACCAGGTCTCCAACAGGGCGGCATAGCGCTCCAGGCGCGCCGTTGTTTCACGTGAAACATCGCAGGCGGCGCGGAACTCCTCGGGGCCCAAAGGCGTCATGGCGCGGCTCCGCCGGCGCGCTCAGGCGGCGTCGCGCCCGGCCCGCTTGCCCCCGGCCCGCTTAACATGACGCAGCAGGGCGACCAGAACGGCCGGGGTGCTCCCGGGCAGGCGCGAGGCCGCGCCCAGTGTCGCCGGACGGGCCGCCTCCAGGGCCTGCCGCGCCTCGTTCGAAAGGCCACCGACCTCGCCGTAATCTAGATGGCTCGGCAGGCGCAGGGCCTCGTCCCGGCGATAGGCGCGGACATCGGCATCCTGCCGGTCCAAGTATCCGCGGTACAGGGCCTCCGTTTGAACGATTTCCGCCAGCTTGAGCGGCACCGCCCCGAGCTCCGGCCAGAGGCCGGCCAGGCGCGCCATATCGATCCCCGGATAACGCAAGAGGTCGAGCGCGCTGCGCCGCACCCCGTCGCGGCTGACCGGGATACCATGGCGCGCCGCCTCCCCAGTCCCCAAAGACAGCCCAGACAGCTCCGCACGCAGGGCGTCCAGGGCCTGGCGCTTGGCCTGAAACGCCGTAGCCCGCCGAGCACCGACGCAGCCCAGGGCCATACCCAGTTCGCTCAGCCGCAAATCGGCGTTATCGGCCCGCAGGTGTAGGCGATATTCCGCCCGGCTGGTGAACATGCGATAGGGCTCGTTCACGCCCCGAGTCACCAGGTCGTCGATCAGCACGCCCATATAGCCCTGGGCCCGGTCGGGGACGAACTCGTCCGCGTGGGACTCGCCCGACACGGCGGCGCCACGGCCACAGCGCAGGGCCGCGTTCAACCCGGCGATCAGGCCCTGGGCGGCGGCCTCCTCGTAGCCGGTGGTGCCGTTGATCTGGCCGGCGAAAAACAACCCCGGCACCCGGCGGGTTTCCAGCCGGGGCCAAAGCTCCCTCGGGTCGACATAGTCGTATTCGATGGCATAACCAGGCCGCACCATGGTCGCCCGCTCCAGCCCCGGGATGGTCTTCAAGAACTCGGCCTGAACCTCCCGGGGTAAGGAGGTGGAAATACCGTTGGGATAGACGGTCGGATCGTCCAGCCCCTCCGGTTCCAGGAAAATCTGATGCTGATCCCGTCCGGCGAAGCGCACCACCTTATCCTCGATTGAGGGGCAATAGCGCGGACCGGTGCCTTCAATCTGACCGGAATAAATGGGTGCCCGGTACAGGTTGGCCCGGATCAACTCATGGCCCTTGGCCGTGGTGTGGGTGACATGGCAGGGCACCTGGTTTTGAACGATCCGCTCGGTCAGGCTCGAAAACGGCTCCGGCGGATCGTCGCCATCTTGCACCTGCAAGCTCGCATAATCGATGGTCCGGCCGTCGAGCCGTGGCGGCGTCCCCGTCTTTAGACGGCCGAGCGCGAAACTCAGCCGTGCTAAGGTCGCCGACAGACCTAGTGCGGGGGCATCGCCGACTCGGCCGGCCGCCTGGGTCTCCTCACCGATGTGGATCATGCCGCGCAGAAAGGTGCCGGTGGTCAAGACCACCGCCCCGCCGGACAAGCGCGCACCATCCGCGCCGATCACCCCTGTGCAGTGTCCCGCGTCGTCCAGCAGCAGATCTTCGACCGAACAAGACCGAACGGTTAAGTTCGCTTGTTCGCTCAAGAGCTCCTGAACCGCCGCCCGGTACAAAGCCCGATCCGCTTGGGCCCGGGGGCCTCGAACGGCCGGCCCCTTACTTCGGTTGAGGACCCGGAACTGAATTCCGGCCCGATCGATGGCCCGGCCCATGAGGCCATCCAGGGCATCGATCTCGCGAACAAGGTGGCCCTTCCCCAGGCCCCCGATGGCCGGGTTGCAGGACATGACGCCGATCGTCTCGATCTTGTGGGTCAGCAACAGGGTTCGCGCGCCCATACGCGCCGCCGCCGCCGCCGCCTCACAACCCGCGTGCCCGCCCCCGACCACAATGACATCCCATTTCGTCATGGCCGAAATCTAGAAAGCCCCCCGTGGCAAGTCCAACGAATTCGCGCTCAGCCCTGCCCACCACCACCGATGTTTCACGTGAAACACGCTGAGCCCCTACTTTCCAATGCAGAAATCGCGAAAAATAACATCCAGGACATCCTCCACGTCGACCCGCCCGGCAATCCGGCCCAGGGCCCGGCCCGCCAGGCGCAGGTCTTCCGCCGTCAGTTCCACTTCTGCCGCCTCCAACGCCCGCCCCAGGGCCGCGGCCGCGTCCTCCAGTGCCACCCGGTGCCGGGCTCGGGTGATTGCCGCCGCCTCCCCCGGCGCCTCCAGATGCCGGGCGGCGGCGTCCTTAAGGCGCCCGATCAGGGCGTCCAGACCCTGCCCGGTGACCGCCGAGACCATGCTTGCAGACCGCCCCGAGACCGCCTCGCGACCCACCGAACAGCTGAGATCCACCTTGTTCAGCACCACCAGCGAGTCTTCATCCAGAAGCCGCAAGGTCGCCCGGTCCGGATCGCGGGCGTCGCGAACGTCGAACACGGCCAGGGTCACATCCGCGGCCGCCGCCCGGGCGGTCGCGCGGCGTATCCCCTCCGCCTCGATCCCGGCCTGGCCTGCGGTCGCCGCAAGGTCGCGCAGCCCGGCGGTGTCCGCCAGAGTTACTGGATAGCCTTCCAGATCCAAATGAACCTCGATCACGTCACGGGTCGTGCCCGCCTGCTCCGACACGATGGCGACGTCGCGCTTGGCCAGCGCGTTCAGGAGGCTCGATTTCCCCGCGTTCGGCGGCCCGACGATAGCCACGCTCAAACCCCCGCGCAGGCGCTCGCCCCGTCCGCCGTCGTCCAGGGCCACCGCAATCTCATCGCGCAAGTCCGCCACTTCGGACCGGGCAGAAAATTCCAGACCGCCGGGGATATCCTCTTCGGCGAAATCTATTCCCGCCTCCAGATGCGCCAGGGTCCGAACCAGACGTTGGCGCCAGGCCTCGACCCGGGCGGACAGGGCGCCACCCATCTGGCGCAGGGCCTGACGGCGTTGTGCCGTGGTCTCCGCCTCGATCAAGTCGGCCAGGCCCTCCACTTCGCTTAGGTCAAGTTTGCCATTCTCGAAGGCGCGGCGGGTGAACTCGCCGGCGTCCGCCGGTCGCAGATCCGCCATAGCGGCCAACGCCTCAATCGCACCGGCAAGCACCGCCCGCCCGCCGTGCAAATGCAGCTCGGCAAGATCCTCTCCGGTCGAGCTCCCCGGCCCGGGGAACCACAAGACCAAAGCCCGGTCGATCTCGGCACCGTCGCCCGGCGCGCGCAAGCGAACCAGGCGCGCGACCCGGGGCGGCGGCAAGCCGCCGGCCAAGGCCTGCAAGGCGGCGCCGGCATCCGGTCCGCTGACCCGGACCACCGCGATGCCGGCACGTCCGGGCGCACTCGATAAGGCGAAGATCGTTCGCGTCATGGCCTTACAATTGGTTCGAGCGCCGCACCCGCCGGCATAGGGCGACGTCAGGGTCCCGGGCGTCTAAAACGCCCCGGTCCTCCGGCAAACCGTGCCTTTTTCCGGAGCCGGAACGATCACGCTTTGTCCGCGCGCGGCGGATCGTCCGCCGGCGCCACCATGAGGCGGTCGACCCGGCCGCCTTGAATCAGGTGGGCTTGCAGAATCTCCTCCACGTCCTCGATGGTGCGGTAGGCGTACCAGACTCCCTCGGGATAAATCACCATGGTCGGCCCCAGCTCGCAACGGTCCAGGCAACCGGCGATATTGATCCGCACATCGCCGAGGCCCAGCTCCTTGCCTCGCGCCTTCATATAGTTCCGCAAACGTTCCGCCCCCTTCTCCTTGCAGCAGCCGCGCGGATGCCCGGCGGGGCGTTCATTGGTGCAGCAGAACACGTGGCAGCGATAATAGGTCGGCGGATCGATCAAATCGTTCTGCTTTTGTTCCTGTTTCAAGATTATGTCCTACCTGGGTCCTCGGGCTTCGATTTCGCGGCCCCGCCGGCTGCCTTGCCCATTTGGTTCCAGAACATCTTCTGCACGCTTTCCAGGCCTTGCATGCCGGCCGGCAGCCAGGTCTTCAGCAAGGTTTCGGGGTCCATGGCCTCCAAATTGGTCATCATGCGCCGGCCCATTTCGGCAACCAAGGTATCCTGCATGGCGCGCACATCCGGCAGGCCCAGGAAGCGGCGGGCCTCCTCCGGCGTGCAATCGACATCGATCGTAATCTTCATGGCTGTGCCCCTCACTACGTTTAACCTTGAGACCGGCGCGCTCTGCCCCCCATATAGACCAATTATCCCAATGCGTCACTTGGCCGGCGCAGCCTCCCGCGAAAGGTTTTGCCGCTCAATGCTCGACCCCAAGCGAACCCTGACCAACCGCCTGGCCGAGGTCACCAGCCCTTACCTGCAGCAGCACAGCGACAACCCTGTTGCCTGGCAGGTCTGGGGCCCGGAGGCCTTCGACGCCGCACGTGCGAGCGGGCGCCCGGTCCTGCTCTCGGTTGGGTATGCGGCCTGCCATTGGTGCCATGTGATGGCGCACGAATCATTCGAGAACCCGGACATCGCCGCGCACATGAATCGGCTGTTCGTCAACATCAAGGTCGACCGCGAAGAACGCCCGGACGTGGACACCATCTATCAGCAAGCCCTCGCCCTGCTCGGCGAACAGGGCGGCTGGCCGCTGACCATGTTCCTGACACCGGACCGCGAGCCATTTTGGGGCGGCACCTATTTTCCACCCTCGCCGCGCTACGGCCGGCCCGGTTTTCCCGAAATCCTGGAAGCGATCGCGCAGGTCTATGAAAAAGATCCGGACCGGGTCGCGAAAAACGTCTCCGCCATCAAAGAGGCTTTGCAACGCGCCGCGACGCCCCTGCCCGCGGCCGATATTACGCCTGAGACAACCGACCGCATCGCCGAGCATTTGCTACGCGAGGTCGACCCGATCGAGGGCGGTATCGGCCAGGCGCCGAAGTTCCCGCAATGCGCCGCCATGAAGTTGCTTTGGCGCGCCTGGCGGCGGCGCGGCGAGGCGCCGTTCCGCGACGCGGTGACCCGCACCCTGACCCGCATGTCCCAAGGCGGCATTTACGACCACCTGGGCGGTGGCTTCGCACGATACACGGTCGATCCTCATTGGCTGGTGCCGCACTTTGAAAAGATGCTCTACGACAACGCGCAGATGATCGAGCTTCTCACCTGGGCTTGGCAGAACACGCGCGAGCCCTTGTACGAACAGCGGGTGCGCGAAACCGCCGCCTGGGTCTTGCGGGACATGATCGCCGACACCGACGGCACCGGCCAAACGCCGTGCGGCGCCTTTGCCAGCACCCTGGATGCCGACAGCGAGGGCGAAGAAGGCAAGTTCTATGTTTGGAGCGCGGCGGAGATCGACAGCCTACTCGGCCCCGAGGCGGAGTTTTTCAAGGAGGCTTACGACGTCACCCCCGCGGGCAATTGGGAAGGCAAGACCATCCTCAATCGCTCGCAATCACCGGCGCTGCGCCCGGCCGCCGAAGAGGCGCGCCTTGCCGCGAGCCGGGACAAGCTATTCCAACACCGCGCGCACCGGATCTGGCCCGGCTGGGACGACAAGGTCCTAGCCGATTGGAACGGCCTGATGATCGCCGCGCTGGTCCGCGCCGCGGCGGTGTTCGACGCGCCCGATTGGCTGGCGGCAGCCCAGCGTGCCTTCGACTTCGTGTGCGAAAACATGACCGAGGACGGGCGCCTCAAGCACGCCTGGCGGCACGGCCGCCTGGATCATCCCGGCTTGCTCGACGACTATGCCAATATGGCCGCCGCCGCCCTGGCCCTGGCTGAGGTCACCGGCACCGCCGACTATGTCGCCCAGGCCGAGGCCTGGTGCGATGTCCTCGACCGCTTCTATTGGGACTCGGACTCGGGCGGCTATTTCCTCACCGCCTCGGATGCCGAGCGCTTGATCGTGCGCACCAGGAACGCACACGATTCCGCCCTGCCATCCGGCAACGGGGTCATGGCCGAGGTCTTGGCCCGCCTCTATTACCTGACCGGCAAGGCTGCCTATCGGGACCGCGCCGAAGCCGTGATCGCGGCCTTTTCCGGCGACTTGGGGCGCAACTTTTTCCCGCTGGCAACCCTGCTCAACGCCAACGAGTTTCTGCGCAACGGCGTGCAATTGGTCATCGCCGGCGACCCGGCGGACCCGCGCCGCGCCGCGCTCGTCGCCGCCGCCCATGGCGTGTGCCAGCCCGACTTGGCGCTGCAAACCATCGCGCCGGGCGAGACCCTGCCCGAAGGTCACCCGGCCCAAGGCAAGGGTCCGCTGGACGGCGCCCCGGCCGCCTATGTTTGCCGGGGCACCACCTGTTCCCTGCCGATCACCTCGGCCGAGGACTTGCGCGGCGCCCTGGAGGCGGGGCCGATCCTGTGACGGCCGCAGCGTCAAGCGAGGTGAGTTGCATCATCGCCTCGCCCTTCGGCACGCTCGTGCTCAGCGCCAACGACCGCGCGATCACGCGGCTGACCTGGGCACGCGAAGGCGCCTCTCCTGGCGATCCCGAAAATATCGACCATCCCCTGTTGGCGCGCGCGGTCGCACAGTTGCAGGCGTATTTCGCCGGGACCCGCCAGGTCTTCGATCTTCCCCTCGATCCGCCCGGCGGTGCGTTTCAAAAGTCGGTTTGCGACGCGATGCTGAAAATCCCCTTCGGCGAGACTCGCACGTATGGCGATTTGGCACGCGATCTAGGCGTGGCGGCGCAACCCATCGGCCAGGGCTGCGGCGGCAATCCGATCCCGATCATCATTCCATGCCACCGAGTCCTCGCCGCCGGCGGCAAGCTGGGCGGTTTTTCCGGCGGCCAGGGCGCCGAATCCAAACTCGCTCTGCTGCGCCACGAAGGCGCGCTACTCCTGTAGGCGGCCTGGCGCCTCAGAATGGCGTGCCAAGCGCCTTGCAGAGAAATCGCATCAGCGGCTTGGCGGCACGGTAGCCGGCCTCGACTTCATCGAGGATCTCAGGCGCCCGCGCAAGCGCCGCCGGCGCCCGGCGTATGACGAAAAATGTTTTGCGCTTCAAATCCTCGGCATGGGGATGATCGGGATCGAAACCCTTGGGCGCGCGCTTCAAGCCATCGCCGGAGACGCCCTCGAAGACAGCCTTTAGCTGCGCGTCGCCGATGACCTTGGACCAGGCCCTCGTATCGGCAACGATGGCGCTACGGATCTTGTTCAAATCGACGGGGTCCGGTTTCCATATCCCGCCGCCGAAAATGATTTCCTTTGGCTCCAGGTGGAAATAATAACCCGGTCCGTGCACATCCGCCTCGCCGCTGTGCCGAAAGTGGCAGGCCGCGTGCTCCTTGTAGGGCCGCTTGTCTTTAGAGAATCGCACGTCGCGATAAATGCGGAAGATGGTTTTGCCGTTGGGCCTGGGATCGGCCAAATAGTGCTTCGATATGCGCGCCAGGCGCGGCGCCATAGCACTCACGAAATCCGACAACTCCCCCTGCACCACATCCTTGTAGCGTTCCTTGTTGGCGGCAAACCACTCACGCGTATTGGCCGCCGCGAGCTCTTCGAAGAAGGCAAAGAAGTCCGGTGAGAATCCCTTGAAGGTCGCTGTCATATCACGCCTCGAACTTTGCATGTTGTGTGCCGTCCAAACTGGACTCTTGGCCGGCCGCTCCCGCTGTGGCCTCGCATCGTTACATCAATTGCTCATATGACTTGCATTTTTAAAGTCTATGGTGAAACGTTATCTAAATGACTTTCAATTTGCAAGTGGCCGATGAGTGTGACACATTTTTCGGGTTTGGCGCGACCGTTTGGCTTGTTGTCGCTGCGGTTCGGTTTGCCGGGCAAATGTATTGGTTTTTCCAGGTGCGCGACATGACGAGCATCAGGCGTTCCCCCTGCCCCCTGACCGCAAGCCTGGACTTGGTGGGCGACAAGTGGAGCCTTCTGGTCGTGCGCGACCTCATCGTCGGCAAGGCGCGCTACGGCGAGTTCTTGGACTCGCCCGAAGGCATTCCCACCAACATTCTGGCCGAGCGCCTGCGCCGTCTTCAGGCCGCCGGCCTGGTGCGCAAACGCGCCTATCAATCCCGGCCGGCCCGATACGACTACCGCCTGACAAAAAAGGGCCGTGCCCTAGTGCCAGTACTTCAGGAGCTAGCGCGTTGGGGCCACATGCACCTGCGCGGCACCTGGCGGCCCCCGGCCCGGTTCATGAAAATCAAACCCTGAGCGCGCGCCGGGTTCCGTGACAGCACCGGCCCAAACACGTTAGTCTGGCCTAAGGCAGCCTGGGGCCAAAGGGCCCACTTAGGCGCCATGGCTTTGAGGACCAGGAGACATCATGGCTGACATCACCATCAAGGGACCGGACGGCGATTTCGCCGCCTACCTGGCCCTGCCCAGCAAAACCCCGGCGCCCGGCATTGTGGTGGCGCAGGAGATATTCGGCGTCAATCAGGTCATGCGCGACGTTTGCGACTGGCTGGCCGGCGCGGGCTATGTGGCTTGCTGCCCGGATATTTTTTGGCGCATCGAACCGGGTATTCAGATCACCGACCAAAGCGACGCCGAATGGAAGCGCGCCTTCGAGCTGTTCGGCCTGTTCGACGTCGACAAGGGCATCGTCGACCTCAAGGCCACGCTGGCGGCCTTGCGCAACCACGAGGCTTGCAGCGGGAAGGCTGGCGCGGCCGGCTATTGCCTGGGCGGAAAACTCGCCTACCTCATGGCGACGCGCAGCGATTCCGACGCCAGCGTCAGCTATTACGGCGTCGGCTTAGCTGACCTCACCGGCGAGGCCGGGCAAATTACCAAGCCTTTGATGCTGCACGTCGCGGCCAAGGACCAGTTCGTGCCGCCGGAGCAGCAGGAGCAAGTCGCCGCCGCCCTGGGCGGCAATCCCCTGATCACCCTGCACACCTACGCCGCACAAGACCATGCCTTCGCGCGGGTCGGCGGTCAGCACTACGACAAGGCGGCCGCCGAGCTGGCCAACCAACGCACCCTCGACTTTTTCAAGGAGCATCTCGCCCTATGACCAAGGCCATTCGCATCAAGAAAGCCGGCGGCCCGGAGGTGATATCCTGGGAGGACGTCGAAGTCGGCGATCCCGGCCCCGGCGAGGTCCGCCTCAAGCACACCGCGGTCGGCCTCAATTACATCGACGTGTATCACCGTTCGGGCCTTTATCCGCTCGAGTACCCCTCGGGCCTGGGCCTCGAGGCGGCCGGTCTGGTCGAGGCGGTCGGCGAGGGCGTCAACGATCTGAAAAAGGGCAACCGGGTGGCTTATGCCTCCCCGCCGATCGGTGCCTATGCCGAAGCGCGCCTCATGCCGGCCGACCGCCTGGTCAAGATGCCGGCCGAGATCGAGGACCGCCAGGCCGCCGCCATGATGCTGCAGGGCATGACCGTGCAATACCTGATCCGGCGCACCTACCGGGTCAGCAAGGGCGAGACCGTGCTGTTCCACGCCGCCGCCGGCGGGGTCGGCCTGATCGCCTGTCAGTGGCTCAAACACCTGGGCGCGACCGTGATCGGCACGGTCGGCTCCGAGGAAAAGGCGGAGACCGCGAAGGCCCACGGCTGTACCCACACGATCAATTACCGTACGGAAGATTTCGTCGAACGGGTCAGGGAGATTACCGGCGGCAAGGGCGTGCCGGCGGTCTACGATTCCGTCGGCAAGGACACCTTTGAAGGTTCTCTCCAGTGCCTTGCGCCGCTCGGCATGATGGTCACCTTCGGCAATGCCTCAGGCCCAGTGCCGCCGTTCGAACTGGGCCGTCTGGGACAGATGGGCTCGCTGTTCATCACCCGGCCGTCGCTCATGGCTTATACCGCCAAGCGCGAGGATCTGCTGGGCGCCGCGAATGAGTTGTTCGAGGTGGTGCTTTCGGGCGCGGTCAAGATCGATATCAACCAGACTTACCCACTTGCCGAGGCGGCGCAGGCGCACCGTGACCTGGAGGCTCGCAAGACCACGGGCAGCACAATCTTCGAGGTGTAACGTGCGCGGCGGCGGTGGTCCGCCCGCCTACTGATTCATGGAATCGAAGAAGTCGGCGTTGTTCTTCGTCTGCTTCAGCTTGTCGACCAGGAATTCGACCGAATCGGTCATGCCCATGGGCATGAGGATACGACGCAGGACCCACATCTTGCTGAGCGTGCCCTTGTCGACCAACAGCTCCTCCTTGCGGGTGCCGGACTTACCGATGTCGAGCGCCGGCCAGGTACGCTTGTCGGCCAGCTTGCGGTCGAGCACGATTTCCGAGTTACCCGTGCCCTTGAACTCCTCGAAGATCACCTCGTCCATGCGGCTGCCGGTATCGATCAGCGCGGTCGAGATGATGGTCAGGGAACCGCCCTCCTCGATGTTCCGCGCCGCGCCGAAAAAGCGCTTGGGGCGCTGCAGGGCGTTGGCGTCCACGCCGCCGGTCAAAACCTTGCCGGAACTGGGCACCACCGTGTTGTAGGCACGCGCCAGGCGGGTGATGGAATCGAGCAGGATAACCACGTCCTTTTTGTGCTCGACCAGGCGCTTAGCCTTTTCGATCACCATCTCGGCGACTTGAACGTGGCGCGTGGCCGGCTCGTCGAAGGTCGAGCTCACGACCTCGCCCTTGACCGAACGGTCCATGTCGGTGACTTCCTCCGGCCGCTCGTCGATGAGCAGGACCAGTAGGTAAACCTCGGGATGGTTCGCAGCGATGGCGTGGGCGATGTTCTGCAACATCATGGTCTTGCCGGTGCGCGGCGGTGCCACGATGATCGCACGCTGTCCCTTGCCCAGGGGCGAAATCAGGTCGATCACCCGGGTGGTCAGGTCCTTTTTGGTCGGATCTTCGATCTCGAGACTGATCTTCTCGTCCGGATACAGCGGGGTCAGGTTGTCGAAGTTGATCCGGTGGCGCGAGTTTTCCGGCGGGTCAAAATTGATCGTGTTGACCTTGAGCAGGGCGAAATAACGTTCGCCGTCCTTGGGCGAGCGGATCTGGCCTTCCACCGTGTCGCCGGTGCGCAGGCCAAAGCGGCGCACCTGGCTGGGGCTGACATAAATATCCGCCGGGCCGGCCAAGTAGTTCGATTCCGGGGAGCGCAGGAAGCCGAAGCCGTCCTGCAGGATCTCTAGCACGCCCGCTCCACTGATCGGGACGTCGTTCTCCGCCATCTGCTTGAGGATCGCGAACATCATGTCCTGCTTGCGCAGGGTGCTCGCGTTGTCAATTTCCAGTTCCTCGGCGAAGGACAGCAAATCGGCGGGACTCTTGGCTTTTAGCTCTTGGAGGTTCATGGACGGGGTGCCTGGTCGGATTCGAAGGGGGGATGCGGGGATAGAGCTTCGCGTCGCTTGGCGGACGCGGTAGCTAAGCGGCAAAGCCGCCCGTGCCGGAAGGGAGGGGATCGGTGCAGGTTACGGTGTATCCGTTACCGCATTATTAAATAGGGTTAACCTGCCGAACGGCAAGGCCTCAGACAGGCTATGGATACTCCAAGCGCCGCCCGGCGTCAAGCGCGGGCGGCGGACGCGGGCGAGCGGCGCCCAAGAAATAAAAACGCTTTAGAACGGCTTCACGATCACCAAAATGACGATCCCAATCATGATCACGGTCGGTACCTCGTTCATACAGCGGTAGAATTTCGCCGAATGTCGGTTTTGATCGGCGGCGAAGTGGCGGCGCCAGCGCGAAAGAAAACCGTGGATCGTCCCCATGGCCAGAAAAAGGGCGAACTTCGCCAGCATCCAGCCTTCGTCCCAGGCGTCCAGGTGGGCGACCATCATCAGGCCCAGGATCGTCGCCACGAACATGGCCGGGTTGATGATCGCGCGCAGCAGGCGCCGTTCCATGACCTTGAAGGTCTCCGACTGCTTGGAGCCCACCTCCGCCTCGCAGTGATAAACGTACAGCCGGGGCAGGTAGAGCATGCCTGCCATCCAGGCGATCACGGCGATCACGTGCAGCGCCTTGACCCAAAGATAGGCCTCACCCAGAAATCCCGCCTCGAACCCAGCCATGGCGTTAGGCCTCCAAGGGGCAGCGCCCGCAACTCTGCGGGCAAATCCGCGCGCCCTCGCCCGACGATATAGGGACCGCGCGGTCCATGGCGGCGCGCACCAGGCCGGCCAGGCCACCGATGAAACGCGCGCCGTCATCGACGGTCGCGACCCGCCGATAGCTGGGCACACCCTTTTCCTTGGCCAAATGGGCGTATTCGATATCGAGCTCGACCAGCGTTTCGGAATGTTCCGACACAAAGGCGATGGGCACGACGATAAGAGGCACCCTCTCTGCGCCGGCCCGGGCGATCTCGTCTTCGGTCGAGGGGCCGATCCATTTGAGCGGCCCGACCCGGCTCTGGTAGCAAATCCGCCAGTCTAGATCCTGTTCGCCCAGTGTTTCGACGACTGCTTGGGCGCTTTGCTCGACCTGCCACTGATAGGGATCGCCGCCGGCGACGATCTTTTCCGGCAGGCCGTGGGCGGAAAACAAGACCCTGGGCCGGGTGCCGTTGGTCCCGCTGTTCAAGCTCTTCTCATCCAGCACGGCACGCAGGCGTTCCGCCACCTCGGCGGCAAACCCGAGGTCGCGCGGATAGCAGCATATGGCTGAGGTCGGCGCGTCGAGCCCGACCCCGGCCGCCGCGCGCCGCCAATCTCCAATGGAAGACCCGCTGGTGGTGGTGGAGAACTGCGGATAGAGCGGCAGCAGGATGACGTGATCGGGCTGGAAGGCTTTCACCTCCGCCACAGTCTCGTGGCTGAAGGGATGCCAATAACGCATGGCAATAAAAACCCGCGCGTCGCCGCCTAGGACCTGTTCCAGAGCACGGGCCTGCACCCGGGTATTGGCCAGCAGCGGCGAGGCACCGCCGATATTGGCATAGATCTCCCGCGCAACCGGGGCCCGGCGGCGCGAAATCAATTGCGCCAGCATCCAACGAATAGGCTGCGGCGAACCGATGATCGCCGGATCGTTGAAGAGGTTGAACAAAAAACCGCGCACAGATTCCGGCTTGTCCGGCCCGCCAAGATTGAACAGAACCACCGCGTGTTTGCTCATAGTGCTACCAACGACACAACACCCGCTTCACCCCTTGGGCCGCCAGGCGCGGACCTGCTCGACCAAGGCGGCGACGTTGTCCGGCGAGGCTTGCGGGGTGATGCCATGACCCAGATTGAAGACGAAGGGCCCCGACCCCAAGGCATCCAAGACCGTCGCCGTGGCTTCGGCCTGCGTCGCGCCGCCGGCAACCAGCACCAGCGGGTCCAGATTACCCTGCACAGCGACCTTGCCTTGCAGGTGGTCCCGGGCCCAAGCGAGCGGCACGGTGGTGTCCAGGCTCAAGGCATCGGCCCCGCACTCCTCGGCAAAGGCTTGGTACATCGGCCCGACGCCACGCGGAAACAGGATTAACGGTATAGTCGGATGGGCCGCCTTGACCCGGCGTACGATCTCCTGAGCCGGTGCCAGGCACCAACGGCGCAGCGCCGCCTCCGGCCATACTCCCGCCCAGGAATCGAAGATCTGCAACGCCTCCGCTCCGGCCGCGATCTGGGCGATCAGGTATCGACTCGTCGCCTCGACCAATAGGGCGATGATACGATCGAATTCCTTCGGCGCCCCATAAGCCCAGGTCTTGGCTGTAGCGTAGTCCTTGCTGCTACCGCCTTCGATCATATAGCTGGCGACCGTCCAAGGCGCACCGGCGAAACCGATCAGCGTGGTCTCCCTCGGCAATTCGCCGCTCAAACGCCGCAGGGTCTCGTAGACCGGCGCCAGGGCCTCGTCCAGACCGCCCAGGGAGAGTTGCTTAAGATCCTCGATCCGGCGTAGCGGTTCCAGCTTGGGTCCAACACCGTCCTCGAACCAGACCTTCTGGCCCAGGGCATGGGGCACGATCAGGATATCTGAAAACAGGATAGCCCCATCCAGGCCAAAACGACGGATCGGTTGCAGAGTGATCTCGACCGCCAGGTCCGGCGTCAAACAGACGTCCAGGAAATCCCGCCCGCGGGCCCGGATCTCGCGGTATTCCGGCAGATAACGCCCAGCCTGGCGCATGAGCCAGATCGGCGGTGGCGCTCCGGCGGTTCCGTGCAGCGCACGCAAAAGCGGTTTAGGATCGGTGGTCACGGCGGTGTCCTATATGGGTATCGGAACCGGTGGCGCCCGGTACGGCACGGTGGGAAAACACCGCTTCTTATAACAAGACTAAAGATAATATAGGTATTTGATTCAGTAGTTGGTCCTGTGGATTTCGGGGATTGGTGGCTTATGCACATGCTGTCCGGCGCCGCGCCAAGTGACGACGAGCGAGGGATCCTGCCTGTGCGCGATCAAGTGGACGAGTCCTATGACAAGGCGCCGACGGCGGCATTTTCGGCCGACTTGCACCGCGCCGGCAAGACGTGGAAAAAAGGGATAACTTGGACGATGCCAGGCCGGGCCGGGGCCTTGTCCACAATTAGGGACAAGTACCAAGGGCCGCGGGCAAACACCCTCCGCGAGTCGGGATCACGGGGAGGCTTCCCCAGCGGTTATCGGGAAGGGCCGGTTATCCCCGGGTTTAGATCGCTGGGCATGGCCTTGTGGGTATCCGAAGGCTCGAAGCGCCGAAATTCGCGTGGAAGCAGGCTGACATGACCTCTCATCATTTACATTTGGTCTCGGACGCAACCGGGGAGACGATCAACTCGGTGGCGCGCGCGTGCATCGTGCAGTTCGTCGATATCGAGCCGATCGAACATGTCTGGAGCTTGATCCGCACCCGCGGGCAGATGGAAAAATGTCTGAAAGGGATCGCGGAAACACCGGGCCCGGTGCTGTTCACCCTGGTCAATGAATCCCTGCGCAGTGTTTTGCTCGATGGTTGCCGGCGTCTCGACGTGCCCTGCATATCGGTCTTGGACCCCGTCATTCATCGTCTCGCCTCGTGGTTCGGCTCGGAAATTCGTGGCCGACCGGGCCTTCAACACGCGCTCGATGCCGAGTATTTCCAGCGTAT
Organism: Kiloniellaceae bacterium; assembly: GCA_021776095.1. Lineage (GTDB taxonomy): Bacteria > Pseudomonadota > Alphaproteobacteria > Kiloniellales > J153 > JAJFGN01. The sequence goes on along the minus strand of JAJFGO010000044.1, from coordinate 108,989 downwards.
GGAGGCCATGGAATTCGCCCTGTCTCATGATGACGGACAGCTCGGCGACGATTTGAATTTGGCCGACGTGGTGCTTCTGGGCGTATCGCGCACTTCGAAGACACCAACCTGCATTTATCTCGCGAACCGCGGCATCAAGGCCGCGAATGTGCCGATCGTGCCAAATTGCGTTCTGCCGCCCAAACTGTTTTCGCTCAAGAACCCCCTGGTGGTTGGCTTGACCAAAGACCCGGAGCAACTGGTTCAGGTCCGGCGCAACCGTATGCGCATGATCGCCCGCGACCAGGACCAAACCGACTACGTCGATCTGGAATCCGTACGAGACGAGGTTACCCTGGCGCGCAAGCTATGCAATCAAAACGACTGGCCGATCATCGACGTGACACGGCGTTCGATCGAGGAAACTGCGGCGACCATCATGAATCATTACACGCGCCATCGCGAGGTCGCGGAGTGAGCGAAACGTCCAGCTGCGAGCTGGCGATTCTTGCAGGTTCCGGTGGCCCGGTGGTCCTAGCCTCGGCCAGCGCCGTGCGGCACGACATCTTGCGCTGTGCCGGTGTGCCATTCAGACAAGATCCGGCACAAATCGACGAGGCCGAACTCAAGGCGTCCTTGCGTGCCGAAGGGTCCAGCGCTGCCCAAGCTGCCGAAACCCTGGCCGAGATCAAGGCAAGCCACGTCGCGCGCCGTCATCCCGGCGCGCTGGTGATCGGCGCCGACCAAATGCTCGATTGCGAGGGGACCTGGTTCGACAAGCCGGAGACCCTGGACCAGGCGGCCACGCAATTGGAGGCCCTGAGCGGACGCGGCCATACCCTGCTGGCGGCCGTTTGCGTACTGCGCGACGGCACCCGGTTATGGCACCACAACGCGGTTGCCCGCCTGCAGGTGCGTCCACTCGACAAGGCCTTTCTCGCGGCCTATCTAGCGGCTGCCGGCGACAGCGTACTCGCCTCCGTCGGCGCGTATCGCCTGGAGGGTCTCGGCGCGCAGCTATTCGAACGGATCGACGGCGATTACTTCACGATTCTAGGCCTGCCGCTCCTGCCGCTGCTCGGCTTTTTGCGTCAGCACGGGGTGGTGCCGTCATGATTTTGAGCGGCAAAGCACGGCTTGCCGGGGTCTTGGGCTGCCCAGTCGGGCATTCGCTCTCGCCCCGTCTGCACGGCTATTGGCTCGAGCGGCATCGTATCGACGGCGCCTACGTGCCCTTGGAGGCCCGGCCCGAGGATTTCCCGGAGGCCTTGCGGGCCCTGGCGGCCCTTGGCTTTCGCGGCGTCAATCTGACCATCCCCCATAAAGAGACGGCGCTCGGCTTGTGCGACAGCCTCGATCCGGCGGCCCGACGGATCGGCGCGGTCAATACGCTCGTCTTCGCCGACGGCCGGATCGAAGGCCGTAACACCGACGGCTTCGGCTTTATCGAGAACCTGCGCCAAGGCGCGCCCGATTGGCAGGCCGGGGCCGGACCGGCCGTTGTGCTCGGTGCCGGCGGCGCGGCGCGGGCGCTTGTGGTGGCGCTGCTCGATGCCGGTGCGCCCGAAGTGCGCTTGTGCAATCGCACGGCGGCGCGCGCCGAGGCCCTGGCCACAGACTTCGGCGGCCCGGTGACCTCGATCGCCTGGCGCGACCGCGCCGCCGCCTTGGCCGGGGCCGGGCTGCTGGTCAACACAACCAGCCTGGGCATGACCGGCCAAGAGCCTTTGGATATCGCCTTGGACGATCTGCCGCCCGCCGCTTTGGTGACCGATATCGTCTATGCGCCCTTGGAGACGGCGCTTTTGCGCCGGGCGCGAGCGGCCGGGCACGGTGCGGTCGATGGCCTGGGCATGTTGCTGCACCAGGCGCGGCCCGGCTTCGAGGCCTGGTTCGGCGTGGCGCCCGAGGTGACTGCGGAGTTGCGCGCCTTTGTCCTGGCGCAGGACTGAGCCGATGCGGCGGCGGCGGGCGCGCAAGCGGCCGATTGTGCTTGGCCTCACAGGCTCGATCGGCATGGGCAAGACATCTGCGGCGACGGCGTTTCGGCGCCTCGGCGTGCAGGTGCACGATTCCGATGCGGTGGTCCATGCGTTGTTGGCGCGTGGTGGCGAGGGGGTGGCGCCGGTCGCGGCGGCGTTTCCCGGCGTGTCCATGAAGGGCGGCATCGACCGCAAGGCCCTGGGCGCGCGGGTCTTCGGCGATCCCGCCAAGCTGCGCCGGCTCGAAGAGATCTTGCATCCCTTGGTGCGGCGTTCGGTCCGGGCCTTCTTGGATCGGGTGGCGCGCCGGCGGCAGGCGATCGCGGTGCTGGACATTCCGCTTTTGTACGAGACCGGCGGCGACGCCATCTGCGACGCGGTCATGGTGGTCAGCGCGCCGGACTTCGTGCAACGCGCCCGGGTCTTGGCCCGGCCCGGCATGACGGCGGCGCGCCTGCGCGCGATTCTGGCGCGGCAGACCCCTGATGCGCAAAAGCGCGCGCGGGCCGATTTCGTGGTCGAGACGGGCTTGAGCCGGCACTACGCCCTGCGGCAGATTAAGGCGGCCCTGGCCAGCTTGCGCCGGCGCGCGCCTGAACACGGTCAGGAGAACCGAAAATGACCCAAGACGCGACCCCGATCCGCGAAATCATCCTGGACACCGAGACCACGGGCCTCGATCCCGAGGCCGGCCACCGGATCGTCGAAGTCGCCTGCCTCGAGGTCGTCGGTTTCGTACCGACCGGCGAACATTTCCGGCGCTACATCAATCCGGACCGCGACATGCCGGCGGAGGCCCAGGCGATCCATGGACTGTCCAGCGAGTTCCTGGCGGAACACCCGCCTTTCGCCGAGGTTGCCCAGGATTTCCTCGATTTCATCGGCGACGATCCGCTGGTCATCCACAACGCGCGTTTCGATCTGAAGTTCTTAAATGCCGAGTTGGCCCGGCTCGATCTTCCGGAGTTGGAGATGGCGCGCGCGACTGACACGGTGGCCTTGGCGCGGCGCCGCTTTCCCGGGGCCCAAGCCAGCCTCGATGCCTTGTGCCGGCGTTTCGAGATCGACACCTCGGCGCGCAGCTTTCATGGCGCGCTGCTCGATTGTCAGCTCTTGGCCGAGGTTTATTTGGAGCTGCGCGGCGGCCGGCAGCCGGGCTTCGATCTGGCGCGCAACGTCGTTGTGCCACAAGGTCAGCAGGCGGAAAACGCGCCGCCACTGCGGCCGCTCCGCCCCCATGCGCCGAGCGAAGCTGAGCTGCGCGCGCACGAGGCGCTGTTGGCCACCATCAGGGAACCGATCTGGCGTGGCTGACAGCGCGGTGCTGCGGATCGTGGGGCCGGCGGTTTAGCCTTCGGCGAGTGTTTCCGCCGGGCCGTCCGCTTGGCTGGCATCGCCGTTGGCCTTCTTGTTGCGCTCGTAAAAGAGGTCGAAGTCGATCGGATTGACCACCAGGGGCGGAAATCCGCCATCCCGGGTGGTGTCGGCCAGGGCCGCGCGTGCGAAGGGAAAGATGAAACGTGGGCCTTCCTTGAGCAGCATGGGCTTGATGTCGGCCTCCGGCACATCCGGGTGCACGTTGATAAGCGCGCCGTGCTGCATATCGACCAGGAACGCGGTCTTGTCGGCCACGGTGGTATGGACCCTCAGGCTCAAGACCACTTCGTAGCTGCGTCCGCTCAGATGCCGGTGGGCGACGTCGATGTTGACGTTGACGTCGGGCTGGGACTGGGTCAGGGCCGCATAGACTTCCGGCGCGTGCGGGTTCTCGAACGACAGGTCCTTGATGTAATGGGTCTGGATCTGAAACGGTGAGTTGTCAGTCGTCGCGGCCATATCGGGCTCCTGCTTCATATGGCGGCTTCGCTAACATGGATCGCGAGCCGTAACAACCGAGGCCTAGGGTTGAAACGCGACCGCAGTGGCGTTGGTTACCGCTTCGCCGGTCAGGCCGCGGATAAAGCCCCAGTGCGAAACCACCAGGACATAGCGCCAATCCTCCTTTTGGGCCATGTCGTCGCGGAACGCCTGGCATCGCACCGCCAGTTCCGCCTCGGTTTCGTCCGGCTCGGGCCACCAGCGCTCCGGCAACTCGCCGAAATCGAAATGGCCCCATCGGTCGATCAGTTCGGAGCGCGGCGAGCCGATATCGCACACGAAAAAGCAACGCTCGCGCACCAAGGGTTCGACCTCGACCGGCAAGCCCAGGACCTCGGCGGCGATCTCCGCGGTATGCAGGGTACGAGTGTAGGGGCTGGTCATAATCCGGCGAAGACCGCGCCCGGCCAGGGCCGCCGCTGCCGCCTCGGCCTGGCGAATGCCCTCGTCGGTCAAGCCCGGATCGACGATCCCCGGGTCCACGCGGGTTTTGCTGAAAACGACGTTGAAGTGCGATTCACCGTGGCGCAACAGGATCATGGCCTTAGCCTCCCGCCTTTCTTTGGGGGGTCTTCCGGCTCCGAAACCTCATCGAATTCGCCCTCGATCACCGGGCCGTGCGGGCGATTGTGCGGGCCATTGGTACCGCCGCGCACCTCCTGGCCATCGACATAGATATGGGTTTCCGTCCGGCCTTCCATACGGCGCGCCAATCGGCCCCGCAGAAGATCGCGCACGGGCGGCAGGAACAACAAGAAGCCAATACCATCGGTCACGAACCCAGGGGTCAGCAACAGGGCGCCGGCGATCAAAAGGCAGGCGCCGTCGAACAACTCGCGGGTCGGCAGGGCGCCCTGGTCCAACTGGGCCCGGGCGCGCGCCAAGGTTGCGAGACCCTGGGCGCGCAGGCACCAGGTCCCGATTATGGCGGTCAGCACGACCGTCGCCAGGGTCGGCCACAGGCCGATCGCCTCCCCAACCTCGATAAAAACAGCGACTTCCAGCAATGGCACGCCGATAAAGGCGGCCAATAGGAGAATACCCATGCTTGCTCTTTCCCCTTCGTTTGCCTATTTAATTTAGAGCAGGACGCGCATCTACAAGGTCTGCAAGATCGAACCGGCCCATGAATGGGTGATTCCGGCGCTGTGGACCTGGGAAAGGCCCCGGCCATAAACCCGGAATAAACATTACACCGGTAGGACTGGACGTTAGTGGCGCGCGCCGCCCCGCACGGGCGGGCAATACCAGCACAGGCACGCTCAATGGGCGATTTTCAGTTTCTGGATATCATACTTTTCGCGGCCATCGCGGCTTTCTTTGTGTTGCGCCTGCGCAACGTGCTGGGCAAGCGGACCGGGCATCAAAAGCCGCCGAGCGGCCGCTACGACCCCTTCGCGAAAGGCGAGGACGAGGCAGAGGCAGAGGATAAAGTCGTATCCCTGCCGGATCGCACCCGCGCCGGCCGCAAAGCGGCGGAATCCGGCGACGACGGCCCGGAAATCGCCTCGGTATCGGAGGCCGGCGAGGATCAGCCAGCCACGCCGCTCAGCGCCGGGCTGACCCAAATCAAGCTGGCCGACAAGAGCTTCGACGAGGAGCAATTCCTGGGTGGCGCACAGGCCGCCTTCGAATTGGTGATCGCCGCCTTCGGCGAGGGCGATACCCGCGCCTTGCGCCCGCTCTTGGCGAACGACGTCTACGACGATTTTGCCGGTGCCATAGAAGAGCGGCAAAAGGCCGGCCAGGTGCTGGAGACGACCCTGGTCGGAGTTAAGGAAGCCAGCGTGATCGAGGCCGAAATGCAGGGCCGCACCGCCTTCGTGACCATCAAGTTCGTGTCCGAGCAAATCAACGTCATGCGCGACAAGGACGGCAACGAGGTCGATGGCGACGCCACCCAGGTCACGACGGTGACCGACCTGTGGACCTTCGCGCGCAACACGCGCAGCCGCGATCCCAACTGGACCCTGGTCGCGACCCAAAGCCCCAATTGAGCACAAGACCGCCGCGCGCCGTTCCGCTATAACCGGCACCTGTCGCGCCGGGTAATGTAGGAGTTGCGTCGGATTTTGCCCGGGCGGAACGAACCCGAAGGTGCCGGGAAGGGGGATCGCGCCGTGTCTTGCCAGATCTTTAGCCGTTTCGTGTCGGCGCGCGTTTTCGCCGGATTTCTGGCCGCCGCGGCCCTGATTGCCTGCGAGAAAAAGCCGCCACCACCACCGGCCCCGCCGCTCAGCTTGAGCGAGGTTGCCTTTGCCGACCTGCCCGGCTGGTCCGAGGACGATGTCGGGGCCGCCCTGCCCGCCTTGGCGCGCTCCTGCGCACGCTTGGCAAGGCACCCCGATGGGCGCAAGATCGCCGGCGCCGTCTCGGGGCAAGTCGGTGGCACCGTCGCCGATTGGCGCGCGCCTTGTGCCGCGCTCGACGCGGCCCTGGGCGACGGCCAAGGCGGCGGTTTGGACGACGCGCGCCGCTGGATCGAAACCTGGTTTGTGCCCTTTCGCATGGCCGCGCCCGAAAACGACACCGGCCTGGTTACCGGGTATTACGAAGCCGAACTGCGTGGCGCGCTGTTTCCCGGCGGTGCCTACACGGCGCCCATCTATGTCCGGCCCGACGATCTGGTCACCGCCGATCTGGGCGCCTTCGCGGAGGATTTGGCGGGCAAGACCATTGTCGGCCAGGTCGCGAAGGGGCGCCTGCAACCCTATCCGGCGCGCGATGCGATCGAGGCCGGCTTGCTCTTGGGCCGTGGCTTGGAACTGCTTTGGGCCGACGACCCGGTCGACGTTTTCTTTTTGCACATTCAGGGTTCCGGCAAGGTGCGCTTTCCCGACGGCAGCGAGCGGCGAATCGGCTACGCCATGTCCAACGGGAAGCGCTTCACCGGCATTGGCCGCCTATTGCTGGATGCCGGCAAGATTTCCGGCGGGCAGGCCTCCATGCAAGGTATCCGCGATTGGCTGCGCGCCAACCCGGAAGAAGGCCGCACCTTCATGGAGCGCAACGCGCGCTATATCTTTTTCCGCTGGATCGAAGGCGACGGCCCGATCGGGGCCGAGGGCGTGGCGCTGACTGCAATGCGCTCGATTGCCGTCGATCCGCGCTTCGTGCCTTACGGTCTGCCGGTCTTTCTCGACACCACCTGGCCCGCCGAGGACCGGCCGTTGCGTCAACTCATGATTGCGCAAGACACCGGCGCGGCGATCAAGGGGCCGCTTAGGGCCGATTTCTTTTGGGGTTCGGGCGAGCCCGCCCTGGAACACGCTGGACGCATGAAGCGCCAGGGGCGCTTTTACCTGCTGTTGCCCAAAACGGTTGCGGCGCGGCGCCGGGCGACCAGTTAAGTCCGGCGCTAAACGCCGCCCTGGCTTGCCTTTTGTCCGGCAGGCTGCAATATCGAAGGATCGCCGCGCTCGCCGCAGGTCCAAAGAGGACACCGAACTCAGTGCCGCAGAACTCACCGCAAGAGACCCCGGCGCCGGCGCGCGTCGGGCTGTTCGTGACTTGCCTGGTCGACTCCATGCGGCCCAGCGTCGGCTTCGCCGCGGTCAAATTGCTGGAGGACGCGGGCTGTACGGTCGAGGTGCCACGCGCACAAACCTGCTGCGGACAGCCGGCTTATAACTCGGGTGATCGGGCCGACACACAGGCGATCGCGCGCCAAACCTTGGCTGCTTTCGAAGAGTACGACTACGTGGTCGCGCCCTCGGGGTCCTGCGCCGCCATGATCCGCGAACATTATCCGGCTCTTCTGGCGACGGACCCGGACTGGTCGGCCCGTGCCACACTGATCGCGGAGCGCACCCACGAGCTGATCTCTTTCTTGACCGATGTGCGCGGCGTCACCGCGGTCGAGGCGCGCTTCGACGGTACGGTCACCTATCACGATTCCTGTTCGGGCCTACGCGAGCTGGGAATCAAGGCGCAACCGCGCCAACTGCTCGCCAGCGTGCAAGGCTTGAGCTTGAACGAGATGCAGGACGCAGAGGTCTGTTGCGGTTTCGGCGGCACCTTCTGCGTCAAATATCCGGACATCTCCAACACCATGGTCGAGGAAAAAAGCGGCTGCATCGCAAACAGCGGCGCGCGTACGCTTCTGGCCGGCGACCTGGGTTGTCTCTTGAACATGGCCGGCAAGTTGAAGCGTACGGGCTCGCCGGTCGAGGTCCGCCACATCGCCGAAGTTCTGGCCGGCACGACCGACACGCCGGCCATCGGCGACCCGGCCCAGAACTGAACGCGAGGCGGCGGCGATGCATTCCACGGCCCACAGCTTCAAGGACAATGCCAAGGCCGCCGTCGCGGACCCGCAGCTCAAACGGGCCCTTGGTCACGTAAAATCAGGCTTCATCGGCAAGCGGGCCAAGGCGGCGGCGCGCTTGCCGGAGTTCGAAGCCCTGCGCGACGCCGCGCGCGACATTAAGACCCATACGCTCGAACATCTCGATCTGTACTTGGAGCGCTACGAGGAAAACGTACAGGCGGCTGGCGGTCAGGTACATTGGTGCGCCAGCGCGGACGATGCGCGGGCCGCGGTGCTGGATATTTGCCAGCGCGTTGGGGCCAAGACGGTGACCAAGGGCAAGTCGATGATCTCCGAGGAGATCGCGCTCAACGATCACCTCGAAGCGAACGGCATCACCCCAGTCGAAACCGATTTGGGCGAATACATCATCCAATTGCGCCACGAGCCGCCGAGCCACATCATCGCGCCGGCCGTGCACCTGACCAAGGATCTGATCGAGGCGGATTTCCGCGCGGAACACACGCAGTTCCCGGCCGAACGGCAGCTATCGGAGCCGCGCCAATTGGTCGACGAGGCGCGCCAGGTCTTGCGCGAAGGTTTCCTCAAGGCCGATGTGGGCATCACCGGGGCCAATTTCCTGGTTGCCGAGACCGGCTCGTCTGTCATCGTCACCAACGAGGGCAACGGCGACCTGACCCAGGTTTTGCCCAAGGTTCACATCGTGGTCGCCAGCCTGGAAAAGGTCGTGCCCACCTTGGAGGACTTGAGCACCATCCTGCGCGTCCTAGCACGCTCCGCCACCGGGCAGGAATTCTCCACCTACACAACGGTCTCGACCGGCCCGAAACGGCCGGGGGATCTGGACGGGCCGGAGGAATACCACGTCGTCCTGCTCGACAACGGTCGTTCGCAGATGCTGGCCGGGGAATTGCGCGAGGTCCTGCGCTGTATTCGCTGCGGCGCCTGCATGAATCACTGCCCGGTCTATCACGCGATCGGCGGCCATGCTTACGGCTGGGTCTATCCGGGTCCGATCGGTTCGGTCCTGACCCCGGCCCTGATCGGGGTCGAGGAGGCTGGCAACCTGCCCAACGCTTCGACCTTTTGCGGGCGCTGCGAAAGCGTCTGCCCCATGCGCATTCCCTTGCCCAAGCTTATGCGCCATTGGCGCGAGCGGGAATTCGAGCGCAATTTATCTCCGGCGGCCGTGCGCTACGGTCTGGCGGCCTGGGCCTTCCTGGCGCGCCGGCCGGCTCTATACCATTGGCTGATCGGGCTGGAGATGCGGGTGCTGGGCGCAATCGGCCGGCGCAAGGGCCGCTTCGCGCGCCTGCCCTTCGCCGGCGGTTGGACTCGACACCGCGATTTCCCGGCCCCTCAGGGCAAGACCTTTCAGGCCCTTTGGGCGGAACGCCAAGCGGGGCGCGGGCGATGAGCGGGCGGGAGGCCATCCTGGGCGCGGTGCGCCGCTCGCTCAAGCGCCAGCCAGAGGACGCGGCGGCCCGAGCCGCGGTTGAGGCTCGCCTGGGCGCCCGGCAGCGCGGTCCCATTCCGGCTCGTGCCCAGCTAGAGCCCGGTGCGCAGGTCGATCTGTTTCAGACTATGGCGGAGGAACACGCCGCCACCCTGACCCGCGTGGCGCGGGCGGAGGACGTCCCCGGCGCGATCGCTGAATACCTATCCGGGCACAACTTGCCGCAGCGCCTGCGCGCGGCGCCCGATCCAGCGCTTGAGAACCTGCCCTGGGATCGGCATCCCCTGCTGAACGTTGCCCATGGCCGCGCGTCGGCGAGCGACGAGGTCTCCCTTTCCGGCGCCTTCGCCGCGGTCGCGGAAACCGGCACCCTCATGCTGCTGTCCGGTGAACGGGCGCCGACCACGCTCAATTTTCTGCCCGATACCCACATCGTCATGCTCAAAACCTCCCAGGTCGTTGGATCTTACGAGGATGCCTGGGCGCGCGTGCGGGCCGAATTCGGCAATGGCAAGCTACCGCGCACCGCCAACTTCATCACCGGGCCCTCGCGCACGGCGGATATCGAACAGACCATACAGCTCGGTGCGCACGGGCCGCGCCGCCTGCATATCGTGCTGCTGGATGACGGCCCAGGCGGCAACGGTCCCGGGAATGCCGGATAAAAAATCCGGATCGAAACCGCGCGGGCCCGGGCTTTCCGAAGACGAACGTGCCTTGTGGCAGGCGGTCACACGCGACGCAAAACCGCTAAAGAAACCCGCGAAAACGACGCCTGCGCCTCCCACGCCAAGCGAAGCCCCGCAAGAAAAACCGGCCAAGAAGGCCGCGCCACCGCGTGCCCTGGCCTTCAAGGCGTCCGTGCCGAAGCCGCGAGCGAAACCGCACCCCAGCTTGGGTCACGGCGATATCGCCGACCTCGACAAACGCAGTGCCGAGCGCATGCGCCGCGGCCGCATGCCGATCGAAGCCACCCTCGATCTGCACGGCCATTCCCAGGATCAGGCCCGCCAGGAATTGGCCGCCTTCCTGGCGCGCGCGCAAGGCGCCGGTAAGCGCTGCGTCGTGGTGGTCACCGGCAAGGGCGACATCGGCCGTGGCGGCGGGATCTTACGCGCTCAGGTGCCCCAATGGCTGAACGACCCGGAAAACCGTCCCCGCGTGCTCGCCTTCGACTATGCGCAGCGGCAGCACGGCGGCCTGGGAGCGATCTACGTGTTGCTGCGCAAGGCGCGGAGGTGAAATCTGCGGACAGGCCTGCGGCTGAACGCTAAACTCGAATGGGGTTAAGTGATTTGGGAGGCGGCCATGGCACGCCTGGAAGGGTCCTGTCATTGCGGCGCGGTGCGGTTCTCCGTGGTCTCGCACACGCCGCAACCCTACATGCGCTGCTATTGTACGATCTGCCGCAAGACCGCGGGCGGCGGCGGCTACGCGATCAACCTCATGGCCGACGCCAAGACCCTAAAGCTTGAGGGCGCCGAAAATCTGAGCGTCTATCGCGCGCGGGGCACCGAACGCGATCCGCAAGAGCTCAGCCCGGCCCGGCGCCATTTCTGTAAACACTGCGGCAGCGCGCTTTACGTCGCCGATCCGCGCTGGCCCGATTGGATCTATCCCTTCGCCTCGGCCATCGACACGGCCCTGCCCGCGCCGCCGGAACGCGCCCACATCATGCTCGATTTCAAGGCGCCCTGGGTCGAGGCGCCGGGCGGCGCCAAAGACCCCGAATTCAACAAGTATCCCGATCAATCGATCGAGGATTGGCATCGGACCCGGGGGCTTTATGAGACCTAAAATTGCCGGGACTCCAGCCACCGTTACGATAGCGGAACGATTGATGAAAACTCATTCCGCAAGCGAAAGGACCTAGCCGATGACCCCCTTCGGCGAGGAAATGCGCCGTTTGCGCGCGGAACGCGGTTTAGCGCTCAAGGACATGGCGGCCGGCCTGAGCGTCTCGCCGGCGTATCTGTCTGCCCTGGAACACGGCCAGCGGGGCCGGCCCAACCGGCGCTTCGTCCACCAGGTCTGCCAGTTTTTGGGGATCATCTGGGACGACGCGGAGGCCCTGCAGCGCCTGGCCGACCTCTCTCACCCGCGCGTGACGGTCGATACCTCGGGCCTTAGCGCCCAAGCGACCGAATTCGCCAATTTGTTGGCGGAACGAATCGGCAACCTGCCGGATGAGCGGATCGAACGCCTGCGGGCGGTCCTAGACGACTAGCCCTTAAATCGAAGACTGGGGCGCGGCCTCGGCCTCTTTTTCCGCAGGACCGGCGGCCCCGAAGGCGACCGGCAACGCCAGGCCCGCGGCGCTCGCGGCCATGCCTGCGGCGAGAACGAAGGCATAGTGCAGATCGACATTGCCGACCCAACCGGCCAAAACCGCGCCCAGGGCCCCGACCCCGTCCAGCAAGGCGAAGGTCAAGCCCAGGGTCGTGCCCTCGCGCCCGCCGGCGAATTCGACCGCGGCCGCCAGCACCGCCGACCTGATGCTGTAAAGCGCGCCGACGGTAACGATCAGGGCGATCAGGGCCGGCAGAGGCGCGCTGCTCAGCGCGACCCCGAGGCAGGCCAGCACGGCTAGCCCATTGCCGGCCAGAAAGACCGGCTTGCGGCCGATGCCGTCGGACAGACGGCCGATCGCCGGTTGGGCCAATGCCCCGGCCAGGAGCATGATTGAAAACGCGATCCCGGTTTCCAGGGGCGAAAAGCTGTGCACCTGCTGCAGGAAAAGCGGGCTCATGGCCAGCACCGCCATGAGCGCCATGTTGTACACGCTGATCATGGCCGTGAGGGCAAGGCCCCGGCGGCTGGTCCAGATGCGCCAGAGTCCGCTCACGTCATGGCGGGAGAAGCTGTGCTGCGGTCCCGCCGGGACGGCGCCGGCAATGCGCAGGAAAACCAACCCCATGATCGCCGCGGGCAGGGCGGAAATTTGCAGGGCAGTGCGCCAATCCACATAACTCAGCAGAAATCCGACCAGAAGCGGGCCCAAGACCTCGGCAAAGGTTCCGCCCATGGCGTGGATACCAAGCGCATGCGCCCGGCGCTTCGGCAGGGCCTGGACCAGAACCCCGGACGCGATCGGATGCCAGGCCGCGTCGCCTAGCCCGGCCAAGGCGAACAATAGGGCCACGGTCCAAAACCCCGGCGCGAATGAAGCCACCACATAGCCGATCGCCACCCACCAAAAGGTGGCAAGCAAGAGCCACCCGCGCCGGGTGACGCGGTCGCTTAGAACGCCGGCGGGCAAGTAGCCGAGCGCGGCACCGGCGCTGGCCACACCGATCAAGACGCCGACCTCGCCGGGCGAGAGATCCATGGCCACGCCGATCGCCGGCGCGATCAGCCAGATCGAACAGGGTGCCCAGTCGTTCGCCAAATGGCCGAACGAGAAATAGATCAGAAGCCGCCGCTTTAGGGGATCGCCATCCATAGCGGCACAATAGTCGGCGCCTCTCGGGGCCCTCTATGGCCGACTTATAGAATGAACTTACTCAAGTCCGTGTTCTTGGCCAGTTCGCCGACTTGGGATTGCACGTAGTCGGCGTCGATCCGCACGGTCTCGCCGCCGCGATCGGTGGCGGTGAAGGAAATATCCTCCAACAGCTTTTCCATCACCGTGTGCAGGCGGCGCGCGCCGATGTTCTCGACGTTCGTGTTGATCTCGGTCGCCAGGTCGGCCAGGGCGTCGATGGCGTCCTCGGCGAAATCCAGGGTCACGGTCTCGGTCCCCATAAGGGCCACGTACTGGCGCACCAGGCTGTTCTCCGGCTCGATCAGGATGCGCTTCAAGTCGTCGCGGCTGAGGGCGTTCAGCTCGACCCGGATCGGCAGGCGACCCTGCAGTTCGGGCAGGAGGTCGGAGGGCTTGGCTAGGTGAAACGCGCCGGAGGCGATGAAGAGAACATGGTCGGTCTTGACCGGGCCGTGCTTGGTGGCGACCGTGGTACCCTCGATCAGGGGCAAGAGGTCGCGCTGCACGCCTTCGCGCGAGACATCGCCGCCGACCCGCTCGGACCGCGCGGTGATCTTGTCGATCTCGTCCAGGAACACGATGCCGTTCTGTTCGACCGCGCTGATCGCCTCGCCGGTGACCGCTTCCTGATCCAGGAGTTTGTCGCTTTCCTCGCCGGTTAGGATCTCCATGGCTTCGGGCACGCTCAGGCGGCGTTTCTTGGTGCGCCCGGCAAAGGCCTTGCCGAAGATATCGCCCAGATTGACCATGCCCATACTGCCGCCGGGCATGCCGGGGATGTCCATGGTCGGCATTTGCATGCCGCCGGTATCGGCCACGTCGATCTCAATCTCGCGGCCGTCCAGATCGCCCATGCGCAACATGCGCCGGAACTTGCTGCGGGTCTCGCCGCTCGCGTTCTCGCCGACCAGGGCGTCGAGCAGGCGTTCCTCGGCGCTCAGCTCCGCCTTGGCCTTGACCTCCTTGATCAGGCGTTCGCGGGTCATGCCGATGGCGATTTCCACCAAATCGCGCACGATCTGCTCGACGTCGCGCCCGACGTAGCCGACCTCGGTGAACTTGGTCGCCTCGACCTTTAGGAAGGGCGCTTGCGCCAGACGCGCCAGGCGGCGCGCGATCTCGGTCTTGCCGCAACCGGTCGGGCCGATCATCAGGATGTTCTTGGGCAAGACCTCCTCGCGCAGTTCGTCGGAAAGCTGCTGGCGGCGCCAACGGTTTCTGAGCGCGATGGCGACCGCGCGCTTGGCGTCGTCCTGACCGACGATGAAGCGGTCCAGCTCCGAGACGATCTCGCGCGGGCTGAAGGCGGCGCTGGCGCCCGGCGCGGCGTCAGCCGGCGGCGATGGTTTCGATAACGATGCTGTCATTGGTGTAGATGCAGATCCCTGCCGCGATGTCCATGGCCTTGCGCGCGATCGCTTCGGCCTCCATGTCGTCCTGGTCAATGAGCGCCCGCGCGGCGGCGAGCGCGTACGACCCGCCTGAGCCGATGCCGATCAGCCCGTCCTCCGGCTCCAGCACGTCCCCCGTACCGGTCAAAACTAGCGAGACCGAGGCATCCGCGACCGCCATCATGGCCTCCAAACGGCGAAGGTAGCGGTCGGTGCGCCAGTCCTTGGCCATTTCGACGCAAGCCCGGGTCAGTTGCCCTGGAAAGGTCTCCAGCTTGGCTTCCAGGCGCTCGAACAAGGTGAAGGCATCGGCCGTCGCCCCGGCGAAACCGGCAATCACGCCGCCTTGGCCCGGCCCGCTCTTGCCGTCGCTGCCCTTGCCCAGGCGCCGCACCTTGCGGGCGTTGGCCTTGATCACAGTCTGGCCCAAGGTGACCTGGCCGTCGCCGGCGATCACCACCGTGCCGCCTTTGCGCACGGATAGGATGGTGGTGCCGTGCCAGGTCTGGGCTTGGTCTTGGCTCTGTGACATGAGGTGACAAATGGCCTGTCGGCGCCTCCAGGTCAAGGCGAAGGCGGCGCACAGGGTGCCGGACCGGCGGGGCGATGCTATCATGGGCGCTTGCCGTCCCCGCACCGGAGTTTCGGCCCGTGACCAGCGATCCTGAGCAGACCATCCCGCGCCCGCCGGTCGATTTCGGCAAGGCGGCGGCCGACTACGGGCGCTGGCGGCAAGGCTTCCCGGCTGAATTTTTCGCCCGCCTCAAGGCGCTCCAGGTCGGGCTCAAGGGACAACGCGTGCTCGATCTGGGCACCGGCACCGGCTTGCTGGCCCGCGCCTTCGCCCAGGCCGGCTGCGACGTGACCGGGCTCGACCTCTCGGCCGAACTTCTGGCCGAGGGACGCGCGGCGGACCAAGCGGCTCAGGTTTCGATCGATTACATCCAGGCCCAGGCCGAGGCCAGCGGCCTGCCTGACGCCGGCTTCGACGTGGTCTCGGCGGCGACCTGCTGGCATTGGTTCGACCGGCCCAAGGCGGCGGCCGAGGCGCGCCGGCTGCTTCGGCCGGGGGGCCGCCTCGTCATCGCCGCTCTGGATTGGCATTCCCGGCCCGGAAACGTGGTTCAGATCTCGACCCAGGCGATCCGCCGCTTCAGCCCCGAAATAACCTCCAAGTCCGCGCCGAGACTATGGAATACCTTCCGCTATCCGGAATGGACCCGGGATTTGAGCGCGGCTGGCTTCGACGACTGGGAGGCCTTCGCCTTCACCACCCCTTTGCCGTATAGCCACGAGGCCTGGCTGGGCCGGATCCGGGCCAGCGCATTCGTCGGGCCGGCCATGGCCCCCGATACATTGGCGCGTTTCGAGGCCGCCTTGGGTCAAAGCCTGCGGACGGCCTTTCCGGAAGAGACCCTTGCAGTCGACCACATGATTTTCGGCCTGGTTGCCTGGAGCCGGGACGCGGTGGGGTAATCGCGAGGGTGCTCGCTTAGGGCCTCAACAATGCCAAGGGAAGCCTCGGATCGGCCTGGTGCGTGCTTCGACAGGCTCAGCATGAGGGCCCTTTCTCATGCCACGCGCGATTTCCCTCAGCCTGAGCTTGTTGAAGGCCGCACCCATGGGCATGGGCCGTCAAACGCCGTTGCTTTGCCGCGCGGCCAAAGGAAGATGGCACCGTCACCGGCTTCCTGTTAAAAGGGCGCCGTCCCCCAGCCCCTAGCCGAAAGAACCTGCCCATGCGCCGGGCCAAAATCGACCGTAAGACCACCGAGACGCAGATTTCCGCCGAAGTTAATTTGGACGGCAGCGGCGTCTACGACGTGAAGACCGGGATCGGCTTCCTCGACCATATGATCGAGCAACTGGCGCGCCATGGCCTGATCGATATCACCCTGCGGGCCAAGGGCGACCTGCACATCGACTTCCACCACACCACCGAGGATACCGGGATCGCCCTGGGCCAGGCGGTGTCCAAGGCGCTGGGCGATCGCAAGGGCATCCGGCGCTTCGGCGAGGCGACGATACCCATGGACGAGACCTTGAGCCGGGTCGCGCTCGACGTCTCGAACCGGCCCTACCTGATCTGGCGGGTGGATTTTCCCCGCGACAAGCTAGGCGAAATGGATACCGAGCTGTTCAAAGAGTGGTTCCAGGCCTTCGCCCAGCACGCCGGGCTAACCCTGCACGTCGAGAATGTCTATGGCGCGAACGCGCACCACATTGTGGAATCCTGTTACAAGGGCCTGGCACGCGCCTTGCGCCAGGCGGTCGAAATCGACCCACGCCGCGCCGACGCCGTGCCCTCGACCAAGGGTAAGCTGTAGGGCCCATTGGGCCTTCGCTTGGGAAAGAACATGATCGTCGCGATCGTCGACTATGGCTCGGGCAATTTGCGCTCGGCGGCCAAGGCGCTGGAACGCGCGGCGGCCGAGGGCGGACTACGGGCCCAGGTCGCGGTGACCGCCTCGGCCGAGGCGGTGGCGGCGGCGGACCGGATCGTGCTGCCCGGGGTCGGCGCTTTCGGCGATTGCCGCCGCGGGCTCGACGCCGTGCCCGGCATGGTCGCGGCCCTGCAAGAGGCGGTGATCGCTAAGGGCCGGCCGTTTTTGGGCATCTGCGTCGGCATGCAGCTGATGGCCGGGGTCGGGCGCGAACATGGCGACCATGCGGGCTTGGGGTGGATTCCGGGCGAGGTTGTGCCCCTCGAGCCACAGGATCCGGCCCTCAAGATACCGCACATGGGTTGGAACAACTTACGAATCGCCGCCACGGACCATCCCGTGCTGGCGGGCCTGGGACAGAGCCCCCATGTCTACTTCGTACACAGCTATCATTTGCGGCCCGAGGACCCCGGCCAGATCTTGGCCGAGGTCGATTACGCTGGGCGGGTTACGGCGGTGGTGGGTCGCGCTAATATGATCGGCACGCAGTTTCATCCCGAGAAGAGCCAGGCGGCGGGCCTGCGCCTTCTGCAGAACTTCCTGAGGTGGTCTCCATGAGCCTTGGTCAAGACCCGAAGAACGAGGGCGATAGGGCGGGGACCAAAGCGCCGTCCACCGTGGTTGAGCGCGTGACCGAGTTTTCCGGGCCCGATCTGCACGATCTCTGCGACGCGGCCGAGGCGGCGATCTCCGACGGTGGCGGCTTCGGCTGGCTGAAGCCGCCGCCGCGTCATGTCATGGAAACCTACTGGCGGGGCGTGCTGCTGGTGCCCGAGCGCGATCTCTTCGCCGCGCGCCTGGATCAAACCATCGCCGGTTCGGCGCAGTTGGTGCGTCCCCCGCGCTACAACGAGGCCCAGGAAACGGTCGGCCAGCTCACGACCTCCTTCATCGCGCCCTGGGCGCGCGGCCACGGCTTGGCGCGCATGGTCGTGCTCAAGGTCGAAGAAACGGCGCGCGCCGCTGGATTGCGGATCTTGAACTTGGACGTGCGCGAAACCCAAGAGGCCGCAATCGCGCTTTATGAATCCATGGGATACCGGCGCTGGGGCACCCATCCGAACTATGCCCTGGTCGACGATCGCTGGCAGACCGGATTGTACTACTTTAAGGACCTGAGCGAAGAGACCGGATTGGCATGATTGTCTACCCGGCGATCGATTTGAAGGCGGGCCAAGCCGTGCGCCTGCTGCGCGGCGAGATGGACAGCGCCACCGTTTTCAACGAGGATCCGGCGGCCCAGGCGCGCAGTTTCGCCGCGGCCGGGTTTTCCTGGCTGCACTTGGTCGATCTGGACGGCGCCTTTGCCGGTCAGCCCATGAACCGTGCCGCGGTTGAGGGCATCCTGGCGGCGGTTGAGGTGCCGGTGCAACTGGGCGGCGGTATCCGCGACATGGCGACCGTCGAAGGCTGGCTCGCCGCTGGCGTGCGCCGGGTCATCCTGGGCACCGCCGCGGTCGAGCAACCGCAGTTGGTGCGCGATGCCTGCCGCCGCTTCCCCGGGCAAGTCGCGGTCGGCATCGATGCGCGCGCGGGCCGGGTCGCGGTCAAGGGCTGGGCCGAGGAGAGCGCCTTGGAGGCGGTCGATCTGGCCCGGCAGTTCGTCGACGCCGGCGTGGCCGCCATCGTCTACACCGACATCGACCGCGACGGCGCCTTGCAGGGCGTGAATGTGGCGGCGACTTGCGAATTGGCGCGCGCCGTGCCGGTACCGATAATCGCATCCGGCGGGGTCGCCTCCCTGGACGACATCGCCGCCCTTATGGCGGTCGAGGACACCGGGATCGAAGGCGTTATCTGTGGCCGCGCGCTCTATGACGGGCGCATCGACCCGGCCAGCGCCCTGGCCCTGGCCAAGTCTAAAGCCGCCTGATGCTCAAGGCGCGGATCATTCCCTGCCTCGACGTGAAAGACGGGCGGGTGGTCAAGGGGGTCAACTTCGTCGACCTGCGCGACGCCGGCGATCCGGTCGAACAGGCGCGCCTCTACGACGCGGCGGGCGCCGACGAACTGACCTTCCTCGACATCACCGCCAGCCACGAAAATCGCGGTATTATTTTGGATGTGGTGGCGCGCACGGCGGAACAATGCTTCATGCCCCTGACCGTGGGCGGCGGGGTGCGGGCGGTCGAGGATATCCGCGCGCTGCTTTTGGCCGGGGCCGACAAGGTCGCGATCAACACCGCCGCGGTCAAATCGCCGGACCTGGTCCGCGCGGCGGCGGAAAAATTCGGCAGCCAGTGCATCGTGGTCGCGATCGACGCCAAGCGGAACTCCGATCCCGCGTTTGCCAGCGGCTACGAGGTCTTCATTCACGGCGGGCGCGACGCAACCGGGCTCGACGCTCTGGCCTGGGCGCGCCGTTTGGTTGACCTGGGGGCCGGCGAAATCCTCCTGACCTCCATGGACCGGGACGGCACCAAGCAGGGCTACGACCTCGATTTGACGCGTATGATCGCCGATGCGGTCACGGTTCCGGTGATTGCCTCGGGCGGGGTCGGCGAGCTGGCCCATTTGGTCGAAGGGGTTCGCGACGGGCATGCCGCGGCGGTTCTGGCCGCCTCGATCTTTCACTTCGGTGAGTACTCGATCGGTGAGGCCAAGGCCGCGCTCGCCGCCGCCGGGGTGCCGGTACGGCCGATCTCCTGATACGCCGCATGCTGACAGGCGCGCGAATTCTTGATACCGATGGTCCGGAACCAAACGGGGACGCCTGAATGAGTGGCAAAAAAGACAAAGGGCCCGGTCTCAACGGCCATGTGCTGGACGAGCTTTTCCAGGTGATCGCGAGCCGGCACGGCGCCGACCCGGAGGTTTCGCACACCGCGAAGCTGCTCAAGAAGGGCACCAACAAGATCGCCCAAAAGCTCGGCGAGGAAGCGGTCGAAACCGTGATCGAGGGGGTTGCCGGCGACAAAGCGGCGCTGGCCGCTGAAAGCGCCGATCTCTTGTATCATCTGCTGGTGCTCTGGTCGGCGCGCGGCCTTGAACCGGACGTCGTGTGGGGCGCGCTCAGGGCCCGCCAAGGGTTCTCGGGGATTACAGAAAAGGCCTCGCGGTCAGGGTCCTAATGACCCGAGACCCGCACGCCATTTACAGGGAAGGGAGGCCGCGCGGCCATGGCTTACGACTCCGGCAACATCTTCGCCAAGATCATTCGCGGCGAAATTCCCTGCGACAAGGTTTACGAGGATGAACACGTCCTGGCGTTCAACGATATCAACCCGCAAACCCCGACCCACATCTTGGTGATTCCCAAGGGCGCCTATATCTCCTACGACGACTTTTCGCAAAAGGCGAGCGACGGCGAAGTCGCCGCTTTGGTGCGCGCTGCCGGCAAGATCGCGCGCGACGCCGGCCTGGACGCAAACGGCTATCGGATTTTGGCGAACACCGGGCGCGACGCCCATCAAGAAGTTCCGCATTTCCATCTGCACATCTTCGCCGGCAAAAACCTGGGCCGCATGATCAAGCCGGCCGATAAATAACATCCCGGCGGAGTCCGCCCACTGTGGACAACTAAATCGCGGAAATCTGCCACTGCGCCGGCCGGATTGTGACTTTGTGCACATCGCAGGACTGCGCGCCTGAATGGCGGCAAAAAACCCTATTGCATTTATGGTTAACGATTTCTAAATATCTAATAAGGCTGGCCACGCGCCGCCCGGCAAAGGGTGCTCTTCAGGGTCACGTTTGACGGCGGTAACGGCCGCGAGACCTCTTTGGCGGAGACTCTGACATGGCACGGCAATCCCAGAAAATCCAAGCGATTCCCGAAGCTTCACCCGAAGACATCGGCGAGACCGCACCCCAGGCGGCACAACTGAAAACCCCTAAGGCGACAGTGGTGGAGGCGCGTCCGCGACTCGCCTCCGAAACGGCTGAAACCAGCGAGAAGCCGGAAACGCCGAAAGCCCCGAAATCGACCGAGACCGAGGCGCAAGCTTTCGACGTTTGGGAGTCCATGACCAACACCGAAGCGTTGGACGCCCTGGCCAAGATGAACCGGACCATGCTGGACAGCATGGCCAGCTTGCAGCGCGAGGTGATGGAGTTCGGCAACGCGCGCCTGAACCGGGACCTGGAACACCAAGAGGCCCTGAGCCAGTGCACGAACATGCAAGAGGCGATGCAGGCGCACAGCGACTTCGCGCAGCAGGCCATGCAGCACTATGCGGATGAGATGGCGAAGTTGCTCAACCTCTCCGCCAAGGTCAGCCGCGAGTGCTGGAGCCCGTTCGAGGACGCGACCCGCGCGGCCTTCGAGACCATCAAGCCGCGCTGAGACGCTAACCGGGTCTAAGGGAACGGCGGCGCCGCGATTCCGCCGCCCTGGGCCGGGTTAGTCAGCTTGCAGGCCGGATTGGCGCGTGCCTAATCTGGTTTCATGACCGCCACGGCCATTCCGGCGCTGGAAATTGATTCGCTGTCACACGCCTTTGGCGCGCGCCAGGCGCTCGATCAGGTGACTTGCGCGATCGCGCCATCCCAGCATTGCGTTTTGCTCGGCTTGAACGGCGCCGGCAAGACCACTCTGTTTTCCCTCATCACCCGGCTTTACGACAACGCCAGCGGCCACATTCGGGTCTTCGGCCACGACGTGCGGTGCCAGCCGCGTCCCGCACTTCGGCACCTGGGCGTGGTGTTTCAGCAACGCACCCTCGATCTCGATCTTTCGGTCCTGCAGAATCTGATCTATCACGGGGCGTTGCACGGTCTGCCGGCCGGCCAAGCCAAGCGTCGCGCAGAGGAGGAATTGACCCGTCTCGGCCTGGTGGAGCGGGCCGGCGACAAGGTGCGCAAGCTGTCGGGCGGGCAGATGCGCCGGGTCGAAATCGCCCGCGCGCTTTTGCACCGGCCGCGTTTGCTCTTGCTCGACGAACCCACGGCCGGGCTCGACATGGACTCGCGCCAAGCCATCATGGATCACGTCCAGCACCTATGCCGCGACCAGGGCCTGGCAGTGCTTTGGGCGACCCACCTGATCGACGAAGTCTTGCCATCGTCCCAGGTGGTGGTGCTGCACCTGGGCCGCGTGCTGGCGCAAGGTGCGCGCGACGAAGTAATTGCGGCGGCCGGGGCCGGCGACATCCGCGAGGCCTTCCTAAAACTGACCCGCGATTCGTGCGCCACGGTTGCGACCGGCGAGGCGACCCAGGCATGAGCGCGCCAACGGCCGCGATCGACGCACCCTCGCCGCCGCGCCCCGCCGCCTATCTGGTGTGCCTGCGCGGCATCGTGTGGCGCGAAGGCTTGCGCTTTCTGCATCAGCGCGAACGCTTCGTCGCCGCCTTGGTGCGGCCGCTGGTTTGGCTGTTTATCTTCGCCGCCGGATTCCGCTCGGTGCTCGGCGTGTCGATCGCGCCGCCCTACGAGACCTATGTGCTCTACGAGGTTTACATCGCGCCCGGCCTGGTCGCGATGGTTCAGCTTTTCAACGGCATGCAGTCGTCCCTGTCCATGGTCTACGACCGGGAAATGGGTAGTATGCGCACGCTTTTGATCAGCCCCTTCCCGCGCTGGTTTCTTTTGACCGCCAAGCTTTTGGCCGGGGTCGCCGTGTCGCTGCTTCAGGTCTATGTGTTTTTCGCCATCGCCTGGTTCTGGGACGTGCGGCCGCCGCCGCTCGGTTATTTCGCCGTGCTGCCGGCGTTGATTATCTCGGGCATGATGCTGGGCGCGCTCGGCATGTTGTTGTCCTCGGCGATCAAGCAGCTCGAAAACTTCGCCGGCATCATGAACTTCGTCATATTCCCCATGTTCTTCGCCTCGTCGGCGCTCTATCCCCTGTGGCGTCTGGCGGAGACCAGCCCCCTGCTGCACGACATCTGCGCCTTCAATCCTTTCACCTACGCGGTGGAGTTGATTCGCTTCGCGCTCTACGGCCAGGTCAATTGGACCGCGCTCGGGGTCGTCGCCGCCTGCACCGCCGTGTTCCTCGGCGCCGCCATCCGCGCCTACGATCCCGCCAAGGGCCTCATCGCCCGGCGCGGCGGCCCTGGCGGGCCCGGCAGAGGGTGAGGGCGGGCGTCTAGCCCCGCCCCGGCGCGACGCGGCGATAGGTTAGGGCTTCGGCGATTTGGGTGCGGCGCACGGTCTCCGCGCCCTCCAGGTCGGCCAGGGTGCGTGCCACGCGCAACACCCGGTGATAGCCGCGCGCGGTCAGCTTCATGCGCTCCGCCGCCTGGTTCAGCAGGGCGCGTCCCGCATCGTCGGGCGCCGCGATCTCTTCCAGTAGGGTGCCGTCGGCCTCGGCGTTGGTGCGCGGGCGGCGCTCGGCCGGCAGGTCGCGGAAGCGCGCGGTCTGGCGCTCGCGCGCAATGGCGACGCGCGGGGCGATCTCGTTGGAACCTTCTGCCGGCGGCGGCAGGGACAAATCGGCCGGGCTGACCGCCGCGACCTCCACATGAAGATCGATCCGGTCGAACAGCGGCCCGGAAATTTTGGACTGATAGTCGAGCGCGCATTTGGGCGCGCGCGAGCAGGCCAGGGCCGGGTCGTCCAGGTGGCCGCAGCGGCAGGGGTTCATGGCGGCGACCAGTTGCACCCGCGACGGATAGGTCACGTGCATGTTGGCGCGTGCGATGGCAATCCGCCCGGTCTCCATGGGCTGGCGCAGGGCTTCCAGGGTCGGGCGCGTAAACTCCGGCAACTCGTCCAGGAACAGCACCCCCAGATGGGCGAGCGAGATTTCCCCCGGCCGGGCGCGCTGGCCGCCGCCGGCCAGAGCGGCCAGGGAGGCCGAATGGTGCGGGTCGCGGAACGGGCGCTCCCGCAACAGTTGCCCGCCCTCCAGTTGCCCGGCGACCGAATGGATCATGCTGACTTCCAGGGCCTCGGCGGGCGACAGCGGCGGCAGGATGCCGGGCAGGCGCTGCGCCAGCATGGACTTGCCGGCGCCGGGCGGGCCCACCATCAGGAGATTGTGGCCGCCGGCCGCGGCAACTTCGAGCGCGCGCTTGGCGGTTTCCTGGCCCTTGATGTCCTTCAGGTCGAGCCCAGCCGCGCCCGCGCCCGGCGGGTCTGCCAAGGCCGGGGTGGGGGACGTGAGCACCTGGGTGCCCTTGAAGTGATTGATCAGCGCCAACAGGGAGTCCGGCGCCAGCACCTCGATGCCGTTGGCCCAGGCGGCCTCGCCGCCCTGGCGTGCCGGGCAAATGAGGCCGCGCTCGTGGGCCAGGGCATGCAAGGCCGCCGGCAGAACCCCGGCCACGCCGCTGATCCGCCCGTCGAGCGCCAATTCGCCCAGCGCGCAATAACCGCCGATCTCGTCGCCCGGCAGCACGCCCATGGCGACCAAGAGGCCGAGCGCGATCGGCAGATCGAAATGGCTGCCCTCTTTCAGAAGGTCGGCCGGGGCCAGGTTCACGGTGATGCGCTTGGGCGGCAGAGCCAAGCCCAGGGCGTTCAGAGCGGCGCGGACCCGCTCGCGGCTTTCGCCGACCGCCTTGTCGGGCAGGCCGACCACGGTGAAGGCGGGCATGCCGCTGGCCATTTGGACCTGGGCGTCGACGTCGACGACCTCGACCCCCTGGAACGCGACCGTATTGACCCGCGCGACCATCCCGCCCCCCGGCGCTGTAAATGGCGGCGCGGCCGGCCGCTCGCGCCAGTCGTCCATCACATACCATTTTAGGCAGGCAAGTCTAAGGCCGCGGCGGCGCGCAATCCAGCGCCGTGGCGGGCGAAAGCGGCGGTGGGATGCCGCGCCAGCATGGACTTGCCGGCGCCCGGCGGGCCGATCATCAGCCGGCAATGCCCGCCCACCGGGCACTTCAGTGGGCGGAGCCACCGATTCACCGAACGTCAATCAAAGAGCGAAAGGATAGTGGTTTCCATAGCCTTCTCACTTTATGCGAGCGTATGGAGATCCCTGTGGGCTTTTCAAAATGGCAAAACCGGCGGCGGTCGCGAAAGCCGTTCCCCTCTTGGCTGCTGGTGGCACCGGTGGTTCTTGTGGCTTGGTTCGTATTCGACGGGAGGGGGAGGGAGCTCTTACCGGGTACCTGCACCATAAAAGGCAACATCAGCGTTAGTACTGGCGAGCGCATCTATCACGTGCGCGGAGGGAAATATTACAATCCAACGACCATCAACATTTCCAAAGGCGAGCGATGGTTCTGCACAGAGGCGGAGGCACGGGCAGCAGGCTGGCGACGCTCGCGACGGTAACTGAAATACATCGCAATATCGTGGGTCAATCGGATGGCCACTTGGTCGCGCCAGGCCAGATGGTTGGGCGTGCCGCTCATGTTCAGGACCGTGGTCACGCCGTTGGCCAGGAACAGGGGCAACCAGGACGCCCCGCTGCGCCGCAGGTGGACATGCATGTCGGCCAAGCCGGGCATGAGGTAGGCGGTGCCGCCGCCGTCGATTAGCCTCATGTCCGGTGTCAGCGCGATGCTGCCAGCCGGGCCCATGGCGGCGATCGCGCCGTCACGGACCACCACCGTGTGCGCCCGCAGGACCGTCTCGGCGTCCATGGGCAGGACATTGACGTTGACGAAGGCGATGCCCGGGTCATCCGTCGCCCGCGCGGAGCGAACCGACAGAGCGCTAAGCAGGAGTGCGGCAAGGGTCAGGCATAGGTTCCTGCCGCGACGCGGCTGGATCATGGCTCAAGCCTCCGCTTCGAAGCCACTCAGGACATTTACGGTGTTCACGCCGAGCGCGTCAACGGCATAGCCGCCTTCCATGACGAAGAGGGTGGGCAGACCAAGCGCGGCTATGCGCGCGCCGATCCGCAGATAGTCCTCGGTATAGACGGTCTTCATGGCCAGCCTCTCTCACGCATACGGCGGCGGATTGTTTCAGGGCCCAAGGTAAGGGCCCCCCGTCTGCGCGAACAAGGCACTGCGGCCGGCGCGCCCTCCTTTCTCCAGTATCTGCGGGTCCGGTCACCCGTGGTTAACCGGCCATCAACCAAGTTCTGTTTCGATTGTGGGACCACGTACTACTAGCTGAAAAACGGGACAAACTGTGTCGTTAGGGATCATGTCGACCTGGCACCTCCTGGGTATCAAGCGAACTCGCGATCGGATCGGGATCGCCCGCGCCTATGCCGATCGTCTGGCCGAAATCGATCCTGAAACCCAACCGGGCCGGGCCGACGATCTGTGCGCCGCCTATCGCCGGGCGCACCGGTTCTGCGATGCTATGGATTCCGGCCCGGTGCCCCGTATCGCGCCGCGCCGGCCCAGCCGCAATACGACGGTTCAGCAAAGCGTGCGTCGGCCACGGCGGACCTCTCCTGCGCGCGCGCAGGAGGTTTCACGCGCCGTCGAAAATCTGACCCGCTCCATCGTGGCGTCCCTCGCGCGCGGCGATCGCCGTAGCGCGATCGCCGGCCTGCATGGCTTGTTCCGCGATCCCCTGTTCGGCAACCGGGGCCTGCGCGGATTGGTCGAGCAGCGGCTGCTCGAAGATGTCAGTGCCTTGAACGAGGTCTCGCCGGAGTTCTGCACGGCCGCAGTTTCCGCTTTCGGGTGGGACAACGATCCGGCCCATCTGCCGCCCCAAGCACGCGACTTGGCGGACAGCTTTTGCGCGATCGTGGAAAGCGAGCGCTGGGTCGCCGGCCTCAGGCGCCTGGCCCGGCGCTGGGCGGTGCGCATGTGGTTCGACCGCAAGACGCTCGCCGCGGCCATGTTGACCGGAACCTATCGGCCGACCTTGTTCCGCCTGGCCCGTATCGATCCCCTGACGGTCCGCGCGGTCAAAAGCCTGTTGAAGGATATTCACGCCCGCGACGTTAATTTGGCGACCCGAACCCTGGATCGACGGGTGATATCCTGGTGGGACGAGGCCTTGGGCGTGACCGCCGCGCCACCGCCCCGGTCCGAACGCGCCGCCTAGACTTCTCCGGACACGTAAGGTCTCAAGCCCGGTGCACGGCGGCCTGGTGAGCCTCGATCGCATCCCAGATCTGACTTTCCAGGGAGACGCCGTCGAAGCGGTCGATTTCTTGGATGCCGGTCGGCGAGGTCACGTTGATCTCGGTCATGTAGCCGCCGATGATGTCGATGCCGACGAAGATCAGGCCCCGTTCTTTCAAGGTCGGGCCGATCGCGTCGCAAATCTCCCGGTCGCGGGTATTGAGCGTCGTCTTCTCGGCGCGCGCGCCGGCGTGCAGATTGGCCCGCGCCTCGCCGTCCGGGGGCACCCGCATGACCGCGCCGGCGGCCTTGCCGTCGACCAGGATGATGCGCTTGTCGCCTTGGCGGATCTCCGGCAAATAGCGCTGAATTACGATAGGCTCGCGATAGAGTCCGGTAAAAAGCTCCAAGAGCGCGTTGATGTTTTCGTCCTCGGGCGCGATGTGAAAGACGCCCGCGCCACCGTTACCGAACAGTGGCTTGACGATGATGTCCTTATGTTCTTTCCGGAAGTCCTCGATCTCGAGCCGATCGCTGGAGATCAGGGTTGGCGGCATCAACTCGGGAAAATGGGTGACGAAGAGCTTTTCCGGCGCGTTGCGCACCTGGACCGGATCGTTGACCACCAGGGTCGCGGGATGAACGTGCTCCAAGAGGTGGGTCGCGGTGATGTAGGCCATGTCGAAAGGCGGGTCCTGACGCATCAGCACCACATCCAAGGCGGCCAGATCGATCGATACCGGCGCGCCCAACTCGCCCGGCTTGGCCGGGTCGTGCCGGGGCACGAAGGGGCGCGCGCGCGCGACCACCCGGCCGCCGCGCAACGATAGGTCTTGCGTCAGATAGTGGTATAGACCGTGGCCGCGCCGCTTGGCCTCCATGGCCAGGGCGAAGGTGCTGTCGGCATCGATGTCGATGGTTTCAACCGGATCCATCTGGATCGCGACGGCTAGGCTCATGAAGCGGGTCCAAAGGCAATTTCGAGTTCAGCCGGCACTATAGCGGCCGGGCGCAAACCCGCGACAGGGCTTTTTCACCTCATGAAAGTGCTCGCCGATCCGGGGGGCGATCGGCTAGGTCGGTCCGGTGAAACCGTTTTAGGAGGCCGTGCCGGCGGCGGCCTTGATCCGCACATAGTCGACCACCCGCTTGACGTAAGAGACGTCGCGGGCATGGGCGACGACCCTTTGCAGTTCGCCATCGTTTTGCGCGACGCCGATCAGGTAAACGACGCCGTTTACGGTCTCGATCGAATAGTTCCGCGACTTGACTTCCTTGTCGCCGATCAAGCGGGCGCGCAGCTTGGTCGAGATCCAGGTATCCTGCGCGGCGTCGGTCAGCGAGCCGTCGTCGCGCACCTCGATCTCGTTGATGACTTCGCGCACACCCGTGGCTTGCCAGGCCAGCCGGACTGCCTTGACCCGCCTGTCCGGGTCCGCGACGCTGCCGGTCAAGAGGGCGCGGCCTTCCTGCACCTGCAGGTTTATTTCGCTGTAGGCCGCGTGGTCGTCCTGGAACCAGTGTTCGCGGATGTCCAGGCCTACCGCCTGGTCGTCCAAGGCACCCTTGACGCCGCGTTCCTGGGCCGCCGAGCTGCCGACCGCCGCGCCGGTGCCGATAACCACGGGCGCGCAGGCGCCGCTGGTCAGAATCGCGCCGAAGATGATGGCGGCCCAAAGAGGCCGCACCGGGTAGCCAGTCATGATCATATCATTCCCCCGAATGCAGAACGTCCGTCGTCCCGACGGCTCGTCACCGGTCGGGACAAAACCATAAGTCTATAAGATAGGGGCCGATCACCCAATTCGCCAGGCATCCGCCATATGGCGCGGCCAGCGGCCGGGGGCCAACAGAACCATGTCGAAACGCAGGTCCATCCCGGCCAGATCGGGGCGGCGTTGTAGGAAAGCCGCGCCGGCCCGCTCGATGCGGCGGCGTTGGCGGGCGTCGAGCGCCCTTGCGGCCTCGTCCAGACTGCTGCGGGCCTTGACCTCGACCAAGGCGAGGACTCCGCCGCGCCGGACCACCAAGTCAATTTCGCCGGCCGGCACCCGGAAATCCCGGGCCAGGACGCGATAGCCCTTCAGGCGCAGCCACCAGGCGGCCCACCGCTCGGCCCTGCGGCCATACCCATAGGCCCGCCGCCGCGCCGCCGAACCGGCGCCGTCCGAAGGGGCATAGGCCCGCCGCGCCCGGCCGTTACTCATCGCGCCGCCCGGCCAGGACCAAGGCGCGCGTGTAAACGCCTTGGCGAGGCAGGCCGGTCTCCGCCGCCACCGCTGACGCGGCGTCGCGGGTGCTAGCGCCCTCGGCTAGGGCGTCGCGCAGGCGGGCGTCCAGCGTGGCGGCATCGATTTCCGCCGGGGCGCCGTCCGGCGGGCCGACTACGATGACCAACTCGCCCTTGGGCGGGCCGGCGTCGGTATAATGGGCGGCGAGTTCGTTCAAGGCGCCGCGCCGCACCTCCTCGAAGCGCTTGGTAAGCTCGCGCGCCACCGCCGCCGGACGGGTGCCCAGAGTGTCGTTCATGGCGTCGAGGGTGTCCGCCAGGCGCCGCGCCACCTCGAAAAAGATCAGCGTCGCGGGGACTGCGCTTAGCTCCGCCAAGGCGCGTTTGCGCGCCTCGCTTTTGCCAGGCAGGAATCCGGCGAACAAAAAGCGATCGCTCGGCAGACCCGATACCGCCAGGGCGGCCAAGGGCGCCGAGGGGCCGGGCACGGCGGTGACCGTCAGGCCGGCCTCAATCGCGTCGCGGACCAGCTTGTAGCCCGGGTCCGACACCAAAGGCGTGCCGGCATCTGAGGCCAGAGCAATAGCGCCGCCCGCCGCAATGCGGGCGATCAGCCGGGGTCGGGCGCGCGCCGCGTTATGCTCGTGATAGGCGCTTAACTTCGCGGTCATGCCGTGGGCGGTCAGCAGTTTGCGGGTCGTGCGCGTATCCTCGCAGGCGACCTCGTCGGCGTTGCTCAACACTTGCAGGGCCCGCGTGCTCAAATCGCCCAAATTGCCGATCGGCGTGGCGACCAAATAGAGGCCTGGCGCCAGGATCGCCGCTGGTTTACTTCGCGGTTGCGGCCCGCTACGGTCTTGGCGCTTTGACGGGGGACTTCGACTTGGCTTTCGCGGCATTCGATTCATGCTCTGGCGTTGGCGCTATCGGCTTTCGGGCCCGGCGCGTGCGCGGCCTGGTGGCGCTGATCGGCGCGTTGACGATCTTGACGGCTTGCGGCTCGCCCACGGTACAGGCGCCGCTTCCCCCCGTGCAAGGCGCGCCAGAGCCCCTGACCTCGGCGGAGGACTTGCCGCCGCTGAGCGACCCCTCGACGCCGCCGTGGCCCGAGGGCCCGATCACTGCGATCGAGCTGGGCGGGCCGATCAAGGTCGGGCTTCTGCTGCCTTTGAGCGGCCGCTACGCGCGTATCGGCGAGGCTATGCAGAATGCCGCGCAACTGGCGCTGTTCGATATCGCGGACGAGGACTTCGCCCTGGTGGTGCGCGATACCCGTGGGACGCCACAGGGCGCGCAGGAGGCTGCCCGCGCGGTTCTATCGGAGAATGTGCGCTTGATCCTGGGGCCGCTGTTCGCCACCTCGCTGGAGGCCATGGCCGCCGACGCGCGGGCCGCGCAGGTGCCCATCATCACATTCTCCAACGACCGCAGCATCGCCGGGGACGGGGTCTATGTCATGGGCCTGGCGCCGCAACCCCAAATCGACCGCATCGTCGGCTTCGCCAGCGGTCAGGGCCTAACCCGTTTCGCGGTCCTCGCACCCAGTTCGCCCTACGGTCAGGCGGTGGTAACCGCCCTGCAGGAGGCGACCCTGCGCTACGGTGTCGAACTCAGCCGTGTGGTGACCTATCCGCCGGATACCGGCGATTTGACGTTGGAGGTGCGCAGCCTGGCCGATTACGACGCCCGTCACCAGGCCCTGCTCGACCAGCGGAGCATTCTGGCGGCGCGCGGCGACGATGCGGCCAAACGGGCACTAAAGCGCTTGGATGGCTTGGAAACCCTGGGCCGGCCGGATTTTGACGCGGTCATTCTGCCGGAGGGCGGCAAACGCCTGCAGGTGATCGCGCCCTCCCTGGCTTTTTATGACGTTGATCCGGTGGAGGTGCGGTTTCTGGGGACCTCGATCTGGGAAGACCCCAACCTTGGCGCCGAGCCGTCACTGGCCGGTGGCTGGTTTACCGCCCCCCAGCCCGAGCTTTGGCAGACCTTTGCCGGGCGCTACCGCGATACTTACGCTAACGCGCCGCCGCGGGTGGTTTCCCTTGCCTACGACGCGACCGCGCTGGCGGCGGTCTTGGCGCGCGGCACCGCCGACGCGGCCGAGCCTTTCACCTATGCCGAAACCCTCTTGACCCAACCCAATGGCTTCGCGGGCATCGATGGCGTGTTTCGCTTCCTGCCCGACGGCGCTATAGACCGGCACTTGGCGGTGCTGGAGTTGGAGCGCCAGGGCTTCAAGGTGATCGATCCCGCCAGGCCCGGCTTCCAAGACACGGGCAGCTAGAGCATATTCCGATCATATCGCACCATTTGATGGCGCCAAATCAGGTCACTCGGCTAGGCACGGAACGCCGGGCGATGTGTGGGGCATCGGGCAAGTTTCGTAACGACGCCGATGGGCTGATTTGGCCCACCGGAGGCCGGTTTTTCGCGCCCGCTGGACATCGTTGCGGCCCACTTGCGGTCACCCGGACCGCGGCGTGGGCCGCGCCTAGCCAGCAGACCCGAAAAACCGGTCAAATGACGCAATATGGTCGGAATATGCTCTAGCGCGGTTCGGGGGTGGCTGGGCCCGCTAGTCGTAGCTGCGGGCGTCCTCGATGACCTTGCCGTCGTTGGCCAGGGTGCCGGGCGGATGCAACTCGACCCTGCCCTTCAGCTTGGCTACGTCGTGCAGGCTGTGGGCGATGGCCTCGGCCAAGGCTTCGTCCTGGGACAGGGCGCTGCGTGGCCCGGCCTCGCAATGCAGGGTCATGATGTCGCTCTCGCCGTCGCGCGCGACCACCAGCCGGGCCTTGGTAATCTCCTGGTGGCGTTTGACGACGGCCGCGACCTGGGCCGGGTGAACGAACATGCCTTTGACCTTGGTGGTCTGGTCGGCCCGGCCCATCCAGCCCTTCAGCCGCGCATTGGTCCGCCCGCAGGCGCTGGTGCCGGGTATCAGGGCCGAAAGATCACCGGTGGCGAAGCGAATGAGCGGTGATTCCGGGCACAGGGTTGTGACCAAGACCTCGCCAACCTCGCCCTCCGATACGGCGTCGCCGGTGCCGGGGCGGACAACCTCCACGATCAGGCCCTCGTTGACGATCAAGCCCTGATCGGCGCCGGATTCGTAGGCGATGATGCCGAGATCGCCGGTCGCGTAAGCCTGCAAGACGGCAACGCCGCGTTCGGCGTATTCGGCGCGCAAGGACGGGAACAGCGCCCCGCCGGAAACCAGGGCCTTGGTGACACTGCTGCAGTCGAGGTCCAGTTCCCGGCCCTTGTCGAGCAGGACCTTGAGGAAATCCGGCGTGCCGCAATAGCCGGCGGGCTTGAGTTGGGCGATGGTCTGAACCTGCACCTCGGTGTTGCCGGTTCCCGCTGCCACGACCACGCAGCCCAAGGCGCGCAGACCCCCGTCCAGCATCCAGCCGCCCGGCGTCAGGTGATAGGAAAAGCAGTTGTGGGCGACCTCGCCGCACCGGAACCCGGCGGCGAAGAGGGCGCGCGCGCAATTCCAGTAATCGGCGCGTGGGGCTTCCAATTCGTAAATCGGGCCCGGCGAGGCGAAGATGCGCGCGGCTGCCTCCGGCGCAATCGCATTAAAGCCACCGAAGGGCGGGTCCTCGGCCTGTAGGCCGACAAAGTCCGACTTTCGGGTGACCGGCAGTGTCGCCAGCGCGGCGCGGTCTATTACCCTGGTCGGATCGACCTCCGCGAGACGGCGGGCATAGGCGGGAGCGTTCTTTCTAGCGTGCGCGATTTGGCCCGGTAGCGCGGCCAGCAGCGCGGTCTCGCGGGCCGCCGGATCGCGGGTTTCCAGATCGTCGAAATATTCTTGGACCTTGGCCATTGCGATTATGCCAGCCAGCGTTTGCGCCGCTTGTAGTGCTTTACGTCGCGGTAACTGCGCCGTCCACCGGCGGACAGGCCGAGGTAGAATTCCTTAATATCCTCGTTCTGGCGCAAGGTCTCGGCCTCGCCGTCCAAAACGACCCGACCGTTTTCCAGGATGTAGCCGTACTTGGCATAACGCAGGGCGATGTTGGTGTTCTGCTCGGCCAACAGGAACGACACGCCTTCTTTTTCGTTCAGCCTCTTGACCGTCTCGAAGATGCCCTCGACCAGCTGCGGCGCCAGGCCCATGGAGGGCTCGTCCAAGAGGATCATTTTGGGCCGGCTCATCAAGGCGCGGCCGATCGCGCACATTTGCTGCTCGCCACCGGAGGTATAACCGGCCTGGCTGGTGCGCCGCTCTTTCAGGCGCGGGAAATAGGTATAGACCTTCTCGAGGTCCTGCTGAATCTCAGCCCGCCTGCCGCCACGGGTGAAGGCGCCGGTCAGCAGATTTTCCTCGATGGTCAGGTGTTCGAAGCAGTGGCGCCCCTCCATGACCTGGATGACGCCGCTCTTCACCAGATCGTTCGGGGTCAGACGGTCGATCCGCTTGCCCTCGAACTCGATGGAGCCCTTGGTAACCTCGCCGCGCTCGGCGCGGAGCAGGTTCGATATGGCTTTTAAGGTCGTCGTTTTTCCGGCCCCATTGGCGCCCAAGAGGGCGACCACGCCGCCCTTGGGCACAGTAAGGGACACACCCTTCAACACCAGAATAACATGGTCGTAAATGACTTCGATGTTGTTGATGGCGAGCAAGGTCGTTGCAGAATCGTCTCGCGCTGCGGCGCCCGGGCCAGTCTCTTGGATAGCGGTCATCGACATGGTTCTAGTTGCTCAAAACAATAAACGAATCAAAGCCGCCGACGGAAATCGCGGCCATCGTCCCAAGCGGGGCGATGGCCGCGGGCCCGAATCAAGTTTACTTGCAGTCTCTCATCGCAATGTTGTTTTCTTTGGCGTACTGCGCCGCGCTCGACTCGTAGGCCGGTCGCAGAGCTGAGTTGTTCGGGGCGATCCAGTCGGAGACCTTGCTCCATGTCTTGCCGTCCCACTGCTGCACATAGGACGACCCGGCGCCTTCGTGATCGGCGCAGGAGATCTTGATGCCGCGCGCGAAATCCGGCATGCCGAGCTCGGCCCAGCGTGCGTTGCTAATCTCAAGGTTGTTCAGGCCCCAATTGACTTCCTTGGAGGTTAGAGCCCGCTTGCCGAACTTGCCCTGCGCGATACGTACGGCCTCGCTCGCGACCACGGCATTGAACATGCCGCGATTGTAGAGCACGTCGCCCACGGTCTCCTTGCCGGCGCCCATTCCCTTGCCGTAGAGGTGCTTCGTGATGTCGGCATGGACCGGGAACCCGGCGCCGACGCCGTGGAAGCCGAGCGCCTTGTAGCCATTGGCAGAATCGCCGGCCGGGATCACGTCGGCCTCTGAGGCAGACCACCAGATGCCCACGAACTTTTCCATGGGAAACCCGACGGAGGCCGCTTCCTTGATGGCGGTCGAGTTCATGACACCCCAACCCCACATGAAGACCCAGTCAGGACGCAGCTGGCGGCCGATTTGCAACCAGGTTGCCTTCTGTTCCAGGCCCGGATGGGCGACCGGGAACTTGGAGAAGGTATAACCCTCCTCGCCCGCCAGACGCTCCAGGGTCGCGATGGGCTCCTTGCCGTAGGCGCTGTCGTGATAGACCAGGGCGATCTTCTTACCCTTTAGGCTGCCGCCCTCCTGTGCCCTGACGTACTGAATCATGGAATCGGCACCCGCCCAATAGGTGATCGGCAGGGTGAAGACGTGGGGGAAGACCCGGCCATCGGAGGCATCGGCGCGGCCATAGCCGCCGGAGACGATGTTGTTGCCGTCGGCGCGCGCCCGCTCGATCAGGGCATAGGTGATGCCGGTCGACAGCGGGTTGAACAGAGTGGGCTCCGACTGTCCGGAGCCCTTCAGCCGCTCGTAGCACTCGACGCCGCGATCGTTGTTATAGGCGGTATCGCATTCCTGTACTTCGACCTTGACGCCGTTGATGCCGCCGTCGCGCTCGTTGAGCATCAGGAGATAGTCGGAATATCCGTTGGCGAAGGGTACGCCGTTGGGGGCGTAAGGGCCGGTGCGGTAGACCAGCGAGGGGAAGTACTGGGTCTCCGCAGCCAGCGCTGGCGGCGCGCTTATCCCGCCGACCAGTAGGGCCGCGCCCAACGCGACAAGGCCTAATTTTCTGAGATTCATTCTGAAGTCCTCCCTTTAAGACAGGGCTCTATGGCCCTCATTAAGTGACACTACGCTAACATTGCCGATGACCCGCCGCAAATCGTCCCATCGCTGCCGGATCAATAGGGAAATGGCCAGAGCCGCAGCTTTTCCTTGCCGATCTGCCACAGCCGCGCCAGGCCGTGCGGCTCGACGATCAAGAAAAAGATAATCAACGCGCCGAAGATCATGAACTCCATGTGCGAGATCAATTCGACGGATATTTCCAGGCCGAGCGCCGTCGGCGCGTTGCTCAGTAGAATGGGCAGCAGGACGATGAAGGCCGCTCCCAGAAACGAGCCCAGAATTGAACCCAGACCGCCGATGATGATCATGAAGAGAACCTGGAACGAGCGGTTGATGTCGAACGCCAGCGCCTCGACCGAGCCGGTGTAGATGAAGGCCCAAAGCGCTCCGGAAATACCGATGTAGAAAGACGAGATGGCGAAGGCGGAGAGCTTTGCGACCAACGGCCGTATACCGATAATTTCGGCCGCGATGTCCATGTCTCGGATCGCCATCCAGGTACGCCCAATCCTGCTGCGCGTCAGGTTTTTGGCGACCAATGCCATGACCGCGACGAAGACAAGCAGGAAGCTGTACTTAATCTCCGGCGTCGCCTGGATTCCGGTCAAATAGATGTCGCCGAAGAGCGCGCGCGGCGGCGCCGAGATCACGCCCGAGGGGCTGTAGTTGTTCCACCAGGGAAACTTGTTGAACATCCAGACCAGGAAGAATTGGGCCGCCAGAGTTGCGACGGCGAGGTAGAAGCCTTTGATACGTAAGGACGGGATGCCGAAGAGGATGCCGACGAAAGCGGTGCCCAGGCCCGATAGCAAGAACACCAGCACAATATGCAGTTCAGGAAACGCGGTTGAAAGCTTGTAGGCGAAAAAGGCGCCACAGGCCATGAAACCGCCGGTGCCCAGGCTCAACTGGCCGCAATACCCGGTCAGTAAGTTCAGGCCGATGGCTGCCATGGAAAATACCAGGAAGGGAACCAAGATGGTTTCCAACCAGTACGGCGCGGCGAAAAGCGGGACGGCAACGACCGCAAGGGCCAGCAGGATCACCAAGGCGATCCGGTCCTGGCGGATCGGGAAGATCGCCTGGTCGGCGCCGTAGCTGGATTTAAATTGACCGGCTTCGCGGTAGATCACGGCGTCATACCCTTTCGATGATCTTCTCGCCGAACAGGCCCTGGGGCCGGAACAGCAGGACGACGAGCGCCAGCATGTACGCGAACCAGTCCTGAATCGCGCCGCCGACCAGCGAACCCAGGAAGACCTCGGCCACTTGTTCGCCGGCACCGATAATCAGGCCGCCAACGATCGCGCCCGGTATCGAGGTAAAGCCGCCCAGGATCAGGACCGGAAGGGCTTTGAGCGCGATCAGCGCCAGCGTGAACTGCACGCCGGCCTTGCCGCCCCACATGATACCCGCGACCAGGGCGACGATGCCCGCGACCGACCAGACCACGACCCAGATTGTCTTGAGCGGGATACCGACCGAAAGCGCCGCCTGATGATCGTCGGCGACCGCGCGCAGGGCCCGCCCGATCCGGGTGTATTGGAAAAAGACCGCCAGGATGGCGACCAGGATCGCGCCGACGATAGCCGCCACCAAATCGAAGCTGTTGACCAGCATGCCGCCCTCGACCAGGCCGGTGAGCACAAAGATCGGATCCTTGGGGATTCCAATGTCCAGAATCTTGACGTTCGAACCCCAGATCGTTTGGCCAAAGCCGTCTAGGAAATAGAAGATCCCTATCGTCGCCATGAACATGATGATGTGCGGCTGATTGACCATGGGTCGCAGCACGATGCGCTCGATGGCGATGGCCAGCAGCACCATGACCCCGGCGGTGACGACGAAGGCCAGGGTCCAATGCAGGCCCATCTCGATCAGCCCGACCATGGTCAGCGCAGCGAAGAGAACCATGGAGCCTTGCGCGAAGTTGAACACGCTGGATGCCTTAAAGATCAGCACGAAGCCGAGCGCGACCAAGGAGTACATGACGCCTTGCAAAAGTCCGGCGCTAAGGACCTCCAAGAAATAGGGCCAGGTGAAAAAGAAACTCGGGTTGAGACTGGCCATCAGGCTAAAGGCGAATCCGATTGCGCCAATCGCCAAGGGCACGCCGGTTATCCAGATCGAAAGAGTACGCACGGGCATGGGTAAGTTTTTCCTCTTTCTCACGAGGCCTTATTGCGCCGCCATTTGATCGTGGCTAACACCAAGGTAGGAGTTGATCACGTCCTGGTTGGCACGTACCGCGTCCGGCGTGCCGTCGGCGATCTTGCGCCCATAGTCGAGCACCACCACGCGGTCCGAGATATCCATGACCACGCCCATGTCGTGTTCAATGAGCGCGATGGTCGTGCCGAACTCGTCGTTCACGTCGAGGATAAACCGGCACATGTCCTCTTTCTCCTCGACATTCATGCCCGCCATGGGCTCGTCGAGCAGCAGCAGTTCCGGTTCCGCCGCCAGGGCGCGGCCCAGCTCGACGCGCTTTTGCAGGCCATAGGGCAAGCGCCCGACGGGGGTTTTGCGAATTGCCTGGATCTCCAGGAAGTCGATAACTTTTTCGCAAAACTCGCGGTTTTCGATTTCCTCCTTGAGCGCCGGACCCCAATAGAGCGCCTGCCAAAGGAAGTTGCGTTTCATCTTCAGCACGCGCCCGGTCATGATGTTGTCGAGCGTGCTCATGCCCTTGAACAAGGCGATGTTTTGAAAAGTCCGCGCGATACCCTGCTTGGCCGCTTCGTGCGGGCGCATCTGCTTGCGCTCTTTTCCCTTGAAGGCGACGGTGCCTTCCTGTGGGTGATAGAAACCGTTGATCACGTTCAACATGGAACTTTTGCCGGCGCCGTTCGGGCCGATGATCGCCAGGATTTCGTGCTCCTTGATCTCGAAGCTGATGTCGTTGAGCGCACGCACGCCGCCGAAAGACAGAGTGATGCCCTCGACCCGCAACAGGGTGTCTCCGATTCTTCTGGCTTGAGCTGTCATGGATGTGCCGGCTCAGCCCGCCATTTTCAGGGGTTCGCTCTGGCCGAACGTTTGGGCTTCGATTACCTGCAGATCGGCCTTGATGGTGCCCTTGCGGCCATCCTCGAAAGTCATCTCGGTTTCGACATAGACGCGGTCTTGATCGGAATAGAGCGCTTCGACCAGGGACTCATACTTCTCGGCGACAAAGGCGCGGCGCACCTTGCGCGTGCGGGTCAGCTCGCCGTCGTCGGCGTCCAGTTCCTTGTGCAGGACCAGGAACCGCCTGACCTGCGAACCGGCCAGGCGCGGGTCCTCGCTTAGGTCGCGGTTGACCGCCTCGACATGGCTCTTGATGGTGTTCAGAACGTCGGGATGAGCGGCTAGCTCCTGATAGCTGCCGTAGGAAACGTTGTTACGCTCGGCCCAGCTGCCGACCGCCTCCAGATCGATATTGATGAAGGCGGCGCAGTAGTTGCGCTGGTGACCATAAGCCACGGCCTCCTTGATATCGGCGAAGAACTTCAGCTTATTCTCGGTGTACTTCGGCGCGAACATGTTGCCGTCGTTCAGGCGGCCGACATCCTTGGCCCGGTCGATGATCTTCAGATGGCCGTTGTCGTCCAAGTAGCCGGCATCGCCGGTATGAACCCAGCCGTCCGGCGACTTGGTCGCGGCGGTTGCCTCCGGGTTCTTGTAGTACTCTACGAAGACCCCGGGGCTGCGGAATAGGACCTCGCCGTCTTCGGCCACTTTGATCTCCACACCGGGCGCCGGTCGGCCGACGGTATCGGGCAGGATCTCGCCGTCCGGCTGGATGGTGATGAAGACGCTGGCTTCGGTGCTGCCGTAAAGCTGCTTCAGATTGACACCGATAGAGCGGTAAAAGTCGAAGATGTCCGGCCCGATCGCCTCGCCCGCCGTGTAGGCCAGGCGAATCCGGGTGAAGCCGAGGGTATTGCGTAAAGGGCCGTAGACTAGAAGATTGCCCAGGCCGTACATCAGGCGGTCGGCCAAGGAAACCGGCTTCCGGTCCAATATCCGGGTCCCACAGCGTCGGGCCAAGGCCATGAAATACTTGAACATCCGGCGCTTGATCCAGCCGGCGTCCTCCATGCGGATGGTCACGGTGGTCAGGATGTTCTCGAAGATGCGCGGCGGCGCGAAGAAATAGGTCGGGCCCAGTTCGCGCAAATCGTGCAGCACCGTATCGCTCGATTCCGGGCAGGAAACGCAGAACCCGGCGACATAGCTTTGCCCGTAGGAAAACAAGTGGTCGCCGACCCAGGCCATGGGCAGGTAAGCCATGACCTCGTCCTCGGCGGTCAGGCCCTCCAGCGCGATGCCGTTGGCCGCGGTCTTGACCAGATTGTCGAAGTTCAGCACCACGCCCTTGGGCTGGCCCGTGGTGCCCGAGGTGTAAAGGTAGATCGCGGTATCGTCGCCGTTGCCCTGAGCCACCGCAGCATCGAAAAAGCCCGGATTGGCGGCATCGTAACCGCGGCCCCGGGCCTGGATATCCTCGAAGGCGTTCACGAAATCTTGTTGGTAGTGGCGCAGGCCGCGCGCGTCGTCGTAAACGATCTGCTCCAGAGCAGGGTAGCGCTCGCGGATCGACAGCATTTTGTCGACCTGCTCTTGGTCTTCGGCCATGACGAAGCGTGCCCCGGCGTGTTCGATCACAAAGGTCAGCTCCTGGGCGGCCGAATCTTGATAGAGCGGGACCGGAATGGCACCAATCGCTTGGGCGGCGGTCATGGTCCAATACAGGCGGGGCCGGTTGTCGCCGATGATCGCGATTTTGTCGCCGCGCCCAAGGCCCAGCGCCGCCAGGCCGCAGGCCAGGGCCCGAACCTCGTTCTCAACCTCGCGCCAGGTCCAGGCTTGCCAAATGCCGTATTCCTTCTCCCGGATCGCTGGTTGCTCGGGGCGCCTGCGCGCCATCTCGAGCAGCAATTTAGGAAAGGTATCGGCTGCGGCCGCCTGCAGGTCGCTCACCGGCAAGCTCCGCACGGATGCCGCTGGCGCCGTATCCCCGGGCCCCAGTGCGGGTGCCGGTGGTTGTGCGATGGGGTCAAGCGCCCATCCTCCCTGTTGTTTTTCGTCTCTTTTTTGGCCGGTCGAAGCCGCCATTTTGATCGCCCGGCGCCGCCCTATGGGGCGGAACGGCCGATGCCCGCTAGGTAAGTCCAATCCCGCCGGGGCGTCAAGGTTCGCGTCATGGAACCGCATGCAAAAGCGCGGCGCGCGGTCCGCGCTTCCGCTGGACAGCGGCCCCTATTTCGTTAGTGTTGCACTGCAACCGCGCCGCGGGCGCGGGT
The DNA here is from genome assembly GCA_021776095.1 of Kiloniellaceae bacterium. Taxonomy (GTDB): domain Bacteria; phylum Pseudomonadota; class Alphaproteobacteria; order Kiloniellales; family J153; genus JAJFGN01. The sequence goes on along the minus strand of JAJFGO010000044.1, from coordinate 68,549 downwards.
TCTGCCGCGCGATCTCTTTCTGGGGGCCGAAAACCATGGGCATTGATAGCCTGAAAACCCGCCGTACCTTGAACGTCAAGGATACAGCCTACGACTATTTCAGCCTGGAGGCCGCCGAACAGGCCGGTCTTGGCGATCTATCGCGCCTGCCGTTCTCGCTCAAGGTTTTGCTGGAGAACCTGCTGCGCCACGAGGACGGATCCTCGGTCACGGCGGACGACATCAAGGCCGTGGGCGCCTGGTTGAAGGATCGGCGATCCGACCGCGAGATCGCCTTTCGGCCGGCACGGGTGCTGATGCAGGATTTCACCGGCGTGCCCGCCGTGGTCGACCTGGCCGCCATGCGCGAGGCCATGGATAAGCTGGGCGGCGACCCGCGCAAGATTAACCCTTTGTCGCCGGTCGATCTGGTGATCGACCATTCGGTGTCGGTCGATTCCTTCGGCGGGCCCAAGGCTTTCGAGGAAAACGTCGCCAAGGAGTTCGAGCGCAACGGCGAGCGCTATGCCTTCCTGCGCTGGGGCCAAACCGCGTTCGATAATTTCCGCGTGGTGCCGCCGGGCACCGGGATCTGCCATCAGGTCAATCTCGAATACCTGGCCCAGGTGGTCTGGACCAAGGAGGAAAACGGCAAGACCCAGGCCTATCCGGACACCCTGATCGGCACCGACAGCCACACCACCATGGTCAACGGCCTGGCCGTGCTGGGTTGGGGCGCTGGGGGAATCGAGGCCGAGGCGGCCATGCTGGGTCAGCCGGTGTCCATGATGATTCCCGAGGTCGTCGGCTTCAAACTGATCGGCAAATTGCCTGAAGGCGCGACCGCGACCGACCTGGTGCTCACGGTTACCCAGATGCTGCGCGCGCGCGGCGTGGTAGGCAAGTTCGTGGAGTTCTTCGGCCCCGGCCTGTCCGCCCTGTCCCTGGCCGATCGGGCGACCATGGCCAACATGGCGCCGGAATACGGCGCGACCTGCGGGTTTTTCCCAATCGACAAGGAAACCCTGCGCTACCTCAATTTCACCGGGCGCGACCCCGCCCGCGTCGCCCTGGTCGAGGCTTATGCCAAGGCCCAAGGCATGTGGCGCGAGGACGACACGCCCGATCCAGTCTTCACCGATACGCTGGAACTCGATCTGGCACAGGTTGTTCCCTCCCTGGCCGGGCCGAAGCGGCCGCAGGACCGGGTGCCCTTGTCCGACGCCGCAAGCGCCTTCGGGGCGCACCTGAAAAGCGAAGGCGCCTCCGCCGCCGCCGTACCGGTCGAGGGCGCGAATTACAGTCTTGAAGACGGCGCGGTGGTGATCGCGGCGATCACCTCTTGCACCAATACCTCGAACCCGAGCGTGCTGGTCGCCGCCGGGCTGGTCGCACGCAAGGCCAACGCGCGCGGCCTGAAGGTCAAGCCTTGGGTCAAGACCTCGCTGGCGCCCGGCTCCCAGGTTGTCACGGACTACCTGAACAAGGCCGGCCTGCAGGATGATCTCGACAAACTCGGCTTCAATCTGGTCGGTTACGGCTGCACCACATGCATCGGCAACTCCGGCCCTCTGCCGGGGCCGATCGCCAAGGCGGTCGAGGCCGGCGACCTGCTGGTATGCTCGGTCCTGTCCGGCAACCGCAATTTCGAGGGCCGGGTCAGCCCGCACTGCAAGGCGAACTATCTGGCCTCGCCGCCCCTGGTGGTCGCCTACGCGCTGGCCGGTTCCATGACTATCGATCTGCTAACGGAGCCGCTCGGCATCGACACCGACGGCAAGCCGGTTTATCTGCGCGATGTCTGGCCCAGCAACCAGGAAATCCGCGAAACCATCGACGCCTGCCTAACGCCGCAGATGTTCGCCGCGCGCTACGCCGATGTCTTCGAGGGGCCGGAGAACTGGCGCAACATCGCGACCGCGGCCGGCATGACCTATGGCTGGGAAGGCGGCAGCACCTACGTCCGCTATCCGCCTTTCTTCGAAGGCATGACGGCACAGCCCGAGGCGCTTCAGGACATCGCCGGGGCCCGGCCGCTCGCGGTTCTGGCGGACTCGGTGACCACCGATCACATCTCGCCGGCCGGCGCGATCAAGAAGGAAAGCCCCGGCGGCGAATACCTGTTGGGCCATCAGGTGCGCGCGCCCGATTTCAACTCCTACGGTGCGCGGCGCGGCAACCACGAAGTTATGATGCGGGGCACCTTCGCCAACATTCGCATCCGCAACGAAATGGTGCCGGGGACCGAGGGTGGCTTGACCAAGCACCTGCCCGACGGCGACGTCATGCCGATCTACGACGCGGCCATGAAGTACCAGGCCGAGGGCGTGCCGCTGGTGGTGGTCGGCGGCAAGGAATACGGCACCGGCTCCAGCCGCGACTGGGCGGCCAAGGGCACGCGCCTGCTCGGCGTGCGCGCCGTCATCGTGGAAAGCTTCGAGCGCATCCATCGTTCCAACCTGATCGGCATGGGTGTGCTGCCGCTTCAATTCACCGGCGGTCAAACCCGCAAGACCCTGAAGCTGACCGGCGAGGAGATGTTCGATATCGCCGGCATTGCCCAAGGCCTCAAACCGCGCACGGACATGACCTGCACCATCACCCGCCCCGACGGGACGCGCGAGGACATAACCCTGTTGTGCCGCATCGATACCACCGACGAGCTCGAGTACTACAAGAACGGCGGTATCCTGCACTACGTGCTCAGGAGCCTCATGAAGGCCGCTTAAAGGGAAAGCGCGCGACGTCCGGCGCCCTCGTCCTTCGACAGGCTCAGGATAAGGGCGTTATGGCAAGGCGGTTTCCTCACCTGAGTTTGTCGAAGGGCGAGGATAAATCCCTAATGCGGAAGCCTCCCCGAAGATAAGGTTCGCGGCGTCCTGCCGGGGCCTAGGCGCCCTTGAAGCCTCAAAGGAAACACCTCCCGTGATCGAGCTTTGGATTCCGATCACTATTTTCGCCGCCTTCATGCAGAACCTGCGCTCTGCGTTGCAGAAGCACCTGAAGGGGCGGCTATCGACCGGTGGCGCGAGCTATGTGCGCTTCTTCTATGCGTTGCCATTCGCGATCCTTTATTTTGTCGCGGTCGTCGAGTTTGGCGGTTACCCGGTGCCGCCGGCGAACGGGCTGTTCCTGCTCTACTGCCTGCTCGGCGGCGTCTCGCAGATCCTTTTCACCTTCCTGCTGGTTTATCTGTTCTCGTTCCGCAATTTTGCGGTCGGCACGACCTATTCCAAGACCGAGATCATTCAGGTCGCGATCCTCGGCCTGATCTTGCTCGGCGACACCGTCAGCCTCATGGGCGTTGTGGCCATCGCGCTCGGCTTGCTCGGTATCCTGGCCTTGTCGGTTGCCAACACCGCGGTGACTTGGCGCGCCCTGGCGCTCAGCCTGTTCGAGAAGCCGACCTTGATCGGCCTGTTGTGCGGCGCGTTCCTGGGCGCTTCGGTGGTGTTCTACCGGGGCGCCACGCTCGCCTTGGGCGATCACGATGTGGTGCCGCGCGCCGCCTTCGCGCTGGTGGTCTCGCTCGGCATGCAGACCGTGCTCATGGGACTCTATTTGCTGCTGCGCGAACCGGGTCAAATGAGGGCCGTGCTGCGCAACTGGCGGCCGGCGCTCGGCGTCGGAACCGCCGGCTTCCTGGCCTCGGTCGGCTGGTTCACGGCCTTTACATTGCAGAACGCCGCCTATGTGCGCGCGGTCGGCCAGATCGAACTGGTCTTCACCTTCATCGCCTCGGTCGTCTTCTTCAAGGAGAAGTCCAAACCGCTGGAGCTCCTTGGCATCGCCCTGGTGATCGCCGCGATCCTGATGCTTATCTTGTTCGGCTAATTCGTTACGCCGCACTGCCGACGCGTACGCCGGCGCCTTCCAGCAGCATGGTCCGGTTGAGCAGCTTGACGCAGGCATAGACCGCCGCGATCGAAGGGGCGGGCGTTTCGGTGATCCGGCCGAGCTCCAACACCGCGCCGACGATTGCCTCGATCTCGAGCGAGCGGCCCAGCTCGACATCTTGCAGCATGGACGTCTTGTGGGCGCCAACGCCTTCCGCGCCGTCGATGCGTTTCTCGATGGTGTGGCGGAAGGTCACTCCCAACTCTCCGCCGATATTCTGCGCCTCCTGCATCATGGTTGCGGCCAGTTTACGCGTTTCGGGGAACTGGCAGATTGCGGCGAGCGTCGCGTGGGTCAAGGCGCTGATCGGATTGAACGAGAGGTTGCCCCAGGCCTTGAGCCAGATCTCCGAGCGGATGTCGTCCAGGATGCGTGAGCGGAACCCAGCCTTGACCAGAACGTCATGAAGCCGCGTCACCCGCGCCGACTCGCTGCCGTCCAGTTCGCCGATGGGAAAGCGGTCGCCTTCCACATGGTGGATCACGCCCGGCGCCGGCACATCGGCCGCGGGGTAAACTACGCAGCCGATAATCCGCGCGGCGTCGATGTTCTTCTCCAATACGCCTGTGGGATCGAGCGAGTCCAGGCGGCGGCCATCGTGGGGCCCGCCATGGCGCTGGAAATACCACCAGGGGATGCCGTTCTGCACCGTGACGATCATGGTCTCGGGGCCGAGCAATTTCGGCACATCGCGCGCGATCGATTCCAAGTAGTGCGCCTTGAGTGCCAGGATCACCAAATCCTGTGGCCCGGCATCCTCGAATTTATCGGTCGCGCGGAGGTCCTGGACGACATGCTCGCTGCCGTCCTCCCTTACGAGCTTAAGGCCGTTCGCCTGAATCGCGGCCAAATGCGCGCCCTGGTCGATCAAGGTTACCTCTTCGCCGGCGAGCGCGAACTTGGCGCCCATCAGGCCGCCGATCGCGCCGGCGCCAACCACGCAAATCCTCATCTGTGTCCTCCCCTATGATCCGGCGTTCGCCGGACTCAATTCTCGAAGACGTTGCTCAGCGTGCCGATACCGTCGATGGTGACCTCGATGGTATTCGTCTCCTCCTTCATGGAGCCGACACCGAGCGAGGTGCCGCAGCAGATTACATCGCCCGGTATCAAGGTCATGTCGTGCGAAATTTGGCTGACGAGCTTGTGCGGCGGAATGACCATATCGCTGAGCGGATAATTCTGCCGCTCCGTGCCATTCAGCACCGTGCGCACCGCGCAGTCCTGGGGCTTCGCTTCGGTCGAAATTGCCGGGCCGAAAACACCGAATCCATCAAAACTCTTGGCCCGTGCCCACTGCTCGAAGGTCGAGTCCTCTTTAATGAGGCGGGCCGCGGTCACATCGTTAGCGCAGGTATAACCGAAGATGTGCGCGGCGGCCTCGTCTTCCGAAACCTCCTTGCACCGCTTGCCGATGACGATCCCCAATTCGCCTTCGAACACGACGGGCCCGGCGTAGGAACGAGGGCGGTGAATAGTCTCGCCTGGGCCCAGAAACGAACTGTTCGCTTTGAGCAGGTAGAGCGGCGATTTCGGTGTCGGCACCTCTAGCTTCGCGGCGAGCGCATGGAAGTTGTTCCACAGCGCGATCATCTTGCTCGGCACGCAGGGCGCCAGCAGCGTGATCTCGTCCAATCCGTGGGTGAGTGGGGTTTCGAGCGGCGCCTCGAACATGTCGCCGTCGTAAACGCGAACCCGCGTGCCGTCCAAAACGCCGAAGCCGTTTTGCCCCCGGTGCGCATAGCGAACCCATAGTGGCATGCAAAAAATACCAATTTTATCTGCGATCTCAATAGACTAGCGGTAAGTGCCATGGTGATCCAGGGCTCACTTGCGCGCGTCACGTAGGTGTGAAGCCGGCGGTGGAAAGCACAGCGCCAGTGCGTAGTCAGGCCAATTTGGGCTTTGTGGATTGCCACGATGCCAAGGCTTTCTGCGCCTTGGCCCGCAAAGATTGTTGCGCCGAATCGTTATCGCGGTCTTCGGTTTTTGTGGTCAGCTCGATGACATAGCCATTGGGGTCGCGAAAATAAATCGACTGGATAAAGCCGTGATCGGCAATGCCGCGGGTATCGACACCCGCGTCCTTGCCTCTACGAAACATCTCATGGAGCGTATCGGCATCGACTTCCAGCGCGATATGAAGCTCGAAATCGTGCTTGTCCGAGAAGTTGTGCGCTCGGCCCGGGTCCTCGAAAAATGCTAGGAATGAGTTGTCTTCCATCCGATAGAATGAATGCAGCACTTTCGTGGCGCGACCGGATTTCGTGACTTCGATTTCGAAGGCATCGGCCAGAGGTAGACCCAGAAAGTCCTCGTAGAACTTACGCGTCTCTTCGGAATCGCGGCAAATATAGGCGCTGTGATGTAGTCCCTTTATCATGCCCGGTCCTCCGAAGCGTTTCTCGTTCGGATAGCACCGCCGCGCGAGCCCGCATGAGCGGAAAGGCGCTGGCCCCTGGCCGTGCGTTCGGCCGCCTCACGCCGCGGCGTAAATGCCGGCTGCCTTGACCTCATCGCCGACATAGGGTTCGAACTGCTTGAAGTTGGCTTCGAAACGGCCCGAGAGGTCGCGCGCCGTCTGGTCGTAGGCGTCCTTGTCGGCCCAGGTATTGCGCGGGTCGAGCACCTCAGCCGGAACCTCGGGGCAGGATTCTGGAATCGCCACCCCGAACGCCGGGTGTGCCTTGGTCGGCGCCTTGGCCAAGCGGCCGTCGAGCGCCGCGCGCACCAGGGCGCGGGTGTGTTCGATGCGCATGCGCGCGCCGACACCGTAGGAGCCGCCGCTCCACCCGGTGTTGACCAGCCAGCAATCGGCCCCGGTGTGCGCCATTTTCTGGCCCAAAAGCTGGGCGTAGACCGAAGGGTGGCGCGGCATGAAGGGGGCGCCGAAACAGGTCGAAAAGGTTGCCTTGGGCTCGTTGCCCAGGCCCTTTTCCGTGCCCGCCACACGCGCGGTATAGCCGGACAGGAAATGATACATGGCCTGGCCCGGGCTGAGGCGGCTGATCGGCGGCAAAACGCCGAAGGCATCGGCGGTCAACATGACGATATTCTTCGGCTGTCCGCCGCGCCCGCTTTCAGCCACGTTCGGAATAAAGTCGAGCGGATAGCTGGCGCGCGTGTTCTCGGTAAAGCGGTTATCGTCAAGGTTCAGCTCGCCGGTTGCTTCGTTCATCGCGACGTTTTCTAGGATCGTGCCGAAGCGTTCCGTGGTCGCGTAGATTTCCGGCTCCGCCTGCCGCGACAGGCGGATTACCTTGGCGTAGCAGCCGCCTTCGAAATTGAAAATGCCGTTATCCGACCAACCGTGCTCGTCGTCGCCGATCAGGCGCCGCGTGCTATCCGCCGACAGGGTTGTCTTGCCGGTGCCCGAGAGGCCGAAGAAAATCGCGGTGTCGTCGGCCGGGCCGATGTTGGCCGAACAATGCATGGGCAGGACGCCGCGCACCGGCAGCATGTAGTTCAGCACCGAGAAGATCGATTTTTTGATCTCGCCGGCGTAGCTGCTGCCGCCCACCAAGACCAAACGGCGGCCGAAATGAACCACAATGAAGGTCTCGGAATTGGTGCCGTCGCGCTCAGGGTCGGCGTGCAGGTAGGGTGCGTGCAGGACGGTGAAGCCGGGCTTGAAGTCCTGCAGTTGGTCGTGGCCCGGCTGAATGAACATATTGGCCGCGAAGAGGGCGTGCCAGGCGCTCTCGCTGACCACCCGAACCGGCAGGCGGTAGTCGGGATCGGCGCCGGCATAGACATCTTGGACGAAGAGGTCCCGGTTTTGGAAATATGCCAGGACCTTCGCGTGCAGGCGATCGAAGCGCTCCTCGCTGGTCGCGACGTTGACGTCACCCCACCAGATGTCGTCGCTGGTGGTCGGTTCGTCGACGATGAACTTGTCGAGTGGCGAGCGCCCGGTGTGCTGGCCAGTATAGGCGACCAGCGCGCCGCCGGGCGCCAGGCGGCCGTGCCCGCCGCGGACGGTGTGCTCGTAGAGCGCTGGAGCGCCCAGGTTCCAATGTGCGGTCGCGAAATTCGCGATGCCATGGCGGGCTAAGCCGTGCCGGCTGATGACCGGTCCGATGTCGCTCACTGGCGCTCTCCCTCTTAGCGGCAGCCCTATCGCGGATTCTGCCAGCTTCGTATGCCTCTAGGATTTACGGCACACTTGCATATCGACGACCGGGCTGCCAAGCGCGAGATACACTTAATCCTCCCGGGTCTGGGGCTGGCCGGAATTGGCCAGGGAAACCAGAGCATTGATCGCGGCCTCCGAGTTATCCACAGGACTATCGAAAGGTACCCGCAGCAGGCGTTCGCCGGCGCGCAGATCCAGGCCCTCGGGATCGATCCCGATGGGTGCGACCGGTTCGGTGCCGCCGCCAAGGCCTTGGGCCAGGCAGCGAAGCGCCGCGCCATGGTCGCGACCGATCCGCTCCAGGATCTCCGCTTCCGCCTGGGCCAAGGCCTCGGCACCGGCGGCCGGATATACAGTCTCTGCCCCGGTCATCCAATGTATCTCGCCGAAACCGGCGACCAGATGGGCGCTGTCCACCGTCATGCGATAAAGCCGGAAATCCGCGAAACCGGCATAGGTCTTGGCGCCGGGGTGACGGGCCAGGAAGCGATCCCTCAGGCGCTCTTGCACTTCGCCGGGCTTCACTTCGGCCAGGCGGCCCAAGACCGAAACCCGTGGCCGGGTCAGGGGATCGCGGGTGCCTTGCCTGATTTCCGCGTCTTCGAACAGCAGGGCGGCGCGGGCGTCTCGCCGCAGGTTCTTGGCATGATCGGCCAGGTCCGAGAGGAGGAGGACCGGGCGGGCACGGTGGTCGACGCTGGCCAGAACCAGCGAGACATAGGGATGCCCGTTGCCGTCGCGCGCCAGGGTGGTGGCCAGGGCCGCCTGGCCGGCGGCGCGCATCAGGGTTCGGGCTTGCGCTGCCACATGGGCCATGGCGCCGGCCCCGCTATTCCGCCGCCAGCGGGCCGCCGCTCGCCGGGCGGACCGCGCCGGTTTGGCGGGTGCTCTTAGGTACTTGCTGATATTGCTCACGGTAGCATTTGGCGAAATGAGACGGCGATACGAAGCCGCAGGCCAGGGCGACCTCCATGACCGGCAAGGAGCTTTCGTTCAACAGGCGCCGCGCCCGCTGCAGACGCAGGCGCAGGTAATAACGCCGGGGTGTGCAGGCCAAGTATTTCCGGAACAGGCGCTCCATCTGGCGCGACGAAATACCGCAGCCCACGGCCAGGTCGACGCAGGATACCGGCTCCTCAAGGTTCGCCTCCATCATCGCGACCACCTCCAAGACCTTGGGGTGGCCTAGGCCCAGGCGCACCCGCAGCGGCATGCGCTGGCGGTCGTCGTCCTCGCGGATGCGCTCGTGCAGCAGCTGTTCGGCGACCGCGATCGCCAGGTCGCGGCCGTGGTCGAGCTCGATCATGTGCAGCATGAGATCGAGCGCCGCGGTCCCGCCCGAAGCGGTGAAGCGGCCCCGGTCGATGCGGAACAGCTCGGCGTCGACCTCGATATCGGGAAAGGTTTCGGTGAAACCGGGCAGGCATTGCCAATGGATGGTGCAACGATAGCCGGTCAAGAGGCCGGCGCGGGCTAGAATAAAGCTGCCGTCCGATAGGGCGCCGACCCGCGCGCCCTCGCGCGCCGCCCGGCGCAGCCAGGCAAAGACCGCCTTGTCCTTGAAGAGCTGGGCGTCCAGGCCGCTGCAGACGACCACGTCGTCGAGACGCCCGGCGGTTTCCATGGGGGCGTCGGCGATTACTTGCAGGCCGTTCGACGCGGCCACCGGCCCGCCGTCGCGCGAGATCGCGCGCCAGCGGTATAGCTCCTGCCCGCTCAGCAGGTTGGCCGCGCGCAACGGTTCGACCGCCGAGGAGAAGGCCAACATGGCGAAACGCGGTACCAGAAAGAACCCGAAGATTCGGGGCGCATCCAAACTAACCATGGACGCTAGCCTAGCCCAAATCCGCGGGGCCGTCCCAGATCGCTTGTACGCAGCGCCGCGACCTCAGGCGTTGCCGCCTGTCTCCGCCCTGGCCAGGGAACGCGCCATCCAGCGGTGGAAGCAATGGGTCGGCGGTTCCAGCACCGGGGTGAAGACCCCGCCCCGAAAGGCCGGCGAGGCCCGGCCGCGCTGCATCTCCTCGACCACATCCACGTCCTCGGCAAAGACCGCGCGCCAGTTTTCGGCATTGGCCTCGCGCGTGCCGGCGTAGTCGGGGCCCAGAGGGTCCTCGCCGACGTAATAGATCTCGAAATGCTCCAGGGTCCGCGCCGGGCCCAAGGGTTCGAGGCGGACAGCGTAAAAATGGTCGCAGTGCAGGCCCAAGAGGACATTGGGGAACAAAGCGATGTATTCCGCCGCCTCGTTCCATTTGGCCGGCAAACTGGGGAAACGGGGCAGGGCCGGGCCCGCATTCGACATCTGCGGCGTGTAGGCGGTGCTGCCCTGGCCGGCGTACAAGTCCTCGCCCACGATGTTGTAATGATCCTCGAGGCGCGAATAGGCGTTCAGCCCGGGATGAATCCAAGGCAGGTGATAGGCCTCGCAATAATTTTCGACCGCTAGCTTCCAGTTACAACCGACCTCGAACCGCAGGGTGGAATCCACGCCGCCGTGGCGAATCAGGCTCAAATCGAAATCGGCCCAGCGCGCGGACAGCGGCGCGATATGGTCCTCGAACGCCGGGGCGTCGCCCGAAAGGTTGACGAAGATCTGGTCCAACCACACAATGCTGCGCACCTCGTGCAGACCGTGACGCGATTTGTCGAAACCCTCGACGTTGTTCTGCTTGGCTCCGCCGACCGAGGGCGTGGCGCGCAGCCGCCCCTCGAAATCGTAGGCCCAGGAATGATAGGGGCAGCGCAGGGTCGTCAGGCTCTTGCAAGGCGCGCTGATCAGGCGGTGGCCGCGATGGCTGCAGACGTTGTGGAACACGCGCACCTTGCTGTCGCGCCCGCGCACGCCCATCAGCGGCAGGCCGAGCAAATCCATCGGCCGGGCATCGCCCGCATCGGGAATTTGGCTAGCCACGCCGATGCAGGTCCATGTTCGCGCCAGAAGACTATCGCGCTCCTGCAAGGCAAAGTCCTCACCGGTGTAGGCGATGTTGGGTAGGCCGGTTGCTTGTTCGATCGGCCGGTCGATCGCGGCCAGCCAATCGGCCCATGCGGCCGGGCTTTGCCCGGAAGCACTTTCTTGCGTCATGTCGCGGTCTCCTTCGTGCTTATTGCCGCTCAATTAACCCGTTGCTGGCGTGGTCCGCGCGCGAAATCGCGTCATGAAGCTGTCGTTTTTCCGCAAGGCCGCCGTTTGAAAAATGGACCAAAGACCATGAAATACTTGGTAAAAATTATGATTCCCGCGGCCCTGAAGTGCCTCAGAAGCGCCACAGTCTGGCGCTATCACAATGGCCGCCGCCGGCCACATCGCCGGAGGCCTTAACGCGGGTCCGCTCCGGCGCGGCCGGATCATGGGGCCCTGGTTCCGCGCCCGGCTGCCGTGGTATCCCCAAACGGCCCGAAGATAAGGAGGGCGGCCATGCCGCACACCATCGCCCTGGTCGACGACGACCGGAACATTCTGACCTCGGTCTCCATCGCGCTGGAGGCGGAAGGCTTCAAGGTCCGGACTTATGCCGACGGCACCGAGGCACTGCGCGGCCTTTCCGCCAGTCCGGCCGACCTGGCAATCCTGGATATCAAGATGCCGCGCATGGACGGGATGGAGTTGCTCAACCGCCTGCGCCAGTCCTCCACCATGCCGATCATCTTCCTGACGTCGAAGGACGACGAGGTCGACGAGGTCTTGGGATTGCGTCTCGGCGCCGACGACTACATCACCAAGCCGTTTTCGCAACGCCTGTTGCTGGAACGAATTCGCACTCTGCTGCGCCGCGAGCAACTCGCCAAGGACGGCCAAAACCCCAATATCGGCGAAAAGCCTATTTCGCGCGGCGAGTTGATGCTCGATCCGGCGCGCCACCTTTGCACCTGGAAGGGTCAGGCGATCAGCCTGACGGTCACGGAGTTCCTGATTCTCAAGGCCTTGGCGGCCCGGCCGGGCCACGTCAAAAGCCGCGATCAACTGATGGATTCGGCCTACGGCGAGTCCATCTATGTGGATGACCGCACCATCGATAGCCATATCAAACGGCTCCGTAAAAAGTTCAAGGACGCCGACGACGCCTTCAACGAGATCGAAACCCTTTACGGTGTCGGCTATCGGTATAGGGATCGATAGCGCGGCGGCGCTGGGCGGCCGGTTGTTCCGCCAGGCCCGCGCGGCCGCTGCCCGCCAATACGATGAGCACCGATAGCAAGATCAAAAACCGCACCAGCGACGCCCGGGGCCCTGCGATGTTTGGGGCCCAGGCCGGGGCGAAGTCGGCGCGTCCTGGGCGCAGGTTTCTCCGGTTGCGCGGGGTGCGCTCGCCACTGACCCGGCGGATTCTGGCGCTTAACGTACTGGTGCTGTTAATCCCCGTCCTGGGGCTGCTGCATCTCGACCAATACCGGCAAACCCTGATTGCCTCGGCATTGGATGGCCTGCGGGTCCAGGCGCGGACCTTCGCCCTGACCCTGGGCAGCGCCGCTGTGGTCGGCACGGCGCTGGGCGAGGAGCGCCTGATGGCGGAATCGGCCCGTCACTTGATGCGGGTGTTGCTGCGCGACACCGGGGTGCGGGCGCGCATCTTCGACCGCGGCGGCGTGCTGGTCGCCGACAGTTTCGTGCTGGTCGGACCGGGCGGCCTGGTGCAGGTCGTCGAGCTGCCGGCGCCTGGCGACGCCGGGATTTTGGCCGCCTTGGGGCGTTGGTACGATCGGATTTTCGACTGGCTGCCGTCCAGCGGCGAGTTGCCGCTCTACCTGGAATCCCGCACCCCCTCTGCGTCCGATTACCAGGAGGTCGAGCGGGCCCTCTTCGGCGAGGCGCTCGGCGTTGCCCGTGTTGATGGGCGGAACCGGCTTTTCCTCTCGGTCGCGGTGCCGGTGCAGCGTTACCGCCAGGTCCTGGGCGCGCTCATGGTCTCCAAGGGCGGCGCTGAGGTTGAGGCTGCGGTGCGCGATCGGCGCCGGGATATATTGCTGGTCTTCGCCTTCGCCCTGGGGGTCACGGTTCTCTTGTCGCTTTACCTGGCAGGCACTATCGCCCGGCCGATCCGCCGCCTGGCCCTAGCCGCGGATCAGGTTCGTCATGGCAAAGGACGGACCTTCGAGATTCCTGATTTCAGCCGCCGGGGCGACGAGATTGGCGATCTCTCCGCCGCCTTGCGCGACATGACCGCGGCCCTGTGGGCCCGCCTGGACGCGATCGAAGGATTTGCCGCCGACGTGGCCCACGAGATCAAGAACCCCCTGACCTCCCTGCGCAGCGCAGTCGAAACCGTGGCCCGGGTCGAGGACCCGGTGCAGCAAAAGCGCCTGATGTCGATCATCCTTGATGATGTACAGCGCCTAGATCGGCTGATCAGTGATATTTCCGGGGCCTCTCGGCTCGATGCCGAGCTGTCGCGCACCGAGAGCATGCCGGTCGATATCGCCCATCTACTTGAGTCCCTGGTCGCCGCGCGCGACGCCACCGCGCAGGTCGACGCGCCACGCTTCCGCTTAGAGCTCGATCGCACGCAGGACTTGACCGTCTCGGGCATGGAAGACCGTCTTGGCCAGGTCCTGCGAAATTTGGTCAATAATGCCATCACCTTTAGCCCTCCCCATGGCGAGATCGTGCTGGCGGCCTGGCGCGACGGCCCCTGGGTGGTTCTGAGCGTCAGCGACGACGGCCCCGGCATTCCCGATACCAAGTTGACCGCGATCTTCGATCGCTTCTATACCGAGCGGCCGAGCGGCGAGAAGTTCGGCACCCATTCCGGTCTGGGCCTAAGCATATCCAAACAGATTGTTGAGGCTCACGGCGGTACCATCGTGGCGGAAAACCGCCACGACGCCCAAGGCAAGACCTGTGGGGCGAGATTTACCCTCCACCTGCCAAGAGGGTAGACTGCGCCGAAACCGGCCGACACCGGGAGCGGCCAAGGAATAGACGAGGCGATGGACAAACAGCTGATTCATGCGACCTGCGTGGCGCTCGAGGGGCCAGGCGGACCGTGCGGCGTCCTGTTGCGCGGACCCTCCGGGTCGGGCAAGTCGGATTTGGCCTTGCGCCTGATCGACCAGGGCGCCCGTCTGGTCGCCGACGATCAATGCGAGCTAAGCGCGCGGGCGCCGGCGCGGATCGTGGCGCGGGCGCCCGCGGTTCTGGCCGGGCGGATCGAAGCCCGCGGGCTGGGTATCGTCGAGGCGCCCCGCCTGGCGGAGGTCAGCGTGGCGCTGATCGTCGATTTGGTGCCGGGCGATACGGTGGAGCGCCTACCGGAACCGGCAGAGGAGACGATTCTGGGGGTCGCGCTACCGCGTATCGCCCTCGATCCCTTCGAGGCCTCGACCCCGGCCAAGCTGCGCCTGGCCCTGGCGCCGGCCGTTCAAAACCCGTCTGCTCAAGATGCCGCCGCTCAAGATGTCAGCGCCGGCAGCCCGGACGGTGAGCGCCGGCGTGTGATCTTGGTCACCGGCATGTCCGGCGCCGGGCACTCGACTGCCCTCAAGGCCCTGGAGGATATGGGCTACGAAACGATCGACAACCTGCCGCTTAGCTTGCTCGACGCGGTTCTGTCGGAGGCTGGGGCGGTGCGGCCGCTGGCGGTTGGGGTCGATACCCGCACCCGCCGCTTCGCCGCGCAAAACGTGGTTCGGCAATTGCGGGCCCTCTCCGCCAACCCGGATCTGGCGGTGACCCTGTTGATTCTGGATTGTCAGGACGACGTGCTGGCGCGCCGCTTCACCGAGACCCGCCGACGCCACCCCCTGGCGCGCGACCGTCAGGTGGCGGACGGCATCGCCGCGGAGCGCGCCCTGATCGCGCCGCTCAAGGCCCATGCCGATTTGGTACTCGATACCTCGGCCCTGCCGCCAGCGGAGCTGGGCCGGGTAATGGCCGGCCACTTCGGCCTGGGGGAAGGCACTGGGATGGCGGTTTTCGTGACCTCCTTTTCGTTTCGCCATGGCCTGCCGCGCGAGGCCGATCTGGTTTTCGATGTGCGCTTTCTCGCCAACCCGCACTACGACCCGACCCTACGCCCGCTCGACGGACGGGACCCCAGGGTCGCCGCATATATCGAGCAAGACCCTGAATTCGAGGGCTTTTTTGGCCGCCTGATCGACATGCTCGCGCCCTTGCTGCCGCGCTACGAGGCCGAGGGCAAAAGCTATCTGACCATCGCTGTCGGTTGCACCGGCGGCCGCCATCGCTCGGTCCTGGTCGCCGAACGGCTTGGCGTCTGGTTGCGGGCCGGCGGGCGGCCGGCTGAGATCGGGCATCGGGACCTTGGCCCTGCCGATCCGCCCTGCCGCGCCGCGCGTCGGGTAATCCGGGGATGATTCGCCCGCGGATTCGCGCTAGAACCCGGCGGTTCGTTGTTCAAAGGATGGCGAGATGATCGGAATGGTGCTGGTGACCCACGGGCGGTTGGCCTTGGAATTCGCCGCCGCGCTTGAGCATGTGGTGGGACCGCAGAAGAATATCGCCGCGGTTTGCATCGGCCCGGACGACGACATGGAGCAACGTCGGCGCGAGATCATCGAGAGCGTGGCCAAGGCCGATGAGGGCCAGGGCGTCGTGCTCTTGACCGACATGTTCGGTGGCACGCCGTCGAACCTGGCGATTTCCGTGCTCGATCAAGGCCAGGTCGAGGTCATCGCTGGGGTCAATCTGCCGATGCTCATAAAACTGGCCGGCCTGCGCGAGAGCGAGACCTTGCCCTCCGCCGTCGCGCAAGCCCAAGAGGCGGGGCGGAAGTACATCAACGTCGCGTCGCAGCTGCTCGCCGACAAGACGTGAGGGGGAGACCGGCGACCGCGCGCGCGAAAATTTCCAACCGGCGTGGACTGCACGCCCGCGCCGCGGCGAAATTCGTCAAACTGGCCAGCACCTTCGACGCCCAGATCACGGTGCAGGCCAATGGGACCGAGGTCCCCGGTTCGTCGATCATGGGACTGATGATGCTCGCCGCCGCGACCGGGTGCGAACTGGTGCTGGCGGCGACCGGGCCCGAGGCCGAGGCCGCTGTCGATGCCCTGGCGGCCTTGATTGAAAAGAAATTCGATGAAGACTAAGAAACCCGCCGCGAAAACCAAGAGCGCCAAGGGTGCGGCCCGCGCGCTCAAGACCGGCCCGGCCAAGAGTAAGGCAAGGCCGGATCCGGCCGGACAGCAACCCGATTCACGCGGCCAGCATGTGTTCGAGGGTCTTGGCGTGTCACCCGGGATCGCCATCGGCATCTCGCACATGCGCGATAGCGGCGACATTCAAGTGGTTGAGCGTCAAATCGGCAAGGACGAGATCTCGGCCGAGCTCGATCGTCTGCGCGAGGCCGTAACCAAATCCCTGCGCCAGGTCGCGAAATTGAAGGCCAAAGCCGCGAGCTTCCACGGCACGGCGGCGGAAGAGTTGGGCTACCTCTTGGACGCCCATATGCACATGCTCAAGAGCCGTAGCCTGCTCGGCGGCATTACCCAGCGGATTGAGGGCCGATGCTGCAATGCCGAGGCGGCGGTCATGGCGGAGATCGGCGTGATCTCTAAGAATTTCGCCGAAATGGATGACGCCTATCTAAGAATGCGCGGCCAGGAAGTCCGCGAAGTCGGCCTGCGGATCGTGCGCAACCTGGCCAATGCATCCTTCAGCGGCTTCGATCATCTGGAGCCCGGCAGCATCGTGATAGCGGAAGAGATCACGCCGGCGGATACCGCGTTGATGGATCCGCGTATCGTCGGCGGCTTCGCCTGCGCGATCGGCGGCGCCGAAGGGCACACTGCGATCATGGCCCGCTCCCTAGGCCTGCCGGCGGTGCTTGGCGTAGGCGGCTTGATCGGCGGGGTGGACAGTGCGGACAAAGTGATCGTCGATGGCTCCAACGGCATTGTGGTGGTCAATCCATCGGCGGCGTGCCTGGCCGACTACGAGCGCCGCCGCAAGGCCATGGAGCGCGAAACCAAGGCCCTCTCGCGCTTGCGCAACGTCGCGCCGATCACCCGCGACGGCATCCGGGTGACCTTGCAGGCCAACCTGGAACTGCCGCGCGAAATCGGCCAGGCGGTCGCTGCCGGGGCGGAGGGGATTGGCCTCCTGCGCACCGAGTTTCTATTCATGAACCGCGACGACCTGCCGAGCGAGGACGAACAGACCGCCGCCCTGATTGAAATCGTCGAGGCCATGCCTGGGCGTCCGGTGACCGTTCGGACCCTGGACATTGGTGGCGAAAAGCTCGCCACGTCCTTCGGGCCGCATTTCGCCGAGGCCCCGAATCCAGCGCTCGGCCTGCGTGCCATCCGCTTGTCGTTGAAGGAGCCGAAACTGCTGGAGACCCAGTTCGCGGCCATGCTGCGCGCCGGCGCCAAGGGCCAGTTGCGAATTTTACTGCCCATGATCTCGACCGTCGCCGAGGTCAAGGAGGCGCGCGCCATCCTGGCCAGCGTGGCCACGCGGCTCAAACGCCGGGGCGTCAAGATCGCCAATCCTCTGCCGCCGCTGGGTGTCATGATCGAGATCCCGGGCGCCGCCCTGGCCGCCGATGCCCTGGCTAACGTGGCCGATTTCTTTGCTATCGGCAGCAACGACCTGACCATGTACACCCTGGCCATCGATCGGGGCGAGGAAAGCGTCGCGCATCTTTACAACCCCTTGCATCCTGGCGTCCTGCGCCTGATCCAGTTCGCGATCCAGGCTGCTTTGCGCGCCCGCATCCCGATCTCGATCTGTGGCGAGATCGCTGGCGACCTGCGGTTCACAGCCCTGAACCTGGGCCTGGGTGTGCGCGAACTGTCCATGTCCACTAACGCTTTACCGCGTGTTAAGAGCCGCATATTAAACCTAGACATGCAGGCCGCAACTCAGCGCGCCCATATGATCATGGACCAATTCGACGCCGGCCGGATTTCCGCCCTGCTGGACGACTTCAACGAGGCTTCCTGAACGACCGGCAAAGGGCCGGCTTGCCGTCGCCGCGCGCGGCTGATAAAGGACCGAAATTGGGGTGCCTTTGGCGCCCGGCCCGATTTGCAGCCCCGCGCCGCTTCCGGCGCCAGCTCTCATTTCAGACCGCCCGCACCGATGGGCTCCAGTGCAAAAGGACAAGATACGCATGACCGATTTCACCGATTTTGAGGTCAAGGACATCTCGCTCGCCGGCTGGGGCCGCAAGGAGATGGAAATCGCCGAATCCGAGATGCCGGGCCTGATGGCACTGCGCGAGGAGTACGGTGCCGCGAAGCCGCTCAAGGGCGCGCGTATTGCCGGTTCTCTGCACATGACGATTCAGACCGCCGTGCTGATCGAAACCCTGACGGCGCTGGGTGCCGACATCCGCTGGGCGTCCTGCAATATCTACTCGACCCAGGATCATGCCGCCGCGGCGATCGCCGCGGCCAAAATTCCGGTTTTTGCATTCAAGGGCGAAACCCTGGAGGACTATTGGGAATTCTCCCACCGCATCTTCGAATGGAACGATGGTGGCGCCCCCAACTTGATCCTGGATGACGGCGGCGACGCCACCTTGCTGGTTCACCTGGGCATGCGCGCTGAAAAAGACGCTTCGGTCCTGGATAAGCCGGAAAGCGAGGAGGAGGAGTTTCTCTACGCCGCGATCAAAAAGCGCCTGAAAGACAAACCAGGCTTCTACGCTAAGCTGGGCGGCAGCATTCAAGGCGTCACCGAAGAGACCACCACGGGCGTGCACCGCCTCTATCAGATGGAAAAGGAAGGAAAGCTTCTTTTCTCCGCCATCAACGTGAACGATTCCGTGACCAAGTCGAAGTTCGACAACCTCTACGGTTGCCGAGAAAGTCTGGTGGACGGTATCCGCCGGGCGACCGATGTCATGATGTCGGGTAAGGTCGCCGTGGTCGCCGGTTTCGGCGATGTCGGCAAGGGCTCCGCCGCGTCGCTACGCAACGCCGGCTGCCGGGTTCTGGTGACTGAAATCGATCCGATCTGCGCGCTGCAGGCGGCGATGGAGGGTTACGAGGTGGTCACTATGGAACAAGGGGCCCCGCGCGGCGATATCTTTGTCACCACCACGGGCAACGTTGACGTCATCACCATTGACCACATGCGCGCCATGAAGGATCGCGCGATCGTGTGCAACATCGGCCACTTCGACAATGAAATTCAGATCGGCGCGCTGCGCAACCTGACCTGGGTCAACGTTAAGCCGCAGGTCGACGAGATCGCCTTTCCCGACGGCAAGCGGATCATCCTTTTGGCCGAGGGACGCTTGGTCAATTTGGGCTGCGCGACCGGGCATCCCAGCTTCGTGATGAGCGCCTCCTTCACCAATCAGGTGCTGGCGCAGATAGAACTTTGGAGCAAGGGCGACCAGTACGACAAGAAGGTCTATGTCCTGCCCAAGCACCTGGACGAAAAGGTCGCGGCGCTGCACCTGGCCAAGGTTGGCGCCAACCTGAGTAGCTTGAGCCAAAAGCAGGCAGATTACATCGGCGTGCCGGTCCAGGGGCCCTTCAAGGCCGACCAGTACCGCTACTAGGCGTCCGGCGATACTCTCCCGGCGGCTTGTCGGCACGGCGCGAAACCCCTAGACTCGCGCCAATCCGCCGATTCGGCGGAAACCTGGTCAACTGAAAGCCCGGGTCGCGTGGCGGCGGCGCGTCGCCGCGCACGGCCCGGCGAGGATTCGCGTCGCACCAATGCCGCCGGGCGCAATCGCAATCGACCTTCTGTTGCAATACGGCGTTTGGGCCGCGAGTGGCCTGTGCGTTCTCTGCGCGATCCAGGCCTTGCGATACCGGGCCCGTTGGCGTGCGGCGCGGGGCGCCTTGGCCCTGGCCGGCGGGCGTATCGAATCGGCCGAGTCGGCCCTTTCCGCGGCGCCGCTCGGCTGCCTCGCCTTCTCCCATGTGGACGGCACGATTCAGGCCTCGCCGCGCTTGATCGAGGTGCTCGATCTCGGCGAAGGAAAATCGACCGTGGCCCTGTCGGGCGTGCTGGGTGCGTTCGAGGAGGCCGCGTCGCGCCAACTCTCGGTCGCGCTTGAGGCCTTGCTGGCCCGCGGCAAAGGTTTCACGCACCGGCTGCGGACCCTCGACGGCGCCCGCACCTTCGATGTTACCGGCGGCCGCACGCGGGTGACTGACGGCGAGGCGGCGGTCGATTTCGTCTGGTTCCAAGACACGAGCGCGAGCGAGGCGGCCCTGGCCGAAGCGAAAGCGGAGCGCGATGCCCTGGCCGGCGTTCTGGACAGCTTGCCCCTGCCGGTGTGGCGGCGCGATGCAGCCTTGAGCGTGGTTTATTGCAACCGGGCCTATGCCCAGGCGGTCGATGCGGACCCCGCAGCCGTCTTCGGCCAGGCCATCGAGCTATTGGGCAAGGCCAAGAGCGACGCCGCCCGCGCGCTGGCGAGCCGAGCCGTCGAATCCAAGGCACCGGCCGGCGAGTCCCATCATGTGGTGGTCGGCGGCGCGCGGCGCATGCTGGCAATCGACGAGCGCCCCATGGACGACGGCACTTTGGTCGGCCATGCAATCGACCGCACCGATGCCGAGGACCTTGAGGCCGAGCTCAAGCGCCACGTCGACGCGCACGACGACGTTCTGGAAAACTTGGGCAGCGCGATCGCGATCTTTAGCAAGAATCTACGGCTCAGATTTTTCAACACAGCTTACGCGCGCCTATGGCAACTGGAGGAATCTTTCCTCAGCACGGCGCCGGAGCTGGGCGACATTCTGGAGACCCTGCGCGAACAGCGCCGCCTGCCCGAGCATCCCAATTTCCCGGAATACAAGCGCGATTGGATTCGCGGCTTGCAGAATATGATCGACACCAAAGAGGAATTGCTCCACTTGCCGGACGGCACGACCCTGCGCAGCCTGGCCAGCCCGCATCCCTTCGGCGGCGTGCTGGTCACCTACGAGGACGTGACCGATCGCCTGACGTTGGAGCGGTCCTACAACACCTTGATCGAGGTTCAGCGCGAAACCCTCGATAACCTCTACGAGGGTGTCGCGGTGTTCGGCGCCGACGGCCGCTTGAAACTTTTCAACCCGGCCTATTCGCGGATCTGGAACCTGCCGCGCGAGGCCCTGGAGCAAAAGCCGCACGTGCGCCAGTTGCTGGCGCAAGGCCGGCATTATTTTGACGTTTCCGCCGAAGCTTGGGACGGCTTTGTCGAAACGCGCGCGGCCCGCGCGACCGAGGCGGAAGCGCGTGGCGGCCGGCGTATTCGGCCCGACGGATCGGTGATCGATTGGGCCCAAGTGCCCCTGCCCGACGGCGCTTCGCTCTTCACCTTCTTGGACGTGACGGATTCCAGCCGCGTCGAGCGGGCCCTGCGCGACCGCAACGACGCCCTGGAAACAGCGGATCGTTTGAAATCGGAGTTCGTCGCCAACATTTCCTACGAGCTGCGCACGCCGCTTAACGCCATTGTCGGCTTCGCCGAGATTTTGGAGAACCAGTTCTTCGGCGCCTTGAACGAACGACAATTGGAATACAGCCGCGGCATCGTCGAGGCCTCGCAGCGCCTGATCTCCTTGATCAACGACATTCTCGATCTGGCTACCATCGAGGCTGGTTACATGGAGCTCGAACTCGACCCCGTGGATGTGAAAGAGATTCTGGACAGCATCCAAACCCTGGGCCACGAACGGGCACGCAGCCAGAACATCACCCTGCAGGTCGAATGCCCCGACAGCATCGGCTCGGTCATCGCCGACGGGCGGCGCTTGAAGCAGGCCTTGTTCAACCTGCTATCCAATGCTTTCAAATTTACGCCGGATGGCGGCACGGTCAGCGTCACGGCGGAACGCACGGCGGAAGAAATACAACTGATCGTCTCAGACAGTGGGGTTGGCATAATCGAGGACGACATGGATCGCGTCTTCGACAAGTTCGAACGTGGCGCGGCGCAGCCCGGTAAAAGCGTGCCGTCCGGGGCGGGACTTGGATTGTCGCTGGTCAAAAGCTTGATCGAATTGCACGGTGGGCAGGTCGATCTGCAGTCCACGCCGGGCGAAGGGACCGAGGTGAGGTGCCATATTCCCTTGCGGGCGAAAGACATTGCCTCACCGCCCGCGGACCAACCGGTCAGCGCGTAACCGATCCGTAAGGACGTGCGCATGAGCAATAGACTCCTAGGCACGGGCTTGATCGGCACGGCGATCGTCGCGCTTTGCTGATTCACGCCGGTCCTGGTCGTCCTCTTGGCCGCGCTCGGGCTTTCGGCTTTGGTCGGATGGCTCGACTATGTTCTCTTCCCGGCGCTGGCCGGTTTCGCCGGATTGACCGTCTATGCCTTTGCGGCGCGCGCCCGGCGCGGGCCGCAATGAGCGCGGTGATCGCCCGATCGGTCCTGACCTGCCCCGACTGCGGCCACCGGCAGGAGATGGACATGCCGCTGGACGCCTGTCTGTATTTCCACGACTGCGCCGGCTGCCAGGTCCTGTTGCGACCCAAGGCGGGCGACTGCTGTGTTTTCTGCTCCTACGGCACTGTGCCTTGTCCGCCGGTGCAACTGCACGGCTAGGGCTGTTGTTAGCTTAGGGGTCTGGTCCGATTGGACCGAATCGTATCGTGCGCTAGCGGCCGGGCGCGGAGATGCGCCGGTCGCACTGTCTGGCCAGCGCGCGCAGTGCGGGCGAAATCTCCACTGGATAATCCGTGCCCATCTTTAGGGCGCACATTGGGGCCGGCAGGCGCGCGAGTTGCCGGGCCGCACCCGCGCGCATGTCCACCAGGCCGGGCGCGGGACCAAGGCGGACCCCGGCGCGCATGACCGTAACGATCAGGGCTTCGCCGTCCCGCCGGTCGTCTTCCAGGGTCAGCACGTCGCCGGCCATGACGCCATCCGTGCCGTATTGCCGATAAACCTGTTTGCGCCCGGGCCAGGTCGCCTTGCCTTCTGAGCGCTTGCGCCGCGCGACTCCGGCGTACTCCTGCAGCTTGTAGGCACAGTCTAGCGCCGCCGCGTCGCAGGACGTGGTCAGCGCGGTGCCGATTCCGTAGCCGTCGATCGGCGCGCCGCGCGCGCCAAGGCTCAGCAAGATATCTTCGTCAATTCCGCCGCTGGCGAATATCTGGACCTGTGGGAGGTCGCCGTCATCGAGTATGCGGCGGACCTTGAAGGCGTGGGCGCCCAAATCGCCGCTGTCGAGCCGCACGCCGCGTATCTCGATGCCCTCGTCGCGCAGCTTTGGCGCCAGGGCCACGACTTTGCGCGCGCCTGCCTCGGTATCGTAGGTGTCGATCAGCAGCACGACGTTATCGGGGCGCGATCGGGCAAAGTTCTCGAAGGCCGCCGATTCGTCGTCGTGCGCCTGGATGAAGGAATGGGCCATGGTGCCGAAGATCGGAACCCCAAAAGCACGTTGTGCCAACATGGTGGCGGAACCCGCGAAGCCGGCGATGGTCGCGGCGCGCGCGGCCAGCAGGCCCGCCTCCGCGCCATGGGCCCGACGCAAGCCAAAGTCGATAAGGGTCTTGCCCGGCGCGGCCAGGACCATGCGCGCCGCCTTGGAGGCGATGAGCGTTTCGAAATGGAGCAGGTTGATCAGGCGGGTCTCGACCAGTTGGGCGACTGGCAGGGGTGCGGTGACGCGTAGGATCGGTTGATCCGGGAAGAACACTGTGCCCTCGGCCATGGCGTGGACGTCGCCGGTGAAACGAAGCGCGGCGAGGTCGTCGACGAAGTCCGTGGAGAAGCGGCCCGTGCGGCCCAACCAATCCAGATCCTCCTCGGAGAAATGAAGGTTCTCCAGAAACGCCAAGGCCTGTTCCAGCCCGGCCGCCATCAGGAAACCGCGCCGTTCCGGCAGTTTGCGCACAAAGAATTCGAACACCGCGGGCGCGTTCAGGCCGCGCTCCAAATAGGCCTGCATCATGTTCAACTGGTACAGATCGGTAAGCAGGAGGCTGGCGCCGAAATTCGCTGTCATGGGCTTGCTGCGCCCGGGCCGGGGCCGAGGCGGTGCCGGTTCTAGTCGCGATCTTCGGGGAAATTTTGCTCCGCGGTCAGGATATCGTAGAGCGCCTTGACGGTTGGGGTCGCGCGCAAACGCATGGCGGCCATGACATCGCTTTCTCCTATCGCCCAGGCGGCGGCTTCCTCCAGGTCCTCGACGCTTGCCCCGGCCTCGAGAATCGCGACGACCTTGAAGTCGTCGAGTCGGCCGGCGATTTCAGCGACTTGCGCGCGCGTCACTGGCGCTTTTGCAGCGGTCATGTCTTTCGCCTTCCCCATTTAATTCGTGGACGCGGGCTATCCCCTCACCCTGCATATCGCACCCTGACTATTTGATTTGTTTACACCTTTGGGGCCGGACCAGGCATTGATTCAGGTCAAGAGCCACCCTGGCGCGGGCCGGCGTAAAACGCCCGTTAACGTCATACGGTTATCATGGAAAGCAGGGTATGAAGCCCCAGACCGGCGCGTCGCCTGCGCCATTCGGGAACATTTCGAGCGGACATGACCGGCACCTTGACTCTGATCGTTGGCCCTTCGGGCGCCGGCAAGGACACCCTGATCGGGGGCGCCAAGGCGGCGCTCGCCGGCCAATGGCGCTTTGTCTTTCCGTTGCGCGAGATCACCCGGCCCGCCGGGGACAGGAGCGAGAGCCATGTCCCGATCTCCGAGGCCCAGTTCGCCGAGCGCCAGGCGCGCGGCGCCTACGCCTTGTCCTGGCGCGCCCATGGTCTGGGCTATGGCGTTCCGCGTGGAATTGAGGATGCCCTCGCCGCCGGGCGCACCGTGGTGGTCAATGCGTCGCGGGGCATGGTCCCCGAGGCGCGCCAGCGCTTTTCGCCGCTGGCGGTCATTACTGTGAGCGCGCCGGAGCGCCTGTTGCAACGCCGCCTCGCCGCGCGTGGCCGTGAACGGGACGAGGATGTCGCCGGCCGGCTGCGGCGGGCCACCGCCTTTGATCTGGACGGCCCCGACGTCACGACCCTGATCAACGACACCTCACCCGAACGCGCGGTCGCGGCCTTCTTGCGCTGCTTGCACGAGCTGCGCAGCGTCGCCGCCTGAGGTGATTTGCCCCCCCGGGCCGGCCACTTTGCCGGGCTGGTCGGCCGCCATTCCGTTCTAATCCTTGCAGAGTCCGGCGCGCCGTCGCAAATTTCCGGCGTGCAGCGCTCGGACCGCACTAGGCGGCTCCTGGCCAAAATTCGTTAGACCGCCGTAACCACGGACGACCCATGAAAATTACCGCGATCCGCATTTATCAGACCGACTTGCCGCTGGCCGAGGGGCGTTACGCCTGGGCCGACGGCAAATACGTCGAGGTCTTCGACAGCACCGCGATTGCCCTGGAAACCGACGAAGGTCTCGAAGGCTACGGCGAGGTCTGTCCCCTGGGGCCGTTCTACCTGCCGGCCTTCGGCAAGGGCGCCCGTGCCGGGATCGAGGAGTTGGCGCCGCACATTCTGGGCCACGACCCCTGCGACCTGACCGGCATCAACCGGGTGATGGACCAGGCCTTGCTGGGTCACCCTTACGTCAAGTCGCCGATCGACATGGCCTGCTGGGACCTGCTCGGCAAGTCGTTGGGCGCGCCGGTCTGCCAATTGATGGGCGGCCGCCAGGGCGAGAGCGTGGCGCTTTATCGGGCGATCAGTCAGGGCTCGGCCGAGGCCATGGCGCAGAATGTGCAACTGTATCGCGACCAGGGTTACCGGCGCTTCCAACTTAAGGTCGGCGGCGCGCCAAACGACGATATCGCGCGCATCCGCGCGGTCCGCGCGATTCTGTCGCCCGATGAAATCCTAGTTGCCGACGCCAACACCGGCTGGCAGGCGCACGAGGCTGCGCGGGTCGTGAACGCCATTGCCGATCTCGATGTCTATGTGGAGCAACCCTGCCGGTCGTACGAGGACTCGCTCAGCATCCGCCGGCGTACCGCACTGCCTTTCATCCTGGACGAGAACATCGATGGGCTCGACATGCTGCTGCGGGCCCACGCTGACGGCGCGATCGACGCGATCAACATCAAGATCTCCAAGGTTGGCGGTTTGTCGAAGGCGCGGGTCATGCGCGATGTTTGCGTCTCGCTCGGTATCCCCATGACGCTGGAGGACAGCTGGGGCGGCGATATCGTCACTGCGGCGATCGCCCACCTGGCCCATTCGACACCGGAACGCTTCCGCTTCACCTCGACCGATTTCAATAGCTACGTCACGGTGAGCAATGCCAGCGGCGCGCCGCAACGCCAAAACGGGCGCATGAGCGCCTCAAGCGAACCCGGCCTCGGCATCGCGCCGAACTGGGACGCCTTAGGTGAAGCTGTGGCGGTTTACCGCTAGGGCGGATCGCGTCGAACGTCGACGCGCGGCTGGCCGGGCTATTCGGGAATGATGCTGCTGAGCGGCAGTATGTACATGGCGCTCAGGATGTTGACTCCGGGGTTTCGGTCGTCCAGGCCGGCGTTCGAGAGATGGCTGATCGCCACGCCTAGGCGCATGCCGTTTTCGAATCGGTACGTTGCCTCCGCCTGGGAGCGGAACTCGATTGTATGGCCCAGGTCCTTGCCATCGCCATCGCTATAGCCGCCGGCGCCAAAGGTTCCGGTCAAGTAGAAGCGCTCGTAAATCGGGATATCGATATAGATGCCGCCGCCGCCCCAGACAGCGCCGTCGCTGGTTGCTTGAAGGCCGACCCAGGGTTTGACGAAGTACAAGCCCTGGCCGTGCCGGTAGTCGAGGCGGAAATCGGCCGCGTCGTCATCGCCGCCGTCGAAATCGTAATAGCCCGCACCCAAGGCCAGAAACCCGGTCTCTTCCCCCGGGTCCGCCCAGGCGGGCGCCGCAACGAGAAGGACGCTGGCCGCGAACGCGCCAAGGATCCGGCAAACAGTATTCATAAAAACTCCCCCAACATCGGCAGCGTTTGGCGCCGGCCACGGTTCCCTAATCTGGGATATACTGTTTCACATCGCGGTCTGGCGTTCCAGTTTCGCGCGAGCCCAGGCAGTCGTGCCTAAGATGTATTTTGCTTGAACCTTTCGGTCGCGGCGACCAGCGCCCGCCGTATCCCCGGTTCCATGGCCGAGTGGCCGGCATCGGGCACGATCGCGTAATCGGCCTCCGGCCAAGCATGATGCAGTGAGTCCGCCGTTGCAATAGGGCAGACGATGTCGTATCGGCCTTGGACGATAACGCTGGGGATACGCCGGATGCGGTCGATGTCGCGCAAGATCTGCCCGTCCGTCATGAAAATTCCGTTGGTGAAGTAATGGGCCTCGATCCGGGCCAGGCCGAGGGCCATCTGATCGCGCGAGAACGCCGCGACCGTCTCCGGACTGGGCAGAAGGGTGCAGCAGGCGCCTTCATAGGCGCTCCAGGCCCGGGCGGCGGGCAGATGCACATCCGGGTCCGGATCGACCAGCCGGCGGTAATAGGCGTTCAAGAGGTCGCCGCGTTCCGCGTCCGGAATCGGCTCGGCGAAGCGGCGCCAGGCCTCGGGATGAATCCAACGCATGCCATAGAGAAACCAGTCGATCTCCGCCGTGCTGCACAAAAATATGCCGCGCAGGATCAGGCCGGTGACCCGCTCCGGGTGCGCCTGGGCGTAGGCGAGCGCCAGGGTCGAGCCCCAGGACCCGCCGAACACCGACCAGCGGGCGATGCCCAGGTGCTCGCGCAAGGCCTCCATGTCGCCGATCAGGTCTTGGGTCGTGTTGCCGGCGATTTCCCCCAGGGGCGTCGAGCGCCCGGCGCCGCGCTGATCGAAGATCACGATCCGGTAGTGCCGCGGATCGAAGAACCGGCGGTGGTCGGGCGAGGCGCCGGCACCAGGTCCACCGTGCAGGAATACAACCGGCGCGCCCTTGGGATTGCCCGACTGTTCCCAATAGATCGTATGCGGGTCGGCGCGCGTCAGGCGGCCGGTCTCGAAAGGCTCGATCGGCGGAAACAACGGATGGTCGGGCATTCGCGGCGCTCGCATGCAACACGGGGTCTGGCAGATCTTCCTATATCGCACCCCGGCGTGGCCTTGCCAATGGCGGTCCGGCGCCTGGCCATGGGCGCCGCCGAAGGCCTCTTGGCGCGGTGCCGGTTCCGGCGTCGCGGAGGTCCGGTCGCGTTCTTTTTCGGCGTCCTGTCTTTCGGAACGGTCTTGTTGGGCGCGTCTTGGGGCCCGGCCGCGCGCGCCGAACCGGCGCCGGCTCTGCCCGCCGGGCTCAGCGGCGGCGGCACGGCGGCGGTGGTGGAGATCGTCGATGGCGACACCCTGGTCCTGGACGACGGCCGGCAGGTTCGACTGGTCGGCATTCAGGCGCCGAAGCTGCCCCTCGGACGGGCCGGCTTCAAGGCCTGGCCGCTCGCGGCGAAGGCCAAGCGGGCCTTGTCTGCGCTAACTCTGGGCCGCGCCCTGACCTTGGCCTATGGCGGGCGCCGCCTCGACCGGCACAACCGGATCCTGGCGCATCTTTACGATGCCGAGGGTGCGTGGATTCAGGGCCAGCTACTCAGCCTCGGCATGGCGCGGGTCTACAGCTTCGCCGACAACCGCGCCCTGGTGCGCGAGATGCTGACTCACGAACGTGCGGCGCGCGCGGCGCGGCGCGGTATCTGGGCCAATGCCTTCTATGCCGTGCGCGGCGCCGACGACGCCGATCGATACATCGGCGGGTTTGAGTTGGTCGAGGGCCGCGTGCGCGCGGTTGCGGTTGTGCGCGGACAGGCGTATCTCAATTTCGGCGACGATTGGCGCGAGGACTTCACAGTGACGATCCGACCGGCGGCGCGGCGCCGCTTCGAGGCCGCGGGGCTGGATCCGGCGGATTACGAAGGGCGTAAGGTGCGCGCCCGCGGCTGGCTAAAGTCCTATAACGGCCCCATGATAGAGGCGACCCATCCTGAACAGCTAGAAGTGATCGATCCATGAGTCTGCGGGTTTTGCGCGCGAAAGCCGCCGTTACCTTGTTAATGCTTGGTGCCGTTTTGAGCGGATGCGAGACGGCGCCGGGGACGGGGCGTACCTTTTTCACCGGCGGCATGTCGGCCGAAGACGAGGTCGCGCTCGGCGCGCAAGAACACCAAAAGATCGTCCCGGAATTCGGCGGCGCCTATGACTCCCCGGAACTCAACGCCTATGTCGGCAGCGTCGGCCGCCTGCTCGCCAAGACCTCCGAATCGCCCGACTTGAATTTCACCTTTACGATTCTGGATTCGCCGATCGTCAACGCCTTCGCCCTGCCGGGCGGTTACGTTTACATCACCCGTGGGCTCTTAGCGCTTGCTAACGACGAGGCGGAGATGGCCGGTGTCCTGGCGCACGAGATCGGCCACGTGACCGCGCGGCACAGTGCCGAGCGCTATGGCCAGGCCATGGCCGCCAACATCGCGCAGGTCGGTCTGGGAATCTTGTTCGGCAGCGCGGCTTCGGATGCCGTTGGCACCGTCGGCGGACTTGCGTTGCGCAGCTTTTCGCGCGACCAGGAACACGAATCCGACTTGCTCGGCATCCGCTATCTAACCCGCGCCGGCTACGACCCGGGGGCTATGGCGGGTTTTCTCGAACATCTCCTGGCCGACAGCCGCCTGGAGGCGGAAATGGCCGGCCAGCCCGGCCGGGCCGATGAGTTCAATATCATGCAGACCCATCCGCGCACCGCCGACCGCGTCGAGGCGGCGATTCGCGAAGCGGGCGTGAAGGTAGTTCAGAACCCGATCCACGGGCGCGACATCTATCTGAGCAAGATCGACGGCATGCTGTACGGCGAAAATCCAGACGAGGGGATCGTGCGCGGCCGCACGTTCCTGCATGCCAAGCTAAAGTTCGCCTTCGAAGTGCCGGCAAAGTTCCAACTGACCAATGGGCGCCAAGCCGTGGTCGCACGCGGGCCCCAGGGCGCGGCAATTATTTTCGACCAAAGCAAATCGGGTGGGAATGTTTCAATGCCCGCGTATCTGACCGGAACCTGGGCCAAGGGGGTCGAGCTGAGCGACGTCGAGGCGATCACCGTCAACGGCATGGCCGGCGCGACCGGCGGGACCCGCTTGAAGACCAAACAGGGACCGCGGGACATACGTTTGGTGGCGATCCGCTACGACGCCCAGACTATCTATCGCATGTTGTTCGTGACGCCGCCGGACGCGAGCCAGGCCGTGGCCGAGGGCTTGCGCCGCACGACCTACAGTTTTCGTAGGCTAAGCGATCGCGAGGCGGCCGCCATTAAGCCCTCGCGCGTGCGGATTCATACGGTGCGGTCCGGGGAGACGGCGCAGGCGATCGCCGCGCGCATGCCGTTCGAGGATTTTGCATTGCAGCGCTTCCTGGCGCTCAATGGCCTAAGCCCGCAAAGCAAGCTGAGCCGCGGCCAGAAGGTTAAGGTCATCGCCGAATAGGTGCCGGTCGGCGCCC
Organism: Kiloniellaceae bacterium; assembly: GCA_021776095.1. Classification (GTDB taxonomy): domain Bacteria; phylum Pseudomonadota; class Alphaproteobacteria; order Kiloniellales; family J153; genus JAJFGN01. Next base: position 38,228 of record JAJFGO010000044.1, on the reverse strand, counting down.
ACGCGACCGTGCGGCCAAGCCGCGGGGCCGGGGTGGATTTCGGACCGGTTTAGTTTGCGGGTTTATTGGGGCCGAGCAGGCGATACAGGGTTTCCTGGCTCGGCAGTCCGGACTTGGTTAGGCCATTGCGTTCCTGAAAGGCCTCGAAAGCCGCTCTGGTCTTGGGCCCGAACACGCCGTCCGGGGTGCCGGCATAATCGCCCGCCGCGACCAGCGCCTGCTGCGCCATGCGCAGCACATCGCGATATACCTTCACCTTGTTTTCGCCCGCCGCAACTTCGATCGACGGCGATGTCGCATTCAGGCTTTGATTGGAGAAGAAGCCGAGCAGCGCTTGCACGACACTGAACAGGCGCTCATCCGGATTGGCCGCGCAATGGTTGTTGATCATGGCCAGCAGCAGGCTGGTCGATTGCCAGGGCGCGGCGTCGAAATTGCCGGATTGCAACCGATTGTAGGCGGTGACGTAGCCGTCGAGCCAGCCGGCGAAAACGAGATTGTTTTGTGATTTCTCCGTGTAGTCCTTCGCGAAATCGCCGCAACTCCGCACGCCGATCCCCTTGACCGCGAACTGCCCGTCTGCGCTCGCGCTCTGTGCCGACGCGCTCCAAAGGCAACTGGCGGCTAGGGCGGCGGCCGCCAGACATATGGCCTTTACCTTGGTCAAGGCTCTCTCCTTCGACGCATCGCGGCCGCGCGCCGACCCCGGGCGCATTGACCTCTAATGGGACACATATGCGGCGCGCTCATCCTTCTACAACGTCGAGGACTTCGCCCTCGACGCTGAGGCACGCGGCCATGAGCTGTCCGTCGAAACCGCACCCGCCGTCGACGGTCAAGCTGTGATCGGTTTCCTTGAACCCGCCGTGGCAAGGATCGTAGCCGCGCACCACGCGCTTGAACTGGCTATAGGGCTCCGTGATGTTCTGGAAATCCGCGCTCGACCACCAAAAGCTGTCGCTTTGGGTCTCCAACGGCCGTTTGATGTCGAGCCCGGCATTGACGAACAGCAGCGTGCCTTCCTCGGTATAGGCGGCGCGGCGCAGGGCCGCCATGATCTGATGGTGGCCCGATTGGGCGTGTATCGCCTGGCGCAGCCGGCCGGTCCAACGGGTCAGGGATACGGTCCCTGCCGCCGCTTCGCGCAGGGCGTCGGAAACCGATACGCCGTAAGATTCAAGTGTTGGCGCCATGCCCTGGTCGATCATCCATTCCAAGACTCCGCGCGGGTTCGCGGCGAATTGAAGCTGCAGCAGTTTTTGCCACATCTCTTCCTGGCCGCCGCGCAGATACACCACGTCGTCGACCTCGCTATGGGGCCGCGCCAAGAGGTGCAGGCGGAAATTCAACAGGGCGTCGAGGGTTTCGCGGGCCGTCGGCGCGCGCCCGATCATATTGCCCATGTAGACAATTCGGTCGCACAATTCCAGCTTCGGCCAAAGCCGGGCGTGCAGGCGTTTGAGCCGGGCCACGTCGGCATGAATCGCGCCCACCGCCCAAATCCGCCTCGCGGTACGAATTACCGCGAATTTCTGCCGATCCGTCATGGTGCCGGCAGGCGATCCCCCGCTTTGCCCCGATACCGCGACCGGGTCGCGGCCGCTTGGGGCCGTTGCATGGCGCGGCCGGCCTAGGCCGCCGTCAGGAGTTCTTCAAGCTTAAGGGCCGCGGCGTCCTCGTCGATCTTCTCGACCGCCGCAAGCTCGCGCGCTAGGCGGTCGAGTGCCGCCTGATACATCTGCCGTTCGCTATAGGACTGGTCGGGCTGGTCGGCGCCGCGGTGCAAGTCGCGCACCACCTCGGCGATCGAAACCGGGTCGCCGGAGTTGATCTTGGCCTCGTACTCCTGCGCGCGCCGGCTCCACATGGTCCGCTTCACGCGGCTGCGCCCCTTCAGGGTCGTCAGAGCGGAATCCATCAGCTTGCGGCTGGAGAGCTTGCGCAGCCCGGATTCTTCCGCCTTGTCTACGGGGACCCGCAGGGTCATGCGGTCTTTTTCGAATTTGATGACGATCAAGGTCAGTGTCTGGCCGGAAATTTCCTGGCTCTCGACGCCTTGCACCCGGCCGACGCCGTGGGTCGGATAAACCACGTAGTCGCCGGCCTCGAAACCGGCCGCCTTGGCGGCGAGCTGTTCTTTGGTAGTCCGCTTCTTGGTCATTCGTTTTCAATCGCTTTCTTGCTGGCACTGTCGCGGCAGCCGGTCCATGGGGGCTGCGCGGCAGGAAACGAGCCCCGGTAACGATTCCGTGGCATCAGGCGCCGAAAACCAGGGAAAAAGCATAAAAGTAAGGCGCCGCAGACCTTGCGGCACCCCTCTTACCCGCCATGGCTTCCGACACCGGTTATGCACCTTTCTGGCCCCTTCGTGCCTGTACTTAGGGGCACGGGCCGGGTCCGACGTCGATGTCTCTGAACGACTATATATACATCTTTTTTCTGCAAATTTCAAGCGCTCGCCAGGTCCGGGGGCGGCAGATCGGCGGTCGGAACGCGCCGGTGACAGCCCCTGAACTCTAGGGCTTCAGGCTCGACACCCTGGGTTAGGAAACTACACCCAAAAAAGCTTCAGCTCGACTCGCCGGGCTTGTCGGTGAAGAACTTGTCGTACTTGCCGGGCATGTCCTTATAGGTTTCGGCATCTTCCGGCGGGTTTCCCTTGCGGGTAATATTGGGCCATTTCTCGCTGTATTCGCGATTCACCTCCAGCCAGCTCTCGGCCACCGGGTCGGTGTCGGGGATGATTGCCTCCGGGGGGCATTCCGGTTCACACACGCCGCAATCGATGCACTCGTCGGGGTGGATCACCAGCATGGTGGCGCCCTCGTAAAAGCAATCGACCGGGCATACCTCGATGCAATCCATGTATTTGCACCGGATGCAAGCCTCGGTGACGACGTAGGTCATGGCTTCGCTCTCCCCAATTGCCGCCCGGCGCCGGTACCCAAGCCCCTGGTTCCAGGGGGTGGCTCCAGACTAGTCCTTCCGTTCCCGTCTTTCCAAGACCCGCTTGCGCGCCGCGCCGGCGTCTCGGTCGCTGACATGAAGCAGACCGGTCACCCGTCGGATTAGGCTCGCTTCATAGTCGTGCACTTCGCCGTCGCTATAGGCCACTTCCCACAGCATCTCCACCATTTTCCGGCGCTCCTCGCTGTCGAAGGCGTCCTTGACCGCCCGGGTGAAGGCATAAAGCTGATTGGAGCGGGCGACCGCCGCTTCGGCGGCGCTAAGCAGATCTTGCGCCTCGGCGTCGTCGAGGCCGAAGTGGCTGGTCAAGAGTGCCAAAATCGTGGCCCGTTCTTGCTCGTCGAAGTCGTCGTCCATCTGGGCCGCCTCGACCAAGAGAGCGGCGGCGGCCAGCTGGTATTCCTCGATCGGACGGCCGGATTCCGCCGGTCGGCCACCGGATTCCAACTTCACAACGAACGCTTTGAACCGCTTGAGCACGGCTTTGCCTATCACGGGCTTTTGCCGGGGCGCAACCCTGGGCGAAATGTGCCTTTGGACGGACGTCCGGGCGTTTAGGTGCGGCGTGCCCGGGCCGCTCGGGCCCAGGTGAGCGTGCCTTGCCCTAAGCGGCCCGGCGCGTGGCGGCTCCCGGGGCCGGAACGGGCTCGGGTGGTGCGGATTCGGGTGTCCGGCGGCAGCCCGCGGCGGCGGCACGTTCGGCTTCGGCTTGGGCCTGGCACTGGGCCTGAATCTGAGCTTGGTTTCGCGCTTCGACCTCGCGGGAGTCGACCCACAGTGCCTCTGCCTGTTTGCGCGCGCGCAAGACCGTTTCGAGGGAGCGGACCGGCAGTTTGAGGTAGGGACTGACCATAAGAAAAAACTTTCGCTCGATTTCAGGTCCGCCTTGAGGCGGTGCCGGAGAATCTTGGCTCCCGACGGCCCGTTCATGTTTGAGCAGTCTTAGTTAATGTTCCGTAAAAAAAGTTTTAACCTCGGCACTATTTGTTTCCGATTGCACAAGGACCGCAAGATATGGGGGGTGACGGCGGCGGCTTAGGTGTCGCCGCGCAGTTTCTCGAGGGATCGGCGCTCGCGCTTGGTGGGCCGTCCGGACCCCGGATCGCGGGCCGCGGCCCGGGCCGGTATATGAGGGCTGGCTGGAGTAGCCCCCCGAGGCAGGCGATCTTCCGGGCTGGGCGGGCTCAGATCTTCGTAGAGCTGCTGGGCCTCGGGCGCGGGGCCGCGCCGGCTGGCCAGGGACAAGACCTTCACGACCCGGATGTGCTGCCCCTGGGGAAAGGTCAGGACGTCGCCCGGACGCACCTGATGGTTGGCCTTGGAGACAATCTCGCCGCTCACTCGAAAGCGCCCGGCGGTGCACGCGCCAGTCGCTATGGACCGCGTTTTGAAGAAGCGCGCATACCATAGCCATTTGTCGAGACGCAGAGAGGAGTCGGTCATTCGCCGGCGGTCAGCTCCCGCAAGATTTCGAACGGCGAGGCTGTGGCCTCCCGGGGTTGGCGCCGGGGCCGGGCCGCCGGGACGGTCTTTCCCTTTCCCTTTCCCTGGCCCTTGGCGCGCGTCTTTGGCCGGTGGGGCAGGATTCGCAGCTCGCCCGCGTTCCGCCGAACCCCATAGCCCAAGGCGCGCAGGGCGATTTCAAGGGCACCCGGGTCCGCGTCCGCCAGGCGCACCAGCCGCGCGTCGGCGGTGAAGGGGCCGTCGCGGGACTGGCGGAAGACCGCCTGCGCCATGTGTTCCAGGGCGTCGGCTCGCACCGCGATGCCGCCGCCGCGCTCCGATAGGCAGAGAAAGCCGATCGCCTGGTAAAAGCCATCGTCGGTGCCAGGTGGCGGCCGGCAGGTGTGCGCCTCGGGCGTCGGTAGTGCGGGCGCCTCGATCCGGCGGTGCACGGACCAGAGCAGGGCGCACAGCGCGGGCCGGGCCGCGCGCCGCAGGGCCGGCATGTGAATGCAGACCCGGCCCAGGCGCACACCGAGCGATGCCAGGCCTTTGCGCTCCGACCGGCCGATGGCGCGCAATTGTTCGTTGAGCGCCGCGCGCGCGACCAGGCCGAGGGATTCGCCGAGCCGGTACAGAAGGCCGCGGGCCGGGCCGGAAAATTCGCCGCCGGCCGCCGCCTCGTCCAGCCGATAGAGCGGCGCTAGCCGGGCCCGCAAGTGACGCTGGACCCAGGCTGTCAGGCAGACGCGCAGGCGTTCGCGCGCCCGCCCGTCCAGGAACTCGCTGCTGAGGATCTCCACGCCGGGGGTCAGCATCGTTTCGCCGGGGCACAGGCGGCCGACCCGTTCACCCCGCCAGGTCAAGCCGCCGTCCGGCTCCAGGGCGAAATCCTGGGCCGGGGCCCGCTCCAGGGCACGCAGGCGGCTGGGGATCTCGCCGAGCAGGGCGCGCCGCGCCGCGGTCAGCAGGGCCCGCGCGTCCGTGCCCGCGACCGCTTCGTCCACATGGAACCGGAATCCTTGCAGGCGCCCGACGTATTCCCCTTCGACCAGGACCGTGCCGTCCGCCTTAACCGCGGCCAGCATCTCGTCGCCCGTACGCAGGCGGCGCACCAGCATGGCCGCGCGGCGGTCGACGAATCGCGCGGTCAGGCGGTCGTGCAGGGCATCGGACAGCTTGTCCTCGATGGCGCGGGCTCGCTCTTGCCAGTGGCGCGGGTCGGCCAACCACTCGGCCCGGTGGGAGATGTAGGTCCAGGTGCGGATATGGGCGATGCGGGCGACCAGGGCATCGATATCGCCGTCGTAGCGCTCGATCCGGGCGATCTGCCGCGCCACCCAGTCGGCCGGCAGGCGGCCCTCGCCGGCCGCGCCGCCGGCCATCAAGTAGCGATAGATCCGGCTCAGTAGCCGGGCATGCTGATCCGAGAGAATCTTCTGGAAGTCCGGTATCTGGCAGACCTCCCACAAGAGGCCGACGGCGTGCGGATTGCCGGCCATATCGGCGATTTCACGGTCGCGCGACAGGGCGCTCAGGGCGAGGAGGTCGTCGCCGTCGCGCGCCCGCATGAGCAAGGGCGACGGCGAGCGCCGCTCCAGGCTTTTCTGCAAGGCCTTGGGCGAGCGCAGGTCGAGGTCGCGGGCCCGCCAGAAAATGCTTTCGTGCGGATCGAAACGGTGGTTTTCCACAGCCTCGACCGTCTCCGGATCGATCGGCCCGATCTCGTCGGTGGTGCCGAAGCTGCCGTCCGCCATGTGGCGTCCGGCCCGGCCGGCGATCTGGGCGATCTCGGCCGGTTTGAGCGGGCGTATCGCCCGGCCGTCGAACTTGGTCAGCTTGGCGAAGGCGACATGGTCCAAGTTCAGGTTCAGGCCCATGCCGATGGCGTCGGTGGCGACCAGATAATCGACCTCGCCGGCCTCGAACATGCCGACCTGGGCGGCGCGGGTGCGCGGGCTGAGCGCGCCCATCACCACCGCCGTGCCGCCCCGCTGACGGCGCAGCATCTCGGCGCTCGCGTAAACCTCGGCGGCCGAAAAGGCGACCACGGTGGCGCGCGGCGGCAGGCGGCTCAATTTGCGCGCGCCGGTATAGGTGAGGGTGGAAAACCGGGGCCGGGAGACGGTTTCCGCCTCGGGCACCAACTTGCGCAGGATCGGGCGCATGGTATCGGCGCCCATGAACATGGTCTCTTCGGTGCCGCGCGCGTGCAGCAGGCGGTCGGTGAAGACGTGCCCGCGTTCCGGATCGGCGCAGAGTTGAATTTCGTCCAGGCCCAGAAAGGCGACTGCGCGGTCGATCGGCATGGATTCGGCGGTGCAGAGGAAATAACGCGCCCCCGTCGGAACGATTTTCTCCTCGCCGGTGACCAGGGCGACCTGGCCCGCGCCCTTGACCTTGACCACCCGGTCGTAATTTTCGCGCGCCAAGAGACGCAGCGGAAAGCCGATCATGCCGCTGGCGTGGCCCAGCATGCGTTCGATGGCCAAGTAGGTCTTGCCGGTATTGGTCGGGCCGAGAACCGCGGTGACCCGGCTGCGCGCGAAGGAGGTCATCGCTTGAAGACTTGGCGATCCGCCGCCCGGTGGCAAGCCGGGAGTCGAATTCCCCCAGCATGGGGCGCGGCGGGATTAGGCGGCTGTTTCCGGCCCTCCCTCAACCAGGGGAACGAAGGCAACCGGGAGCACATCGCGTTCGGCAATTCGGCCCTCCTCGTCTTTGCTGATGACCATGAGTTCCTGGTCCTGGTCGAAAAAGGGATAGCGCGCCGCCTTAACGCTGCGGTCGACCGGGATAACCAGACGCCCGCCGGGCGCGAGTTGGGCGATCAGGGCCGGCGGCACGCGCTGCCACGCCGCCGCGGTCACAATGATCGCATCGAAGGGCGCATGTTCGGCCCAGCCGCGCGCGCCGTCGCCGCACTTGACCTCGGCGTTCGCGTAGCCCAGGTCGCGCAGGCGGACCGCCGCCGGGCCGGCCAATTCGCCAACCACCTCGATCGAATAGACCTGGGCGCCGAGTTCGGCCAGGACCGCGGTTTGATAGCCGCAGCCGGTGCCGATCTCCAGAACCCGCTCGCCGGGTTGGATTTCGGCCAGGTCGGTCATGATCGCGACCATGTAGGGCTGTGAGATGGTCTGCCCGTGGCCGATCGGTTGCGGCCGGTTTTCGTAAGCGTGACCGCGATTGGCGACCGGGACGAAAAGGTGCCGGGGCACCCGGGTTATGGCGGCGATGACTCGCGGGTCGAGCTTGCGCTTACCCAGCCAACGGCGGGTGCCGGCCACCTCCGCCTCGATCTCGGCGACCATGGCCTTGCGTCGTGCCAGTATGTCGTCGCCCTCGGTCATTACCGTTCCCTTCAGCGGTCGGCCCGGGCCGGGGCCTTGCAGTTTCGCTACTATTACCACATATCAGGCGCGGTTTACGAAATCCTAAGCGGCGGGCCGTTTAGGGCCAATCAAGACGAAAAACCCCAAGGAATATAGCATGAGCGATGTATCTGAAGAGAAATTGAGCTTTCAGGCCGAGGTCAGCCGGTTGCTCGATATCGTTGCCAACTCGCTTTACTCCAATAAGGAGATTTTCCTGCGGGAGTTAATCTCGAACGCCTCCGACGCCTGCGACCGGCTGCGTTACGCGGCCTTGACCGAGCCCGAACTACTGGGTGGCGACGCCGACTTCAAAATTCATCTGGCATCCGACAGCAAGGCCGGGACCCTGACCGTCCGGGACAACGGCATCGGCATGAACCGGGACGATTTGATCGAGAACCTGGGCACCATCGCGCGGTCCGGCACCGCCGCTTTCATGAGCCAATTGGAGAACAAGGGCGACGCCAACCTGATCGGGCAGTTCGGCGTCGGCTTCTATGCCGCCTTTATGGTCGCGGACCAGGTCAAGGTGACCAGCCGCCGGGCCGGCGAGGAACAGGCCTGGAACTGGGTGTCGGACGGCAAGGGCAATTTCACGGTGGCGCCGGCCGCCGAGGACGAGGCCGATCTCGCCCGCGGCACCCGGATCGTCATGACCATGAAAAAGGACGCGGCCGAATTCCTGGATACCGCGCGCCTGCGCAAGATCGTCAAGGCCTATTCCGATCATGTGGCGATCCCGGTGATCCTGAGCGAGGGCGACAAAGAAGATATCCTGAACACCGCTTCGGCGATTTGGCTGCGGCCGAAATCCGACATCACCGAAGAGCAGTACACGGAGTTTTACCGTCACGTCGCCCATGCCTTCGATGAACCTTGGCTGCATCTGCACTTCAAGGTGGAAGGCGTGATTGAATACAGCGGTCTGCTTTTCGTGCCGAAGTCCAAGCCCTTCGATCTGTTCCACCCGGAGCGCCGCCACGGCGTGAAACTCTACGTCAAGCGGGTCTTTATCACCGACGACTGCGCCGATTTGGTGCCGCCCTATCTGCGGTTCCTGCAGGGCGTGATCGATACCGAGGACCTGGCCCTCAACATCAGCCGCGAAATGCTGCAGAACAATCCGGTGTTGACCAAAATCCGCCGCGCGGTGACCAAGCGCGTGCTGGGCGAACTCACCAAGAAGGCGGACAAAGCGCCGGAGGAATACGCCACCTTCTGGGGCGATTTCGGCCCGGTCCTAAAGGAGGGCCTGTACGAGGATGCGGATCAGCGCGAAACCCTGATCGAACTGGCCCGCTTCGCCTCGACCGAGGCCGAGGGCCTGACCAGCCTGGCCGAATATGTGGCGCGCATGCCCGAGGGGCAGAGCGAGATCTTTTACATCACCGGCGACGACGCCGAGGCGGTGCGCCGCAGCCCGCACCTGGAAGGCTTCAAGGCCAAGGGCGTCGAGGTGTTGCTGTTGAGCGACCCGGTCGACGAGTTTTGGATCCCGGCGGTCGCGACCTACCAGGACAAGGCGATCAAATCGGCCACGCGCGGCGACCTCGACCTCAGCGGTGTTGCCGCCAAGGATGCCGAGCCCGGCGAGGAAACCGAATCCGAACCGGAAGCCCCCACACCGGGCGCCGAGGCCTTGATCGCGTTTCTCAAGCTGGCGCTCAAGGACGCGGTCAAGGACGTGCGGCCGAGCGCGCGCCTGACCGATAGCCCGGTCTGCCTCATCGCCGAAGAGGGCGACATGGATATGAACCTGGAACGCTTGCTCAAACAGCACCGCCAGATCGACATGGAATCGAAACGTGTGCTCGAGATCAATCCCAAGCACGGATTGATTCGCGGCTTGGCCGAACGCCTGGGCGGTGACAACCCCTCGGGTGGCGACGACAACGCCGCGCTCGAGGACGCGGCCTGGCTGCTGCTCGATCAAGCGCGCATTCTACAAGGCGAGGCGGTGCCGGACCCGACCGCCTTCGCCCGCCGTCTGACGGCGATCGTCCAGCGGGGATTCCACATTTAGAGCGTCTTTCGTAAAGACAGCGCGCGCCTCGCAAGGGGGGCGTGCTCTAAGCGCCGCTTAGGCGGACTGGTCGCCCTGCATGGTGGCCAGGAGCTCTTCGAACTTGGGCTTGTCCATGATGTAGAGGCTGCGCCCCTTGCGCCGGATGAGGCCGCTTGGGTAAAGGTGGCTGAGCGCCCGGGCCACGGTCTCGCGGGTTGTGCTGACCTGGCTTGCGACCTCGCGCAGTGGCGGCAAGGGATGGATCACATACAGGCCGGTGCCGGCCGCGTCGGGCGTGGCCATGCGCAGAAGCTGCGCGTAGACGCGTTGGGTCGCGGCGAGGGTGCTGAGTTCCATGATCCGCACGTCGCCGGTGCGCACCATGCGGGTCAAACGGGTCAGCATATGGAAGGTCACCTCGACCTGTTCCTTGAGGATATCGAGAAATCGCTCGGAGGACAGGATCGCCACCAAGGTCGATTCCGTGGCGACGACGCTCGCGGATCGCGGTTGACCGTCGATGGCGGCCAATTCGCCGAAGATATCCCCGGCCTTTTGTTTTGCGTAGGCGATCTCGCGGCCGGTCGGGGAATAGCTGACGATGTTGACCGCGCCCTCGACGATGAACAAGACGTCCCGGCTGTCGCTGCCCTGCTCCAGGATCGTCTGACCGGCGGCGAACCGGCGCCAATTGCAGCGTTCCTCGATCCGGCGGCGCGCGGAGTCGTCGAGGCCTTCGAACATCGTTATGCCGGCCAGCGACCTGTCGTCGATCCCCTGCACTTGTCCGCTCCCCTCCCCGAATGGCGCGTATACTAGAGCATATTCCGATCATATTGAACCATTTGATGGTGCCAAATCAGGCCACTCGGCTAGGCGCGGAACGCCGCGCGATGTGGGGCATCGGGCAAGTTTCGTAACGACGCCGATGGGCTGATTTGGCCCACCGGAGGCCGGCTTTTCGCGCCCGCCGGACGTCGTTGCGGCCCACTTGCGGTCACCCAGACCGCGGCCTGGGCCGCGCCTAGCCAGCAGACGCGAAAAGCCGGTCAAATGATTCAATATGATCGGAACATGCTCTAGCCGCTCGGGGCCGGACAGGCCAAGGCCGGGCCGGAAGGCTCAGATAAGGGGCTGGATAGACGCGACCGGCGGGGCCCCGGATCGGGCCCCGCTGGTCTCGCCTTTGAGCCGCCGCCGGGCTTACATAATGCCGAGGATTTTCTTGGCCTTGGCCAGGGTTTCGACGGATTCCTTGTGCTTGCCGCTCTTGTGCAAGGCTTCGCCCTCCGCCCGCAGTTTCGCGACCTCGGTCATCTGCGCGGCCGAGATCTTCGGGCTTTGAGCCAGCGCGGCGTCGACTTGCTTCATGTCCTTCGGACATTGGCCGGCGAGCGCCGGAGCGGCGAGGCCGGCGGTTAGGACCGCGGCGATCAGCAATCGTTTCATGGCTCTTTCCTCCCAGGCAGTGCCGCCAATTCGGCACCGCACCGGACCAGACTAGCGCGAAACTCTGTGGGCGGCGGTGACAATCCCGTGTTTGGTCTGGGGCCCCGAAATTACGATGCTTCTTGGCGTGCCCGGCGTATAGTGTTACCCAAATATCACAAAACCGTTCCGGCCCTGCCGGAAATGAGAGTTTTGATCGCCGGGCCGCCGGTCGCTTGCCAGAACTGCAAGAGACCCGCACCGGTTCAACAGGGAGGATACCATGTCGGCCAAATCATCATTGTGGCGCACTGCGATCTTCGGCCTGGCGCTGGCCGGGCTTGGCTTCGCAGGAATGCCGGGTACGGCCGCCGCGCAGTCTTGCGAACGCGGCGCTCTGGACGAACGCTTTTGCGATGCCGACGGCGACCTGGTCGCCGATGCGCCCAGCGACTCCGGTCAATGGATCGATCCCAGCACGCTGATCTTCGCCTACACGCCGGTCGAAGATCCCGCCGTCTACAAGACCGCTTGGGCCGATTTCCTGACCCACATGGAAACGACCACGGGCAAGAAAGTGCAGTTCTTCCCCGTGCAGTCCAACGCCGCCCAGATCGAAGCCATGCGCTCCGGCCGCCTGCACGTCGCTGGATTCAACACCGGGTCGAACCCGCTAGCTGTCAACTGCGCCGGGTTCGTGCCCTTCACCATCATGGCCGGCCTAGATGGCAGTTTCGGCTATGAAATGGAGATCATCTCCTATCCGGGCAGCGGTATCGAAAAGGTCGAGGACATCAAGGGCCGCACCCTGGCGTTCACTTCGCCGACCTCGAATTCCGGCTTCAAGGCGCCCTCGGCCCTGCTCAAGGCCGAGTTCGACATGATCCCCGACCGCGACTTCAAGACAACCTTCTCGGGCAAGCACGACAACTCGATCCTGGGCGTCGCCAACAAGGACTACGACGCCGCCTCGATCGCCAACAGTGTCAAGGCGCGCATGATCAAGCGCGACGTGGTCAAGGAAGGCCAGCTCAAGGTGATCTACAAGTCGCAGACCTTCCCGACCACCGGCTACGGCCACGTGTCCAACCTAAAGCCGGAGCTAGCGAAAAAGGTGCGGGAATCTTTCTCCAGCTTCCAGTGGGTCAAGCCGGACGGCACCAAGACCAGCCTCAAGATCGAGTTCGAGAAGAATGGCGAGGGCCAGTTCATTCCGATCACCTACAAGGAGCACTGGGCGGTGATCCGCACGATCGACTCGGCCAACAACGTCTCCTACGCCTGCAAGTAGGTGATGGTGCAGCCCCTCGACGGCGCGGCGGGGCCGGACGGCATGTTGCATCTGGAGGGCTTGGTCAAGCAGTACAAGACCGGGGACAAGGCGCTCAAGGGCGTCGACCTGGAGGTACCGCGCGGCCAGGTCCTGGCGCTGATCGGGCCGTCCGGCGCCGGCAAGAGCACCCTGATCCGCTGCATCAACCGCCTGGTCGAGCCGAGTTCGGGACGTATGATGCTGGGCGGCGAGGACATCGTGCGCCTGGGCGCCGGGGGCCTGCGCCGGGCCCGCCGGCGCATGGGCATGATCTTTCAGGAATACGCCCTGGTCGAGCGCCTGACGGTGATGGAAAACGTGTTGTCCGGTCAGCTCGGCTATGTCGGTTTCTGGCGCAGCTATTTCCGGCGCTTCCCCCCGGCGGCGGTGGAGGAGGCCTTCCGCCTCTTGCAGCGGGTCGGCCTTGAGCAGTTTTACGACAAGCGGGCCGATGAATTGTCGGGCGGGCAGCGTCAGCGCGTCGGCATCGCCCGGGCGCTTATCCAGGACCCGGACCTTCTTCTGGTCGACGAGCCGACCGCCAGCCTGGACCCCAAGACCTCGCGGCAGATCATGCGCCTGATCTGCGAGCTCTGCGCCGAGCGCCAATTGGCCGCGATCATCAATATCCACGACGTCGCCCTGGCCCAAATGTTCGTGCAGCGCATTGTCGGCTTGCGCCTTGGCGAGGTGGTCTACGACGGCACCCCCGACGGCCTGACACCCGAGGTCTTGACCGAGATCTACGGCGAGGAGGACTGGGCCGCGACCCGCGACCGGGAAGCCGACGAGGCCCGCGCCGCGCAGGTGCTGACCGAGGAAGAACGCTTGGCGGCCATGTGATGAACCGGACCGCGCGGCGCCCATGAGCGATGCCAGCCTCAATATCCGCGACCTGGCCCGGCGCTGGCGGCCGCCGCCGCTGATCGCGAGCCCGCGGCTGCGTTGGGCGCTCGGCCTGGGGGCGGCGCTGTACTTCGCCGCGGCCATCGGCACCCTTGAGGTCAACTGGCTGCGCATCTACGAGGGGCTCGACCGCGGCTGGGCCTTCGTGATCGCCTTCACCGAGCCGGATTTCGTGTCCCGCTGGACCGATATTCGCGAAGGCCTGATCGAAAGCCTGGTCATGACCGTGACCTCGACCGTGATCGGGATCGTAATCTCGGTGCCCATCGGCCTGGGCGCGGCGCGCAACATCGCGCCCTTGCCGGTCTATCTGCTGTGCCGGGGCATCATCGCGGTTTCGCGCAGCCTTCAGGAAATCATCATCGCGATTTTCTTTGTCGCCATCTTCGGCTTCGGGCCCTTGGCCGGTGTGTTGACCCTGTCCTTCGCGACCATCGGCTTCTTGTCCAAGCTGCTGGCCGAGGATATCGAGGACATCGACAAGGGCCAGGCCGAGGCGGTGCGCGCGACCGGCGCGCGCTGGCTGCAGTTCATGAATTACGGCATCCAGCCCCAGGTCATGCCGCGCCTGATCGGCCTGTCGCTCTATCGCCTGGATATCAATTTCCGCGAATCAGCGGTGGTCGGCCTGGTCGGCGCCGGCGGCATCGGCGCGACCTTGAACACCGCCTTCGACCGCTACGAGTTCGACACCGCGGCGGCGATCATCATCACCATCATCGGCATCGTCATGATCGCGGAGTATGCCTCGGGCCTGATTCGCGCGCGGGTGCAGTGATGCCGAGCACCGAAGTCGCGGGCATCAAGGTTTGGCAACGGCGCACCGCCGGGCGGCAATACGCCATTTGGTTCGGCTGGCTGGTCGGTACCGCCCTGTTCCTTTATTGCTGGAAGTTCGTTTCCGACGCGACCACCTGGTTCTTCGTCTGGGACGCGCCGCGCATCGCCGGCGATATCGGCGGCCGCATGGTGCCGCCGCGCTGGGCCTATATGGAGAAACTCTGGATTCCGCTGTGGGATACCCTCAACATCGCGACCCTGGGTACCGCCCTGGCCATTTTCATGGCCGTGCCGGTCGCCTTCTTGGCGGCGCGCAACACCACGCCCAGCGCGACCCTGATCCGGCCCATCGCGCTGCTCATCATCGTCTCCTCGCGCTCGATCAATTCGCTGATCTGGGCCCTGCTGCTGGTCTCGATCATCGGGCCCGGCGTGCTGGCCGGCACCATCGCCATCGGCCTGCGCTCCATCGGCTTCATGGCCAAGCTCCTGTACGAGGCGATCGAGGAGATCGACGCCAAACAGGTCGAGGCGATCAGCGCCACCGGCGCCTCGCGCTGGCAAGTCATGGCCTATGGCATCGTGCCGCAGATCATGCCCGCCTTCGCCGGCATCACGGTGTTCCGCTGGGACATCAACATCCGCGAATCCACGGTCCTGGGCCTGGTCGGCGCGGGCGGCATCGGCCTGCAACTGCAAGCCTCGCTCAACGTCCTGGCCTGGCCCCAGGTCACGGTCATCCTGATCGTCATCCTGGCGACCGTGGTGTTCAGCGAATGGGTCTCCGCCAAGGTCCGCCACGCGATCATTTGACCGGGCGTTCGGGGATTTTCGGTTTCCCTGTTATTCCCTGCCGAGCAGGGAATTATCAGGGGCCGCAAATCGCATGGTACGCACACCCGTCGCGGGCCAAAGTCTAACGCCCGGTTCGGCCCGCGCAACGCAAAGCCTGTGGGAAAAACGAGACCGCCATGCCAAGCTCATCGACCCGGCGGATTTTGCTTTCGGACGTCAAGGCGACGCCGTGGAAGAACGGCGGCGGGATCACCAGAGAGATCGCGACCGGCGGCGCGGGCCCAGGTCAAGACTGGGGCTGGCGCGTCTCCATCGCCGATGTCGAGCGCGACGGTCCCTTTTCCGAATTTCCGAAAACCGATCGGGTCATTGCGGTGATCGACGGCGAGGGTATGGACTTGCGCGATCCGGACGGCGGCGTCACGGCGTTGGAGCCGTTTCAAGCCGTCGAAATTTCCGGGGACGATCCTCTCTTCGGGCGCCTGCGGCGCGGTCCCGTCCGGGACCTCAATATCATGACCCTGCGCGATCGCTTCGAAGCGACCTTGGACATTTGGCACGGTCCACGCACCGCGACGTTCGAGCTTGGAAAACACGATTATGTCCTGGTCCACAGTTTGAACGGAAGTTGCGCGGTTCGAACGGGCGGCGAGACGCGCCAATTGGCGCCCGCGGAAACGCTCGTTCACCAGGGACAGGACAGTCTCGAAATTCAACTCGCCGCAGACCTGCGTTGCGCGGTCATTCGCATCGCGCCCCGGACGACAATCTAGGGGGTTTTGGGCTTTCCATGAGGGCGGCGGCCTGGGCCTGGTCGGCATCGACCCGCGGCTTTCCTAACGGTAACAAACTACCGTTTTCCCGGTTCTGCGATTTCCCTGTTATTCCCTACCGAGCAGGGAAATATCAGGGCTGCAAATTCCACAGCCGCGCTTTCTCGGGCCCAAGCCTAGCGCCCGGCCAAGCTGGCGCAATGCAATACCTGGGGAAAGGAGAGGAGGGGGAAGAAAACTGTACTAAAACTTCCCAGACCCATGGGATGTGTTGATACGATATGATCGCATCATAACAACCGCCGGAGATGACCGTGCGCCATGTCTACCTTGACGAAGCGGGAATTGGTAACCCTGACAATGAACCTTACACTGTTGTGGCAGGAGTAATGTTGCATGTGGATGACCAATATTCTCCTCTCCAAAAATACCTCTTGGCCATGGCAGATGACCTGGTTGGGCCGGATTCAAACAGGCCATTAAAATTTGCCTTCCACGCAAAAGAGCTTTGGCACGGCGAAGGATTCTTTCCTAGACAGAATTGGGATTTAGAGAAGCGGTTGGAAATTTTGGGCCATCTCGCCGACATTCCTCGAAAGTTTCAGCTGCCGATAATCTACTCGTGCGTGAAGCGGAGTGAATATCCCCCAAAAGAACTGCCGGCCGGTAGCGCCAAACATCTCGTTCGGAAGGAGCGGGCGATAGCAACCAAAAAGTGTCACACAATTTGCTTCTTGAATTGTCTGGGGCTGGTCGAACGCTGGATGGAACGTGAACTCAAGAATGAGAAGGCTTTTGCGGTCGCTGAGTTACACGAAGATCATAGGTTCAACTTGCTAACGGTTGCCCAACTTTTCACGAACCCTCGTACCCGCGCCACGATTGAGGCCGATCCCAATATAAGTTGGCACCCCTTAACCCACCTCGTAGAAGAGCCGCTTTTTGTCCGGAAGTCGGGATCAAGCCCGGTGCAAATTGCTGACGTCTGCGCGTTCATTTTGGCGCGTGCTCTGGCGGGTACGAAACACTCTGAAGTGCTTTTGGAAAAGATCAAACCCAATCTAGTAAACGGTTTCCGCCGAGAATTCGTTTCGCATTCGCCTCAGGCACAACCTTCTTGAACGCGCGTCTGAACGCTTATTTTATGAAACAATTACGAATGTCTGCAGCACAATTCATATTTTGACGGAGAATAGGTACTTCGTTCCAGGAATATGAATTTCTGCTCCGTACTCCATGGCCAGAGAATTTCATTTCCAGAATTCGCCTCACACCTTCCGCGTCACCTCGCGCAGCATGGCGTCGAGGTGTTTCAACTCGAAGCATCCGTCATCGAACAATCCCATGATCCGGCGGTATAGGTCCGACGGGTCGCCCTCGATGCGATAGCCGTTCATGCGCAGAAAAACATCGGCGGCGGCGAAGGCGACTTTCTTGTTGCCGTCGATGAAGGGGTGGTTGATGGCCAGACTTGCCATGAGGGCGGCGACCTGGGCGACGATGTCGTCATAGTATCTGCTCTGCGGCCTTTGAGCCGAAGCGGCCGCGAACATGGTTAATATTTGATCGCTTTTCGTAAATCTCGTTATCTAATCGGGATCATGGGTACATACAGGTGTCTTGACAAAAATAGCATGATTCCGATATCATGATAAAAACAGCACGATGCTGGGAAGAGCCGATCGCCGCCGCCCTCAAGGCGGATCTCGCGGCGCTTTCCCTGGATGAGGAAATGGATGTCGAGGAACTGCTACAGCGTTGGGGCGAGGAGACCTTCGATCCGCGCCACATCTATGCCGACGACACCCTGCGTTACCGGGTGCTGGCGCGCAGGCTCAACGTCTCGTCGCATCTGATGGTCGCCTTCCACGACATCAACGCCCAAACCATCGTGCTGACCGCGGTGCGAAATTCGCCCCATCAGCCGGCGATCAACACGGCCTATACCTACAGCGGCCGAACCCGAAACCAGTTACCGGCCAAACCGGGATGGCAGCCATGACCAGCAAGACCCTACATCCAAGCGCCCCGGTGACGTTCGAGGCCGAGGCGCCGCGCTTCTCGAAGGGGTTCGAGCCGAGCGAGGCCTTCCTGAAGCGCTGGAAGGAAACCGAGCCCAAGCGGCGCATCGCCCGCAAGCTCGAGGCGATCCGGATCGGCTCCAACCAGAGCCAGGCCGAGATTGCCCAGAAGATGGGCGTGGACCCCTCCTATGTGTCCCGAATGGAATCCTCGAGCGGCCCGATTCCCAAGGCGGAGACCATCGCGCTGTTCGCCGCCCACTGCGGCGTCGACATGGCCTATGCCTTCATCGATCGCAAGGATCGGGGCGTCAAATACGCGCTGCACACCATTCTGCGCGACGAGGAGGTTGTCATCGCGGCCGAGGACGAAGACGAGGCCGCGGCAGAGGTCGCGACCGAATCGTGACCCCCAAGCCGTGACCCCCAAGCCATGAACCCCCTGTGGCTGCGCGTTCTGTGGCTGCTGGTTCCGGCGGCGGTTTGGGCCATGGGGGCGAAGGTGCCACCGGACAAGCTCAATGCCTACATGGCGGTCATCCTGCTGGCCAGCACCCTTTTGCTGGCGTTTCCCGCCATTCGAATCAACGAACAAGGCCGGCAGATCGCCCGCATCAAGCCCCTGCTCGCGGGCATCGAGACGCAAGAAGATAGGCTCGGCCAGCTCGACCCAACGAGCCCGGACTACGAACCGCTTCGCCGGGACCTGGAAGACCGGCGCGCCCGCCTGAAGGCGATCGAGACCGAACTGGCCGGCGCCAAGGGGCAGTGGACCACGGCCGTCCATGTCTGCCTCTACGCCGGCTATGGCCTGATCCTCGGCGTTGCCCTGGTACGCGTCGCCGTCGCGTTTTCTTAAGCCCGGTCGTAGTTCAGGGCACGGTCCGGGGCGCGATTTCCCCACCCCTGCCCCCATCGATCCTCCGCCACTGACCCTTTCCGCGCCCGGCCGGGCTGGGCTATTGTGCGCGGGAGTGCCGCCGTCGGGGCCGGCGGCTTTGAGATTGAGCCAGAGTTAGGAAACTTGGGGACAAGAGCCATGACCGAGATCATTCAACATTACGTCAACGGGCGCGTAGTCGAGGGCAAGAGCGGCCGTTTCGGCGATGTGTACAATCCGGCCATCGGCGAGGTGGTGCGCCAAGTTTCCTTCGCCAGCGCGGCCGAGCTGCGCGGCGCGGTCGAGGCCGCCAAGGCGGCCTTTCCGGCCTGGGCGGCCACGCCGCCCCTGCGCCGGGCGCGGGTCATGTTCCGCCTCAAACAGTTGCTCGAGGACAACCTCGACGAGCTGGCCCGCCTGGTGACCGAGGAACACGGCAAGACGGTCGAGGACGCCAAGGGCTCGACCACCCGGGGGATCGAGGTGGTGGAATTCGCCTGCGGCATCCCGCAGTTGCTGAAGGGCGACTTCACCGCCGAGGTCGGCCCCAACATCGACAGCTATTCCATGCGCCAGCCCCTGGGCGTAGTGGCTGGCATCACGCCCTTCAACTTCCCGGCCATGATCCCCCTGTGGATGTCGCCGATCGCCATCGCCTGCGGCAACACCTTCATCCTGAAGCCCTCGGAAAAGGATCCGTCCTTCGCCATGCGCCTGGCCGAGTTGTACAAGGAGGCCGGCCTGCCGGACGGCGTGTTCAATGTGGTCCAGGGCGACAAGGAGGCGGTCAACGCCATCCTGAGCGACCCCGACATCGCGGCGGTCAGCTTCGTCGGCGCGACCGCCACGGCAGAATACATCTATCACACCGGCTGCGCCCATAATAAGCGGGTCCAGGCCCTGGGCGGCGCCAAAAACCACATGGTCATCATGCCCGACGCCGACATGGATCAGGTCAGCGACGCCATCATGGGCGCCGCCTACGGCTCGGCCGGGGAGCGCTGCATGGCGATCTCGGTCGCGGTCGCGGTCGGCGACAAGGTGGCGGACACCTTGATCGATAACCTGACGCCGCGGGTGCAGGCGCTCAAGGTCGGCCCCGGCACCGACCCGGAGGTCGAGATGGGCCCCCTGGTGACCAAGGAGCACTACGACAAGGTCATGGGCTACATCGACACCGGCATTAAGGAGGGCGCGTCTCTGGTGCTCGATGGCCGCAAGATCAGCCTGCAGGGCTACGAGAAGGGCTACTTCATGGGCGGGTCGATCTTCGACAAGGTGACCACAGACATGTCGATCTACACCGACGAAATCTTCGGCCCGGTGCTCTCGGTGGTACGCGCCAAGGACTACGCCGAGGCGGCCAAGATGGTGAACGATCACGAATACGGCAACGGCACCGCGATCTTCACCCGCGACGGCGACGCCGCGCGCAGCTTCGCCAGCTCGATCAAGGTCGGCATGGTCGGCGTCAATGTGCCGATCCCGGTGCCCGTCGCTTATCACAGCTTCGGCGGCTGGAAGCGCTCGCTGTTCGGCGATCATCACATGCACGGCGAAGAAGGCGTGCGCTTCTATACCAAGCTCAAGACCGTGACCGCGCGCTGGCCCACCGGCATCCGCGCCGGGGCGGAATACACCATTCCTGTGTTGGGATAGGATTGGCGCGGCGGCGCCGCTTGCGCCCAACGCCCTTGTCCTTCGACAAGCTCAGGATGAGGCTTGCTTTCGACGGCTTGTCCTCATCCTGAGCTCGTCGAAGGAGAGGACAAGTCCCTGCCGCAGCGCTCCCTTCCAGCGGTGGGCTGCTGGACCGCGACATCTCAAGGAAACGAACACATGCGTCTCGTGACATTCGATAAGGCCGGGCGGGCAACTTGCGGCGTGCGGCGCGGCGACGCCATTGTCGATCTTTCCCAGGCCGCGCCGGATCTGCCGAGGACCTGGCCGGCGATCTTCGCGACCGAGGCCTTGGCGGAGGTCGCCCACGCGGTGGAAGCGGCCCCGGATCGGGCACTGGTTCCGGCGGCGAACACGCGCCTGCTGGTGCCGATTCCGTATCCGCCTAAGATCCTGGCCATCGGCTTGAATTACCGCAGCCACGCCGAGGAAGCGGGCCAGGCGATCCCGGATTATCCCATCGTCTTCCCGCGCTGGCCGACCTCCTTGGTCGGCCATGGCGCGGCCCTGGTTTGCCCCAAGGCCAGCACCGATTTCGATCACGAGGCGGAATTGCTGGTGGTGATCGGCACCGGCGGGCGGCACATCGCCAAGGACAAGGCCCTGGATCACGTGGCCGGCTATTCGATCTTCAACGACGGCAGCCTGCGCGACTATCAGTTCAAGTCCAGCCAGTGGGCCATGGGCAAGAACTTCGACGCCTCCGGCTCTTGGGGTCCGGACATCGTCACCGCCGACGAACTGCCGCCGGGGGCCGCGCCCTTACGCATTCAGGCCCGCGTCAACGGCGAGGTTCGGCAAGACGGCGACACCGGCGATATGATCTTCGATGTGGCGACCCTGATCTCGACCTTGTCGGAGGCCATGACCCTGGAGCCCGGCGATATCATCCCGACCGGCACACCGCCCGGCGTCGGCTTCGCACGCACGCCGCCGCTTTGGATGCACCCCGGCGACGTTTGCGAGGTCGAGATCGAAAAGATCGGAACCCTGCGCAACCCGATCGTGGCGGAAGCGACCTAGCAGCCGGCTGGGGCCGCCGCGCTCAGATTCAAGAGGGCCGGCACGGCCAGGGCCGCGAAAATCGCACCCAACTCGACATCCGCTTCGCTGTAATGATCGGCCGCGTCGAGCAGGTTGAGCGTACCCAGGGTCACGCCGTTGAAGACCACCGGAATGTTGAGCACGGACTCGCAACCGAGCGAGGCGATCAGTTCGTGGTCGTAGAACACGGCGGCCACATCGGCGGCGTTGCGGCCCAGATAGGCGCGCTGTTCGCGCAAGACATGCTGGGTCCAGAACGTCGGATTCAGGGCCTTGCGGCCGCCGACCGGATAGGCCTCGGGCCGGTTGCTGTAGAACCGTTCGGAATCGCCGCTATCGGCGTGATGCAGCAACACCGTGAAAAGCTTGTGCCCGATCGCCTCGGCCATGGCGCGGTCGAGGGCGCGGAAGCTGGCCTGCGGCTGACCGTCCCGCTTCGTGGCGGCGGCAACGGCGGCCAGGTGCGCTTGGGGGTCGGGTCGCTGGGCTTGGGTCATGGTTGGCTGCGTTCCTTTAAGGCGGCGCCCGATGCGGGAGGCTCCGGCGCTTCGTGGCGGGTGATCCGTTCGGGGAAAAGCCCGGTCGGGCGAAGGTGCAGAATGACGATCAAGCTGGCGCCGATCAGAAACTCGCGCAGGGCCGCTTGCTGAACCGCTTCGAGGCCCGGCACCACGGCGGTGAGAAAGCGCGTCGATTCCATGAAGAAGACGACCAGGAACGCGCCCACGATCGCACCCAGGTTACTGCCGGTGCCGCCGGCGGTCAGGGACAGCACGATATAGATGGTGATCAGGGGCACGAAGCCGTCCGGCGCGATGTAGGAGGTGTAGTGGGCGTAGATGGCGCCCGCCATGCCCAGGACGCCGGCGCCGAGCGCGAAGGCCTTGGCCTTGATGGCGATCACGTTCTTGCCCGCCACGGCCACCACCTGGTCGTCGTCGCGAATGCCGCGCAGCACCCGGCCAAGCGGCGCGTAGCGTACCCGTTGCATGATCAGGAAGACGACCAGGACGAATCCGGCCACGATGCCGAGGTAAATGAGGTTGAAGGTTTCCGGCGACACCTCGCCGCGCCATGGCCCGGGAATGCCGGAGATGCCGTCGGTCCCGTTGGTCAGCCAGATCTCGTTGCTGGCGGTGATGCGTACCGTCTCGGAAAAGCCCAACGTGACGATGGCCAGGTAGTCGCCGCGCATCCGTCCGGTCACCAGGGCCACGACAACCCCGGCGATGGCGGTGGTGACAAAGGCGGCGGCGATGCCCAGGCCGATGGGCACACCGAAATCCTTGGTCAGAAGGGTGGTGGTGTAGGCGCCGAAGGCGAAGAACCCGACCAGGCCCAGGTTGACCATGCCGGCCATGCCCCAGATGACATTGAGCCCAAGGGCCATGATGCCGTAAATGCCGGCGAAGGTGACCATGGCGATGAGGTAGTTTTCCATGCGGCTTCCCTCCGGCGTTCAGTACGCGCGCTCGCCGAGCAGGCCGCGCGGACGGAACAGCAGAACGAAAAGAATCGCCAAGAACCCGAATACGCTGCGGTACTCCGGCCCCAGCACGACGATGGACAGCTCCTCGCCGACGCCCACGGTCAAGGCGCCGACCACGGCGCCGGGGATGCTGCCCAGCCCGCCGACAACAGCGGCGGCGAAAATCGGCAGGATGGCGCGAAATCCGGTCAGGGGATCGATGCTGGTATCGAGCCCGATCAACATGCCGCCGAGGCCGGCCAGACCCATGCCGACGAAACTGACCAGGCGGCCGACCATGTCGGCATTGATGCCTTTGATGCTGGCCAGCATGGGGTTGTCGGCGACAGCGCGCATCGCCTTGCCCATGCGGGTGAAGGTCAGGAACAGGAACAGGATCGCCATGGCAATGATCGCGATAATGATGTTCTCGACCTGCTGCGGGCCGATGCGGATCTCGGCGATTCGCCAATCGCGAAAAATCGGCAAGTCGTAGCCGCGCAAATCGTTGCCGAAAAAGAAACGAATCACGTTCTCCAGGACAATGACCAGGGCGACCGAGGCGATCGCGGTGGTCAACGGCCCGGTCGGGCGCAACGGTTTCAAGAGAAATTCGTCGTTCAGCACGCCGGACAGACCGGCGATCAAGAACGCGAAGGCCACCGCGCCCCAGGCCGGAATTCCGAAGTTGACGTTGGCCACATAACCGGCGAAGGCCCCGATGGTCGCGTGGGATGCAACGGCAAAATTGGGGAAGCGAAGAACGCCGTAGATGGCGGTGAAACCAATGGCCGGCACCGCGAGAATGGTGCCGGCCACTAATCCGTTTACGACAAGTTGGGCAAGCTCGAAGAACACTGAAGCGATGGACCTCAGCCGATCTTCAAGGTCTTGAACTTGCCGCCGTCGACGATCTCATAGCGGAACTGCGTATCCTCGATATCGCCGATATCGGTGAAGTCGCAGGGCCCGCTGGCACCGGTGTAATTGATTTCCTTGCCGGCGGCGAGATGCTTCAGGCCATCCAAAACGTTGTCGACCTCAATGCCGTCGCCCTGTGAAATCCGGCGCACGTTTTCGCGAATCGCGGTGCCACTCGCCTCGCCCGCGCGGGCGATCGACAAGATGACCAGCGCCGCGTGATCGTTGGTCTGCGACGAATAGGGATCGACGTCGTCGACATTCAGGAATTCGGCAAGCCGCTTATAAGCGTTCGAGTCCACGGCGGGCGATGGCGCGTAGGTATAACAGTCCTGGGTCACGTCGTTGGGCAGCGACTTCAGCAATTTGTTATTGACCGAATAGGCCGGGCCGATACGCGTGCCTTCATATCCCGCCTTGAACAGGTCTTTCATCACCACGGTGACATCCGGCGTGTAGCCGTTGAGGAAGATGATGTCCGGCTTCGCCCTCATGGCGATATCCACCTCGGACCTGAAGCTGGTCTTGTCCTTATCGTAAACAAGGGCGCCAATCAGTTCAGATCCATGCTGTGGCAGAACTTCGGTCAAACGCTCTTCGTTGGTTTTGGCGAAGGGTGTCTGCGCCCCCAAAATAAACATGCGCTTCTTACCCAGGTCGCTGCCGACGTACTCACCCAGCTCGGTCATTTGCAGGGTGCTATTGGGTTGAGTGCGGACCAGATAGCCTTGGTGGGGAAGCAGGGTGATGGTGTCGGACCCGGAGACGCAGGTCAGAAACGTCTTACTCTCCCAACACAAGGGCGCGACCGCGGTAGTCACCGAGGACGCCCAGGTGCCCATGACCGCGACAACCTTGTCGGCGTCGATCAATTTGCGCACCGCGCGCACTGCCGAGTCCGGATTGGTTTGCGTGTCTTCGCCAAAGAGTTCGATCTGCCGGCCGAGCACGCCGCCGGCCGCGTTGACGTTGGCAATGGTCCGCTCGATCGCCTTGCGCATGGAGGGGCCATAGGACCCTCCCGCACCGGTCAGGGGATTGAGCGCGCCCAAACGAATCGGCTCAGCGGCGCGCAATGGGCGCGGCAGAGCGCTTGCAACAGCGACGGCGCCGGCCAGCTTGATGGCACCGCGGCGAGATAGCGGGAACTTTGTCTTACTCATTCTTGTGCCTCCATCATTTGATTTGCTACGTGCGTCATTAAGTTCGGACGCCGCACGCGCGGCGTCGTCACGCCCCCAAGAAAATTCGCCGGACATCGGGATCTTCGGCCAAGGATTGGGCCGGGCCGCTTCGGTGGTTGCGACCGTCGACCAGAATATATCCACGGTCGGCGATGGCCAATGCTTCCAAAGCATTCTGCTCGACCATCACGATCGATATGCCCTCTTCGTTGATGTCGCGGATGGTCTCGAACAATTCTTCCGCGGCGATCGGCGACAGACCGGCGGACGGCTCATCGAGAAGCAGGACTTTCGGCTCGACCATCAGCGCCATGGCCATGGCGAGGATTTGGCGTTGCCCGCCGGACAAGGTGCGCGCGGCGTTGCGGCGCTTTTCCTTGAGCATGGCGAAGCGATCGAGAATCCGGCTGATCTTCGCCTTCGCTCCCTTGGGATCGACATAACCGCCCATCTCCAAATTCTCGTTCACGGACATGGTCGGGAAGATGTTCTGTTCCTGCGGCACGAAGGCCACGCCAAGGGCGCTGATCTCGCGCGGCGAGAGGCCTTGAATCGCTTGCTCGCCGAGGCGCACCGTGCCGCGGCTGGGGTTCAGAAGTCCGGCAATGACCTTGAGCAGGGTCGACTTGCCGGCGCCGTTCGGCCCAATGATCGAGACCACCTCGCCGGATGCCAGGTCCAGGTCTACGCCCTTCAAGATTTCCTCGCCGATACTATAGCCGGCGACCGCGTCGGCGACGCTCAAGAGGCCCATTTGCGCCGCCCCATATAAGCTTCTTGAACGTCGTGATTGGCGGCGACCTCGGCGAAGGTGCCTTCGGCCAGGTGCCGCCCTTCGGCCATGACGATCACCGGATCGCATAGCCGGGCAATGACATCCATGTGATGCTCGATGATCAGGAAGGTCAGGCCGTCGTCGCGCAGGGCACGCAAGTGCTCGGCGATTTCCTGGCCCAGTGCCGGGTTAACCCCGGCGATCGGTTCGTCCAGCAGAATAAGCTCTGGATCGGTCATAAGGGCGCGGCCGATCTCAAGCAGCTTTTTCTGCCCGCCGGATAGATTGGCCGCCGGTTCGTTCAAGACCCTGGTCAGATTGAGGCGCCGGGCGACGTCGCGGGCGCGGGCGCGTAATTCCTCCTCCCGGCGGGCCACAGAGGCCGGGCGCAAGATCGCCGCAATCATGCCTTCGCCTGGCTGATGGTTGCCGTACAGCATCAGGTTTTCCAAAACCGACAGGCGCGGAAAGCCGCGCGCGATCTGGAATGTTCGCACCAGGCCGGAGAGCGTAATTCGATGGGGCGGCCAGGCGGTGATGTCTTGGCCGGCAAAGGTAATGCGCCCCTGATGCGGCGGAATCATGCCCGAGACGCAATTGAATACGGTGGTTTTCCCAGCCCCATTGGGTCCGATCAATCCGGTGATGGTGCTGGGACGGACCGCCAGATTGACCCCATTGAGGGCCAGCACGCCGTAGAAATTGCGGTGCAGATCGTCGATCCGCAGCAAGGCGTCATCGGATCCCCGGCGCGCGGGCGCAACGGTCGCGCGCTCATTCTGTCCGGTACTAATTTCTAGATCCTCCGGCGTGAGGCTAGGATCGTAGCATCAAGTTCGAACATCGCAAATTCGCCGGGTCTCCTTGCCGGCCCTTGCGGCGGCTCGCAGGATACTTCACTCTCCGGCCGCTAACTAAAAGCTGCCTCGAAAGAGCGATACATGGCCCAGTTCAATACCTTGGACGACCTAGCCGTTTCCGGCAAGCGCGTGCTTTTGCGCGTCGATTTCAACGTGCCCATGAAGGACAGTCAGGTCAGCGACGCGACCCGTATCGAACGCTGCTTGCCCAGCATCAAGCGTTTGACCGAGCGCGGCGCCCGGGTCGTGATCCTGTCCCACTTCGGCCGGCCCAAGGGCGCGGCGGTCCCTGAGATGTCGCTTAGGCCGATTGCCGCCGCCTTGTCCAAGGCCCTGGGCGGGCGCGATGTCGCCTTCGCCGAGGATTGTATCGGCGCGGCGGCAGAGAGCGTCGTGAACGGCTTGCAAGACGGCGATATCGCGGTGCTGGAAAATCTGCGTTTCCACCCTGGGGAGGAGGCCAACGACGCGGACTTCGCCGCCGCCCTGGCCAAGCTGGGCGATCTTTACGTCAATGACGCCTTCGCGGTGTCGCACCGGGCGCACGCCTCGGTTGAGGCGATTACGCGCCTGATGCCGGCCGCTGCCGGGCGCCTGATGCAAGCGGAGTTGGAGAGCCTGAACGCCGCCCTGGAAACCCCAGAGCGCCCGGTCGCGGTCGTGGTCGGGGGCGCCAAGGTCTCCACCAAGCTCGACCTTCTGGGAAATTTGCTGAACAAGGCCGATGCCGTGATGATCGGCGGCGGCATGGCCAATACGTTTCTGCACGCGCTCGGCGTCGATGTGGGCACGTCGTTGTGCGAACGCGACCTGGCCGATACGGCGCGCGATATTCTCGCGCGGGCCGGCGCCGCTCAGTGCGACATTCTCTTGCCCAGCGACGCGGTGGTGGCCGAGGCGCTGAAGGCCGGGGTGGCGAGCGAGACCGTCAACGTGAAGCAGGTGCCGGCCGGCAAGATGATCTTGGATCTGGGGCCCGGGACGGTCGATACCTTGGGGACCTATCTGGGCGCCTGCGCTACCCTGGTTTGGAACGGGCCGCTCGGCTGCTTCGAGACCGCGCCCTTCGATGCGGCCACAAATGCCCTGGCCCGCAAGGCGGCGGACCTGACCCGGGCCGGCCGTCTGCGCAGCGTGGCCGGCGGTGGCGATACGGTTGCCGCCCTGGCCCACGCCGGGGTGCTGGAGGATTTCTCCTATATCTCGACCGCCGGCGGGGCGTTTCTGGAATGGCTCGAGGGCAAGACCTTGCCTGGGGTCCAGGCGCTCCGGGACGCCGCGAGCTAGGCGGGGTCGGGTCCTATAGCAGCCCGGCGCCGTGGGCCCAAGACAGGACCATAAAGACGGCGACACCGGCGACCACGCCCAAGGGCATGTTACGCCGGGCCAGGAAAAAGACCGTCAGGGCCAGGGCGGCCGCGCCGACACGCGCGGCCAGGGGGACCGCGGCCAGGGGGCCGCTCGGCAGCAGGATCATGCGCGCCACCAGGCCCGATAGCAGGGCATAGGCGACGCAGGCGATCCATTCGAAAAGCCGGCCTTGCGGCACGATTCGGCCCGAAAGCGCGACCCCCAAAGCGCGCCAAACATAAGTCGCCGCCGCGCCGGCGATCAGCAGGACCAGCGGCCACCAGGGCGAGGCCGCGCTCATGGCCGCCTCAAGGCCCGGCCGCCCGCACCCGGCCAATCAGATAGGCCAGGGTGCCGCCGACCAAGCCCGTGATGAGCAAGCTCCAATCCGGCGACGCCAGGTACAACAGGGGTCCGCCGATCGCCCCCAAGATGGCGGCCAGAACCCGCGAGACCCCGCGTACGTCGCCCGCGACCACAAGCATGAAATAGACCGGGTTGAGGAACACCAGGCCCAGGGTGACATAGGCCGGGACGTTTCCGGCCAAGGCGAAGCCGATGGCGGCGCCCATCATGCTGACCGACCAAATCACCAGGCAAATGCCCATGAAATAGGGCAGGCGCTGGGCCGGCGGCATGGCCGGGCAATCGCGCATGGCCAGGGCCCAGCCGGTGACGGCAATCCAATGGGCGGCCAGGTAATAACGCCATTGGGGCGTCCCCGGCGTGCGCAACAGGGCGATCAAGGTGATTGCCATGGGCAAGAGGCGCGCATTGGTTAGGGCGACCGCGGCGGTGACCGCGAGCAGCGACGCCCCGTCGGCATAAAGCTCGACCAAGGCGACCTGTCCGGGCAGGGCCCAGGCGGTGGCGATCGAAAAAAGCGCGTGCCAAAACGCCAAGTCGACCTGTTGCACCAGGGCGCCGAAGCCGACGTAGCTCGCGGCCAGAACCGCCGCCGGCACGCCGACGGCAAGGCGAGCGCCGGCCCGAAAGGCCCGTCGCGGATCGCCGAAATCGCGGGCGTAGGGAGCCGGAGTTCGATCTTGCGCCACGGCCCGAAGGCTAGAGCATTTTCAGGCCAAGTGGAAACCGGTTCGCCGTTTCGAAAATGCGACAGACCGACAATTTGGAGAGCACGGTCCGATCCGAATGGATCGCCGCCAAGTAGAACCGTTAGGGGGCTTTGCGCGCTCGCGCCGTGATGGGTTTAAGCGCGCACACGATGGGCCGGCAGGCGCAGCGTTACTGTGGTGCCGACACCTTGCTCGCTGATCAATTCGAACACGCCGCCGTGCATTTCGGTCAGCGACTTGGCTAGGGGCAAACCCAGACCGGTGCCCTCGGAGGGGCGGTGCATCTGCGTTTCGACCTGGCCGAAGGGGGACAGGGCCTGGGGTATGTCCTTGGCCGCGATGCCGATGCCGCTATCGCTGACCATGAAGACGAATTCGCCCGATTCGCCGACCGACGCCCGCAAATCGACGCGGCCGCCCGGCTGCGTGAATTTGACCGCGTTGGACGCGAGGTTGATCAGGATCTGCTTCAGTTTGGTTTCGTCGGCGAAGAGGTTCGGCAGATCGGGCGCCAGCGTGGCGGTCAGGCTGAGGCCGGCCCTTTGGGCGCGCGGCATCATCAGGCGGATCACGGAGTCGGTCAGGGCGCCCGGGTCGATTTCCGTTTCGCTCAAGGGCATGTGACCGGATTCAATCTTGGCGGCGTCCAGGATATCGCTGATCAAGGCGAGCAAATGGCGGGCGCTTTCCGAGATGTCGTGGGCATAACCTTTGTACTGCGCGGAGCCTATCGGACCCAGAATTTCGCCGCGCATGATCTCCGAGAACCCTATGATGGCGTTCAAGGGGGTCCTTAATTCGTGGCTCATGTTGGCCAGGAATTCGCTCTTGGCGCGACTAGCCAGTTCCGCGTCTTCCTTGGCCTTGCGAATCGCCGCCTCGCGCGACCGGATATCGGTGATGTCATGGGCCGTGCCGCGGTACCCCAGGAAGGCTCCGTCCTTGCGGCCGTAAACCGGCAAGCCGCTGAGCTGGACCCGCCGCAAGGTGCCGTCCCGCTCGGCGATCTGGACCTCGATGTCGCGAAACGGCTTGCGCTGGTCCGGCCCCATCATGTCGTTCAGGGCCGGGTTCGGACTCGCCGGCAAATCCGTCAAGACGCGCCCGGTCAGCTCAAGCTGGTGGAAACCGAGCGATTCGTTCACCCGGGGCGAGACGAAGGTCAGGACCAAGTTACGGTTGGTTTCCCAAATCCAGTCCGTGACCAGGCGTGTCAGGTCCTCAAGGCGCTCCAGCGCTTCGTCCAGGGCGTCGCTTTTCCATTCAGGGCCGTGGTGCGGCTCGAAGACGCTCGCGGTCAAGAGGGGCTGTCCGTCTGGCCCGTCGATGCCGTGCACGCGCAGGACGAAGCGCTCCGCGCGGCTGCCGATCGTAAGCGGGATCTCCTCGCCGTCTTGGCGCTGTGGCGCGCGTTTGTCCGGTGTGACCGCCTTGGCAATGCGATCGAAGGCATCGTTCGTATAAACCAGGCACCCCTGGCGGTCGCTCACGCAGATCGGCGGCGCGCGGTTTAGCAATTCCAATTGGAGGGTGTTCAGTAATGCGGGCAAGGCCTCGCTCGACGCGGCCTCTGGTCCAGGAACTCTTTTTTTTGGGTTTGGACCCATCCGCTTGGCCCTAGGACCCGGGCTCGGCCGGCAAGGTATCGGCAACCTGCTCGATCGCGTCCTGATAGTCCTCGTTCCGACGCCAGGTATTCAAGACTTCTTGTGCGTTTTGCGGATTGATCTTGTCGTAGGTCCTGAGCATGTCCGCCATGACATGCGGGTCGGTCATGCGCTGGCCGATTTCGCCGCGCCGGATCAACAAGAACGTCGTGGCGAAGCTGGTCTTCGGCATGCCCAGGGCCCGGCAGGCGATGGCCAAGCTCTCGCCGCCCGATTCGTAGAGCACGCGTTTGACCCGCTCGAGGCGAAGGCCGCTCATCTCGCCGAACAGAGCCTCAAACAGGTCGATTTCACCCTCGCGCAAGACCTGTATGAAAAGGTCCCAGGTGATTTGGTCGGTCTCGCTCAGATGCTTCGCCAGAACGGCGGCCGGCCGCGCGGTTTCCCGGTCGGCGGCGTGCTCGACCGGGTCGCCGGCCATGGTGTGGGCCACGCCGTCCAGCTTGTCGTCGAGTTCCGTGACGGAAATATCGAAATTCTCCACGATGTGCGCGCGCAACGCGGCGGAAACCCAGAGGTACATCCGCCTGGCCAGCTCGGGATCCAAATCGTGGCGCTTGATCAAGGGCTCTTGATAGGTATCGACCCGCTGCGACTGCTCCGCCAGATAGGCCATGGTCGCCTCGGAGATGCGGGCGTCCTGGTTTTCCAGCAAGGTCTTGATGACATTCACGTCGCCGGTTTCCACCAGGGCATCCGACACCGGTTCGCTCAAGGCGCGGCGCATGGCGATCGCCAGTTGATGCTCGTGGGTGCGCCGCCGGACGATCTGGACCAATTCCAGGTCGTGAAGGACGTCGCTGTTGATCAGGATCGGCTGCGCGACCTCGAACTGGTCGTTGGCCAGGGTGACGATCAGGTCGTGCGGCGGGTCCTTGATCTGGGATAGCCGCACCGCCAGATCGCGCCGCACCGCCATTTCGCAATCGCGGATCAGCTTGCGCAGGATATCGCTCATCAGGGCCCGCTCGCGCTCGCTCAGCACGGCGCCGCCTTCGTTGAACAAGTCGGCCAGACTGGCCGTCAGGTTGCGGCGCCCCTCGACCGATTTGTCGAGGGCCAGCATAAGCAGGCTATTCAGGTCCTTGTCCCGGCCGGTCATCGTGGGTCTTCCTGAGCTACGCTTCGCCAAGGCCGCGGGCGGCAAGACGCTGGATTCATGTGGTATTCACCATAGTTGAAATTGGTTAACAAATCTTATCGCTGTTTGCGGACAATGACTTATCCCCTGAGTTCCGGCCGGATTTACGCCGTCTTAATGCGCATATGGCAAGGTTTCGGCCATGCAGATCTCAGGAAACTCCGTTCTGGCCGGCCTCGGCTTTCTGCAACAGCCCCAGGCCGGCGCCAAGCCACAAATCGACCCCCAACTCCAGGCCAAGCCAAGGCCGGTCCAGGCCCAAGCGCCGCAGGCCGCCCCGGCGCCCCGCCTGACCCAGGCGCAAAACCTGGAGCAAGCGGTTCAGGCCCTGGCCGACCAAGGGCAGCTGCCGCCGCGCGGCAGCCTGATCGATCTCAGCGCCTAAGGCCGCATCCGTTCAATCCACTTAGGTTTCGCGGCCCGGATGCCGCGCCGGCACCTTGCCGGGCACGGCCGCTTGCGCCAGATTAGCCCCATGTCTACATCCGGCGATCCGGCGGCCGCGCGCTTTGTCCGCGAGATCCCCGCGGGCGACGACCGGCCCCGGCTGGTTTGCGGCGACTGCGGTTTCGTAAACTATGAAAACCCCAAGATCGTGGTCGGCTCGGTCGCGACCTGGGACGACCGGTTTTTGCTGTGCCGGCGCGCGATCGACCCGCGCACGGGCTTCTGGACCCTGCCGGCGGGCTACCTGGAACTGAACGAAAGCGCCGCCGAGGGCGCCCTGCGCGAAGCCTGGGAAGAGGCCCGCGCCCGCCTGATTCTGGATCAGCTTCTGGCCATCTACTCGATTCCCAGGATCAGCCAGATCCAATTGATCTATCGCGCCCGGCTGGAATCGCCGGAGGTCGCGCCGGGGCCGGAGTCGTTGGAGACAGGGCTGTTCCTCTGGGACGAAATCCCTTGGGACGACCTTGCCTTTCCCTCCGTGCGCTGGGCCCTGGACAACTTCCGCGAGGTTGCCGGCCAGGCCAATTTCGCGCCCCGGGGTAACCCGGGCGGCGCGACCGGCGACGTTCAAGGCTTATAGCGCCCAATCGGGGCCGCCGTTGTACCGGGACGACCCCAGGTTCAGGAACCGAGGTTCAGCAGAACCGCCCCGCAGGCGACGGCCGCGGCGGCGAGGATGCGCTGCTTGCCGAAGGATTCCTTGAGCACGAGGGCCCCCAAGGCGGCGCCGAACAAGACGCTGGTCTCACGCAGGGCGACGATATGGGCCATGGGGCCCAGGCTCATGGCCCAAAGCGCTATGCCATAGGAGATCGCCGCGATCACGCCGCCCAGGATGCCGGGCTTCCAGTTCGGGGCGAAAGACTCCCGGACCCGCCCCCGCCGCAGCCATAGGGTCAGTGCCAAGAGCGGCATGGCTTCGACTATGAATAGCCAGCAAATATAGCTAAAGGCATTGCCGGCCGCGCGCACGCCCAAGCCGTCAACGATGAGATAGGCGGATATGGCGACACCGTTGATGAGCGCCAGGGCCACGGCCTTACTCTCGGCGGGCAACCTAGTTCCGTTGCGCCGCCAGGCGAGGCTCATGATGCCGACGGAGACGATGACGACGCCGAGCGTTTCGCGCACGCTCAGGGCTTCGCCGGCGAAGACCCAAGCGGCGACCGCGACCAGGGCCGGCGCCGCGCCGCGCGAAATCGGGTAAACCTGGCTCAGGTCGCCGTGTTTATAGGCGCCGATTAGGAGCGCATAGTACAGATAGTGGATTAAGGCCGAGGCGATTAGAAAAGGCCAGGCTTCGGGTTGAAGCGCGGGCAGGTAGAACAGCGCCACCAGGCATACCGGTGTGGGGCCGGTCATAACCAAGGTGGTCATAACCAGGCGGTCGCCCCCCGCTTTGACAATGGCGTTCCAGCTTGCGTGCAGCCCGGCGGCGAGCAGGACCAGTAGAATGATGCCCAGGTCCAGGGCCATGGCCAGACTCCTCGACGCGCGGAGTCCGGCGGGGCGCGCTCGGGCGGGCGTCACAAAAAGTTCATGCGGGACGGCGATTACAACGGTTTTACGGCGCGCCGTCCAGCATGCGATCCGGGCAATTTTGTTCGGCGGCCACTGCGGGCGCGGCACCGGTTGGTTCTGTACCACGGCTTCCCCGGACGGACCCCAGATGGTGTAACATGAGCGGAGAGCCATAAGCTTTGGGGGGTGGCGCGATGGCGTGTCATGACGGATAGGGCGGAGCGGGAGTCGCCGCTCGCTTACCCGGTCGAAACCCGGGGCCTGAACTTTTTTGACTCGGACCGGAATCTGCGTCGCTTGCTGCGCCGCCGTGCGCCGGGGCTTTTGAAGCGTCACGCCAAGCGCCTGTCCGACTTCGGCGCTTGGGCCGGCGGTCCGCTGGACGAACAGGCGGTTTACAGCGACCGTTACGCGCCGCCGCGCCTGGAAGCTTTCGGGCCGCGCGACGAGCGCCTGGGCCGAGTCATTTTGAACCCTGACTACCAGGCGTGCCACCAGGAAGCTTACCGGCGCGGTGCGATCGGCCTGGCCTTCGCCGAGCGGCCGACACCCCATGTCCTGTCTTTCGTCATGGGCAGCCTTTTGTCGCACAGCGATATCGCGATCCACTGCCCGGTGACCATGACCGGCGCCGTCGCTTATGTACTCTCCAGGCTGGCCCCGGCGAAGCTGCGCCGCGACTATTTGCCCGGCTTGGTGCGCATGGACGGCGGCACTCAGACCGGTGGTACCTGGGCGACCGAGCTGCACGGCGGTTCCGATGTGGGCGCCACCACCACGCGGGCGGGCGCCGACGGCGCGGCCTGGCGCCTGAACGGCCTCAAGTGGTTCACCAGCAACGCCGGGGCGGGCCTCGCGCTCGCCACCGCCCGGCCGCGCGGCGCACCGCCGGGCGGCAAGGGCCTGGGTTGCTATCTGGTGCCCGACGTCTTGCCCGACGGCACGCCGAACGCGCTCTGGGTGCGCCGGCTCAAGGACAAGCTGGGCACCCGGGCGTTGGCCACCGGCGAGGTCGAACTGGACGGTGCCTGGGCGCTTGAGGTCGCCGGTCCGCCCCATGGCCTGAAGGTCATGATGGAGGCACTGGAATACAGCCGCATCCATAACGCGGTGGCGGCCTGCGGCGCTCATCGCCGCGCCTTTCTGGAGGCCGCCTGCTGGGCCAGCCACCGGCGCGCCTTTGGGTCCAGCATCGCGCGCTATCCCATGGTGCGCGACACCCTGCTCGACCTGGCCATGGCCCAGGAAGCGGGTGCGGCGTTGGCCTTCGAGGCGGCTTTTTCTTTCGACGCGGCGCTCAAGGACGAAGGGCAGCGGCCCTGGCTGCGCACGGTGACGGCCCTGGCCAAGTACCGCACCGCCGAGGCCGCGATCGAGGCCGCGCGCCGGGCGCTCGAACTGGTCGGCGGCAACGGCTACACCGAAGACTGGCCGACCGCCCGGCTGTACCGCGATACCATGGTGCTGAGCGTCTGGGAGGGTCCGGCCAATATTCAGGCGCTGGAGCTGTTGCGCGTGGTTTTGGGCAAGGGCATGGGCGGCGCGCTGTTTCTGACGCGCCTGCAAGACATCGAAGACGCCCTGCCGGCCGCCCTGGCGGAAGAGGCCGGTGTGCTGCGCGCGGCGCGCGGCGACTGCGCCCAGGCGCTCAACCACTTGCGCGGCCGCGAGCGCGATGGGCCGCGCCATGCCCGGCGTCTTATGGACCTCATGGCCGATGCCTTGAGCGCGGCCTTGTTGTTGGACGAGGCCGCCGCCGACCTCAAGGCCGGCGACCGGCGCAAGCTGCTGATCGCCCGGCGCTATCTCGCGACCCATTTCGGCGGCCGCGCGCCCATTTCCGCCAAGCGCGACCCCGCGCAAAGCGCCTTCGAGCGCGTCATCGGCTACGCGTCAATCGAGGCCTGAACGGGGAAACCGAGATCGGCCTGCCATCCCTGCGATTTGACGGCGGTGCATCCGAATTCTAGCCTGATATTCATCATGTTATGGATGATTTCGGGGCGGTGATCTTGACCCGCGTCAAGAGCGGGCCGGGTTTGAGATACGGACGCAACGGCAGTTAAAGGAACCTCAAAAAATTATGACATCCACGAACGACCTCAACACCCCCAGGCCGCCCTTCACCGGCTATGCCTTGGACGAGGACAATCCGGTTTTGGAGGCCCTGTTGGCCCACCGCAGTGTGCGCGCCTATAAAGATGTTCCCATTCCCGAACGGGCCTTGGGGCCGATTCTCGATGCGGCCCAGCGGGCGCCGACGTCCAGCAACTTGCACAGCTATAGCATCGTCGTCGTGGACGACCGGAAGATACGCGAACGGGCGCGCGATCTCTGCGGCAACCAAGCGTTCGTCGCTCAGTGCGGCGTGCTGCTGGTCTTCTGCTCCGACATTT
The DNA here is from genome assembly GCA_021776095.1 of Kiloniellaceae bacterium. Taxonomy (GTDB): domain Bacteria; phylum Pseudomonadota; class Alphaproteobacteria; order Kiloniellales; family J153; genus JAJFGN01. Next base: position 2,008 of record JAJFGO010000044.1, on the reverse strand, counting down.
CGCGCCACATTCACATTTGCGCCGAGCGGGGTTACCCCTACCGGGGCGATCAGATCAATACCGTCCTGGTCGCTCATGGCGATTGCAATCTGGCCTGCCAGAACGCCGCCGTGGCGGCCCAGTCCCTGGGCTATGGCACCTGCATGCTGGGCAACGTGCGTAACGACCCGCAGGGCATGTCGGACCTGTTGGGCCTGCCCAAGTATGTCTACGCGTCCGTCGGTTTGGCCATCGGCGTTCCGGCCGAGGACATGGGCACCAAGCCCCGCCTGCCGCGAAGCCTCATGGTCAGCCGCAATCGCTACGAGCCCGGTCCGGTGAAGCAGGCGCTCGCCGCCTACGATGACGAAATGCGCTTGTCCGGCTGCTACGACGGCCGGCGCGAGCCTCTCAACGACGTGCCACCGGACCACGCGGACCCGGTACCCGATGAAGGCTACGGCTGGTCGGAACACTCGGCGCGCCGCATGGGGGGCGACAACCAGACCCAGCGGCGCGGTCTGGGGGAATTCATGGAAGGTAAGGGGTTCAGCCTGCTTTGACCCAGATGATTCAGCGTCGGATTCCTCTCGGAATATTGTGCCGGATATCGTCCCAGGCACCCATGAAGCATGGTGGTTCGGGTGATCGCCGGTTCAAGATACCTATGGCTCCAAACCGGTGATCTGGTCAGGCTCAGGAGGTGCGGCTATTCTGCCTACTTTCTCAGCCTGAAGGACCATTGCCCGTGGCGCCGCCCAAGACGACTGTATTCGACGACTCCGAACCTCCGCCGCTCGAGATGACGCCGGCCGAATTCCGCACGTTGGGCCACGATCTGGTGGAGCGCATCGCGGATTTTTTGGAGCAGACGCCCAATCGGCCCGCCGCGCGCAGCATTACCCCGGAAGATGCGCGGGCGTGGCTGGGTCAGGGCGGCCTGCCCGAGCAAGGGTCGCCGGCCGGCGAGTTGCTGGCGCGCGCCGCCGATCTGGCCTTCAACGGCTGCCGAATCAACGGCCATCCGCGGTCCTGGGGCTACGTCATCGGCTCGCCGGCGCCGATCGGCATGCTGGGCGATTTTCTGGCCTCGGCGGTGAACCCGAACCTGGCGGCCTGGAGCTCGGCCCCGGTGCCCAGCGAGATCGAGGGGCAAGCGGTGCGCTGGATCGCCGACCTGTTGGGTTACCCGACCGACTGCGGCGGCCTGTTGACCAGCGGCGGCAATATGGCGAACTTCATCGGCATCCTGGCGGCCCGGCGCGCCCGCGCCGCTTGGGACACGCGCCGCGAGGGTTTGGCGCCGGCGGCGGGCCGCTTGCGCATCTATGCCTCGCGCGAGACCCATACCTGGCTGGAAAAGGGCGCCGATATTTTCGGCCTCGGTACCGACGCGATCCGCTGGATCGGGACCGGGCCGGACCTGCGCATGGACACCGGCGAGTTGCGCGAACGCATCGCCGCCGACAAGACGGCCGGGGACCAGCCCTTCCTGTTGGTCGGTGCGGCGGGGACAGTCAGCACCGGTGCGGTCGACCCCCTGCCGGAACTGGCGGTCATCGCGCGGGAGCACGGCCTTTGGTTCCATGTGGACGGCTGCTACGGCGCGCCGGCCATCGTCGATCCCGATGCGCCGGGCGACCTGGCGGGCCTGCGCGAGGCGGATTCCCTCGCCGTGGACGCGCACAAATGGTTGTTCGTGCCGCTCGAGGCCGGCTGCGCCCTGGTGCGCGACCGCAAGGCCTTGCGCGATACCTTCAGTTTCCAACCGCCCTATTATCACATCACGGTCGATGGCGACGACGTGGCGAACTTTCACGAGTACGGGCCGCAGAATTCGCGCGGGTTTCGCGCGCTCAAGGTTTGGCTCGCGCTGCAGGGGGCGGGGCGGGCGGGCTATCGCACCATGATCGCCGGCAACCTGCGCCACGCGCGCGAGATGTACGTGGCGCTCGACGCCGATCCCGAAATCGAAACCGCGACCCAAAGCCTCAGCATCACGACTTTCCGCTATGTGCCCGAAGGTTGG
>JAJFGO010000043.1 GCA_021776095.1 Kiloniellaceae bacterium | reverse complement strand
TTGGCCCCGCTGATCGTGAAGGGCCAATACGGGTCGATGTGAGCCACTCAGGGAAGCTGACAGTCTACGCGCTGCCGGTCGTTCCGATCTAGAGCATATCTGATCATATCGCGCCATTTGATGGCGCCAAATCAGGTCACTTGGCTAGGCACGGAACGCCGCGCGATGTGGGGCATCGGGCAAGTTTCGTAACGACGCCGATGGGCCGATTTTTCGCGCCCGCCGGACGTCGTTGCGGCCCACTTGCGGTCACCCAGACCGCGGCGTGGGCCGCGCCTAGCCAGCAGACCCGAAAAACCGGTCAAATGATGCGATATGATCGGAACATGCTCTAGTTCTTGCCGGCGGCGAAGGCGACCGCGGCCTCGGCGGCACGGATCAAGGCACGTGCCTTATTGCGGGTCTCCTGGTACTCCGCCTCCGGGTCGCTGTCGGCAACCACGCCACCGCCGGCCTGCACGTACATAATTTCGTCCTTCAGCACCGCCGTGCGCAGGGCGATACAGGTATCCATGTCGCCTCCGGCGCCGAAATAGCCGACGGCGCCGGCATAGATGCCGCGTCGCTCCGGTTCTAACTCGTCGATGATCTCCATGGCCCGCACCTTGGGTGCGCCGGAGACCGTCCCGGCCGGAAAGCCGGCGATCAGGGCCGCCAGGGCATCGTACTTGGGGTCCAGATCGCCCTCCACATTGGAGACGATGTGCATGACGTGGCTGTAGCGTTCGATATTGAACTGTTCCGTGACACGGACACTGCCAATCTTTGAGACCCGGCCGGTGTCGTTGCGTCCGAGATCGAGCAACATGAGATGCTCCGCGCGCTCCTTGGGATCGGCGAGGAGTTCGTCGGCCAGGGCCTTGTCTTCTTCCGCGGTGGCGCCGCGCGGCCGCGTGCCGGCGATGGGCCGGATTGTGACCTTGCCGTCGCGCGTCCGCACCAGGATCTCGGGGCTGGAGCCGACCACGGAAAAGCTGCCGAAATCAAGGAAGAACAAGAAAGGCGACGGGTTCATACGGCGCAACGAGCGATACAACGATAAGGGCGGCAGGGCGAAAGGTACCTGGAACCTTTGGCTGGGCACGATCTGGAAGGCGTCGCCGGCCCGAATGTAGGCTTTCGCGGCCTCGACCATGGCGTGATAGGACTCGCGGGACACGTTCGAGGTCGGCTCCGGAAAGGTCTGCGCCGGACCGGCCGGTTGGCGCGCCACGGGCGGCGCGAATTCGATGTCGTCGACTGCCTTCTTGAGATGCAGGAGGGCCGCCTCGTAGGCATCCTGGGCGCTGGTGTCCGGTTTCGGCCAGACCGGCGTGAACAGGGTGATCTGATCTTCTAGCCGGTCGAAGACGGCGATGATCGAGGGGCGCACGAACATGGCGTCGGGCACGCCCAGGACATCCGGGTTTGCGTCCGGCAGGCGTTCCATAAGACGGACGGTGTCGTAGCCCATATAGCCGATCAGAGCGCTGGCCATGGGCGGCACACCGGCCGGCAATTCGATCCGCGAGTCCTCGACCAGGGCGCGCAGGGAGTCCAGGGCAGGCTGGGGGCAGGGCTCGAAAACGCCTGAATCTTGCTCGGCGTTTCGGTTGATCTCCGCCTTGTTGCCGTGGCAACGCCAGATCAGGTCCGGCCTGATGCCGATAAAGGAATAGCGGCCGATAGTCGTGCCGCCCTCGACCGATTCGAACAACGAGCAGTTCGGCTGACCGCCCGACAGCTTGATGAAGACGGAAACCGGGGTCTCCAGATCGCCGATCAGGGTTGTATAGACGACCTGCGGGCGCTGCGCGTCGTAGTCCGCCGCAAAGCCATCGAATGCGGGCGAGACTTGCATTTTGATCAGAAGGAAACCAACAGGTTGTCGATCACTTGCTGGTTCACGCTCACCCCGTATTCGCCGCGCAGGGTGCCCATGAATTGCTCCAGGATGTCGTTGCGCATGGCGTTCGACAGGCTCTCGCGCAGGGCGGTGACCTCGGTTTCCTTGCTCATCGGGTCGGCTTTGGCGACATCGAGCAGTTCGAGAACGATGTGGCTGTCCGAGGCCGCGACCGTATCGATCTCGCCAGGCGCGAGGTCGAACAGTTTGCTGGTCAGGCTCGGCGCGAAGCTGCGCGACGGGTCGGTCTCGAAACGGGTCAGCGCCTGGCTGGTTTCCACCTTATAGCCCTCGGCCTGGCCGATCGCTTCCAGGCTCTCGCCTTGGCGCGCGCGCTCGGCCAGCTGCTTAGCGGCCTCGCGAGCCCGCTCCGCGCGCTGAGAATCGCGCCACAACTCGACCACCTCGGCGTGCACTTCGCTCAGCGGGCGAAGCTGTGAGGGGGTCGTGCTATCGACGCGAAGGATAAAGAAGCCGCCCTCGTCGATTTCGGTCAGAAGGCTTTCCTCGCCTGGCGCGGTATCGAAGGCGATCCGTGCGAAGTTATCCTGCGGCAAATCGATAATTGCATTGCTATCGGCGTCGTTGCCGTCGCGGTCCAGGGCTGCAATCCGCCGCACCTGCAGGTCTAGGCTGTCGGCCGCTTGTTCCAGGCTGGCGCCGGCGGCGAGTTCGTCGTCGAGCTGGTTGGCGATTGCGATCGTGCCGTCGATGGCGCGGGCCATGGCCATGTCCTGGGCCAGGTCCTCGACCACCTTGTCGAAGACCGGCTCCTCCGCCGGCTGGATCTCAAGAACCCGCAGGATATGCCAGCCGATGGCGCTCTTGACCGGTTCGCTGATATCCCCTTGTTTGACGGCGAAGGCGGCCTCTGCCAGCTCCTCGGGCAACTCGCGGCGTTCCAGGGTGCCTAACTCGATCGGCGCGCCGCCAGTGACGTCTTGCGCCACGGACTCGAATTTGGCGCCCTCGCGGAAGCGGTCCATGGCCGCGTTGGCCGCGGCCTCGTCGTCGAATACGATCTGCACCACGTTGCGCCGTTCCGGCACCGCGAAGTCGTCGCGGCGCGCCTCGAACTCCGCCTGCAATTCCGATTGCGGAATCGCCGTCTCCGCCGCCAGGCTCGCGGCGTTCAGCTCAATAAAGGATACAGCGCGCTGTTCCGGCGCCATGAAATTGTCCGAGAATTCCTTGTGAAAGGCCTCCAGAGCCGCTTCGTCCGGCTGTGGCATGTCCTGGAATCCGTCGTTCGGCACGCGCAGGACCCGTGCGGTTCGGGTTTCCTGCCGGTAGGCGTACAGCGAGTCCGCCAGGGCCCGCGGTGCCGCCGCGGACTGGGTGATCGAGCCGACCAGCTGCTGGCGCAAAATGTCACGGCGCAGGCTGTCGAGGAACTCCTGCTCGCCCATGTTGGCCTGTTGAAGGGTTTGTACGAAGCGGTTGCGGTCGAACTGGCCGGCCTCGTTCCTGAAGGCCGGTTCCTCGGTGATTCGCTGTTTGAGCAGATCTTCGGTCACGGTCAGGCGCAAATCGGCGATTTTCTGGTCAAACAAGGCCCGGCCGACCATTTGGTCGACGACCTGATCGACCACGCCCAGGGCCCGCGCCTGTTCGATATCGAAGCGGCTGCCCAAACGGCTGCTCAGGCGGTTGATCTCGCGGCTCAGGGTCCGGGAGAATTCCTGCTGGCTAATTTCGGTATCGCCAACCTCGGCGATCGGGGTATTCGGCTGAGCGCCCTGGAAAATATCGCCAATGCCCCAAACCGCGAAGCTGCCGATCAGGAGGCCGAAAATGACGAAAGTGACGGATTTTACTACGAGCTTACGCATTTTTTCGGTTCAGCCTGCCTTGGCGCATGGAAAAGGCGCGAAAGCGCGCCGCGCGGTGGGTTCCGCTCCCCGGGGGGCCCCGAGGCCGCCGGGCGGCATCTTATGAAGCTGTCTCCCCCCCGGCAACAGGGAAAACATGGCGTGCTTGCACCTCTTGGCCCGGATTGGGCGTCATGCTAGTACCCGGTCCCAATGTCGAACGAGAGGCTGCCCATGGGCCGCAGACTGATCGCCGGAAACTGGAAGATGAATGGCCTGCGCGGTACCGGCGTGGCGTTGGCCAAGGATTTGGCCGCGCGCGCACAAGCCGCCGGCGAAGGCGGGGCGGAGCTTTTGATCTGCCCACCGGCGCAGCTGCTCTTCACGGTCGCCGAGGCGCTGGGCAACGCCCCGATCGCCCTGGGTGGCCAGGATTGCCACCCGGCGCCCTCGGGGGCCCATACCGGTGACATCAGCGCTGAGATGCTGGCCGATGCCGGTTGCAGCTATGCCATTGTTGGCCATTCCGAGCGCCGCGGCGACCATGGCGAGGGCGATGGCGTGGTCAAGGCCAAGGCAGAGGCGGCCTTGGCGGCCGGCCTGACCCCCATCGTGTGCGTCGGCGAGACGGCGGATCAGCGCCGTGCCGGCCAAGCCTTGAGCGTGATCGAAACCCAGGTTCTGGGCTCTCTGCCGGCGGACGTGCCGGGCGCCCGCCTGGTGGTCGCTTACGAGCCGGTTTGGGCGATCGGGACGGGCCTGACCGCCGAACCCGCCGATGTCGAGGAGGCCCATGGCCACATCCGAGGCCTGCTGGTCGGGCGCCTGGGTACCGAGGCCGGCGGGGCGGTCCGGGTTCTTTACGGTGGCTCGGTCAAACCCGGCAACGCCGCGGAATTGCTGGCGGTTCCCAATGTGGACGGTGCCCTGGTCGGTGGCGCCAGCCTCAAGGCCCAGGACTTTTGGGCGATCGCCGCCACTTGATACTGGCGGCCGGGCCTGCGAGACGCTACATACCGCCTAGGTAATTCATGGCCCCCAGGGCCGGCGAGAAGTTAGAAAGACGGCGACTATGGTTAACGTTCTGCTGGCGATTCATCTGATGCTGGCCATCGGCATGATTGGTGTGGTCCTGCTCCAGCGCAGCGAGGGCGGTGGCCTGGGCATCGGCGGCGGTGGCGGCGGCGGGGGTGGCATGAGTGGTTTCCTGACCGGGCGCGGCACCGCCAATCTACTGACCCGCACCACCGCGATTCTGGCGGCGTGCTTTATGACGACCAGCATCCTGTTGAGCATTCTGGCTGGGCAGCCCAGCGGGGGGCGCTCGATTATCGAAGACCTGCCGGCGACCAGCGCGCCGGTCGAACCGGCCCCCAGTGGACCGAGCGTCCCGGTCCAATAAGTCGCGACTCGGGCCCGGGTCATCCGGGGCGAAAGCAGAGCCTCCAGCCCAACGGCGCGGCGGCGCCCCGTAATTTGACACTGCGAATCCCAAGCTTACGGCCACACCGGAAAATTCTCGCGCTCGCGGTGCAAAGGAGTCTTGCCCGAGGGGCCGCGAGCCATGATAGTGCCGGTCCATGACGCGGTTCATATTCGTAACCGGCGGTGTCACTTCCTCCCTAGGAAAAGGTCTGACATCCGCGGCCCTGGGGGCACTCCTCCAGGCTCGAGGCTTCACTGTGCGCCTGCGCAAGTTGGACCCGTACTTGAACGTGGATCCGGGCACCATGAGCCCGTATCAGCACGGCGAGGTCTACGTCACCGACGACGGCGCCGAGACCGATCTGGACCTGGGCCACTACGAGCGCTTTACCGGCGTGCCCTCGCGCCGGGGCGACAACGTCACCACCGGGCAGATTTATTCGAAGGTGCTAGCCAGGGAGCGGCGCGGCGATTACCTCGGCGCCACGGTTCAGGTGATTCCCCACGTGACGGACGCAATTAAGGAATTCGTCCTGAGCGATGCCGGCGGTGTCGATTTTGTTGTCTGCGAGATCGGCGGCACGGTGGGCGATATCGAGGGTTTGCCCTTCTTGGAGGCGATCCGCCAACTTGGCTACGAATTGGGGCCGACGCGCAGCCTGTTCGTGCATTTGACCCTGGTGCCCTATCTGGCCTCGGCCGGGGAGCTCAAAACCAAACCGACCCAGCACTCGGTCAAAGAATTGCAGAGCGTCGGGATCAAGCCCGATATCGTGCTTTGCCGCTGCGAGCGCCCGATTCCGATCGACGCCCGGCGCAAGATCGCACTGTTCTGCAACGTGCGGCCGAGCGCGGTGATCCAGGCCCTTGACGTCGACACGATCTATGCGGTGCCACGCGCCTATCACGAGGAAGGTCTGGACGAGGAAGTCTGCCGGCATTTCGTGCTCGAGGGGACCGCGCCGGATCTGTCGCGCTGGGACTATGTGACCGGGCGTATCCGCCAGCCCGACGGCGAGGTGACGATCGGCGTGGTCGGCAAGTACACGACCCTGATCGATTCCTATAAGTCCTTGGCCGAGGCCATGACCCACGGCGGTATCGCCAACAACGTGCGGGTTAAGGTGAACTGGCTGGATTCCGAGATCTTCGAGAGCGAGGGCGCGATCCAGAACCTGGAAAACGTTCACGGCATTCTGGTGCCGGGCGGTTTCGGGGAACGCGGCGCCGAGGGCAAGATCGCGGCGGTGCGCTTCGCGCGCGAGCGGCAAGTGCCGTATTTCGGCATTTGCTTCGGCATGCAGATGGCGGTTATCGAAGCGGCCCGAAACCTGGCGGAACTGCCCAAGGCCGGCTCGACCGAGTTCGGCCCGTGCGAGGACCCGATCGTCGGGCTGATGACCGAATGGGCCCTGGGGAACCGGGTCGAGCGGCGCAATACCGATAGCGACAAAGGCGGCACCATGCGCCTGGGCACCTATCCGTGCCTCATCGAGGCGGGTAGCAAGTTGAACGAGATCTATGGCGCGACCGAGATCAGCGAACGGCACCGGCACCGCTACGAGGTCAACATCAACTACCGCGAGTCCCTGGAGCGGGTCGGCGTGCGCTTTTCCGGCCTATCGCCAGACGGCGAATTGCCGGAGATCATCGAGTTGAGCGACCATCCCTGGTTCATCGGTGTGCAGTTCCATCCTGAACTGAAGTCCAAGCCGTTCGAGCCGCACCCGCTGTTCACCTCTTTCATCGAGGCGGCGGTCGCGCAATCGCGCTTGATGTGAGCGTATACAGGATACGGCCCGCCCAGCCCGGCGACGCGGAGACTTTGGCGAACTTGGGCAATGAGCTTGCCCGCTTGATGAAATCGCCGGAGGTCTATAGCGCCGAGATGTTCGAGCGCTATGCCTTTGGCCCCCGGCCGCACTTCGAGGTGTTGGTTGCCGAGTCAGCGGGTTCGGTCGTGGGCTATGCCCTGTACGAAGAGACCTTCAACACCGATCTTTGCGAGCCCGGCATGTGGCTGCACGATATCATGGTCGCCGAATCCGTACGGGATTCCGGCGCCGGTCACGCCTTGATGGCGGCGGTCGCGAAAGCGGCCCTGGATCGCGGTCGGACCTCGCTATGGTGGGGCGTGCTATCCTCCAACGAGGCCGCGCGGCGCTTTTATGCGCGGATTGGCGCGGACGATGAAGATGCCCGCATCCTGGAATTGCACGGCGATAGTCTGACGGCCCTGGCCGCGGAGCCATGAAACAGAGAAACGGCGAGTTCGCATGACAAACAGCCATCACGTCAAAGTTGGACCCTTAACCCTGGGCAACGATCTTCCCTTCGTCCTGATCGCCGGGCCCTGCGCGCTGGAAAGCCGGGCGCACGCGCTGGAAATGAGCCAGGCCCTGAGCGAGATGGCCGGTAAACTCGGTATCGGGCTTATCTACAAGACGTCATTCGATAAGGCGAACCGCACCAGCCTCAAATCCACGCGGGGCATCGGCTTGGAGGCAGCCTTGCCGATCCTGGCCGAGGTGCGCGAGACCACCGGCTGCCCCGTCCTGACCGACGTGCATACGGCGGAGCAATGTGCTTTGGCCGCGACGGCCGTGGACGTTTTGCAGATCCCCGCGTTCCTGTGCCGCCAGACCGACCTGTTGGTCGCGGCGGCCGAAACCGGTAAGGCGGTCAACGTCAAGAAGGGCCAGTTCCTGGCGCCCTGGGACATGAAGAACGTGGTCGCCAAGATCGCCGAGTCCGGCAACCCGAACGCACTGGTGTGCGAGCGTGGCGCCAGCTTCGGCTATAACACCCTGGTGTCCGACATGCGGTCCCTGCCGATCTTGAAGGCCCAGACCGGCTGCCCCGTGGTGTTCGATGCGACCCATTCGGTGCAACAGCCGGGCGGGCAGGGCGCGACCTCCGGCGGCCAGCGCGAATTCGTGCCGGTCCTGGCCCGGGCCGCGGTCTCCATCGGTGTCGCCGCGGTCTTCATGGAGACGCACAAGGATCCGGACAACGCGCCCTCGGATGGGCCCAATATGGTGCCCTTCAAGGACATGCCGGCGCTGATCGAAACCCTGATGGCCTTCGACAAGCTGGCCAAGGAACGGCCGGTTTCGATCGCGTAAGATGGCCGCTCCCTTGGCGGACGGGGCATCCCTCGATCGTCTCCGCGCCTTGGCGCGACAATGCCCGGACGCTCTCCCGGTGTCCCGCCATCGCCGCGTCTCCCGGATGAACGGCGGAAAGACGGACTCTTGACCTCAAGCGGCGATCGACGCCGACTTATCAAGCCGTGGCGTCCACTCTGCCTCGGGTAACAGAACAACTTCATGGCTGCCGGATTGGGCCGTTCGTGACCCGAAGCCGACCCGAACCGCTTGTGCGATCATATCAATATTTATCGGTAAATAAGCTTTCCATGAAGCCAAGAAGCTCGTGCAGAAAACCGTGCCGCTCCAATAGTGGTTCCACTTGGAAGAGCCCAAAAGATACGAGAACAGGGATGGGAGCCGTTGCAAAAAGGATGGTTACCAAGAACCTGCCCCACTTGAATGTCCCGGTGAGCCCGCACAAGAAGCTGATTCCGCCGCCTCCGCCAATGGCCGAGTTTCCCGGTACGTTCAGGCAGACCGCCAGCATCAAATAACGATGCTTGACGAGTGCCGACCTGACCCACCTTGCACAAGCGCTTCGACCTCTTTCACCGTTCAGCACTCCTTCAATCATCGCATTAGGGTCCGATGCGGCCTGCGCAAGTCCCAGGATCGCCATCCATCGCGATGTCATGGAAGTGGGTAGCAGCCTTGCCGCCACAAAGGACAGGCAGAGGCCACCGACAGTCGCAACATAGGCGACAACAACGCCAATTTGACCGAATAGGGCCATGATCAAAATTCCCAGCTCGACGGCTGGAACAAAAGGTAGGGAGAGAACGACAAGATAGAGAAGGGCGGCTAATGCAAGGTTCGCCGAATTGAGCCCCGAGGCGCCTTGTGCCAAGGTATTTTGAAGTTCATGAAATCCTGAGTGCGAGAGTTGGTGGCCCACCGCAAGCAAGGTTGCCCAAAGTATGAGGATTATGATGCCGCGACCGCCTGGTGTCGGGACGACCGGCAGACTAAGAAGAACAAGATAGACGAGAGCGCTGATGGCTAGGATTTGCAGCGCAGTTCGCGCCACCGGCGTGTCAAAGGTCGATTTAAGGTCGCCGAAATATTGGTGGCCAAGATTATGAACATAGACGAGCAGAATTATCCAAGCCGCAATTGTCAAAGAAACACGTAAAAGAACGCGCCAATGTTTTTTGAGCACCGAGTCACCCCCGATTGATCCAGCATACTGTATGGCCGCCGCTCAATTTCAGCTAATGCTGAATTTGTTGGTGGGATCGAGACTCGGACTCGGCGAAGGTCCCGGATCGTTTTCGGGACGACGATCTTGGGCATTATGAGTTAGCCTGCCGGGAACCAGGTGCGGGTGCGGTTCGCGAAGGCCACCAGCGAGAGCATGACCGGCACCTCGACCAGCACCCCGACCACGGTCGTCAGGGCCGCGCCGGAATTGAGTCCGAACAGGCTGATGGCAACGGCAACCGCCAGCTCGAAGAAATTGGATGTCCCGATCAGGGCGCAAGGCGCGGCGACGTTGAAGGGGATCCGCCAGGCCCAGGCGGCGGCGTAGGCGACGACGAAAATCCCATAGGATTGGATGATCAGGGGCACCGCGATCAAGGCGATCAGGGCGGGCCGATCCAGGATGATCTGGCCCTGAAACCCGAACAGAAGCACGACCGTCGCCAAGAGCCCGAGCACCGAGACCGGCTTCAACGCACCGGTGAAGCGCGCGACCGCCGCTTCGCCGCTTTCGCCGCGCCGCGCATGTGTCACCAGCCGGTGCCGGGTCAGCGCGCCGGCGGCCAGCGGAATGACCACGTAAAGGCCGACGGAGAGCAGCAGCGTTTCCCACGGCACCGCGATGTCCGTCACGCCCAGAAGCAGCGCGACAATGGGGGCGAAGGCGAAGATCATGATGACATCGTTCACCGAGACCTGGACCAGGGTGTAGGTCGCGTCGCCCCGGGTAAGCTGGCTCCAGACAAAGACCATCGCGGTACAGGGCGCGGCACCCAGCAGGATCAGGCCGGCGATATACTGTTGCGCGTCGGCTGGGGCGATCATGTCCGCGAACACCACCTCGAAGAACAGGACGCCGAGCGCGGCCATGGTGAAGGGCTTGATCAGCCAGTTCACGGCGATGGTCACGACGAGCCCCTTGGGCCGATCTCCGATGTGCCGCAGGCTGGCGAAATCCACGTTTACCATCATCGGATAGACCATGGCCCAGATCAGGACAGCAACGACGAGATTGACCGAGGCATACTCTAGACCGGCGAGGAACCCGAACAGACCCGGCACCACATTCCCAAGGCCCACGCCGGCGGCTATGCACAGCGCGACCCAGACCGATAGCCACTTCTCGAAGAAGCCGATACCGGCGGGCGGCTGCGCGGACATGGCCAGGGTCTCGTTCGTCATTCCTGCGGTCCTAATTTGGTTCCAGGGGTCCGGTCCGAAAAACGCAATCTCGATCGGGCCTCAGGCGTCTCGATGCGAGGCGCTGGCGATTTCCGTCAGCCGTGTCCTTAGGCTCGTCTTGTCGAGGGAGTCCAAAGGCAACTTGGTGAAGGATTCGACCCTTTCGTACAAGACGCGGTAGGCCTCGGTGAAAGCGGCGCGCTGTGCGTCGCCGCCGCGCGCGGCGGCGGGGTCGCTCAAGCCCCAATGGGCGGTCACCGGTTCACCGAACCAAACCGGGCAGGTCTCGCTCGCGGCGCTGTCGCACAGGGTAAAAACGAAGTCGAGCGGCGGCGCCTCCGGCCCGGTGAATTCGTCCCAGCTTTTCGAGCGCAGGTCCTTGATGCCGTAATCCAAGTTGGCAAGAAGGTCGAGGGCTTGGGGGTGGACCTTGCCCTTTGGCTGGCTGCCCGCGCTGAAGGCCCTAAACTTGCCCGCGCCGATCCTATTCAGAATGGCCTCGGCCAGGACGCTACGCGCCGAGTTGCCGGTGCATAGGAACAAGACATTGGAAACCTTTTTCGCCATGGCTCTACCTTTCCCGGGCATCATCCGCCGCCCAGCCGGTCAACTCGCCGCAAAGCTCGGGCCGCCCGCGGCAACAATCCTCGGTCAGAAAGGCCAGCAGTTTGCGCATGCCCTCGACCTCGACCGCGTAATAGACGTGCCGCTTGACCCGCCAAGCACGCAGCAATCCGGCGCGTTCCAAATGCGACAGATGAAACGACAGCGCCGAGGGCGCGATTTCGATGCGCGCAGCGATCTCGCCGGCCGGAAGCCCGGAGGGGCCCTCTTTGACCAGCATGCGGAAGGTCCGCAAGCGGTGTTCCTGGGCCAGCGCCGAAAGCGCCTCGATAGCCGTTCGATCGTCCATATTTCAATAATTCAAGAAAAATTGAAATATGTCAAGACGGCGCAAGCCCTACAGTTCGGAATCAGGCGCTGTTGCAGGGTCACCTACCGCTGGGGTTTGGCCCTGGCTGGTTTGGCGGTGAGTTTGATCCATCGGCCGCGGCCTGGGTCCCTGAGCCTTCGGCGCTCGGGGTGACGATGCCGCCAGAGATGACCATCTTCAGTCCTTCTTCGACGGTCATGTTGAGCCGTTTTACCTCGCTGCGCGGTAGGAAGATCAGGAAACCGGAGGTTGGGTTGGGGGTCGTCGGCAGGAAGATGTTGGCGGTTTCCGAATCCGCGTCCTCATGATCGGCGCTCCGCTCACCGGTGTTTTCCTGAATCGCTTTTGCGGCGGCGCCGGTGATAAAGCCGATGGCCCAGGCGTCGCGCCGGGGGTATTCGACCAAAACCACTTCGCGAAAGGCATCGGACTGTTTCTTGAGCAAGGTCTCGAAGATCTGTTTCACCGCGGAGTAGATGCCCCGCAGCAGCGGTAGGGCCCCGATGATGCGATCGCCCAAGCGCACCACCGCTTTGCCCAGCAGGCCCGCGGTCAGATAACCGACCAGGGTGATCGAGAGCACCGCAAGTACCAGCCCCAGGCCCGGAATGCCGAAGGGAAGGTAGGTCCCCGGGTTCCACCCGCTTGGAATCATGGGGATGACGTTGTCGTCAAAGTAGCTGATGACGCCTGCGGTCAGCCAGATCGTGATCGCCACCGGGGCACTGATCAGGGTGCCAGCGAATAAATAGTCGCGCAGCTTGCCGAAGAGGCTCACCGGTTCCGCCTCGCTCGGGTACTGCGCCGCCATCTCCTTCTTGATACGCTCGACCTCTTCGGCGATCCCGGTTCCGCTGCCCCAGGTCGATTCCTGTTCCTGGTCCGAGTCCGGTTTTACGATGCCGCCCGAAATGACCAGCCTAACGCCTTCGTCGACCGTGATGTCGAGCCGGCGGATATCGCGCTCGGGAATGAATAGCAGGAAGCCGGTGGTCGGATTGGGGGTGGCCGGCACGAAGACGTTGTAGACCGTCTCGCTGGTCAGATCCTGCACCTCGCCCTCGGTTTGCCCGGTGATGAAGCCGACGGCCCAGCTGCCGCGATAAGGATACTCGACCAAGACCACCTCGCGAAACGCGGTCGCCTCCTCGGACAGCAAGGTCTCGAAGATTTGGAGGACCCAGCTATAGACCGAACCGACAATCGGAATCCGACGCAGAAGCCAGCCGCTGTAGCGTGTGAACAGTCCACCGAGGATCCCTGTGGTGACACTGCCGATCAGAATCAGGCCGACAAGGACCACGAGGATGCCGAGCCCGGGTAGGTCGAAGGGCAGGTAGGTTTCGGGATCCCACCGCGGTGGAATCAGGGGCCGGAAGCGCTCATCGACAAAGCCCACCACCTTCCAGGCAAGCCACAGGGTAATGCTGATCGGGGCAGTGACAAGGATTCCGGCAAGGAAATAGTTCCGGAACCGCGCGGCGATGGTCATCGATCGATTCACTCGGTCATAGTTAGGTCGCGCTTCGCCGTTGCGGCCGCGTTGATTGAGTTTCCTTTTTCAACTGGCGCGGATCGCGCAACCGTTTTGGCATTGCGCCGATATGCCGAAACAGTGTCCCCCAGATCGGCCGGCTTGGCACCCGAATTGTCTGAACGGGTGTTCCCTATCTACCGGTTGGCGCGGCAGGGTTCCACCCGCAGCCCGGTTCTTTCATGGGCATTGGCAGTACTTAGGGGGACTGAAAACCCTTCCGGACTATCACCGGGAAAGGCCATGGGGGTATACTGGTCCTAATGGCTTGGAGGTCGCGATGACGGGCACGAAACACACGCTTGAGAAGGATCGTCTAAAAGATCGGTCGGATATTGGTAAAGTCGAATTTCCAATCGAGAAGCTTATGAAATTCCGTGATGCAAATGCGTCCTGCGTTCATATCGAGGCAGCCATGGAAGCGGGCCGCGGCTTAACCGACACGGGGAAAAAGCATTCGAAGTGAGCCTAGCTTGAGGCCGCGCGGCATCGCGCCGAATTAGTTGCCGCGCCGATAGGTTGCTAGGTTGCGGTACATGCCCTCGACGTTGAGCGCCATCCAGTCGGCGTAAGAGCCCCAGTCTTTGTAGGCTTCCATCTTGACCTCGGCCTGGATGTCCGCCAGCGACATGCCCTTGCGGACCCGGCTCAAGACCTCCGCGCGCAGGTCCTCGACGTATCGGCGCTGCGGCGCAACGTCCGCTCGGGTTCCTATCTTACCGTGGCCGGGCGCCAGGATGTCGAAGTCCATGGCTTCCAGACGCTTTAGGGACTCGATCCAATCCTCGACGTAGGAGTTGGGCAAGGTGCGGTAGGGCAGGCGGTCGACCGCGACGAAATCGACCGCGAATACGGTCCGCTCATCGGGAAAGCGCATGACGATCGAATCGTCGGAATGGTTCTTGCCCAGGTAGCTCAGCTCGACCCGCTTGCCGCCGAGCGCGATGGTCATGTGGTCGGTGAAGACGATGTCGGGCACTGCGGTGGGCCGTCCCTCGCCGAGGATGTGCGCCTTGGCCTTGGCGTGCGCCACCACCGTGGCGGTGTCGGCGAAGACCTCGCCGCCGGCGATATGGTCGGCGTGGTTGTGGCTGTAAATGAGGTACTTGACCGGCACGCCGAAGCGCTTGGCCAGTTCGCCCTTCAACCAGGTAGCAGCCTCGGCGTTGATCGGATCGGTCGCGACGATGCCTTCCGGCGTCACCAGGAAGACCGAATAGTGAAAGTTGTTCTGGAACCGATAGAGTTCGCCAGCGATCCGCGTGATCGCACGCTTCGGACCGTCCTGGGCAAGGGCAAGGCCAGCGCCAAGAGGCACCAGGGCGGCCAGCACCGCGGCTAGAACCGTTCTCGTGATTCGTTGCATGGAGTCCTCCACATGTGGCCGTTCTTGGCCGATCCGACGTGTCGGGGCACGATATCACCGCGGGGCCGGGCATGGGGGCCCCTCGCGGCATTGTGAGCCTTGCCTGAGGCCGCGCGGCTTTGTACCACTGCGCGAACCGCAAGCGCTTGGAGAGTATTATGACCGCCATCGTCGATATCAGGGGCCGGGAAATCCTGGATTCCCGAGGCAATCCGACCGTGGAGGTCGATGTCACCCTGGAAACCGGGGCCTTCGGCAGGGCCGCCGTGCCGTCCGGCGCCTCAACCGGCAAGCACGAGGCGGTCGAGTTGCGCGACGGCGACAAGGCGCGTTACGGCGGCAAGGGCGTCCTCAAGGCGGTCGAGGCGGTCAACCACGAGCTCTTCGATGTCCTCTCCGGCCTCGACGCCGAGGATCAACTGCATATCGACCGCACCATGATCTCCCTGGACGGCACGGCCAACAAAGCTCGTCTGGGCGCAAACGCGATCCTGGGCATCAGCCTGGCGGTCGCCAAGGCGGCGGCGGAGGAGGCGGGCCTGCCGCTCTATCGTTATGTGGGCGGAACCTACGCCCGCACCCTGCCGGTGCCGCTTATGAACGTGATCAACGGCGGGGCCCACGCCGATAACGCCCTGGATATCCAGGAGGTCATGATCATGCCCGTGGGCGCGGCGAGCTGCGCCGAGGCGATCCGCGCCGGCGCTGAGATCTTTCATGCACTGCGCAAAGGCCTGATGGACGCCGGGCACAACACAAATGTTGGCGACGAGGGCGGCTTCGCGCCCAACCTGAAATCCGTTGACGACGCGCTCGGCTTTATTGCCAAGGCCATCGAAGCGGCCGGTTACCGACCCGGCGAAGAGGTCGCGCTGGCCCTCGATTGCGCGGCCAGCGAGTTCTACAAGGACAGCAAATATCACTTAGCCGGCGAGGGGCGAGTATTGGCGGGCAGCGAGATGGCCGACTACCTGGCCGAACTTTGCGGCCGCTTTCCGATCCTGTCGATCGAGGACGGCATGGCCGAGGACGATTGGGACGGCTGGCTGGCCCTGACCGCTGCAATTGGCGACAAGGTGCAACTGGTCGGCGACGACCTCTTCGTCACCAATCCGGTTCGCCTGGCCCAGGGCATCGAGCGCGGCGCGGCCAACTCGATCCTCATCAAGGTCAACCAGATCGGCACCTTGAGCGAAACGCAAGAGGCGGTCGAGATGGCCCACAAGGCGGCCTACACGGCGGTCATGTCACATCGTTCGGGCGAGACCGAGGATTCGACCATCGCCGATCTGGCGGTTGCCGCCAATTGCGGCCAGATCAAAACCGGCTCCCTGTCGCGTTCGGATCGTATGGCGAAATACAATCAACTCATCCGCATCGAGGAGGAGTTGGGCCCGGACGCGATCTACGCCGGCGCCAGTCTGCGCGCGCGGGGATAAGCTCGGTTTTGGCCGCAAGTCGGGGTCAAGACGGGGGATGTACCGCAGTTTGGCGGACAAGTAGAGCACTACTATCGATGGTGTAACAGTCGCGCCTGCGCCACAAATCCGTTGTTATTCGTAGGCAATCAGCTTATTCCTGTCTTCAGTACCTATAATTAATTGATAGGTTGGAGATCTCGGGGGATGGCTAACAATTCAGCGCCGCGCAAGTTTCCTCTCGTCCTGATCAAGCCGTCGCACTACGACGACGACGGTTACGTGATCCAGTGGTGGAAGGCCTGGATCCCGTCGAACTCCCTGGCCGCGCTTTATGGCCTGGCGCTCGATCTGGTCGAGCGCAAAACCTTCGGCGACGATATCGAGATCGTCCTGGAGGCTTTCGACGAGATGAACACGCTGATTCCCTTCGATAAGCTGCTTCGCCAATTCCGCGACAACGATAATTTCGGGCTGGTCTGCCTGACCGGCGTGCAGTCGAACCAGTTCCCGCGCGCCATGGATATCGCCCGCCAATTCCGCGCGGCCGGCGTGCAGGTGGCGGTCGGCGGGTTCCATGTTTCCGGCTGCCTGTCCATGCTGGACGAATTGCCGCCAGACCTGCAGGAAGCCCAGGACATGGGCATCAGCTTTTTCGCCGGCGAAGCGGAGGAGCGACTGGAGGATTTCCTGCGCGACGCCATCGCAGGACAACTCCAGCCGATCTACAACTATCTGAACGATCTGCCGGGGTTGGAGGGCCAGGTGGTACCCTTCCTGCCTGAGCGGCTGCTGCGCGGCTACGACGGCGTGATCTCCAGCTTCGACGCCGGGCGCGGCTGCCCGTTCCAATGCAGCTTCTGCACCATCATCAATGTCCAAGGCCGCAAATCGCGCTATCGCTCGGCGGACGACATCGAGCGGATCGTTCGGGCCAATTACGCCCAGGGCGTGACCCGATACTTCATCACCGACGACAACTTCGCCCGCAACAAGAACTGGGAAGCCCTGTTCGACCGCATGATCGAACTGCGGGAAAAGGAAGGCTTCGGCATCCACTTCCTGATTCAGGTCGACACGCTGTGTCACAAGATCCCCGGTTTCGTGGAAAAGGCCGCGCGCGCCGGCTGCAAGCACGCCTTTATCGGCCTCGAGAACATCGATCCCGAGAACTTGGCGTTGGCCAAGAAAAAGCAGAACCGGATTACCGAATATCGGCGCATGTTCCAGGATTGGCGCGAGGCCGGGGTGATGACCTATGCCGGCTATATCATCGGCTTCCCGGTCGATACGCCGGAAACCCTGGCCCGGAACATGGAAATCATCAAGCGGGAGATGCCGGTCGATATCATCGAGTTCACTATCCTGACCCCGCTGCCGGGATCGGAGGACCACAAGAACCTCCACGATCACGGCATCGCCATGGATGCGGATATGAACCGCTACGACCTGGAGCACCCGACCACGGACCATCCCCTGATGAGCCGCGAGGCCCTGCAGGAATTGTATCGGCGGATCTGGGATGTCTATTACACGGACGAGCATGTGGAGACCCTCATGCGCCGGGCCGTGGGCTATGGCATCAAGCCGGTGCGGGTCTGGCAGAACGTGCTGGAGGTCTATGGAATTATGCGCTTCGAGGTGGTTCATCCGCAGCAGGGCGGCTTTTTCCGCCACAAGGCGCGAACCCAGCGGCGCTCCGGGTTCCCCATCGAATCCCCGCTGGTTTTCTATCCGAAGCGCCTCTGGCAGGTTCTGTCGACCTATATCCCTTGGAGCCTTTACGCCTGGAAGCTCCATCGCATGCGCATGCGCGTCCAGAAGGACGAAACCGCCAAGACCTACAAAGACTTTTCCATGATGCCGGTCGAGGACGCGGAGCACGAGGCGCTGGAGATGTTCGAGCTGAACGACGCAGCCAAAGCCATGGTCGCCAAGGCCCAGTCCGACGCGGCGGCCCGGGAGGCGCGCAAGGCCCGGACGGCGCCGGCCTCGGCCGCGGAGTAAGACCGCCCTTTCTTAGCGGGCCGGTTGATCGACGCCTCAATGCTTCCAGAAGATGCCGAAGGGACGGCGCTCGAGGTATTCCTGCGGGCCAATCCCGTGGCCTGCATCTTCACGTGACAATTCTGCCTTGACTCCTGCCGGTTCTTCGCACTTCGAGGATGTTCTCGGCTTGTTCTTGAATCATCTTGGAATTTTTGAGTCTTTTCGGTTGACCTAACGAATCGGTCTGTGATTCGCTGCGCGGCATGGCTGTGCTGCGCGAAATCCGGGTCAAGGCCCGCCAGATTCTACCTCCTGTCCTCGCGGTTTGCGTGATGGGTTATTTCGCCTATCACTCGGTTCAGGGTGAGCGGGGTTACCTAGCCTTGCTGCGGGTCAAACACGAACTGGCCGAAGCGCGCATTATCGAGGGCGAGCTTTGGGCCGAACGGGCGCGCTTGGAGCGCCATGTCGATCTGCTCCAGCCAGACGGTCTCGATCCCGACATGCTTGGCGAACGGGCCCGGTTTCTGCTCAATTATGGCCTCGAGGACGAATATATCGTCTTGAAAGAGCAGCCCGCCGGACAATAATTAACTGATATTCAGTTAAAAGAAAAAACGTAATATATTCTATATACTTACGTGGTATTGCCTTAGGCGAGATTCGGCCATATTCTGTTCGCAATTAGACAAATGGCCGAGCGACCGATTTGCCGGCCTTATTCGGGGAGGAGAGATGGCCACAAGGTCCAGCCGCGCGCCCGCGTCCAAGGGTGCTAAGAAATCGCCGGGCAAACGTCCCGCACCCGGTTACGGCGCCGTTAGCAAGGACGAACTTCTCAAATATTACAGGAGCATGCTGGAGATCCGCCGGTTCGAAGAGAAGGCCGGTCAGATGTACGGCATGGGCTTGATCGGGGGATTTTGTCATCTCTATATCGGCCAGGAGGCGGTTGTCGTCGGCATGCAGGCGGCGGTCACCGAGCGCGATACCGTCCTGACTTCATACCGCGACCACGGGCACATGCTGGCCACTGGCATGGAAGCCAAGGGCGTGATGGCGGAGTTGACCGGCCGGCGGGGCGGCTACTCCAAGGGCAAGGGCGGCTCCATGCACATGTTCAGTCACGACAAGGGCTTTTACGGTGGGCACGGCATCGTCGGCGCCCAGGTGCCGATCGGCACCGGCATCGCCTTCGCCCACAAGTACAAGAACGAGAACGCGGTCTGCCTGACCTATCTGGGCGACGGCGCGATCAACCAAGGGCAGGTCTACGAGGCCTTCAACATGGCCGCGCTTTGGCGCCTGCCGGTTGTCTATGTGATCGAGAACAACAAGTACGCCATGGGCACCAGCATTGAGCGCGGCTCGGCCCGCACCGACCTCTACGATCGTGGTCACGCCTACGGCATTCCTGGCGAACAGGTCGACGGTATGGACGTGGCCGTGGTCCGCGCGGCGGGCGAGAAGGCCGTCGCGCACGCCCGTTCCGGCAAGGGGCCGTATATCCTGGAAATGCACACCTACCGGTATCGCGGCCACTCCATGTCGGACCCGGCCAAGTACCGGACCAAGGAGGAGGTGCAGAAAGTTCGCCAAGAGCGCGATCCGATAGAGCGCTTGCGCGTCGCCCTTTTGGAGGTGGTCGGGGTCGCCGAGGCCGAACTCAAGGAAATCGACCGCAACGTGAAGAGCATCGTTTCCGAAGCGGCGGAGTTCGCCCAGAACAGCCCGGAGCCCGATCCGTCGGAGCTTTTCACTGAAATCTACGCCTAGGCGGGGCAACCGGCGGAACCGGAATTCCCGGAGTTTGCAACCGAACGATTGCCCTCGCGGAGGGGGACCATGCCAATTGAAATCCTGATGCCGGCGCTGTCGCCGACCATGACCGAAGGCAAGCTTGCCAAGTGGCACAAGGCCGTCGGCGACGAGATCGTCGCTGGCGATGTCCTGGCCGAGATCGAGACCGACAAGGCGACCATGGAGGTCGAGGCGGTCGACGAGGGCCAACTCGGCAAGATCCTGATCGCCGAAGGCACGGACAACGTTGCCGTCAACACGCCGATCGCCATGATCCTTGCCGATGGAGAGGATAAAGCCGACCTGGACAAGGCGGCCGCTTCCGCACCTGCGCCGGCCCCCGCTGCAGCGCCGCCTCAAGCGGCTGCGCCTGCCACGGCGGCTGCGGCCCCGGCGTCGAGCCCGGCACCGGCCGAAAGCGAATGGGATGGCCCGACCGTCAAGCTGACCGTGCGCGAATCCTTGCGTGACGCCATGGCCGAGGAAATGCGCCGGGACGCGGACGTGTTCCTCATGGGCGAGGAGGTTGCCGAGTATCAGGGGGCCTACAAGATCAGCCAGGGCCTCTTGGACGAATTCGGCGCCAAGCGGGTCATCGATACCCCGATAACCGAACACGGCTTCGCCGGTATCGGGGTCGGCGCCGCCTTTTACGGCCTGAAGCCAATTGTCGAGTTCATGACCTTCAATTTCGCCATGCAGGCGATCGACCACATCATCAATTCGGCCGCCAAGACCCGTTACATGTCCGGCGGCCAGGTCAGCAGCCCGATCGTATTTCGCGGCCCGAACGGGGCCGCCTCTCGGGTTGGGGCCCAGCACTCGCAGTGCTACGCGAGTTGGTACATGCATGTGCCCGGCCTCAAGGTCGTGGCGCCCTGGTCGGCGGCGGATGCCAAGGGACTGCTTAAGTCGGCGATCCGCGACCCCAATCCGGTGATTTTCCTCGAGAACGAGGTCATGTATGGGCAAAGTTTCGAGGTGCCGGACAGCGACGATTGGACCGTGCCCCTGGGCAAGGCCAAGGTGGTGCGGCCGGGCCGGGACGTGACCATCGCCGCGTTCTCGATCATGGTCGGCAAATCACTGGAAGCGGCCGAGGCTTTGGCGGCCGAGGGGATCGAGGCCGAAGTCATCGACCTGCGCAGCCTGCGGCCGCTCGACGCCGAGACGGTCGTGAACTCCGTCAAGAAGACCAACCGCCTGGTGACGGCCGAGGAAGGCTGGCTTGCCGCCGGTGTGGGTGCGGAGGTCGCCGCGATCGCGATGGAGCAGGCCTTCGATTGGCTCGATGCGCCGGTCAAACGTGTCGGCGGCGCGGATGTGCCCATGCCGTATGCCGCCAACCTAGAGAAACTCGCCCTGCCGCAGGTGGAAAGCATCGTGGCGGCGGCTAAAGAGGTTTGTTACGCGGGCTGAGCGGGCCCCAGGGGAGGCTAGAAACACATGACCGTCAATATCCTGATGCCCGCGCTGTCGCCGACCATGACCGAGGGCAAGCTGGCCAAGTGGCACGTCAAGGAGGGCGATGAAATCGCGTCCGGCGACGTCTTGGCCGAGATCGAAACCGACAAGGCGACCATGGAGGTCGAGGCCGTCGACGAAGGCACGCTTGGCAAGATCCTGATCGCCGAGGACACCGACAACATCGCCGTAAACACACCGATCGCGATCATGCTCGAGGAGGGCGAGGACGCCTCGGCGCTTGCCAATGCTGCACCCGTTGTCGCCGCCGCGCCGGCCCCGGCACCCAAGGTCGAAGCAGCACCTGCGCCGACCGCAGCGGCCGCTCCAGCGACAGCCGCGGCTTCCGCCCCGGCCGCGAGCGGCGGGCGGATTTTCGCCAGCCCCCTGGCCAAGCGCATGGCCAAGCAGGCCGGGATCGACCTGGCCGCACTCAAGGGCAGCGGCCCACACGGGCGCATCGTCAAGCACGACATCGAGGCCGCCTTGGCCCATGGCGCGCCCCTGACTGCACCCGCACCTACACCGGCGCAAGCGGCCGCGCCGGCCGGCCCCGGTGCGAAGCAGATGGCCGACATGCTGGGCATGGCTTATCGCCAGGAGCCGCTCAGTAAGATGCGCCAGACTATCGCGCGCCGCCTGAGCGAGGCCAAGCAGACGGTGCCGCACTTCTACCTGACCGTGGATTGCCGCATCGACGAGCTGCTGCGCGTGCGCAAGGAACTGAACGGCCGCTTCGAGGGCGTGAAGATCTCGGTCAACGACTTTGTCATTCGCGCGAGCGCCCTGGCGCTCAAACAGGTGCCGGCGGCCAATGCCTCCTACGACGACAGCGGCATGCTGTTTTACGAACATGCCGACATCTCGGTCGCCGTGGCGACGCCGAACGGCCTCATCACGCCCATCGTCAAGGCCGCTGAAACTAAGGGCCTCTCGGGAATCTCCAGCGAGATGAAAGACCTGGCGACCCGGGCCCGCGACGGCAAGCTGAAGCC
>JAJFGO010000042.1 GCA_021776095.1 Kiloniellaceae bacterium | reverse complement strand
CCGACCCGGGCATCGGCGCCGTCGGTGGTATAGCCCTGGAAATTGCGTCGCAGGCGCCCTTCGCGCGCCGCCACCGCCAAGGCATCGTCGGGCCGGGCGAAATGATCCAGGCCGATCCATTGGTACCCGGCGCCGGTCAGGTGCTCGGCCGCCGCCATGTATTGCGCGAAGCGTCCCTCGGGCCCCGCCAGCGCCGCCTCGTCGATCAGGCGCTGGTGCCGCTTCATCCAAGGCACATGGGCATAGCCGAAGAGGCACAGCCGGTCCGGCATCAAATGCAAAGCACGCTCAACCGTGGCGGTTACCCCAGCGACATCTTGGTGCGGCAGGCCGTACATGAGATCGATGTTGATCGAGGCGATTCCGGCGGCCCGCAAGCCATCGATAACCGCCGCCGTCTCTTCGAAACTCTGAACCCGGTTGACCGCCTCTTGGACCCGGGGGTTGAGGTCTTGCAGCCCGACGCTGGCGCGGGTCACGCCGCCCGCCGCCATGGCCGGAATGACCGCCGGGTCGAGCGCACGCGGATCGATCTCGACCGCGATATCGGCCTCGGCCATGATATCGAAGCGGGCGCGCAAAGCGGCGAAGAGCGTCGCCATCTCGTCCGGTGTCAGGATGGTCGGCGTACCGCCGCCAAAATGTAAATGGCAGACCCGGCGCCGCGGTCCTAGGGCCTGTGCGACCAGATCGATCTCGCGGTCCAGAACCTCGAGGTACTGGGCGACCGGGCGGTGCCGCCGGACGATCTTGGTATGGCAGCCGCAGAACAGACACAGGCTGTCGCAAAATGGGATATGAACATAGAGAGAGAGCGGCGCAGCGGGATCGAGCGCACTCAGCCAGCGGCCATAGACCCCCGCCCCGACCGCCGGGCCGAAGTGCGGCGCGGTCGGATAACTGGTATAGCGGGGGACCCGCCGGTCGTACTTGGTCAGGAGCTCGCCGATGGTATCCCGCATGTCGGGGCGATTAGGCGGCCGGCCGGCACCGTCCGGCCTTGATACAGATCAAACCGGCCGAAATATTTGTGTGCCAGTTTGCCGAGGGGTGTAGATGACGGGTCCGAACGCGAATTCAGCCGGTGTTACGGCGACCGGGGCGCCGCTGCGTGTGCGGCAGGTGGTGATGGAGCGGCCTTGGGTCTGGCTGGCCGCGGGCTGGCGCGATATCTGGCGCGCGCCTCAGATCAGCTTGACCTACGGCGCCATCTTTACGGCGGTCAGCCTTCTACTGACTGGTGGGCTGTTCGTCGGTGGCTTGGAATACCTGCTGCCGCCGCTGGCCGCCGGATTCATGCTGGTCGGTCCCATGCTCGCGGTCGGGCTGTACGAGACCAGCCGCCGGTTGGAGGCGGGCGAGCCGGTCACGCTGCGCGCGGCGCTCTTCGTCACCACCCGTTCGCCGTCGCAGATCGCGTTCCTCGGCGTGGTGCTGGCCCTTGCCCTGCTCGCCTGGATGCGGATCGCGTCGCTGCTCTTCGCCCTGTTCTTCGGCACCCTGGACTTCCCGCCCTTGGCGCAGATTCTGCCGCTAATGTTCTTTTCCTGGGAGGGATTGGGCCTCCTGATCGTCGGTACCGCGGTCGGCGGCATGATCGCCGCCGTGGTCTTCGCGATCAGCGTCGTGTCGGTCCCCCTGTTGATGATGCGCGACATCGACGCCATCACCGCCATGATCGTCAGCCTGCGCGTTGTACGCCGAAATTGGCAGGTGCTGGCCCTTTGGGCCTGGCTGATCGCAGTCCTGACCGGCTTTGGCCTGATCCCCGGGTTTCTCGGCCTGATCGTGACCTTCCCCCTGGTCGGCCATGCCACCTGGTACGCCTTCGGCGATCTGATCGAGTAATCGAGCCAAACCTATTTCAGAACCAGGAGCGAGCAAGCGGCCTCGCGCGCCAGGCTGGCCAGAGATAGGCCGGCAACAATGTCGTCGCGCCGATCGAGCAACAGGATCCCGGGATATTCCAGGCGCAAGGCCGCGCCAACCGCATCTGGCCGGTCCATGACCAGCTTGCGCGCCGAGCCGCGCAGCCCAGCTAGGCGCAAGCGCTGCAGCGCGTGTTCATGGCGGACCGAGGCGTCGGCGGCGCTGGCCCCGGCCGCCACGATCACGAGCCGGCGGCGCTGAAGCGCGGCCAAGCGTTGAGCCAGGGCCAGGACCCGCTCGGAATCCTTGTAGAGTGCGACCAAAGGCCCGCTGCTACACCGGGTGCCCCGGGCCAGCAGCAGGGCGCCGGGCCCCGGCATGGCCATGAGCCCGCCGGTCACTTCGACCCCGGTGCGGCGCATCGCCTCGCAAGACGCGCCCATGGCCAAGAGGTCGAATCCACGCGCTTCGTTGAGCACCTGCTCGACCATGGCACCGCGCCGCACCTCGAACGACCAGGGCAGGTGATGCCGCCGGGCCGCGGCGGCGACCGCTCGTCCCGCCTCAAGGGCGGAGACCTTGAGCGCGCGGCCCATGGCCAGGGAATCGAGCGCGCCGCGCGGCCCGGAAACTCGCGGGATCGACCAGGTCACCGGCAGATCGGCGGCTTCCAGAAGTTCCGTGTCCTCGATAAAAAGGCCGACCAGTTCGGCCTCCAAGGCCGCGGCCAGACCGGCCGCCGCTTCCAAGGCGACCCGCGCGCTCTCGTCGCCGTCCAGGGCGACCAGAATCCGGCGCATTGCCGGTGCCTCTTGCCCCTCCCGCGATGGCGCGGCGGCCGGGGGCCGACTCATGTCGCCGCCTCCCCCGCCCCGTGGGTGCCGAAAGCACGTCGCCGATCCGCCAGCACGCGCAGGCGCGCCTCGACCCGGTGATTCACCGTACCCTCGGGAAAATTGCCCTCCGCATCGCGTTCACCGGCCGGAACGCCGGTCAGCAACTCGATCCCCTGATCGATGGTATCGATCGGGAAGACCCGGAACTCACCGGCCGCCGCCGCATCCACGACCCGCGTGTGCAGCATCAGGTGCTTGACGTTGCTGCGCGGGATCAGCACGCCCTGCGATCCGGTCAGGCCGCGCGCCGCACAAAGATCGAAGAAGCCCTCGATCTTCTCGTTGACGCCGCCGATGGCCTGGACCTCGCCGTGCTGACTGACCGAGCCGGTCACCGCATAGTTCTGTTTGATGGGCAGCTCGGCAATCGCCGACAACAAGGCATAAAGCTCCGCCGAAGACGCGCTGTCGCCGTCCACGCCGCCATAGGATTGCTCGAACACCAGGCTGGCGCTGAGCGAGAGCGGCCGGTCAGTGGCGTAGCGCGCGGCCAGGAATCCGGCCAGGATCATGACCCCCTTGGAGTGTAGCGGCCCACCCAGTTCAACTTCACGTTCGATATCGACCAGCTCGCCACGCCCCAGGCGAATCCGCGCGGTGATCCGGCTCGGCTTGCCGAAGGCCAGACCGCCGATCTGCATGACCGAAAGGCCGTTTATCTGGCCCGGCCTTTCGCCCTCGGTATCGATCGCGATGGTGCCCCGGCGCATTTCCTCCTGAATCCGCTCGCGCACCCGGTCCAGGCGATAGATCCTTGAATCTCCGGCCGCCAAAACGTCGGCCGCCGTGACCCGCGAACGCCCTTCTTGCGCCGCCAGGTGGTCTGCCTCACAGAGCAGATCGGACAGGCTCTCCATGTGAGTCGACAGGCGCTCCGCGTCACCCGCTTGACGGGCGCCGTGCTCCAGCACCTTTGCCAAGGCACCGGCGTCGAAGGGCCTGAGCTTTTCGTGCCGTATCATGGTGGCGACCAGCCGGGCATAGAGCAGGTTGTTCTTACCGCTGCGCTCAATCCGCTCGTCGAAGTCGGCCGCGACCTTGAACAGACGCTCGAACTCCGGGTCGAGCTGCGCCAGCAGGTAATAGATCTCGCGTTCGCCGACCAAGACGACCTTGACGTCAAGCGGCGCGGCCTCGGGTTCCAGCGACACGGTACTTATGAGCCCCATGGTTTGCGCCAGGGGCTCGATCCGCACTTCATGGGACAGGAGCGCCTGCTTCAACCCCTCCCAGGCCATGGGGCGGGTCACCACTTTGCGCGCGTCCAGAATCAAATAGCCACCGTTGGCGCGGTGCAGTGCGCCCGGGCGGATCATGTGCAGATCGGTCAGGAGCGCACCCATCTCCGCCCGATGTTCGATCCGGCCGCGCAAACGGTCATACGAAGGATCGTCCTCGTAAATGACCGGCGCGTGCTCGGTCTCGCTGTTGTCGACCAAGAGGTTCACGCGATAGCGCCGGAACAGCGGATGTCCATCTTGGGATTCGGCCGCCGCCGAGGCATCCTCCGCGGCCGCCTGCTCCGATGCGCCGGCGACGGCCGCGACGTTACGCACCACATCATGCTGAACCGCATTAAGAAAGCGCACCACCTCCGGTAAATCGGCGTAGCGTCCGCGCAGGTCCTCGACCAAATGGCCGACGGCAAAGGTGGCGACCTGATCGCTCAGCTCGCGCAATTTGTCGCGCAGCGCCTTGACCCGGCGCGGCGTCTCTTCGAGAACCTGCTGCAGACGTTTCTGCAACCCCTCGATGTCCGTCTCGATCCGCTTGCGTTCATCCTCCGGTATGTGTTGGAAGTCCTCGGGCTTGATGACCTTGCCGTCGGCGATCGGCGCGAACGCGAAGCCGACCGGCGTCCGCATGAGGGCGATACCCCGCGCCTTAGCATCTTCCGCGATATCTTCCAGCGCCTTATCCTGGGTTTCCTTGAACTCTTCCTCCAGAACCTGACGCCGGGTCCGGTAGTCATCGCTCTCGAAGGCGGAGCGAAGAGCGTGGCGGACCTCCTCCACAAAATGGGCCATGTCGTCGCGGAACGCCGCCCCGCGACCGGCGTTCAATTGCAAGAGCCGGGGCGCGCGCGGGTCCTCGAAATTGCTGACGTGGCACCAGTCGAAGGGGCGTGCCTGGTCCTTCGCCCGCGCCTCCATCAAGCGCCGGAGCAAGGTATGCTTGCCGATCCCTTCCGGCCCCAGGGCGAAAATGTTGTAGCCCGCCCGCGGCATCTCGATCCCGAATCGGATCGCGGCGATGGCGCGCTCTTGACCGATCGCGTCGCCTAGGTCTTCGAGGTCGTCCGACGAGGCAACCAGCAATTCGCCCGCGGCGCAGCGCCAGCACAGCATTTCGGAGGATAAGGCATCGATGGGCATGGGACTCGCTTCGCGTTTGTTGCGGCCCTATCAAGGCCAGACTCCAAGAGTAGCAGCACCCAGGGGCCGGCGCATCCCCGCGCCCTTGACCCACATCAAGGCGGCGCGGAAGCTCAAGACCTAAACAGTCCGCGCGAGCCACGGAGTAGCATGGCGAAATCAAAGGCCCCGCGCCCCCGAGCGCCCGAGCTTCCCAAGCACGTTGTCGCCGCTCAGGGCGAATCCGCCAAATGGCTGGGCGATCCGCGCAACCACGGGCCCGGGGTAACCTCGGTCGAGCGTATCGACACTCACGGCGCCATGGTGTTCCTCGCGGGAGAGCGCGCTTACAAGGTCAAGCGTGCGGTCAAGTATCCCTACATGGACTTCTCCACCCTGGCGCTGCGACATGCGGCCTGTGTGCGCGAAGTTGCGCTGAACCGGCGCACCGCGCCCTCACTGTATCTGGCGGCGGAACCTTTGGTGCGCCGGGCCGACGGCGCGCTGGCCATCGGCGGTCCGGGCGAGGCAATCGAATGGATGGTCGTCATGCGCCGCTTCGATCAGGCGAACCTGGGCGACCGCCTGGCGCGGGCAGGCAAGCTGAGCGCCGCCATGATGGCCGATCTGGCGGACGAGATCGCGGCCCTGCACGAGGCGGCGGAGCCGGTCGCCGGCCAAAACGCGGCAGCGGGCAAGACCGGTGGCGGTGCGGCCGGATTGCGCGCGGTGATTGTAGAAAACGCCGCCGAAATGACGGCACGGCCCGATCTGTTCCCCGACGCGCCCAGGCTGGAAGCAGCGACCCTACGCGCCCTCGGCCAAGTGGTGGTGCTGCTGGACGCGCGCCTTGAGGGCGGCCTTGTCCGCCGCTGTCACGGCGATCTCCACTTGCGCAACATCTGCGTGATCGAAGGCCGTCCGGTTATCTTCGACTGCATCGAGTTCAACGACGCCATCGCCTGCATCGACGTGCTCTACGACCTGGCCTTCCTGCTCATGGATTTGGAACGGCGCGGCCTGTGCGCTTTCGCCAACATCGTCCTGAACCGCTACCTGCAACGGCGTGCCGATATCGCCGGCTTGGCCGCCCTGCCCCTATTCCTATCCGTGCGCGCGGCGGTCCGCGCCAAGGTCAGCGCCAGCATGGTGGCCAGCCAAACCGACGCCGAGGTCCGCAACCGGCTGCACGACGACGCGCGCGCCTATGCCGCCGCGGCCATGGCTTATCTGGCCCCCGCGCCGGCGCGTTTGGTTGCGGTCGGCGGCTTGTCGGGCACCGGCAAGACCGCCCTCTCCCGCGCCTTGGCGCCGGGGCTCGGCGCGCCGCCGGGCGCGTTGCATCTGCGCAGCGATGTCTTGCGCAAGAGCCTGGCCGATGTCGGCGAGTTAACCCGATTGCCGAGCGCGGCCTACACGGCCCAAGCCAGCCAAGAGGTTTATGACGCCATGCTGGACCGCGCGCGCACGGCGCTTGGCGCCGGCCGGGCGGTTGTCCTCGACGCAGTCTATGCCCGGCCGGAGGAACGCGTAGCGGCCGAGAACTTAGCGGCGGAATTGGGTGTGCCCTTTGCCGGCCTGTGGCTCGAGGCGCCGCAAAAGGTGCAGTTGCAACGGGTGGAACACCGCCGTGGCGACGCCTCCGACGCAACCGCGCCGGTCCTGCGCGCGCAGCAAGATTACGATCTCGGCAAGATCGCCTGGACGCGCATCGACGCGGCCCGAGACCTGGCGGCCGTGGCAGTGGCCGCACGGCACGCGCTCAAGGATGCTCAGGCGAGTTTGGAGTAACCAAGGTCGGCGGCGGTGCGCTCGATCTCCAGGATCCGGTCGTAAGCTGTCTCCGGCATGATCTCCGCGCCGGCGATCAGCAGCGCGGCGCGGGCCTCAGCCAAGCCGGAATCGTCGAGCGCCGCGAACAGGGCGGCACGCAGACGGGCTAGGCGGTCGTCATCCAAGCCGGCCCGCGTGACATAGGGTAAGCCGGGCGCGCCAGGGCTTTCGGCCAGGACGCGCAGACCGTTTACTGACGCCGGACGATAGCGCGCCAGCAGGGCGTGGGTCACGCAATCGACCGTGCAAACATCCGCGTCCCCACGCGCCACTATGGCCAGGCTCTCGGCATGAGACCCACTTTGGATCGTGCGTGCGAAGACTTTTCCGTCCTCGCTATAAGGCGCCATCACCGCGCGTAGCGCGCTGTAACCGGATTGAGAATCGGACGAATTGAAGGCGGCAACGCGCCCTTTCAAATCGGTTGGCGTTTGCGCCGGGTCGTCGTCGCGCACCACGACCAGGCTGCAATAGGACGCACCCTGGCAGCCGGGCGCGGCAAAGACCGGTGTTGCGACCAAACGCAGATCGTCCTTGTAGGCATGGGTCAGGGGATAGCCGCAGGTTTGGCTGAACAGGAGGTCCGGATCGCGCCACAGCTCGGCGAAACTCCGGCCACGGGTCAAGCGGTCCGGAACCTCGGGCAAACCTTCGCGACTCATGGCACGCGCCAGGCCCGACCACCAGGCATCGGTCGCGCGTTCGGCCTCCGGTAGGTCGTACATGGGCAGGCTGACGGTGGTCACTGGCGCATTCCCTTTCAGGCTTTGGTCTGAGTTCCCGGGTAGGTCTTTAATCCGTCGTCGATCTCGTAATAGTCGCCCTTATCGGCCATGAAGATGTGCGCCACCGTCTTCAGGCCGCTCGGTTCATTCAGGGTGCCAGCCGCGATCGAGATCGTGTCGCCGATCCGTCGGTCGTAGAACAGGCTGCCGCCGCACTCGCCACAGAAGCCGCGCCGAGCGACGTCCGAGGACTCGTACCATTTCAGGCCCCGCTCCTCGGTCAGGACGAAATCGTCCCGGCGCACGTTGGAATAACCCGCGAAGTGGCCGTGGGTGCGCCGGCACTGACCGCAATGGCAATTGATGACCTGGCGCATGGGCCCAAAGACCTCGTAGGTCACGGCACTGCACAGGCAACCGCCCTTGGCCTGCGGCCGCTTCGCGGTTTCGCTCATTGGACCGGCCCCCTTGCCTCATCGGTCGCCGCGCCGTTGCCGGATTTCGCCGCGGCCTCCAAGTCATCTCTCAGCTTTCGCACCATCGCAGTCACGTCGGGCGGCTGAACCACCGCGTGGCGGATCAAATCGTCGAAACGCTGAGTCAGAACCCGGATATGTTCGGTCGAATTGAACACGAAATACATGTCGCCCAGATAGATCGCCGCGCGCTTCGGCCCGAAAATGGTCAGCGGCACGGAATAGCGTTGCAACCCATCGAAGAGGAACCAACGGAAGCTCGGATAAAGCTCCTCCATTAAGGTTGCGGCGGCATCCAGTTGCGCGGCCCGGACGGCGGCCGGCAATCCGCTCCAAATCCCATGGCCGAGGGCGAACTCCTCTAGGGACTGGATCGAAGTGCACACCTCGACATCGGTTTCCGGCTGGCGCGTGTAAGCTAGCCCCTCTTCGGCCTGCTCGATGCGCACCTTGGGCAAACGGGTGTCATACTCGTGGTACTCGTAGCGGATCACCTCCTCGGTCTTGAGGAAATCCGGTAGGGTCGTGGGCACATAACGGATCTTGTATCCGGCTGCCTCGGCCCGCCAGCGCGCCAGGCGGGCGTCGGCCGGCGAACCGGCACCCGCCTCGATCTCCAGAACCTGCGCCAAGACGCCGGCACCGAGCTGGCCTTCCTGGCTGATACCCAAGAGCCAGTCCACGCTGATCTGCTCGCGCGCCGCGATCGCCGCGATGGTCTCGGCACGCGGCAGGCGATCGTTGTTGTGAGACAAAAGCTGCGAAAGCGTCGAGCGGTCGAGGCCGGCCCGCTCCGCGAAGGCGGCGCGGCTTAGGCCCGAACTCTCGATCGCGGCGGTCAGGCGCTCGCGAAACACCTCAACCGTCTGTCGCTTCTTTACCAAGGCTAACGCTCCTCATTTAGGCCCAATGCTGGCTTGGCACCCAGGGTGGGCCCACAGGCCCCGCCGGGGCGGCCGTCGGCATCCCAAACTACTGATGATAGTATCAACGAATTTACGAGTTGTCACCAAACCGCTCGCTTTGTTGACAACATTGTTAGATTATGCACATTCCATCGTTGTTATCAAAGACATAGAGCGATATCCTCATCCGAAGATACGGTCCACGAAGGCTCGGC
Source organism: Kiloniellaceae bacterium (assembly GCA_021776095.1). Taxonomy (GTDB): domain Bacteria; phylum Pseudomonadota; class Alphaproteobacteria; order Kiloniellales; family J153; genus JAJFGN01. Next base: position 53,968 of record JAJFGO010000042.1, on the reverse strand, counting down.
TAGACATTTGCCGGACCGGAATAAGGGCCAGGAGTCGGGCATGGGACGAACACTGAGCGGCCGGACGCCGGCGCGCATCGAATGGCCAACTATTGCGGTTGCCGTAGCTATTTACGGCGGCTTCGGGCTCTTGACCTGGTGGTATCACGCCCTGCCTTGGTGGCTGGTGGTCCCCTTGGCGGCCTATTTACTGGCCTGGCATGGCGCGCTTCAGCACGAGGTCGTGCATGGCCACCCGACGCCCTGGCCGCGCGTGAACGAAGGCCTGGTTTTCCCAATTCTCTGGCTTTGGATGCCGTTTCGGATCTATCGCGAAACCCACCTAACCCATCACAACGACGCCGCCCTGACCGACCCGGTCGATGACCCTGAATCCTTCTATGTGACGCCCCAGAATTGGGCCCGATTCGGCCCGATTTCGCGGGCCTGGTTCTGGGTTCTGAACACCCTGGCCGGACGCCTGGCCTTGGGGCCATTCCTGAGCCTTTGGCGCCTGGGAAGCGGGGAAATTGGCCGAGTCCTGGCGGGCGACCGCCGGCACCTGGGCATCTGGGCCTGGCATGTCGTGTCCTGCGCCCTGGTACTCGGCTGGGTCGTGGGCATATGCGATATTCCGGTGATCGAATATCTTGTCTTCTTCGCTTATCCGGGCGCCAGCTTCAATCTCGTGCGCTCGTTCCTCGAACACCAGGCCCGCCCAGAGGTTCGCGAACGCACCGCCATTGTCGAGTCGGGCCCGGTTATGTCCCTGATGTTTCTGAACAACAATCTTCACACGGTGCATCACCTTGAGCCCGGAACCGCCTGGTACCGCTTGCCGGCACGCTATTGGCAGAACCGAGAAGCCGTTTTGGAGCATAACGGCGGCTATCTTTTGCCCGGTTACGGCCGAATCGCCCTGCGTTACCTGTTCTGGCCCAAGGAGTCCCCGGTCCATCGCTTGAGCTAGGGCCCGCGGATATTTCACCTGAGGCCCGGTTTATTAACCACAACGCCCAAATTTCTGCTTTTTTCTTCCCTGTTTCATCTCCGCAATGGCGTCGGCTTGGCCTGTGATGTAATATCCAGGCAACCAAGAGGCACACAGGGAACAACCCTTTCATGGCCGCACAGGACGTACGGCCGCAACAGCTGAGCATTGAAGAAATCGCTCAGTTGTGGAGCGCGGAGACCGGAGACAGCGCCAAAGACCTTGAGCGCGAGTTGGCGGAGTGGGCCTATGCCGCTTCCGCCGATGGGGCGTCTTTGGGCCCGGAATCCGAGGACGGCGATCTTGCGCCCACCCGCCTCAAGGTCGAGCCCGACCCGCACCGCCAGTTGTGCTGGAGCGATCTCGAAAATTTTTGCCGCGAGCAGGATCGGCTGCTGCCGCATTTCTGGGCCGAGCCCGCCGATGACGAGCAGACGCCGCTCTTAGAGGCAGGGTCGAAAGAAAAGCCGGACCCGGACCCGAGCGAGGTGTCCCGTTTGGTGGTTCGCGCCATGGAGCGCATCGGCTCCCAGGCGTTTGCCTCAGCGGGCGCACGGCGCAGCCCGGACCAGGACGATTTGGCCACGGCGGATGCAACCGGTTCCGAGGCCCAGGTCATCAATGAAGGCGAGCCTTCGGCGAGCAAGGGAAAAGCCGCCGAGCCGAGCGCCGGCACAGCGCCGAGCGGCTTAAAGGATGCCGCGCTAGAGAGCCAAAACGATCCCGCACCGAAGGACGCCAAAGGCTCTTCGCCTCAGGGCGCAAAAGACCCCGACCCTAAGCCGGCCCCGGTCGCGGCCCTGGGTCCGCCTGCCGTCGATACCGCGGCTGCAGCCCGTAGACCGGCCGAACCCTCGGCTCGAGGATCGCTGCGCAAAACCTTCCGGCCCAAGGCTCGCGCCAGCAAGGCCGGTACGGTGACCCAGGACGTGCCGGTCCTGGTCATGAAACCGGGGTCCCCAATCGGGACGCCCCGCCGGCAGGCGCCGGCCGCGGCGTCCAGCCTGCCCGGTATCGCGGCCGGTGCGATTTGCGGTGCGCTGCTCGCCGCCGCGGGTGCGGCCGCGTGGTTGGAGTTCGGCGGGCCCGGCCTGAACACTATTTGGCAAACGCAACAAAGTGCCCCGGCAACGGACAACAGCGCCGCTCAAACGCGCCCGGACTCCGAAGCTCTTGCCGCTGAACTGGCGGCGGCGCGGCAAGAGATCGCGGGCTTGCACGCCCAAACCGCCGAAGCCGACGGGGTTCGACAGAGCTTAAGCGAGACAGAGCAAGCGAACGCCGATCTCAGGACGGCGGTCCAGCAACTGACCACAGCCCTGGCGGTAGCCCGTACCGGGGGCGAGCCGGGTACGGAGGCCGCCGCCGCCGAAGCCGCCACGCGCGGCCTGAGCGAAGCGCTCGCCACGGCCCAAGGCGAGATCGAGGCCGGCAAGCTGGCGCGCCTGAAACTTGAGCAGAACAGCGCCGCCCTGACCGAGAACTTGACGGCGGCGCGCGCCGAGATCGAAACCCTATCCCGCGCCGGCGCCGCGGACCGGGCGGATGTGGCGCGCCTGGAAAAGGAGCTCGGCGCCGCGACCGCGCGCACCGAAGACCTGACCGCGGGACAACAGACACTCGAGGCCAATCTGGCGGCGGCCGAGGCAGAGCTCGCCACCGCCCGGACCCGCTTGAGCGAATCGTCCGCGGCCGAAATCGCGGCACGGGACGAGATCGAAAACCTGCGCCAATCCGGCGCCGCCGCTCAGGCCGTAATTCAACGCCTGACCACGGAACTGGGCGCGGCCGATCAGGAAACCCGAACGGCGACCGCCGGGCGCGAAGCGCTGACCGGCCGCATGGCCGCGGCTGAATCCGACCTTGAGGCCGCACAGGCGCGGGTCGCGGAATTGACCGGGGTCGAAACCGAGTCGCGCCGCTTGAAGGCAACTCTGGGCAAGACCGAGCGCGACGTCGAGGGCCTGAAGACCGCCGCCGAGCGCGCAGGCAAGGAAATCGCGCGGCTCAACGCAGAACTGGAAACCGGCCGCCAGGCGACCGTTCAGCTTCGCGCGAGCCTGGAAACGACACAGCTGCGCAGTCGAGGGCTCGAGGGAGACCTCTCGCTCGCCATGAAGGCCAATACGGAGCTGCACGCGGAGATGGAGGGCCTCAACGGCCAAGCGGCCGAGTTGAGCACCCTCCTGGCCGGCGCACGCGAACAATCCGGCCAGGTTACGGCGGCGCGGGACAGCGCCACCGCCCGGGCCGATGAATTGGCGCGGAACCTAAGCAGCGCCGAGAAGGAAATCGAAAGCCTGCGCGCGTCCCTGGACGGCACGAGCGGCACCTCGGCGCAACTGGCCTCGAAACTGGCCACCGCCGAAAGACAGGTGGCAGGCCTGGGCGAAGAGCGTCAAGCGGCGGTGGCACGCGCCGAATCGCTCAATCAAGCGCTGAGCCAAAGTCGCGACGAAACAGAAACGTTGCGCGCAGCCGCCAACGCCGCGAAGAGCGACACGGATCGCCTCAAGGCCGAATTGGCGGCGGTCCAAGACATGGCGGCGCAACAAGAGACGCAACGCGCCACAGCCCAGGCCCGCGTCGAATTGCTCGCCAGCAGTCTGGCCGACGCACGAAGCGAATTACGAACGTTGGAATCCGAATCGGCGCAGGACGGCGAGAACCTCGGCCGCCTGGACGCCGAACTGGATCGCTGGAAAACCGAAGCCAAGGACTTGGCCCGGTCGCTGGCCGAAGCCGAGTTGCGCGCGGCGGGTAGCGAGCCCTCAACCCGGGCGGCAACCGCCAAGGAGGCCCTGATCGCCGCCGCCCCTGCGGCCCCGGACAAAACCGACAAGCTGAAGCCCAGTGACGTGGTGCCGGCCGCCGCGCCGGCCGTAGCGGCCGCCCCGAAATCGGCCCCGAAACCCGCCGCGAAGCCCGCCGGCCGAACGCAAACCGCGAACCGGTCGAATCCAGCCCAGCTGATGCTGACGCGCGGTGGCGAGTACCTGGAGCGGGGCGATGTGGCCTCGGCCCGCCTGTTCTTTGAGCAAGCGGCCGACATGGGCGACCCGACGGCCCTGACGGCGGTCGGGCGGACCTACGATCCGCGTGTGCTGAGCGAGCTGGGCACGCGCGGCACACTCGGCAACCCCGCTCTGGCGATACATTGGTACGAGCGCGCGATCGCGGCCGGCGAAGACCAGGCCAGCCGAGACCTGCAGGCCCTGCGCGCCTGGCTCAAACCCTAATCTCGAATCCCGGATCTGCGGCGCGGCGAACCCGCCATCAGTTCGCGCCGTTGCGCCGAAGCCACTCGGCCGCCGGTTCGTAACGGGTCCAACCCGGCACTTGCGCGCCAAGGCTGACTTCGTTCCACTTGCGATGCCGCGGCGGCTTTTGGAAGTCCTCGAAGCGGCCGAAGAAGGACTCGATGAAGCGGCTGACCTTGCGGTTCCGGTCGTGCCCCTCGGGCCAGTTATAGGTCGCCATCACCGCCCCCACGGCCAAGGTCGGCACCGCCTCGCCGTCAGGCACCAAGCCTGGATAGTCCTGGCTGGTCAGGCGCGACGGCAAATAGGTTTCCAACAGCGCCGGGCTCAAGGGCATTTCCAGGAAGTGAACGTTCTCGCCGGCCCCAATCGCCTCGAATATCGAGGCGGGCTTGCCGGCGACATAGACCATGGCGGCAGTCTTGCCGGTTTTCACATTCTCCAGGGCCAGGGCCTGATCGTCGTAGGCCGGCTCGACCTGAATGCCCAGGGTGTCGAAGACCACGCTGGCGGTCATGGCGGTGCCGCTGCCCCGCCGGCCGAAATTCACCCGCTTGCCCGCTAAATCCTCGACCCGGGCAACGCCTTGGTTGGCAAGCAAGTGGAATTCTTCATTATAAAGTTTTGTAATATAACGAATTCTTTGGTCGATGGTCGGATGTTTGTTCTGGCTCTTCACGAAGGCGAAGACATCCGATTGGACGATCCCGATGTCGATCCCGCGCAGGTACAGAATATCGTCGATGTTCTGAACCGAGCCCTTGCCGATGATCGCCAGGACCCGAAGCTCGTTGCCATCGTCCAGGACGTTCGCCAGGTCGCTGGCGATGCGGACGTAAGTGCCGGTCACCCCGCCGGAGATGATCGAAACCGTGCCTTGGTTGATCTGCTGGCGATAGTTCTCTGCCTGCTGGGCCTGGGTATCGCCGGACGACATCAGCACAACGGTTCCGAGGCAGGCGGCGGCGATAGCGCCGCAAAATCTTTTGAACATGATGACACTCCCTGCAAAGTCGCCGCTATTCCGCGCCGGATCTTTAATAATTGGCCGGTCTATTCTTAATGGTCACGGCGGCGGCGGCTTATTTTTGTATCGATTAGTTAACGAGTTCTCTCGTTGATGCAACCAATCCTAGCAGCATTCTTGTGAGCGGACCAGCCAAACGATGGTCGCCCGGCGCGTTCGTCGCTATCCCCTCCGCCGTTGCCTCGGCCGATCAGGCGTAGCGCAGGGTCTGGCCGATCCCCAGACGCTTGGCCTTGTCGAGCATGGCGGCACCGAGAGCGATATCGGACAGCGAGAGGCCCCGGTGCCAGAACAGGATGGTCTCGTCCGGCGACTCGCGCCCCGGCTTCTGCCCGGTCACGATCTGGCAAAGCTCCGCGTGCAGGGTCTCCGCGCTCAATTTGCCGGCGTCGACATGGGCCCGCAGGCTGCCCAGCTTGCCGCCCTTGCATTGGCCCCAATCGTCGACCACCAGCTTGTCCATGGGATCGGTGAGCGATAGCTCGACCGCGCTCATGGTGCCGTAGGGCACCACGAAGTTGCCCGGTTTGACCCAGGCGGTCTTGAACAAGGGCTCGGGCGCCGGCAGGCGCGAGGCTTCGACCTGGATGTCCGCGCCCTCCAAGCAAGCTTGCCAGGTGTCGACGGCGCGGACCGGCTTGCCCAAGTCCGCGCTTAGGCCTTCGGCGAAGGGCTCGCGGCTTTCGCGCCGGCGCGAATGAACCCGGATCTCATCGAAATCGAACAGGCGGTCGAGCAGACGCACGTTCCAGTAGGCGGAGCCCCGCGCCCCGATATGGCCCAGAACCTTGGCGTCCTTGCGCGCCAGGTATTTCGCGCCCAGGGCTGTCATGGCCCCGGTGCGCATCTCGGTGATCGCGGTCGCGTCGACCAGGGCGCGCGGCATGCCGGTGCGCGGATCGAACAGGTTGAGCAAAGCCATCTCGGACGGCAGGCCCCGCTTGTAGTTGTCCACGTAGTCGCCGACGATCTTGACCCCGGCCACATCCAAGGGCGCGATGTACCCGCGCAGGACATTGAAATGACCCTTGAAGGCCGGGTCCGGCTCCAGGTGCACGCGCGGCTCGATCACGGTCTCGCCCTGCCCTTGCGCGCGCAGGCCGGCCTCGACCGCATCGAGGATCTCGTCGTCGCTCATATCCAGGCGCGCGATGTCCGGCCCGGAGAGATAGGTGAAGTTGATTTCGCCCGCGCGCTCGATACTTATCATGGCCTTGCAATTGCCTTTCGCGAATGTTGCGCCGACTAGGGTGGCCGGCGAGCATGTGCCAGAGGTGCCCCCGCGCGCAATGGCTTCGTCGTGCCGCGTGGCCCGTTCCACCGCCGACGCACCGTCGCTCAAATCGCCAAAGACTCCGAAGGCACCCCGGCATGGGCCCACGAGGCCTCGCTCTCACGGCCCCGCCGGCCAAGGCGCGCTGTTACAGCTAGGCGCCGAGCGAAAACAGGGGCACAGCGCCCAAGCGCACGAACGGGAACCAAGCTCTGGCATCGGACACGACTGGTCCGCTTAGAGGAACCTTTCAGACATGGCGAAATAGCGTCCGGCACGGCCGGGAAGTGCCATTATCGGACTCTCAAGCCTGCTCCGCCATCCTGGGTCTCAACGCTCGGGCAGATCGGCGGTTGTTAAACACGTCGACGCATTTAACTGGGACTTGGCGGATCAAATTCAGGACCGAAGAAGGTGAGATAGCTGGTTCATTTTTGGAGAGTTATTACTGATGTCGAAGAACGGAATTGAATTAGGCGCGAAGCCCAGCCATCCCGGACAGTTCCTTCGAGAAGAGTTCCTGGAGCTCCTCAAGCTCAGCATTCGGTCGGTTGAACAGACTGGGCTACTAGCATCCGTTGAGCATTAAGCAACGAGCGTGGCTCTCCCAACATTCATCAAACTTCTCTTTATAGTCTGACGTACCGGGCGTTAGTGTACTCGTACAGTTCGCTAACCTCATATTACAGTGCTCTCTGTCACTCGGATTGCATGTCTGCGCCGCTTGCACAATTTCGTGCACCTGGCCCGACTCGGTGTTTCGATACATGATCGTCGCTGTGACCATACCAAAAGACAGGCTCGCGAGAATGATCCACTTCCACATTTTTGCTACCTCCGTTCCTGCCTTTACCCCGGACATTGTTGATGAATAATTTCTAGAAAGACATCATAGTGTGCTCCCGAATCCTCAAGCACGAGCCACGTCCAGTTCTTGGGGTCCGTCGGGCGAGGTTTATGGATGTAATTTGGAACCCAGCTTCCCGAAGTAAGCTTGCCGTTCTTTCTGTCCCATTCCCACCGTCCAATTGAATCTCTCTTTGTAAGATTACTCTCGGTATCAATTTCGATTAGCTGGAATCGATTCGGACAATCGAATTGGCCAAACACGCCTAGATTAGCGTTGCCTTTCCAGTGCCGGCCCTTTCCCATCTTTTTCAGATGAGGCCCCACCCAATTGCACTTTTGATCACCAGACGGAGTCGTACGGCAAAAGCGAATGCGAATTTCATCGGTGTTGCCATTGAGAAAATTGTCGTTGGTGTCGTTGACGTAGATTTCGCGAAGAACAAGTAGGGCACACTTGTTGGCTGGTTGAACTGGACAATCGGCACCGAGTTTCTTTGCAACTGGTTTTTTCGCATTCACTATTAGATACTCACCGGGAGGATCGCCCGGTGAGTGAGCTACATAAATCCACCGACCGTTCTGGAATGCGTGACCAAGCGAGCCGATCTTCAAGGTCGCTTGGGCAGCCCTACCGCAGAACGAATAGTGTCCGCCGGGGTTCAATGCGACGCGTACTACGCCGTTATTTGGGACGTAGGGCTTCCATTCCGCGAGAACTACTGCGTCTCTGGAAGTTGTATTGCGTACAGTCCAGCAATCTCCAGTGCTAGCGTGCCCCGCGCCCGTTACTACCAGCATCGCTAACATGACATTCACAATGCAGATCAACAACGTACGGATATTAGCCATGATCGACCTCTCCGGGCCAAGGTGAACACTACGAGATTGCGGGCCATGTCGTTAATCACGTGAATCCAAAAGTGTACCTCATTCTTAGTCAGTTTTTAAGCCGGAATTCCCCAAGTGAGGTTCTCTGAACGGGTTGAGCGGTGCTCAGAATCTCTCGACGGGCAACCAGCGTGAGGTTAGCGACCTCTGCCTTGCCGATATCATGGAATGTAGGGCCAATTGGCCATGGCGGTGCAGGAAATGACCGTTTGGACCATGTTAGAGATACACTCGTCCCTTCGTCGGTACGCATGAGCGACAGCCCGTTCGTCATGTTGGCATGGACTTCGGTCTGAGCCAGTCAAACAGGTGCAGGATCTTGGCGAACAGAGTTTTGGGAACAGGGACCGCTGCGAGCTGGAACGTGGCGTAGCGGCCATGTCGCAAGACCTTGGCGCCGATCTTCGCCAGCTTCTCCTGCAGCGTCGTCAGCGACCAATACTCTGCTTCCTGCGGTACGGGAGACTTCTCCTTTGGGTCATTTCTCCCCGTCAGACGGGGGCGCCGGTCATGCCCGGTTCCGACAGTACACCGGACGGAACCGGCTCGATAGCTGACATCGGTGCCGGAGAGTCCGGAGCTGGGGTCTGAGCAGACGGACTGGCGATATGGCCGGGACGGCGTTGTATAGCCAATAGCTGCCTTTCGCCATTTCCCGCCATGCGGAGAGAACGAGCCCTGAGCTGACCCTTAATTTGGGTGAGAATCTCGATTCTAAGAACTCAACACTTCGTGGTTACAAGGCGGTAGCCAAAATCATACTCATCGAGTTCGAGCAGTTCGGAATATCGCTGCGCCCATGCACCGGAGTTCAAGTCGCTCGCAAGTTTTTTCAACGCCGAGGAAACGTTGTCCATCGCCCAGAAGCAAGAAATGGCGGCCCGGATTTTAGGATCGAGATATGCCGCGGGTCGTCGCCAATAGGCACCCAAGAAACCGTCGGTACAGTCATGAGGTATCGGAACGGGCATCGTCTCCACCGGCCCAAGCCACGCTTCAAAATCTGTCATCCTTGGCATTTGCCCCTCGTCCAGCCTCACAAGCTCTGGAATATAGTCGGCAAGCCAGAACCCCCGATGCAAATGATCGAATGTTAGTATTACGACTTGGCCCCGCGTCACGCGACGCATCTCTTTGAGGCCTTTCTCTTTGTCGGCCCAATGATGAACTGTCAGGATCGCCGTCGACGCATCGAAGGAATTGTCGTCGAAGGGCAAGTTTTCGGCGTAGCCCTGGATAACCGGAGCTGCCAACGCACTGCGCTGTCGGATCATTTCGATTGAAGGCTCGATGGCCGTGACCGATCTGTCGGCCGGCTCGTACGATCCCGTTCCAGCGCCAACATTCAAAACAGTTTTGGCGGTTCCCAGAGCCTTTGAGATCGCCATTTCAATCCGGGAGTCAGGTTTCCTGAGATCGGAATAATTGACGCCGATCGTATCGTATGAAGTGCGCATAGTGCCTAGTAACCTATTACGACAGTTTTGTCTGAAGAGGTCCGCTTTGTCCGCATTGTCGCCATCCTGGGCTTGTGAGTTGAATGACCGCTTAGGGTCATTTTTCACCGTAAGTGGAGGATTTCGTCCACGACCGAAGCTGAGGGGCGACCGGAAGAAACCGGATTGAGTCCGGACGCCGCGACGCTAAGGTCCGCAACGGGGCAACATCGGGCATTCCGGGCGGAGCTTCAAGCCGACATACAACTCGGCCAAGCACTCAAGTGTCGGTGAGGTCTCCGAGCACACGAACATAGGACTCGAGCACCTCCTCCTCGCGCCCATGCCGGCGCGCGCGCACGACCCATTTCCCCCCGGCCATGACATCGCGCACCGGGTTCCGGTTGCCGGCGAAGATCGCGGCGTCGAGCAGAACGTCGCCGGACTTTCCGGCCAAGGTCGGCAGGCAGTCGTCGAGCACCACGAGATCGGCGCGGCAGCCCGGCGCCAGGCGTCCGATCGGGCGGCCCAGGGCCTGGGCACCGCCGGCCAAGGCGCGCTTGTACAGGAAGGCACCGACGGAGGGCGCGTCGGCACCGCCGGATAGCACGTTGCGCCGCCGCAGAGTCAGGCGCTGGCCGTATTCCAGCCAGCGCAACTCCTCGACCGGGCTGATCGAAATATGACTGTCGGATCCGATCGCGAGGGCGCCCCCGGCGGCCAGGAACCCCGGCGCGGGAAACACGCCGTCGCCCAGGTTGGCCTCGGTGGTCGGGCACAGGCCGGCGACCGCACCACAACCCGCCAGGCGCGTCACCTCCTCCTCGGTCACGTGGGTCGCGTGCACCAGGCACCAACGCTGATCGGGCCCGGCGTGGTGCAGCAGCCATTCGACCGGGCGCTCGCCGCACCACTCGATGCAGTCGCGCACTTCTTTTTGCTGCTCGGCGATATGAATGTGTATGGGCGCCGAAGGATCGAGACCGTTCAATCCCTGGACGGCGGCCTGCAGGGTCTCGCCTGTCACCGCGCGCAGGGAATGGGGCGCGATGCCGACCCGCACCTGAGTATCGCCGCGGTGCGCCGCGATCAAGCCCTCGACCAGGCGCAGGAAGGCCTCGGGCTCATGCAGAAAACGGCGCTGGCCCTCGCCCGCCGCCTGGCCGCCGAAATCGCCATAGCCATAAAGCACGGGAAGATGGGTGATGCCGATGCCCGCCATTTGGGCCGCCCCGATCACCCGCTTCGACATCTCGGCGGGGTCGTCATAGGGGCGCCCGTCCGGCCCGTGGTGCAGGTAGTGGAACTCGCCGACCGCCGTGTAACCGGCCTTCAGCATCTCGATGTAAAGTTGAGACGCGACCGCCTCGGCCCGTTCCGGCGTCATGCGCCGGACGAAACCGTACATCAGGTCGCGCCAGGTCCAGAAGCTGTCCTCTTGCGGCCCGGCGCGCTCGGTCAGGCCCGCCAAGGCGCGCTGAAAGGCGTGGCTGTGCACGTTCGCCATACCGGGCACGGCCGGGCCGGCGAGCCGCTCGACCGGTCCATCGGCATCCTCCGGCGCCGATCCGGGGGTGACCCGGGTGAAGCTGCCGTCCGGCCCCAATTCGAGCAGCACATCACGCGCCCAGCCTTCGAGCAGCAAGGCCTGGGTGGCGAATAACGAGGGTGTCGGCATGCGGCCCGCGCGCGATTGGAGGGTTTCCTGGGCGCGACCTTATGCACTAAGACGGGGCTTGTATAGGGCGCGAACAGCGGGAACTTTAGGGCATCATGTGGGACGCGATCTGGATCGGCGGCCGCCTGGCCACCATGGCGGCAAACAGCGGCGCGCCTTACGGCGCGATCGAGAACGGCGCCATCGCCGCCGAGGCCGGGCGGATCGCCTGGGTCGGCCCGCTAATCGCGTTGCCCGGACCGCCTGAGTCTCTGGCCCGTAAGGTTCACCGTCTGGACGGCCGCTGGCTGACCCCCGGCTTGGTCGACTGTCATACCCACTTGGTCTACGGCGGCGACCGGGCGCAGGAATTCGAGCAGCGCCTGGAGGGTGCAAGCTATGCAGAGATCGCGCGCGCCGGCGGGGGCATCGTCTCGACCGTGCGCGCGACCCGCGCGGCCGACGAGGACGCCCTGGGCGCGGCGGCAAAACCGCGGATCGAGGCCTTGCTCGCCGAGGGCGTCACGACGATCGAGATCAAGTCGGGCTATGGCCTGGACCTGGACCAGGAGTTGAAGCAGTTGCGGGTCGCCCGGCGCCTGGGCGAATCCCTGCCGGTCACGGTCAAGACCACCTTCCTGGGCGCCCACGCCGTGCCGCCGGAGTACCGGGACCGCGACGCCGACTACATCGAAACCGTGGTCGCCATGATGCCCGTGGTGGCGGCCTCCGGCCTGGCCGACGCGGTCGACGCCTTTTGCGAAACCATCGGCTTCACGCCCGAACAAACCGCCCGGGTGTTCGAGGCGGCACGGGCCCAGGGCTTGCCGGTCAAGCTGCACGCGGACCAACTTTCCGATCTGGGCGGCGCCGCCCTGGCGGCCCGTTTCCAAGCCCTGTCCGCCGATCACCTGGAATACACCAGCGAGGACGGCATCGCGGCCATGGCGCAATCCGGCACGGTCGCGGTGCTGCTGCCCGGTGCGTTCTACACCTTGCGCGAAACCAAGCAGCCGCCGGTCGAGGCGCTGCGCCGCGCCGGCGTGCCGATCGCGATCGCCAGCGACAGCAACCCGGGCAGTGCCCCGGTCACCTCGCTGTTGCTGATGATCAACATGGCCTGCACCCTGTTCCGCCTGACCCCGGAAGAAGCCCTGCTGGGCGTCACCCGGCACGGCGCCCAAGCGCTCGGCCTGGGCGCGAGCCACGGCACATTGGAGACCGGCAAGGTCGCCGATTTCGCGATCTGGGATATCGAGCGCCCGGCCGAACTCGCCTACCGTGTCGGCTTCAATCCCCTGGCCGCCAAGGTCAAGGCCGGGGTAGCGCTCTAGCGTCTTGAGTTCCCGCGCCGTCAGGTCGCGCTTAAGGTGCGGCGCACGGCGTCGCGCCAGCCGGCGAACTTGGCGGCCTGTGCGGCCGCGTCGAGCTTGGGCTCGAACCGCCGCTCCAGGGCCCAGCTTCGGCTAAACTCGTCGGCCTGCGGATAGACCCCCGCGCGCATGCCGGCGAGCCAGGCGGCGCCCACCGCCGTGGTCTCCAGCACCTTGGGCCGGTCGACCGGGGCGCCGATGATGTCGGCCAGGAACTGCATGCTCCAGTCCGAGGCGGTCATGCCGCCGTCGACCCGCAGCACGGTCCCACCCGTATCCGCGGCGCGCCAATCGCCGCGCATGGCTTCCAAGAGATCGCGGGTCTGATAACCGACGCTTTCCAACGCGGCCTTGGCGATCTCGGCCGGGCCGGTGGCCCGGGTCAGCCCATAGATCGCACCCCGGCACTCCGCATCCCAATAGGGCGCGCCGAGCCCAACGAAGGCCGGGACGAAGTAGACGTCCTGCGCCGGGTCGGCCCGTTCGGCCAGGGCCTGAGTCTCGGCCGCCTCGCGGATCGTTCCCAGGCCATCGCGCAGCCATTGCACGACCGCGCCGGCGACGAAGATCGAACCTTCGAGGGCATAGGTCGGCTTGCCGTCCAGTTGATAGGCGATGGTGGTGAGCAGCCGGTTCTTCGACAGCACAGGGGCGGCGCCGGTGTTCAGAAGGGCGAAGCACCCGGTGCCATAGGTCGATTTCATCATGCCCGGTTCGAAGCAGGCCTGCCCGACCACAGCGGCTTGCTGGTCGCCGGCGACGCCTAGGATCGGGATCTCCCGGCCGAAAAGATCGGCACGGGTCACGCCGAAGTCGGCCGCGGAATCGCGCACCTCCGGGAGCAAGGCCATGGGCACGCGCAACAGGGCGCAGAGGTCCTCGTCCCAACGCCCCTCGCGGATGTTGTAGAGCATGGTCCGCGAGGCGTTGGTCGCGTCGGTGACGTGACTGGCGCCGTCGGACAGGCGCCATATGAGATAGGTATCGACGGTACCGAAGAGCAACTCGCCGCGGTCCGCCTTAGCGCGCGCGCCGTCCACGTTGTCGAGGATCCAGGCGATCTTGGTCGCGGAGAAATAGGGATCAATCAGCAGGCCGGTCTTGCGGGTGATGTCCGGCTCGTGCCCGGCGTCCTTCAACTGAGCGCAGGTCGCCGCGGTGCGCCGGTCCTGCCAAACGATCGCGTTGTAGACCGGCTTGCCGCTCGCCTTGTCCCAGACCACCGTGGTCTCACGCTGATTGGTGACGCCGATGGCGGCGATATCGCCCGGCGTGGCGCGCGCCCTTTCGATCGCCTCGCGGCAGGTCGCCGCGGTGGTCGACCATAGATCCTCCGGATCGTGCTCGACCCAACCGGATTGGGGATAGTGTTGCTCGAATTCCTCTTGCCCGATGGCGGCGATCTCGAGCTTTTCATCGAACAGGATCGCCCGGCTCGAGGTCGTACCTTGATCGATGGCGAGAACATAAGTCGGCATCGGCGTCTCCCCACGCGGCTACCCACGCGGCTACCCAAAAAATTGCGGCGAAATCATACCTGGGGCGATACCCCGGACGCAAAGCGACCGGCTTCCAGCGTTCGCCGACGATCTCGTCTCAAGCGGTCGCGGTGCGCAGCGCAGCCTGGTCGCTGTTATGCATCCATTTGTCCAGATGTGCGGCCTGCTCCACGGTCAGGCGTAGGCCCAACTTGGTACGCCGCCACAGAATATCCTCGGCGGTGCGCGCCCATTCGCGGGACATCAGCCAACGCACCTCGGCTGCCGTCAGATTGAAACCGAAGTTTTCGCCCAGATCCTCCAGACGCTGCGCGCCGGCCAGCACCGATTGGGCCTGGGTTCCGTAAGCGCGGACCAGGCGCCGGGCCCAGATCTCGTCGACAAAAGCATACTGGCGTTGCAAATCGACGCACAGCCGCTCCACCTCGTCCACCGGGAAATCCCCGCCGGGCAGCGCGGCGCCGGCGGTCCAAGGCGCTGCCATGGCCGGATAATAGGGTTTCAGCTTGTCCAGGGCCGCCTCGGCAAGGCGGCGATAGGTGGTGATCTTGCCGCCGAAAATATTCAGGATCGGCACCGCTCCATCCTGGGCCTCGACCTTGAGGACATAGTCGCGGGTCGCCGCGGTGGCCGATTTCGCGCCGTCGTCGTACAGCGGGCGCACGCCCGAATAGGTCCAGACCACATCGTCCGGCGCGATCGACGCCTTGAAATATTCTCCGGCCGCTTGACGCAGGTAATCGGCTTCTTCCGGCGTGCAAACCGCATGGCCCGGGCTGTCGTGATGCTCCTGTTCGGTGGTGCCGACCAGGGTGAAATCGTCCTCGTAGGGAATCGCGAAGATGATCCGATGGTCCGCATTCTGGAAAATGTAGGCCCGGTCGTGGTCGAACAGCTTTTTGACCACGATATGGCTGCCGCGCACCAGGCGTATCCGGTCGGAGGTGTTGAGGCGCATCCGCTTGCGGATGATGTCCTCGACCCAGGGACCGCCCGCGTTGACCAGGCCACGAGCACGGATCTCGCGTTTATGGCCATTGGTTTCGTCTTCTAGAACCAAGCGCCAAAGGCCGGCATCCCGCTCGGCGCTCAAGCAACGAGTCCGCACCACGACGGTCGCGCCCTTGTCGGCCGCGTCGCGCGCGTTCAGGACCACCAGGCGCGCATCCTGCACCCAGCAATCGGAGTACTCGAAGCCCTTGCGGAACTCGTCCTTCAGCGGCGCCCCGATCGGACCGGTAGTCAGGTCCAGCGTCGCTGTGCCCGGCAGGATCTCGCGCCCGCCCAGATGATCGTAAATGAACAGGCCGAGGCGGAGAAACCAGGCCGGGCGCAGGCCCTTGTGATGGGGCAGCACGAAACGCAGGGGCCAGGAAATATGCGGCATGGCCCGCAGCAGGATTTCGCGTTCGATCAGCGCCTCGCGGACTAAGCGAAATTCGTAGTACTCCAGGTAGCGCAGCCCGCCATGGAACAGCTTGGTCGAGGCCGAGGAGGTCCCCTGCGCCAAGTCGCCCTGTTCGCAAAGGAAAACGCGTAAACCGCGCCCCGCCGCATCGCGCGCGATACCGCACCCGTTGACGCCACCGCCAATGATCGCAAGGTCGTAGATCTCTTCGCCCGACAACCCGCTCTACCTCCCCACCCCCCGCCAGGGCGCGGAGGTTGAAAGAGTGTGGGCTTTGGCTTCTCGTTAAGTCAAGCCGCCGCCGGACCGGGAATAGGCCCGCGGCGGTGCCCGGAAGTCTTAAATCGGCAGTTTCGTTTTTTCGTTTTGGGGCAAACCCATAATCCCATGTTCTGACTTAACGTATTAGCGATTATGACGGCCACGGTACGCGCCACAGGGACGCGGATTGAAGGCACGGCGACGGGCAAGAAAAATGGCCCGCCGGCGCAAGCCGGCGGGCACAAATTCTCTCGTGAAACGCTTCGTATCCGCGCGATTAGCTGGTCGGCTTCAGCCAGTTCTTCCAGCGATCCTCGTTCTCGGCCAGCCATTTGTCGGCGGCGGCCTCGGGCTCCATTTCGTCCACGTCCGCCAGCTTAGCCATGACGGCGACATCGAGGTTGGTAAAGTTGATGTTCTGCACCAGCCTGTACGCATCGGGCCACTGCTTCGGCATGTCCTTCCAGACGCCGATCTTCAGGTAACCGTCCTTCGGGTTGCCGCAGTCGTAGGCCTTGTCGGGGTTCACGCCCCAGGACGCGTCTTCGCGGCAGCCTTCGGCGTAGGCCGGGAACTCGATGAACTTGCCCTTGTAGATCGCCTCGATGAAGTTCGGCGTCCAGTTGAACAGCACCACCGGCGCCTTACGCTTGGAGGCCGATTCCAGCTCGGCCCAAAGCGCGGCGGCGGAACCGGCGTTGACCACCTCGAAATCCATCCTCAGGCCTTCGACCCGTTCGGAGTCGTGCTTCAGCCAGTCGACCGGTCCGGCCAGGAAACGGCCCTTGGGCTCGGTCTCGGGGGTCGAGAACTTCGCCGCGCAGGCGTTGAGCGCTTGCCAATCGGGCAGGCCCGGGCACAACTCCTCGACGTATTCCGGATACCACCATTCTTCCCGGGTCTTGGCGTCGTGGGTGGCGGCATCGATGACGCAGTCCTCGGCGACCACCTTTTCGAAGGCGACGCCAAAGGCGCCCTGCCAAACCTCGTGCACCAGATGGATGTCGCCCTCGCACATGGAGGTGTAGACGACTTGGCTGTCGGCGGAGACGTATTCGACCTCGTTGCCGGTTTTTTCGATCAACTTGCCGACGATGTGGGCGCCGACAACCTGACTGGACCAATTGTGAATAGGCACTTTGATCGGATCGCTGGAGTCGGCTTGAACGCCGGTCGCAAACAGTGCCGCGGCACAAGCCACGACCGACAGACCTAGTTTCTGCATCCCTAGTTTCTGCATCGCAAGTCTCCCTATCTTATTTGTGGAAAAAGCCTCTACGAACCAATTTTGACCAATGTAGACATATTTCGGACCATTTGTATAGAAACCAACGCCCCTTTGCCAAACCAAAACGCGAAAAAGTGATCGGCAGGTAATATTCCAGCCGAAATCCGGACGAAATCAGTGGTTTTTCGGCAGACACCCAATCCAATTGGTTTAAAATGGTTCTTTCTGGGTTTATTGGTATGTTGCAGAGTGGCCATAAGAAGCCTGACGCCAAAGCCCGGGGTCGTCTTTAGCGAAGCGAACTGGCACACTCGCAGAATGACAATCAGGCCCGGAGTTCAACCGGGGTCAGAAAATAGGGGATGGACGCTTGGGCGAAGAAAAAATCTCGTGCCGAAAGGTTTGGAAGCTTTACGGGCGCGACCCCGAGGGGTTTTTGCGCACCCATGGCGGCGCACCCGACATCGCCGCGGTCCGCGCGGCCGGATACATCCCAGCGGTCCGGGACGTCTCGCTCGAGGTCATGCCGAGCGAGATCCTGGTGATCATGGGATTGAGCGGTTCCGGCAAGTCGACCTTGGTGCGGTGCCTATCGCGCCTGATCGAGCCGACGGCGGGTGAGATCTTTTTCGACGGGCAAGACCTGCTCAAGGCCTCCGCCAAGGAAATGATCGAATTGCGCCGCCATAAGATGGGCATGGTGTTCCAGCACTTCGCCCTTCTGCCCCACCGGACCGTGTTGCAGAACATCGCCTTCCCCCTGGAAGTTCAAGGCGTGGCGCGGGCCGCGCGGGAGGCGCGCGCGCGGGAGATTATCGCGTTGGTCGGCCTTGAGGGGCGCGAGACCTATTACCCGCGCGAGCTTTCCGGCGGACAGCAGCAGCGCGTCGGCATCGCCCGCTCCCTGGCGATCGAGCCGGATGTTTGGTTCCTGGACGAGCCCTTTTCCGCACTGGACCCGCTGATCCGGCGCGAGATGCAGGACGAGTTCCTGCGCCTGCAGCAGATGCTGAAAAAGACCATCGTCTTTATCACCCACGATTTCGACGAGGCGATTCGCCTGGCCGACCGTATCGCCATCATGAAGGAAGGCGAGGTGGTTCAGTGCGGCACGGCGGCCGAATTGATCACCAATCCGGCCACGGACTACGTGCGCGAGTTCACCAAAGACGTGAGCCGGGAGAAACTCTTGACCGTGCGCGATGTCATGGAGGACGCGGCGGCGGAAGATGCCAGCGGCCCAAGCATCGCGGCGGATGAAAAGATCTCGGCCGTCGCCAAGACCGTGCTGGAAACCGACAGCCCGATACGGGTGGTCGATTCCCAGGGTGCGGGCGTCGGCACCCTGCGCCGGGCGCGCGTCATCGATGCCCTGTTCGGCGGCCGGGAATGACTTGTGGCTGAGACGGCGACCGGCGCCGAGAGTAGCCCGCCAACGGGGCGTCCGCGCCTGCCGTCCTGGGCCATACCGGTCCTGCTCGTGGGGCCGTTCCTCGCCCTGGTCATGGCCCGCGAGCGGCTGCCCGCCTGGGCGGTTACGGTGCCCGAGCCGTGGCACGTGCCCTTCATCGATTGGATCAACGCGGTCGTCAAGGTCCTGCGCAAGGACGCCATCTTCGGCCTGTTCACATTCCGCGACCTGACCCGGGCCGGGGCCGAGGCAATCGATTGGCCGCTGCAGATCGTCGAGGGCGTTCTGATCGCCGGATTTCCGGCGCTGGGATTGCCCGCCCTGCCCTGGGTGCTGATCGTCGGATTGGCCGCGATCTGGGGTTGGTATCTGAAGGGGCCCAGGCTTGCCCTCTTGGCGGGCGGCTGCATCGCCTATCTGGCGCTGTTCGGTAAATGGAAACTCTCCATGATCACCCTCGCGGCGGTTCTGGTCGCCGCGCCGGTCGCCGGGGCGATCGGCATCGCGTTGGGCATCCTCGCGGTCAAGAAGCGCTGGTTCGAAATGCTCCTGTGGCCGGTGCTCAACGTCATGCAGTCCCTGCCGCATTTTTCCTATCTGATCCCGGTCGCCGTGTTCATCGGCGTCGGCCACAAGGCCGGCACCATCGCCACGATTCTGTTCGCCATGCCGCCCATGGCGCGGCTCGCCATCCTGGGCCTGCGCGGCATATCGAAGGAAGTCACCGAGGCCGGCATCATGGCCGGCTGCACGCCGCGGCAACTGCTCTGGAAAGTGGAGGTGCCGGCGGCGCGCGACGCGCTGATGATCGGGGTCAACCAGGTCATCATGCAATGCCTGGCCATGGTGGTGATCGCCTCGTTCGTGGGCGCCAAGGGCCTGGGCCACGATCTGCTGTTCCGCCTGCAATCCTTGCGCATCGGACAAGCGCTGGAAATCGGCGTCGCCATCGTGCTCATGGCGATCGCGCTCGACCGGCTCAGCCAGGCCCTGGCCGCGCGCCAGCCGGCGCACATCCCCGAGGGCCCGTTCTGGCGCACCCATCCCTTCTTGACCGCGGCAGGCGGGGCCATCGTCGGTTCTATCCTGGCCGCGGTCCTGACAACACCCTTGGCCCAGATCCTGCCAAAGGACCTGACGGTCACGACGGCGCCCATGTGGGATGCCCTGGTCGACATCATCACAGTCAACCTGTTCGACGCGCTGGCCATCTTCCGCGACGACCTCTTGCGCCACGTGCTGATCCCCTTGCGGCGTCTGTTTCAGCTGGTTCCCTGGCTCGCGCTGGTCATCCTGGTCGCCTCGTTGGGCTGGTATCTGAAAGGCTGGCGGCTCGCGCTGACCGTGGCCGGGTTTATTCTCTTTATCGCCTTTGCCGGCTTCTGGCCAAGGGCCTTGATCACCGCCTACATGGTCGCCTTCTCGGTCGTCGTCTGCATCGTGGTCGGCTTACCGCTGGGCGTCTGGGCCTCGCGCGGCGACCGGCGGACCGCGATCGCGACCACGCTGTGCGACACCTTCCAGACCTTTCCCTCTTTCATCTATCTGATCCCGGTGATCATGCTGTTTCAGGTCGGCGATGTCGCCGCGATCACCGCCATCGTGATCTACGCGGTGATCCCGATCGTGCGCTACACCATGTTCGGTCTGCGCGCCGTGCCGAGCGAGATCGTCGAGGCCGCGACGACCTCCGGCTGCACGCCCATGCAAACCCTGTGGAAGGTGCGCATGCCCCTCGCCTTCCCCGAGATCATGCTGGGCATCAATCAGACCATCATGTTCGCGCTGTTCATGGTCATCATCGCGGCCTTCATCGGCACCCGGGATCTGGGCCAGGAAATCTTCCGCGCCCTGACCTTCGCCGATGCCGGCAAGGGCCTGGTGGTCGGCCTGTGCGTGTCTTTCATGGGCCTGACCGCCGACCAACTCATCACCGCCTGGGCCCACCGCCGCAGACAGATGCTCGGTGTGGCCTGAGAGCGGTGGACGCGGCAAGGTGACGTTCGGATTTCGGCAAGACACCGCGAAACTCACGAGCTTCCTCGACATTGAGGAACGTGTCTTCAGCACAGAAATGCTTTCGGTCGGAGTTCTTAGCCAACGCAGGACATCAAACTGCACGTCGCGGACCGCTAATTCGTCCCGGAGAACCCAATTGAGATTGAAATAACGCCGGTCGACCTCGACACAGAGTGCAACAGTACAGCCGACGATGGACTACCAGCACCCGCTGAGCAGAGTCCCGTGAGACAAATGCGGGCGTCGGCAATGCCGGTACTTTAGTACAAGGCTGGGTACCGGGTTGGCCGTGGTTGGTGCATGTACCGACTGTCAACTTGATTTTCGATTGCATAATCCCTATAATCTTCTACTTGAGCGGGTTTTCATATCCGTAGAGGAGCGATCGGGATGTACACACTGTTTCGCTTACTTCCGCTCCGGCACCTCGCAACCGAGCAACTGCCAGCATTATTGGCCGCGTGGCTGGTTGCCGAGTTTTTCTACAAATTCCACAGCTTCACGCTTGAATGCGCAGCATTTCTGGCGACTTGGTTCGTATTCGATGCGCTCATCCAGATATTGAGGGGGCGTATTACCAAAACGGCTGCATCCTAGTCGCGGCAGCCGGAGACCGGACACCTAGCGCCGCTCGACCGTCAGAATTCTGATGAGGGAGAATGGCCGTGACCGCTTTAGAACATCGCGGCGGATTCTGTAAGCAAAAGCTGGGCCGCCTTTGCCGTATCTGGGACATCATCACGCGCGAACCGAAAACCCCGGAAGGCGATCCTTGCGTACGGTTCCCGGGGCATATCATCCGCAAACCGGATCCCTGCATCTACAGCCAATTTTTGCTGATGCAACTGAAACGGCCGGTGACCTGGGATAATCCGGACGTACGGATCCTGCGCGGCGGCGTAGAGCAAAACACCTACAACCTTACCGCCGGCACCGATTACACGATTGACGTTACCGTGCACAACAGTTCCCGCGACAAGTCCGCCGACGGAACGGTCGTGCATGTCCGTTGGATCGAATTCGGCGCCGGTGGGCAAACCCGCAATCCTATTGCCACGCTGTCGGCAGACGTTCCGATCTGGCCCGGGACCACATCGGTGACAACGAACTGGCGCACGCCCGATACCCCTGGTCACTATTGCATCGAAATCGAACTGGTCCACCCGAATGACGCGAACCCCGCCAACAATCGCGGTTGGAACAACACGCAGGTCCACGCCGCCAATTCCCCGGTCACGCGCCCTATACGCATATTCAATCGCTATCCGAAAGGATGCCCACCGATCAAGGAGGGTGGTGGCCCTTACTTGCGCCCGGAACGCGTATTCCTAGGCTGGGGTGTTCTCGGCGCCCTGGCTGGCGCCTATCTGCACCACTATGGACCGCAGACCTGGGGAGTATTCGAGCGCGTGGCGGCCGGCGCGTTACTTGGCTATGTCATATCGGTCGCGATAGGCCTCGTCAGCGAGTGGGTATACGCATGGATCAAGCGTAGACGCAAAGACCGCGACGGCAAGCGGCCGCCCGAACCGGAGCGAATCCCGTGCCACCTGGTTGAGATCGACGTCGACTCCTATGAGTTCACGGACGATGTAGGCAAGACCTTCGATACGGATACGGCCTTCGATGACAAGGCCGCGGTCTGGCCAGCGCGCGTCGAACCAAACCCCTTCATGTTCGCCGACGACGAGGTCTATCGCGACGTTGAGTTGCTAGTCGATGCCCCCGATACGCCAGGGCCGGATGGGGTCTTCAATGTGAACGTTCGCCAAGGTGGTGTGCCCGCCGGCGGTGTCACGGTCCGGATAACGCGCGGAGGAACTTAGCGATGGCGGGATGCACTGTGGTCCACGAAGGCCCGGGAGATAAAGATGCCGGCGAAGGGCGCGTAATTGGATGGGTCCTTGGCGGCGCAGCTCTCGGGGGCATTGCCGGTTACTTGAGCGCGGCGGCGGCAGTGGCGGGCGCCGCTGTGACGCCGCTCGGGGCCCTCATAATCGCTGGAATCATAGGTTTTACGGCTTTGGGGCTCGGCATCGTCGGGTTTTTCGTCGGATTCGCAGTGAACTGGTTCGATCGACTGTTCGCTCACACCCCATCGACGATCACCATGGCAGGTTGCATTCTCTGCGCGGGTAAGAACACGGGGTTTCCGCCATGGAACGATAATGACTGGACCTTCAACCTGGGCGGGGAAACGCTCGCACTACTGGCGCCGACGGATGCAAGTCTTACAGTCGACGAGATTCGCAACCGCGATGCGCCCGAAGGTGGACCAGCCTTTCCTGTCATCGACGCCTCGTCGCGTCAAGCGGCGTTGCACAGCGAGATCAGCTCGCACATTGGCGATTACGCGGCGGTCGGCGGCGCCATCGGATCGGTTGCGGGCGCAATCGGCGGCGCTTTAGCCGGCGCCGCTCTTTGCGTTGCGCTTGGGATAGCTACCTTCGGCATCGGCGCCCTTGTCTGCTTACTTATCGTTGCTATCGCGATTGCCGTGGGAGCGGCCGCCGGCGGCCTTCTGGGCGACGCCATCGGGGCGGCGGCGGGTTGGATAGCGGACGAGCTCTCGGACTTCGATGAACAAGGCGAGGCCATCACCCGGGGCTGTCTCATGACGCTGAGCGGGCGTTGGGTGACGGACTCGAGCCACCAGTGGAACGAGATCCACGACATCGAAAGCGCCCAGCTTATCGAGTGCAACGAATGCATCGATGCTACAGGAAAGGCATCGGGAGGTCTGATCGCCGCGGTGGGCATAGGACGACATCCCACCGGTAGGGACCCTTGAGCAGCCGATTTTGAGCGCCCGAAGAGAACGAGACGTTGGCGATCCTGGAGCGGTGATCGTACGGCTCGAAACGGCGGTGGTCGAGCTTATCCGACAGATGCTCGGGATGGCGTGAAAGCAGCGGCCTAGGGCACGGGCAATAATTCCACGTCGAATATGCCGTTCTTCGCGTGACTGGTTCCTAGGCCACCGGTTCGGAGCCGAACGCGATCACCTTGTCTCGGCCTGCATCCTTCGCCTCGTAGAGGGCGTCGTCGGCTTTCTTCAGGCAGATCGAGAGGTTGGCGTCCTCGCCGCCGACTGTGGCGACGCCAACGCTTATGGTGGTGGATATCTCCTGGCCGTCGACCTGTATTCGAGCTTTTGAAACCTCTGCTCGCAGGCGCTCGGCCGCCCGAACGGCGTCTTCCAATGTCGTTTCCGGCAGAATTCCCAAGAACTCCTCGCCGCCAAGCCGGCCAAAGTAATCCTGTTCGCGGAGCATCTCGCGGCAAAGCCCGGCAAGAGTTACCAGAACGCTGTCCCCGATGGGATGGCCGAAGAGATCGTTGATTTTTTTGAAGCGGTCGATATCGATCATCATAAGAGCCAGCGGCCGGTCGTATCGCTTTGCCCGGCTGAATTCCTTTTCGCCCATTTCCATGAGGTAACGGCGGTTGTAAACGCCCGTCAGAAAATCCGTCCAGGCAAGGCGCTTCAGCTCCAGCTCTTGCAGGTACTTTTCTTCAAGCTCTTCAGAGGCTTGATGGTTCTGCCGCCTCAGTTCGAGCTCGTCCACGACAACCGACGCCAGGTCGCTCAAAAGCGATCGCTGTTCATCGGACAGATCGCGCGGTTCGCGGTCGATCACGCACAGCGTGCCCAGGTTGAATCCGTCACTGGTTTGCAGCGGGGCACCCGCGTAGAACCGGATTTTGGGATCTCCCTTAACAAGCGGATTCTCCGCGAACCTAGGATCCGCCAGCGCATCGGGAACGACCATGATGTCGTGTTGCTCGATGGCGTGCGTGCAGAAGGCTATTTCTCGAGGCGTTTCATTCGCGTCGAGCCCTTGCTTGGACTTGAACCATTGCCGGTGGTCGTCCACCAGCGATACCAACGCGATGGGCGTACCCAATAGGCTGCTGGCTAGCCTCGTAATACGGTCGAATGCGGGTTCGGGAGGCGTGTCGAGAACGTCGTAACGACGCAAGGCCCGCAGTCGCTCGCCCTCACCCGATGGGCCCGATCCGTCCATGCAAGAATATTTCCCAAATAGGGCCGATACAACGTCTACGAATGATTATTAGGAGAATACAATTAGCAATTCATTAATTAAGGGCACTCGTCGTAAATGCAGGTGCCGGAAAGCCCGACGCGGGACCAAGCCCAAGCATCGACTGCGTGAGCACCGCCGACCCGGCTAAGAACACTTGATCCGAGCCGATCGGCACGATCTCACCCGCGTACGCGGGTCTTGTCGGGATCGTAATGGGGAAAGCGCACGACGCGGGCCGGCAGGCGTTTTTGATGGCCGTCCAGCTTGCCGACCTCGACCGCCGTATCCAGCGCCGCGTGGGTCACGTCGAGGCGGGCCAGGGCGATGTTCTTCTTCAAGACCGGCGAGCGCACGGCGCTGGTCACCTCGCCGATCTGGGCCCGGCCGACATGCACGCAATCGCCGTGGCCGACCGCCTCGTTCGAATCGATCTCCAACCCGACCAGTTGTTTTTGCGGGTTCGCCTTGCGCCGGATTAGAGCGTCGCGGCCGATGAAGTCGTCCTCCTTGGTCTTCAAGGCAACGGCGAAACCGATGCCCGCCTCGAAGGGATCGGTTTGATCGCTGAACTCGGTGCCGGCGAAGATCAAGCCGGCCTCGATCCGCAGCATGTCCAGCGCCTCCAGGCCGAGCGGCGCGATGCCGTGGTCCTGGCCGGCCGCCCAAACCGCATCGAAGACCGCGGTCGCGTCCTTGGGATGGCACCAGACCTCGTAGCCCAGCTCGCCCGAATAGCCGGTGCGCGACACCACCACCGGCGGGCCCTCGAAATCGCCGATCCGCCCGACGGTAAAGCGAAACCAGCCGAGTTCGGCCAGGGCCGGCTGGGCCGGCGGGGTCCAGATCACCCGGCTTAGGATCTCGCGCGATTTCGGCCCCTGGACCGCGATGTTGTGCAGTTGATCGGTCGATGAACGAACCCAGGCCTTCAACCCCAGCGTCTCGGCCTGTTCGCGCAGCCAGACGCCGCCGTAATCGTCGCCGCCGATCCAGCGGAAATTATCCGCGCCCAGGCGAAACAAGGTGCCGTCGTCGACCATGCCGCCGTGCTCGTAACACATGGCGGAATAGACCACCTGCCCGACCGCCAGCTTGCGCACGTTGCGGGTCAGGGTCCACTGCATCAGGGCTTCGGCGTCCGGACCCGTCACCTCGAACTTGCGCAAGGGCGAGAGGTCGGTGACGATGGCGCGTTGGCGGCAGGCCCAGTATTCCTCGATCGGTCCCGCCTTGGCGAAACAGGTCGCCAGCCAATAGCCGCGGTATTCCGCATAGGTGCGCGTCATTTCCGACAAGCGGGGATGGAACGCGGTCTCACGGGTCATCTGAGGCTCTTCGTCGGGTGTCATTCTGTAGGCCACCGCTCTGGAGAAAGGTTCCTTGCCGGCGTAGGTCCGGACGTGAATGTCGGTCGGGTTCCAGCCGTTCGCCGCGTCGATATCGTCGGGACAGGCTGAAGACACGCAGACCAAATCGGTCAGCGCGCGCATCAGCACATAATCGCCGGGCCGCGACCAGGGCTCGTCCAGGTAGAGCGCGTTATGGTCGTCGATGGCGGTATTGTAAAAGTAGTTGAAGGCCATCCAGCCCTTGCGCGGCGCCACGCCGTAAGGCGCCAGGGCGCCGTTGAAATTTTCCGAGCAGTTGACGTGGCCCGGATAGCCCATGTCGTCGTAGTACTTCGCCGTGCAGGCCAGGGCGAAGGCATCGTGCCGGCCGCAAGTGTCCTGGACGATCTCCATCAGGGGCTGCATGTCCCGGTCGAAGCCCTTGGCGAAAAGGCCGGGCATGGGATAGCTCTGGCCGACCAAGGTGCGGGTCGTGGTGGCGTCGATCTGTTGCACCTGGCCGCGCTCCAGGGCCCGGGCGGAGAAACACTGAAAGTCGCTGCACTGGCGCCCGGCGACATCGATCACCTGAATGAACTCGCCGGCTTTCACCTCGTAGGCTATGGCGGTACGGCGACGCACCCGCAGGTCTTGCAGGGGATCGGCCAGGGGCTCGGGCAAGAGCGTATCCTCGGGCGCGCGCACTTTGACACGCGTGACCATGACCTCGATGGGTGTGGCGGTGTCGTGAGCGTCGACCGCCATGGGGCCGCCCGGCGCGCCGACGATCAAAACGCCGTCGCCCTCGGCGGTGAATGCGGCGGTCTCGCCCGGCGGCGACTCGCCGCCGAAGAAGCGCCGCGACCTGGCCTTTGACAGATCGATGCCCCGGCGGTCCATGGCGGCGCGCAGGCGCCGGGCGCCCTCGCCGCTTCCGGCCAAGATGGTTTTCAGGCCGACCGGGTCCGCGTCGGCGCCCGCATCGAACCCGGCAGCCCCGTTGCCGCCGTCGGGACCCGCCACCATGACCTCGCAGGGCTGGCGCCCCTCCATATCGCGCAGGGTTATCTGGTCCCCGGCCTCGATCGCGACCACGACCGCGCCGCCGCCGGCAACCCGGTAACGCTCCACACCGGGCGGCAGAGACAGCGGCCCAGGCCGCAAAATCGCGCTCGGCCGCGGCGGGCCAGGCCGCACGCTAGGCAGGTCGATCGCAACGGAAATGGCCGCCTCCTCAGGTCAAGAACGCCAGGCAAGCCTAGGCGAGGCGGAAGCCGGAATCAAGAATTGGTATGTGCTACCGAGGATTTGGTCTGAAATTGGTCCGATTTGGGCTCCTTGAGGTGTGTACTCGTGAACTGAGAGTCTGCTTACATCCACACTACAGACCTCTAGAAACACCACCGCAGAGTGCCGCTCCTGACCCGAGGCGGACATTAAACATCATGCTCAAAGCGAGGCTCTCCAAACCGGTCAAACTAATGCTTGTGGCATGCTGCTGCACCCGCAAAGCCGACCACAAGATTAATCGGATCGACGAACTGCTTCCGTGGCGATAGGGTTCGAACGGCTGGGTCACGACGGTAGACTGACGCTCATGATCGATCTGGGCAGGAGCCCTGATCACTCATTATTGGGCCGGAAGGAGGGCGCTATGAATTGGGAGGCGGTTTCAGCCATATCGGGGATACTCGCTGCGATCGCAGTGGCGCTCACAGTCGTGTATCTGGCCCTTCAGATTCGAAAGAACACGTTAGCCACGTACTCCCAGACCCATTACCACACTACAATTGCGCTTGCAGAGACCGCGTCGGCCATCGCGTCCAGTGGCGAGCTCAGCCGTGTCTACCGTGTTGGCTTATCGACACCCGATCAACTGGATGAGGACAGCCTCTTTCGTTTCGCCCTGATTGCCACCAGTCAATTTCGGACTTTCGAGAACCTCTTCTTTCAATACCGTTCTGGATTGGTAACCGAAGACTTTTGGATTGCTCATCGCGAAAACATCTTGTGGTTCTTTCATCGTCCAGGGATGCAAGTTTGGTGGAAGGAAAAGAGGCTCGCTTACAGCAAGGCCTTTCGTGAATTTCTTGAGAGTTCGAACGCGGCCGCGCTCGCATCGCCAGATAACAGACGCCTCTGAGCATGGGTCGATCTAACGTCCGCTTAGAGCCCGACACCAAACGTTGGATAGCTCAAGGCAATAGGGGTGCGTTGGCGATATACCTAATTGGTGGTCCTCAATCTAAAATGTCGCCGAAAGGGCATGTCTTCGCGGCAGGTTCAACTTGAGAGCGTGGCTGTTGCCACGATCTCAATAATCGTCCCTGGCGTCGGCAGCTCGGAGACGGCGATACAAGCCCGCACAGGATAGGGCTCTACAAAAAAGCGTTTGTAAACCTCGTCAATAGCCGGCTTGTGTTCGAGTGATGTCAAATAGATTTGGACTAGAACCACATCCCCAAGGTCTGCGTCAGCGGCTTTAATAGTCGCTTCCAGGTCGGCCAGAGTGACTTCAGCCTGCTGCGTTGCGTCACCATTTTCGATCGAACCGTCTGGGCGGATCGGGACGTGTACTGAATAGAGTGTGTCGTTCGACGCAATTGCCCAAGCATGTGGAGCAGGTGGCTTTTTGAGACCTGTTTCAACGATGCGGCGCATGGGCCTACGCTCCTGTCAGTTTCAAATCCTGCACATTAATGTGGCACTGAAACAGATCGTGTGCCAGTTACAAAATCAGTGTGTTCTGCCCCTAATAACCAGCCATGGATGACCGCTCGTGATGCTGTAGACAGGTTTTCCGCCGGCTTCGCGATAGAGCACATCGCAGTGTTTATTCAGGGGCGATGAATGTTGCCTCTTGGCACATCTGCGACATAGGTGACGGTCTGCCATAGCGTCCGATCTTGTACGGATGCCGGACGTTCGCGCACCGATCGCACGTCCTTGCCTGATTAGGCGTACGGGCCCTACACCCCCTGCCCCGGGATCCAACTGGTCCCGGCGAGGGGCACGCCGGCCATGGCGGCGGCCTCGACGGTCAGGGCGGCAAGGTCTTCGGGTTCCAGGTTGTGGACGTCCGACTTGCCATTGGCGCGGGCCAGGGTTTGCACCTCCAGGGTGAGTACCCGCAGGTAGTTGGCCAGGCGATGGCCGGCCTTGACCGGGTCCAGGCGTTTGGAGAGTTCGGGGTCTTGGGTCGTGATACCGGCCGGGTCGTTGCCGGCCTGGAAATCCTCGTAACAACCGGCCGACGAGCCGATCTTGCGGTACTCGTCCTCATAATGAGGATCGTTGTCGCCCAGCGCGATCAGCGCGGCGGTGCCGATGGAGACCGCGTCGGCGCCCATGGCCAGGGCCTTGGCGACATCGGCGCCGGAGCGGATGCCGCCGCCGACCACCAATTGCACCTTGCGGTGCATGTCGATTTCCTTCAAGGCGCGCACGGCCTCGCGAACCGCCGCCAGGGTCGGGATGCCGACGTGTTCGATGAAGCAATCCTGGGTCGCCGCCGTGCCGCCCTGCATGCCGTCGATCACCACCACGTCGGCGCCGGCCTTGACCGCCAGCATGGTGTCGTAATAGGGCCGCGCCGCGCCGCACTTAATGTAGATCGGCTTTTCCCAGTTGGTGATCTCGCGCAGTTCGCGAATTTTGATGGTCAGGTCGTCCGGGCCGGTCCAATCGGGATGGCGGCAGGCGGAACGCTGATCGATCCCCTCCGGCAGGGTGCGCATCTCGGCCACGCGCTCGGTAATCTTCTGGCCCAGCAGCATGCCGCCGCCGCCCGGCTTGGCGCCCTGGCCGACCACGATCTCGATCGCATCCGCCTGGCGCAGGTCGTTCGGGTTCATGCCATAGCGCGAGGGCAGATACTGATAGACCAACTGCGTGGAGTGGCCCCGCTCCTCCTGGGTCATGCCGCCGTCGCCGGTGGTCGTCGAGGTACCGACCTCGCTGGCGCCCCGGCCCAGCGCCTCCTTGGCCTGGGCGGACAGCGAACCGAAGCTCATCCCGGCGATGGTGATCGGAATCTTCAGTTCGATCGGCTTCTTGGCATAGCGCGTGCCCAGGGTGACGCCGGTGTCGCAGGCTTCGCGGTATCCCTCCAGCGGATAGCGCGAGACCGAGGCGCCCAGGAACACCAAGTCGTCGAAGGTCGGCAGCTTGCGCTTCGCGCCCCAGCCCCGAATCCGGTAGAGGCCGGTGTTCGCGGCGCGCCGGATCTCGTGAATCGTGTGCCGGTCGAAACTATAGGATTCCCGCAAACCCCAGTTGTCATCGGTCATGCGCGCAGGTCCCTCAGTAAGAGTCCAGATTCTCGGCCTTGAAGTGATAGAGCTGGCGGGCCGAGCCATAGCGGCGGAACCCGTCGAGACCAACGCCATCGCAACCGGCGCGCTCGAGCAAGTCGCGTAGCTCCGTGCGGTGCTCCTCGCGCATCTCTTTCTCGATGCAGTCGGCCCCAAGGCTGGCGACCTTGCCGCGCACATAGATGCGCGCCTCGTAGATCGAATCGCCGAGCGAATCGCCAGCGTCGCCCAAGACCACCAAACGGCCCGCCTGGGCCAGGAACATGCTCATGTGGCCGACGTCGCCCTTGACCACGATGTCGGCGCCCTTGAGCGAGATGCCGCAGCGCGCGGCGGTATTGCCTTCGACCACCAGGAGCCCGCCGTGGGCGGTCGCGCCGGCCGACTGGCTGGCGTCGCCCTTCACCCAGACCTCGCCGGACATCATGTTTTCGGCGACACCGACCCCGGCGTTGCCGCTGACCGTGACCCGCGCGGCCTGGTTCATGCCGGCGCAGTAGTAGCCGGTGTGGCCTTCAATCTCGACATCGATACCGGAGGTTAGGCCGCAGGCGAGCGCATGGGCGCCGCGCGGATTGAGAACACGGAACGGGCCGCCGCGGGGATCCGCTTTTTGAAGGTCTTGGTTGACTTGGCTTAGGTCGTCCCGCGCCAAATCCATAACCGTGATGTTGGCCGGGCCAGGCGCCACGGCGGTCACTAGGCCCGCCCTCCCCAACTATAGACCACGGCCGGTTCCGGCTCCCAAACCTTGGCCTTTTCGATCCCCGGCAGGCTGACCAAGGCGCGGTATTCCGATCCGAACGCCACATAATCCTCGGTCTCGGCCAGTATCGCGGGCTTGCAGGCGATGGGATCGCGCAAAACCGCGAAGCCGTCCTTGGTGCCGGCGACGAAGGTGTAGAAACCGTCCAGGTCGCTCAGGCAATCCTCTAGCGCATCGTGCAGGGTTCGGCCCTTGTCCAGCCGGCTGGCGATATAGGCCGCGGCGACCTCGGTGTCGTTCTCGGTCGCGAAGACCATGCCCTCGTGATCGTGCAGGCGTTCGCGCAGGCTGTTGTGGTTGGACAGCGAGCCGTTATGCACCAGGCACAGATCGAGCCCGGTGGAAAATGGGT
Organism: Kiloniellaceae bacterium; assembly: GCA_021776095.1. Classification (GTDB taxonomy): domain Bacteria; phylum Pseudomonadota; class Alphaproteobacteria; order Kiloniellales; family J153; genus JAJFGN01. The sequence continues at coordinate 22,601 of JAJFGO010000042.1, read as the reverse complement.
GCGAGCCGGCCGTCGTGACCGCGCTTTCGGTCGCCATGCGGGTATGGCCGACGGCGTGACTGCCGGTCATGCGCTCCAGCTTGAATTGCCGCGCGACCTCGCCCGGCAATCCCATTTCCTTATAGATTTCAATGGTGCTGCCGACGCTCATGATCTGGGTTCTCGGGTCGGAGTCCTCGATCAAGCGGGCCGCCGCGCGCGGGTCCGCGTCGCTGAGAATCACCATATGGCTGTCGTTGCGCCGGTCCTCGACCGTGGCGTTGAACTCGGTCCGGATCGCATCGCAAACCGGTTCCCAATCGAAATCGGGATCGGGGTGAAAGGCGGTTATCTTGGCGAAGCGCTCGGGCGCGGCGTCGTGATAGATCGCGATCCCCGCGCTATCCGGCCCGCGGTCGGTCATCTCGATCAGCATGGGGGTGAACATCGCCCCCAAGCGGTCTTCAATAGATTGATTTTTCAGGAAAAGTCCGACTATACCGCACATGAAAAACCTCCCAAGGTGGCGGACGCCGACCCCGGCTCCGTTGAGACTATGGTAGTCTACTGTATTTCATGTCAGTCAACAATGTTTCTTTGTATGAAAAATTAGCGCCTAGTGGTGCGACCCAAACGGATGGTTCCCATCCGTTTGGATAAGTCGCCCCACAAGATCAACGGCTTGGTGGGCCGATTCACCTAACGCTTGGGAACCAAGCGTTAGGATCGGACCACTAGCTGTCCCGAGCATAGCAGATGAAGGACAGGAAGCGGATCGGAAGGCGCCGGAGCTCCTCCGGCCCATGGGGGGCATCGGCCTCGAAAAACAGACTGTCGCCGGGTTCCAGCTCGTAGACCTTGTTGGCATGGCGATAGCTGACCGCGCCTTCCAGCAGGTAGATGAGTTCCTTCCCATCGTGCTGAAATAGCGGGAAAACATCGGACTTCTCGTTGAGGGTTATAAGGTAGGGCTCGACCACCACGGCGCCACCCGGGCTGTGCCCCAGAAGCTGATATTGGTGCCCGGCGCGGGTGCCGCGCCGTTCGATCATCAGCCCCCGGCCGGCCTTGACGAAGACCGCGTCGCGTTCCTCCTCGTATTCGCGGAACAGCGCCGTGACCGGCACATTGAGCGCCCCGGCCACGCTTCTCAGGGTCGAAAGCGACGGCGAGGTCTGTCCGTTCTCGATCTTCGACAACATGCCGGTGGAAAGCTGGGCCGCCCGGGCCAGCTCGGTAATGGTCAGGTTTTGCTCGCGGCGGTAGCGCCGCACTTGGCGGCCGATGGCGACTTCCAAGGCATTCTCGGGCGCCCCACTGGATTCGTGGGGCTCCTGCCGCAAGCCCTCGTCCTTAGCCTTAGCCTTGGCCATACCCTTCGCCTTTGTTTGCCGGTCTTTGCCGGTCCGGACATTTTTACAATTCTGGCACAGTCTTACCCCCTAGCGGACAAAAAGAAACGGCGCTGGGCAAGCCCAACGCCGTTTAATCGCTTTGCCTAGGTTATCAGTAGTGCGTGTCGAGCGCCTTCTTGATCTGCTCGTCACTGCCGTATTTCTCGAGATCGGCCTTGTACTCTTCGTTTTCGCCCTTCACCTGGGCGACATGCCACCAGAGCCAAAAGACCACGCCGACGATAACCATAATGACCTCGGCCCCTTGCCAGGGGTAAACCGCCCCAACGTCGGCCAAGTCGACTGCCCAAGTTTCCATGTGTCTTCTCCCTTATGAGACGATAGCGCTACACCAGGGCCTTCTCGGCCTGACGGAAATTCTCCCGAGATTCTTCGGACTCTTCCAAGGTCTTGAAATCGAGACCCATGAGCTCGACCTCCCGTGGAATACGCAGGACGCCGGCCCCGGCCATGATCTTCGAGACGATGAAGGCCGGCAGGAAGCCAAGTACGAAGAACATGATGATGGCACCAAGGAACTGACCCAGCGGGTTGACCGTCGCGTAGCCGTCATAGGGCGAACTCGGATAGCCCCAAAGCACGAAGCCGCAGATGACCAAACCTATGAAACCGGCATAGCCATGCACGGCAACCGCGCCGACCGCGTCGTCGATCTTGAACTTGCGCTCGACGAAGTAATGCAGCTTGAAGGCAAGGTACGCACCGATGCCGCCGATGATCATGGCCTGGATCGGGTGATAAAGATCGTTCCCGGCCGAGGCGGTGATGATACCGGCCAGGCCGCCCGAATAGGTCCAGAACGGATCGCCCTTCGACACCACGTAGGCCATCAAGAGACCGCCCGAAAGCGACATCAGGAAGTTGAAGGTGATGGCGCCCAAGGTCGTCGGACCCAGATAGATGTTGGTCGCGGTCCAGGTCTCGCCGGTGATCAGACCGTCAATGCCCGAAGGTGCGATAATCGGCACGTTGCACGCGGCGTAGAAGCCCCAAAAGCCGGTGTAGATCAGGAACAGACCAATGGTCACCAGCCAGGGATTGTGCGGAAGAATATCGCGCGGCGTCCCGTCGGCGGCGAACTTGCCGATACGCGGGCCTAAAACAACCAGAATGCCCAGCGCATAACCGCCGGCGATGGCGTGAATCACGCCGGAGGCATAGGCATCGTGATAGCCGAGGATCTGAACCATCCAGCCGCCGTAGTGCCATCCCCAGGCCGCGTCGATAATCCAGAACACCGAACCGATGAGAACCGCGTGAATCCAGAACGCGCTGGAGCGAATACGCTCGATCACCGAACCGGAAACGATCGAGGCGGCGGTCCAGGAAAACAGAAGGAACGCGGCCCAGAACACGCCGGTAATGCGGTCTCCCAGATGGGTCGCCATGTTCGGCGACCACGGCGTGTTCGCGGCGCCCATATCCCAAAGGATGGGGCCGGTAATGCCCGGCCCGTTCGGCAAGGCCCAATAGATCCACCAACCGAAGAAGTAGAACGTGATGGTCACCAGCGGAATCAGCATGGTGTTTTTCATGAGGGTGTGCAGGTGGTTGCGCCAGCGGCTGGCCCCCACCTCGTACATGCAGAACCCGACATGAATCAGGAACATGAACACGACCGTCACCCAGTAGTAGAACTCGGTGAAGACCGTCGTTAAGGCATCGAGATTATTTCCCATGGTACGTCTCCTTCCCCCTTGGCTTTTTTTCTATTGGTAAACGTTGTCCGATTGTTCTAGCCGGCGGCTCCGCCATGCGGACCTAGCCACACGTACCCGTGCGCGCTGGGCCGAAGTCCGAAAAACCTCTTGGCCCCGCGATCGCGCTGGCGCTCAGGTGGATTGCTGTGGTTGGAAAGCACGTCGTCGTGCGGGCGGCGCAAATAGCGCGGGTCCGCGTCGGCGCGGATTACCATGTGGCTGTCGCCGCGCCGATCTTTGGCCGTCGCCTTGAATTCGGTTCGGATCGCATCGCAAACCGCCTCCCAATTAGCCGGACGCCGACCCTGGGTCCGTTGAGATTTAGCCATCCTATCTCTTTTCATGTAATTCAACAATATTTCATTGTATGAAAATACACACTAGGCTTTTCGGTGCGTGGCAGATGCAGGACAAAAAGCGTATCGGAAGGCATCGGCGCATCTCCCTTTCATGGGTGCGCCCACCTGATCGGGAGAAATCTTGCCCCTGGTTCACGCCAAATGTAAACCGATTTAGTCCAAAAGCATACCAATAAGCGCTATAATCGAACCAAACCACAACCCTTCCGCTAAGTGCGGAGCACTTCTAACACTCTGCGAGATCGCAAGCCGGACCATGGAAATCACGTCGAGAGAGAAAATCCGCGATCACTTCCTGGGATGGCAGTGCCGAATACGGCAGATCGCCATGCGCAACGACCAGGGATGCCCCTCGCCCGGCATGCGACCGCGGCTTCTAACCACGGAGGGACAAGAACTTTCGCCGGCGCTCACTATCCTTCTGGTGCCGCGGGCGCCGGAGGAAAGCACCGCCTTTTTCCGCTTCCAGACGCAAAAAACCCGCGACCCTAAACAGATCTATGAGAATGGGCTGGAGTATCTGCAAAGCACGCACTTCCAGAACGCCAAGGGGTTCAGCGACGAAATGACCGCGCTGTTCAACACCGGCTCGCCCTTGGCGGAACGCCTGCTCGCCGCCGGGCGCTGCAGGCTCGACTTCGCGCAATTCAATCAGCGCTTTGACTTGCTTTGCGCGATGCGCGCCCTAGCGCCGGACGACCCGGCGTTCGAGGCGACCTATTGGCACAACCGGATTTTCAATCCGGCGATCCCAGGCGCGGCGACGGTGCTCGGCCTGACGCCGGATTGGGCCTCGGCCCGCGCCGACCCGGCGGTGTGAGCCGGTTCAGAACTTGCGATAGGCCTTGTTGAGTTGAGCCAAGGGATGGTTCGGCGACATCTGGAACTTGATCAAGAGCTCGCGCGCGATCATGTCCCGATCCTGCTGATTGTCCGGCAAGGCCATATCTTCGGGAATCGTGACCCAGCCGTTGATGTTGCGGTCGAAAACCGCGGGACGGCCCTCTTCGTAGCCCATGTGGGTGTCTTCGAGCCAATTCAGATCGTCCCAACCCATGTGCTCCATATAGGCCTTTAGGAACGGTGTGAGCCGTTCGTAGTCGGGCAGCAGATTGACGTCGTAGCGATAGCCAATGTGTTGACCGATCTCTTTCTCGCGATCCGATTCGATTCCGCCGCCCTTGATGAACTGGTCGACATCGGTGATCTGCGATCCCTTGTAGCTGGTTCCGGCCATAGCCTCGTCCTCTTTCGGAGTCTGCGCGTCTTTGGAATGGTCCCTAGGCGCACTTAGATGTGGTGGTAGTCCGCGACCCCGACCGTGAAGTCGGTGCCCGCCAGCGGCACCTGGGCAATCGCCGAGGCCTCCATGGTCAAGGCCGCGAGATCCTCGGGCTCCAGGCTGTGCACATTGGTCTTGCCACAGGCGCGCGCCATCATCTGGCACTCCATGGTCAGGGTATGCAGGAAATTGTAAACCCGCTCCGCCGCCTGGTCGGGATCTAGCCGCGCGCGCAATTCCGGATCCTGGGTCGCCACGCCGACCGGGCAGCGCCCGGTGTGGCAGTGATAGCAAGAGCCGGCTTCGACTCCCATTTCCTCGGGGTAATTGGCCTCGGGAATGTCTTTGTTGCAGTTCAGGGCCATCATGGCCGAATGACCGATGGCGATCGCGTCGGCGCCCAAGGCGATGGCCTTGGCGATATCGCCCCCATTGCGGATGCCGCCGGCATAAATCAGCGAGATCTCGCCGCGCTTGCCCAGATCGTCGATCGCTCGGCGCGCCTGACGGATCGCGGCCATGCCGGGCACGCCGGTTTCCTCGGTCGCGATGTGAGGCCCGGCGCCGGTGCTGCCTTCCATACCGTCGATGTAGATCGAATCCGGATCGCACTTCACCGCCATGCGCACATCGTCATAGACCCGCGCCGCGCCCAATTTGAGTTGAATGGGAATCTCCCAATTGGTCGCCTCGCGAATTTCCTCGATCTTGAGCGCCAGGTCGTCGGGCCCCAGCCAATCCGGATGGCGCGCCGGCGAGCGTTGGTCGATGCCTGCGGGCAGCGAGCGCATCTCGGCGACCTGATCGGTCACCTTCTGGCCCATGAGATGCCCGCCGAGGCCGACCTTGCAGCCCTGGCCGATGAAAAACTCGCAGCCGTCGGCAAGACGCAGGTGGTGCGGATTGAAACCGTAGCGCGATTGAATGTTCTGATAAAACCACTTCACGGAATAGCGCCGCTCGTCGGGAATCATGCCGCCCTCGCCGGAGCACGTCGCGGTCCCGGCCATGGTGGCGCCGCGCGCCAGGGCCATCTTCGCCTCGTAGCTCAAGGCGCCGAAACTCATGCCCGTAATGTAGATCGGAATATCGAGCTTAAGCGGCCGCTTGGCGCGCGGACCGATGATGGTCTCGGTATCGCACTTCTCGCGGTAACCCTCGATCACGAAGCGGGTCAGCGTGCCGGGCAGGAACGTCAGATCGTCCCAATGGGGGATCTTCTTGAACAGCGAGAAGCCGCGCATGCGATAGCGGCCAAGCTCGGCCTTGATGTGAATGTCGTTCATGACTTCGGGCGTGAAGATGCGGCTTTGGCCCAGCTTGTACCTCTGTTCCTCGGCCAGCCGCTTCGCGCCCTGCTCGGTCGTGTTCTTGCCTGCCATATCCTGTCCTTGAGTCTCGCGGTTCACCGATGCGGGATTTCCCCACGCACCGAATCACAGAATGAGCTTTTTCTCGGTTGGTTCGAGATTGTCGTAGTTCCAAAGCTGCTTGCCGGCGACGATCTTTTTGAAGTGATCGACGCCCTTGGCCGGCAGCAAGTCGTACATCTTGAGCTTGCGGGTCAGCCAGGCGCGGTCCAGGTCGGTAACCTCGCCGGGAACCGCGTCGATCCCCAGGTCCTTGATCTCGCCGCCGACGAAGATGATTCCGTCATACATGGAATCGCCCAGGTTCTTGCCGGCATTGCCGCACACGACCATGCGGCCGCGTTGCATCATGAAGCCGGAGAAGGCGCCGGTATCGCCGCCGACCAGGATGGTGCCGCCCTTCATGTCGATGCCGGTGCGCGAGCCGACGCTGCCCTTGCAGACCAGGTCGCCGCCGCGCAGCGCCGCGCCGAAGGTGCTGCCGGCGTTCTTTTCGATCACGATGGTTCCCGCCATCATGTTTTCCGCGCACGACCATCCGACCCGCCCGGTGATGCGCACGTTGGGTCCGTCGATCAGACCGCAGCCGAAATATCCGAGGCTACCTTCGATGATCAGATTCAAGCGGTTCAGGATGCCGACCGCGATGGAGTGCTTGGCGCCGGGGTTCTTGATGACCACGGTGCCATAACCATTCGCCATCGCGTCGCGCAGGCCCAGGTTGATCTGTTTCGCATCCAAATTGTTGCAATCGATCTCGGTCCGCTTGTTGTAGTCGACATCGAAGGAATCCGTGTAGGTGAAGCCGCCTTCCTCGTCGAGATCGAAGAAGGTTTGCTGACTCCGGCCCGAAAGCTGCTCCGTGTGCATCCCCATTTCATGGGATGCGCTAGATTGCTCGTTCACGCCCGCCATACCCGGACCTCCTCGTCGTAAGGGTCCCAAGTGTCGATCTCGTGCGGTACGACACTGCGGATCGCGACCTCCTCCGAGGCCAGGGCGACGATATCGTCGGCCTCGTAGAGCACCATGGGCTTGGCCGCCATGGTGTCCTTGGCCATGCCCAGTTCGTCCTTGGTCGCCACCAAGTAGGTAAAGACGCCGTCGATCTCCTTGATCGACTGCTTCAGCGAATCTTCCAGGCTGGCGCCGCTTTCCAGGTTGTTGGCGGTATAGACCGCCAAGAGCTCGGAATCGCAGTTGGAAACGAAGCGCTGACCTTTGCGCTCGAGCTGCCGGCGCATCAGCCAGTAATTGGTGATCTGGCCGTTATGGACAACGGCGATATCGTTGTAGGGATAGGCCCAGTACGGATGGGCCGAGCGGATATCCACATCGGATTCCGTCGCCATGCGCGTATGTCCGATACCGTGGGTGCCGTTGAAACCGTCCAGCTTGTATTGCCCCGCGACCACGCCGGCATCGCCGAGGTCTTTGATCAGCTCCAGGGAGTTGCCGATCGAGAGGATCTCGGCGCCTTCGACGTCTTCGACGAAATCGGCCAGGCGCTTCAGATCCCCGCCATAGGCGATGCGGTAGCGGTAGGCGTATTCGGTCGCCTCCTGCGCGTCGAGCACCCTGACATCCAGCGACTTCAGGCGCTCGTCCACGGTGGCTCGGCGGCTCTTGATCTCGTCGTGGATCTTGAATCCGCTGGCGAGGTCCTCCTGCTCGGCCACCTTGAACCGCAGGATGTACTCATCGTTAGCCGCCGTCCCGTAGACCGCGAAACCGGTCGAATCCGGCCCGCGATGCTTCAGCGCCTGCAACATGGCGGTCATTTCCTGGCCGATGCCGGCCGCGCCGTCGCGGTGGATCAACCCTGCGATTCCACACATGGTTTTTCTAACTCCTTGCAATGCCGGCGGCGTCGTTACGCCGCCAATTTGTTACGGCAGACAGTCGAGATATGTTTCCATGTCCCACTCTGTCGTGGTGTGCAGGAACCTTTCCCATTCGTCGCGTTTGTATTCGTCGTAGAGGCGGTACATCTCGCCCGGCATGGCCGAACGGATCACCTCGTCGCCCTTCAAGGCGGCCAAGGAGTCGCCCAAGGTCATGGGCAGGCGGCGGACCTCCTTACCCTCCTCCATCGCTTGATAGATATTGCGGTTTTCCGGCGGGCCCGGATCGATGTCGTTCTTGATACCGTCATCGGCCGCCTTAAGGATCGCGGCGCCCATCAGATAGGGGTTCACCATGGAATCGACCGCGCGGTATTCGAAGCGCCCGGGTGCCGAGATGCGCAGGCCCGTGGTGCGGTTCTGATAGCCCCAATCGGCGAAAATTGGTGCCCAGAAGCCGGTGTCCCAGAGGCGCCGGTAGGAATTGACGGTCGAACAGCCGATCGCGGTCAGGGCGCCCAGATGCTTGACGATACCGCCGACCACCTGAAGGCCGACCTTGCCCGGCATCTGCGGGTCGTCGGTGTCGGGCATGAAGGTGTTCTCGCCGCCTTTGCGGTACATGAAGTTTTCTTGCATGCCCGGCATGTGCTTGCGGTCGTTGCCTAGGTAGTTCGGCTTGTCTTCGCCACCGTGCCAAAACGAGATGTTGTGGTGGCAGCCCGACGCCGAGACGCCCATGAACGGTTTCGACATGAAGCAGGCGATCAGGTCGAACTCGCGCGCGACCTGCGCGCAAATCTGCCGGTATGTGGTGAGCCGATCCGCGTTCCTGAGTACGTCGTCGAAGGTCCAGTTGAGCTCCAATTGGCCCGGCGCGTCCTCGTGATCGCCCTGGATCATGTCCAGGCCCATCTTGCGGCAGTACTCGATCACCCGCATGTACACGGGACGCAGGCTTTCGAACTGATCGATGTGATAACAGTAGGGATTGGAGAAGCCGCCGTCCGGCTTGCCGTCGGCGCCCTTCTTCAGCCACATCATCTCCGGCTCTGTCCCGGCGCGCAGATGCAGGCCCTTGTGTTCCTTTTGGAACTGACCATGGATGCGGCGCAAATTGCCGCGGCCGTCCGAGGTCAGGAAAGCGCCGGGGTCTTCGCGTTCTTCCCGGTTGCGGAACAGGGTGCACCAGAGCCGCGCGACCCGCTTGTCCCAGGCCAACTGCATGAAGGTCTCGGGCTCCGGGATGCCGACCAGTTCCTTATCCTGGGGCCCATAGCCCAGATACTCGCCGTGGCGATTGAGGAACAAGTTGACCGTGGCGCCGTACACGAGCTGGAAGCCCTTCTCGGCGATCGATTCCCAGTGATCCGCCGGGATGCCCTTGCCGCAAATCCGGCCGGTGATGGAAACGAACTGCAGATAAAGGTATTCGATTCCTTGTTCGTCGATCTGCTTTCTTACTTGCTTGATCAAGTCGGCTCGGCCGTCCTGCTCGACGAACTTTTCGATGTCCATAGCCATGAGGCTTGCCACTCCCTGTCTCTATTTTTTGTCCGCATTATTCCAAAAGGCCTGCGAACCGAGCCGAAGCATACCAATTGCAAACCAATTTAGACAACTGGTTTGTCAGCCCGGATCGTCGAATTATCCGGGCCCGCCGGCACCGCCCAGCGCCGGAGGCGAAACCGGTAAGATCGTGAAGAATCCACGAGAAAATTTGAATGTTCGGCCTGAACCGGCACGTCCGATTTCGCCGCGCGCGCCGATCGGCCTTTGCTTTTGCCGCCATTGGGCCCATATTAGGGGTCAATATGGCGAACCAATTGAGACCATTGACAGCCCCCGCTAAAAGGCACGGCACGAAGCCCATGGCCAGTGAATTCGACGTTTCCGAGCTGCCCGAATTGAGCCAGGACAAGCTGAGTCTTGCGCCGGGCCGCGGGGCGAGCGCCATCGCCGGACGCTTACGCCAAGCCATCGAAACCGGGGTCTACGCCGACGGCGACCAATTGCCACCGGAACGTCAACTTGCCACCGCCTTCAATGCGGCCCGAAGCACCATACGCAAAGCATTGAATCAGCTAGAGGAAAGTGGGTTCGTTGTGCGTCGGGTCGGCAGCGGCACCTATGTGAACTATTCCGGGCCGCTGGCCGAGCCGAGCGCCGATATCACCGACCTGATCAGCCCCCTGCAAGTGATCGATGCCCGCTTGGCGATCGAGCCTTTCATGGCCCGCCTGGCGGCACTGCACGCCACCGGGCGCGATCTGGACAGCATCGCGGCCCTGCTCGACCGCCTGGACCAGACCCGCGACGACAAGGTCGCTTTTTCGCGCCTGGATTCGGAATTTCACCAAGTCCTGGCCCGCTGCTCGCGCAACCCCCTGCTGCTCCATCTCTATTCGCAGATCAACGAGGTGCGCACCCACGCCCAATGGGCGGCCATGCGCGAAGCGATCCTGACGCCAGCGCAGATCGACGCCTACAACGCCCAGCACCGCGCCATATTCGAGGCGCTGCGTCAGCGCGACCCTCAAGCGGCGGCGGATTGTATCCGTGCCCACTTGGACAAGGCCCATAAGGACCTGCTGGGCGCCGAAAGCGGCTAACCCAAGCGTCATGCCATGAACCCGGCCCTTCTAGGCGCGATCTCGGCCTTAGCCTGGGGCACTCACGACTTCGCCGCCCGTTTCCCCAGCCGCCAAATCGGTGCCAGCCACGCGGTCTTCGGCGTGACCCTGTCCGGGCTGGTCTGGCTGTCGCTCTGGATCGCCGCCACCGGCCCGTTTCCCGCGCTTCAGCCGCCGCACCTCTGGCTGCCCGCCCTCACCGGGATAAGTTTCGCGCTCGCTACGATCTGGCTGTTCGCAGCCCTGGCGGCCGGCCCGATCGCGGTGGTCGCGCCCATCGTCGGCGCCTATCCGACCTACGCGGTCGCCTTCGCGGTGATCTTGGGCGCCCGCCCGGCACTCGCGGACTGGCTGGCCATGGCCGCCGTGGTTCTGGGCGTGGTGGTGGTCGCCCGCCAGGGAGACCGCGCCCCGGACCGGGCCGTATCCGAAAGCGGCGGCATGGGCGTGCCGGCCCTGATTTACGCCGTTCTCGCCGGTCTCGGCTTCGCCTGCGCCATGACCGCGGGCCAGCACGCGGCGCCAATCTATGGCGAGGTCGAGGCCACTTGGCTGGCCCGTTTCTTTGGCCTGGCCACGGTCACCCTGGCCTGCCTGGCTGGGCCCAGGCGGCGCAAACCGCGCCTGGGCCGTTACGGCCGATGGTGGCTCCTGCTCATCGTCATGGGCTTGCTCGATTCGCTGGCGCTCAGCGCCGTGATCATGGCCGGGCACGCGCCCCAGGCCGAGATCGCGACCGTCGCCGCCTCCTCCTTCGGGGCGGTCACCGTGATCCTGGCCCGGATCTTTCTCAAGGAACCGGTCACGCTGTTCCAGTGGGCCGGCATCGGCTTGATTTTCGTCGGCGTCGGCGTGCTGTCGGTTTAGAGCATATTCCGATCATATTGAACCATTTGATGGCGCCAAATCAGTCCACTCGGCTAGGCACGGAACGCCGCGCGATGTGGGGCATCGGGCAAGTTTCGTAACGACGCCGATGGGCTGATTTGGCCCACCGGAGGCCGGATTTTCGCGCCCGCTGGACGTCGTTGCGGCCCACTTGCGGTCAGCCAGACCGCGGCGCCGGCCGCGCCTAGCCAGCAGACGCGAAATTCCGGTCAAATGATTCAATATCATCGGAACATGCTCTAGGGTGGCGCTTCAGCCGCGAAGGACCGATATGCCGCCACCCATACTTCGAGATAAGCATCACAAGGCCCCGTCAGTATTTCAGGCGGAGAACCTGCTGCGGGAAGCGCGCCGGCAAAAGCAGATCGCGGCCGACCATGTGCCGGAGATCCTTCTGCTCGACCCGGACGGCGACATCCTTCGTTACCTGCGCGCGACCGGTCAGGCCCAGCCCTTTCCGACCTGGCCCTGTTATCACTCCGAGATGTTCGCGTTCGAGCGCCTGGGCCAACGGCTCGGACTCATCGCCTGCGCGGTCGGCGCGCCCTATGCCGTGCTCCTGGCCGAGCAGCTGTTCGCCAGCGGTTGCCGGCTGCTGGTCAGTATCACCTCCTCGGGTCAGCTAAAGGCCCTGGCCGAGCCGCCCTACTACGTACTTGTCGAGAAGGCTTTGAGGGACGAGGGCACCAGCTATCACTACCTGCCGCCCGCGGACTTCGCCCACGCGGACCCGGCGCTGCTCGACGCGGCCGAGGCCGCCTTGTCATCGGCCCCCGTCACCGTGCACCGCGGCGATACCTGGACAACCGACGCGCCGTTTCGCGAAACTGCTGAGGTGATCGCGCACGGCAAGGCCCGCGGCCTGGCGGCGATCGAGATGGAGTGCGCGGCCCTTTACGCCTTCGCAACGGCGAAGGACCGGCCGGTCCTATGCTTCGCCCATGTGACCAACACCATGGCGGTCACGGACCGGGACTTCGAAAAGGGCGACGCCCAGGGTGCCGTTGAGTCCCTGTACCTGATCGACGCCTTGGTCGCCCACGGCCTGCCGCGCTTGCTCGCGCACCGGAGCGAGCCTAAGCAGTCAGGGTGAACGCGGCGCCCGGCGCAGGGTGAATGGACCGCCGTCGTTGCTTGGCGGCTCGACCGTGAAAACGGCCTCCGCGCGGACCACGATCTCACCAACGGCTTCGAAGCGGGCCTTGTCGGCGCGAAACTCGATGTAGTCGACCACTTGCCCGGCCTTGGCGAAGGCCAGGATGCCCAGGCGGCCGTCGGCGAGCATCCTGCGCCGCTCGGTCTGATCCAAATCCCAGCCGAAGGGGCAATCGAGGTACTGCGCTTCAGGAGATAGCCCGGAGGCGTCCTGCACAATCCGCACCTGGTCCCAATCGTTGGCGGCGACCGCCCGGTCCAGGCGCAGGCGCGGGTCTTCGGCCTGGGCCGCCACGCTCACCGCTCCCGCGAAAGACTCGCGCGCCTCGGCCAGTCGGTGGCACTGCTTATAGGCGGGGCCATAGCTCATGGCGCCCACGGCCAGGGCGATCAGAGGCGCGGCCACAAGGCCCGGCCAGACCGGCACGCCGGCGAGGGCGGCGCGGAGGTTCATGGGGCGGATCCGGCGGGTACGATGTTCAACAGTCCAAGGTCTGGTCGCGTTCCCACTGGCTCAGGTGCCGCTTGAAGCTGTTCCAGTCCTGCATGCGCAGCTTGACATAGCTATCGATCGCGTCGCCGCCCATGGCGTCGCGCAGCACCTTGTCCTTCTCCAGATTGCGCAAGGCGTCGAGCAGGTTGAGCGGCAGTTGCTTGGCGCCGCGCGCCTTGTGGCCCTCGGCGTACATGTCGATATCCAAACGCTTGCCCGGATCGCGTTTCGTGGCGATGCCGTTTAAGCCCGCGGCCAGAAGGCCGGCCGGCATCAGGTAGGGGTTCGTGGCCCCGTCCATAAGGCGGAATTCGAAGCGCCCGGCGTCCGGGATACGCACCATGTGGGTCCGGTTGTTGCCGCCGTAGGTGATGGTATTGGGCGCCCAAGTGGCCCCGGACGTGGTCCGTGGCGCGTTGATGCGCTTATAGCTGTTGACGGTCGGGTTGAAGAAGGCGGTCAGGGCCCCGGCCGAATGCAGCACGCCGCCCAGGAAGTGATAGGACATCGCGGACAGGCCCATCTCGTCGCGGCCGGCGAAATGGTTCTTCTTGCCGGCCTTGTCCCAGAGGGACACGTGGCAATGGCAGCCGTTGCCGGTGAGGTTGGCGAAGGGTTTCGGCATGAAGGTCGCGCGCACCCCGTGCGCCTCGGCCAAGGTCTTGGTCATGTACTTGAAGAAGACGTGGCGGTCGGCGGTGACCAGCGCGTCGTCGTAATCCCAATTCATCTCGAACTGGCCGTTGGCGTCCTCATGGTCGTTTTGATACGGGTTCCAGCCAAGCTCGATCATGGCGTCGCAAATCGCGCTGATGACATCGTAGCGGCGCATCAACGCGGATTGGTCGTAGCAGGGCTTGGTCTGGGTATCGCGCTCGTCGGACAGCGCGGTGCCGTCCTGATTGATCAGAAAATACTCGCACTCGACCCCGGTCTTCATGCGGTAGCCCTTCTTGGCCGCCGCCTCGATCTGGCGCTTGAGCATGACGCGGGGCGAGGACTCGACCGGCTTGCCGTCCATCCACAAATCGGACGCCAGCCAGCCGACCTCGGGCTTCCAGGGCAATTGAATCAGGCTGGCGGGATCGGGAACCCCGAACATATCCGGGTGCGCGGGCGTCATATCGAGCCAGGCCGCGAAACCGGCGAAGCCGGCACCGTCCTTTTGCATCTGGCCGATCGCGCGCGCCGGCACCAGCTTGGCCCGGGTCACGCCGAACATATCGACGAAACTGATGAGGAAGTACTTGATGCCTTTTTCTTTGGCGGCCTTGGCCAGATCCAGTGCCATCTCGATTGCTCTCCCTGTCAGAGTCCTTGGCGGCGGTTCCCATTGTGTTTGGAGGTCATTTTACGATTCGGCCGCGCCCCCGCTTGCCCCAGCCTTATCATAGGGCGAAAATTCGTTTCCTCCTATGAATAATTATCTTGGCCCTCCCAAGATAAACACTCAAGACCCTATCTGCATCCCCGCCGCCGCACGGGACCGGCACGAGCGACGATGGCGCTCAGGACCGGCCGCCGTCGACCGACAGGATCTGACCGGTGATCCAGCCGCTGCTTTCGTCGGCGAAGAACAGGGTCGCGTTGGCGATATCCTCGGGCGTGCCAAGCCGCCTTGTGTGGATCGTATCCAGCAGTCGTTTCTGGCCGTCGGCGCCATAATTTTCCCACTGGCGGATCGAGGTTGGGTTGGAAAGAACCAAGCCGGGGGCGATCGCGTTGGTGGTGATGCCATGGGAACCCAGTTCCCAGGACATCTGCCGAGTCAAGCCGACCAGCGCGTGCTTGGCGGCGGTATAGGCTTGGATTCCGGTTAGGCTCGGCCGCAGCCCGGCCCCGGAGGCAATGTTGACGATGCGGCCGTGACCGGCCCGCTTCATGACCGGGGCCACCGCCTGGGTCAGCCAAAAGGCGCCGTCCACATTGGCCTGAAAAATATTTCGCCAATCCTCCTCGGCAATCTCCTCGATGGGCCGGCCGACCTGGCCTCGTACGCCGCCGGCCGCATTGACCAGGATATCGATGCGCCCGTGACGCTTGGCGATGGCGTCCACGGTCTTGCGGGTTTCGGCGCGCCGGGAAAGATCCAGCGCGTAATGCTCGACACCCAGCTCCACGCCCCTCGCCGCCACGGCCTCGGCGTCGATATCGGCGATGCAGACCATGGCGCCGGCTTTGCCGAAGGCCCTGGCGATCTCCGCGCCGATGTTCTGTGCGGCGCCGGTGACGATGACAACGCGGTCGTCGAAGTGAAAGTCCATGTTTCGGCGCGCCCCCCTGCCCCTCAGGCCAGCACGGCCTTGAGGGCGTCCAGACCTTGCCACGACTGCGGGCGTTCGCCCCGCTCGACCTCGTGGATCAATTCCGTCAGGCGCGCACAAAGCGGCGCGCGCAAACCCTTGGCCTCGGCCAGCGGCGGGATCGCGCCGGGCAAGGCATCGACCTCCGTCTTGCGCTTGCGCACCGCGATGTCCCGCCATATGCCGCTATGAGACTTGGCCGAGCGGCGGTTAAACGCCGCCAGCTCCGCGAGCGAGGCGCGTGCCGCGTCATCGCCGCCGCCGGGTAGAAAGGCGGCGGGATCGAAGCCGTTGAAGGCTTCGAGGGCGATATCGTGGGCCTGGGCGACCGCCAGGACTTCGCGCGCCAAGGCGATGAAGAGGTCGCGGTAATCGGGATGGGCCAGGCAATCGGCGATCGAGGCTTCGGTCAGGGCTTCGGCGAAGAGCATGGCCCCATAGGCCATCTTGCTCCAAAGGTAGCCGAAGATGTTGTCGCTCAAGACCGCCTCAGGCTCGAAATCCTGGAACAAGGCGTGCAGGGCCCTGGCGCGCGCCGTGATCCGGCCGTCGATCTCACCCACGACCACGGCGCCGCGCCCGCCGTACATGATCTCGCCGGGCCCATGATAGTCGGCCCCGAAATTGACGAAGCAGCCCATGGTGCGCTCGGCCCCGACAACATCGGCGATGAGATGTTCATTCAAGCCGTTCTGGGCCGAAACCACGAAGCCCGAGGGCGCCAGATGCGGCGCCAGGGCCTGACTCGCGGCGCGGGTCGCCGGTGTCTTAACCGCCAGGACGATACGGTCGAAGACACCCTCCAGCGCCTCCGGCGTCACGGCACGGGCCGGCACTGTAAAGCCGTCTAGAGGGCCGGTGATGGTCAGGCCATGTTCGTTGATCCGCGCGACATGATCGACAGCGGTATCGACAATCAAAATATCGTGACCGGCGCGCGCCAAATAGACGCCCAGGGTGCCGCCAATAGCGCCCCCGCCCCAGATCAATAACGGTGACGTGCTTATGGCCAACCCTCGCTCAAAAGCGCGCGGGTCTCCGCGACCCCGGCGGCCCAAACCGCATCCATTTCGCTATCCGGCCGCTGGTAGCGCCCGCCCATATTGCCGTCGCCGGCGATCTGCCGGATCTCATCGGGCCCCAGGCTCTGCAGGCTTGCCATATCGACAAGGTCCTTCGCCCCCTCCGGCATCTCGACACCGTCCAGGCGATTAAAGGCGAAGTTTTCGAGCCAGGAGGCGTGCGAGGCGACCTTGTCAATCTCGCGGATGGCGGCCGCGAACTTCGGCGCGGCATACCAGTTATGAAACAGCACGCGGACCTTGGGATTGGAGGCGATCCATTGCCGGGCATAGTTCTGCGCCGGCATGTTGCCGCCATGGCCGTTAACCATGAGGATGCGCCGGAACCCGGCATGGGCGAGGCTATCGAGGATGTCGCCGATCAAGCCCGCATAGGTTTCCATGCGCAGGGTTATGGTGCCGGGAAACGCCGCCCAATGATGGGCCAGGCCATAGGGCACCACGGGAAACACCGGAATGCCGAGCGGCGCCGCCGCGTCCAAGGCCACGCGCTCGGACAGGATGCTGTCAGTCGACAGGCTTAGATGGCAATGCTGCTCAGTCGAACCGAGTGGGACAACGCAGCGATCGTCGGATTTCAGATACTCTTCAATCTGCATCCAGTTCGAGTCTGAGACCTTCAAATTACACTCCCTACAATACTTAGGGGTTTGCAAGTAATCGCTTTAGACAAGGCATCGTATTGGGGCTATCATGGCTCTGCCAAGCTGGACCGTCAATGCGTTGACTCGGCCCTGCGGGCTCGGATACGCTCCGGGCCAATTTCAACAATAATCTCCAATATTGGACCAAGGGAGGCCAATAATAATGAAGAAAATCACCAGGCTAACTGGCGCTTTGGCGCTCGCGGCCGCTGTAACGGCCGCGGTTTCGGTTGAGGCCAAAACTTTCAAATTTGCGTTCCAGGGCGACGTCGCTTCGATGGACCCCTATGCGCTGGCCGAGAACTTCTCGGTCTCTTTCCACAGTAACATTCACGAGCCCCTGGTTCGCTACGACGAGAACCTGCAGATCGAACCGGCGCTGGCCGTTAGCTGGGAAATCGTCAACCCGACAACCTGGCGCTTCAAGTTGCGCGAGGGCGTGAAGTTCCACGACGGAAATGCCTTCGAAGCCGACGACGTCGCGTTCTCGGTCAAGCGCGCCCAAGGCGAAGGCGCAGACATGAGCAGCTATGTCGCCGGCATTGCCGACGTCAAGGTGGTCGACGCCCACACGGTCGATATCGTGACCACGGCCGTTAACCCGATCCTGCTCAACACCATCGCGCCGCTGATCATCATGGATAAGCAATGGGCCGAGGCCAATGGCGCGGTCGAGCCGGTCGATCTCGGCAAGAACGTCGAGAACTACGCCACCCTGCACGCGAACGGCACCGGCGCCTTCAAACTGGTCAGCCGCGAGCCCGGCGTGAAGACCGTGCTGACGCAAAACAAAGATTGGTGGGACCTGCCCAATCAGACCTTCAACGTGACCGATGTCATCTTGACCCCGATCGCGTCCGATGCGACCCGCACGGCGGCCCTGCTGTCCGGCGAACTCGACCTCATGTTCCCGGCGCCGGTCCAGGATGTCGAGCGCATCAATAGCTCCGGCGTCGCCACCGCCCTGCAGGGACCGGAACTGCGGACGATTTTCCTGGGCATGGACCAGGAGCGCGACGAGCTGCTCTATTCCTCCGTCAAGGGCAAGAACCCGCTGAAGGACAAGAAGGTCCGGCAGGCGCTGTACCAAGCCATCGACATCGAGGCGATCAAGACCAAGGTCATGCGCGGTGCATCCACGCCGGCCGGCCTGCTTTTGGCCCCAAAACTGGGCGGCTTCAACGAAGCCCTCAACGGCCGGCTCGCGTACGACCCGGCGGCCTCGAAGACGTTGCTTGCCGAGGCGGGCTATCCGGACGGCTTCGATATCCAACTCGATTGCCCGAATAACCGCTATGTCAACGACGAGCAGATTTGCCAGGTCGTCGCCGGCCTGTTCGCGCGGGTTGGTGTGAACGTGAACCTGCTGGCCCAACCCAAGAGCAAGTTCTTCGCCAAGCTTAAGGAACACGACATCAGCATGTACCTCCTGGGCTGGATTCCGGACGATCAGGATGCCGGTTCGGTGATCGCGCATCTCATGGTGCCGCCGGAAGACGGCGGCCTGCCCTGGAATGGCGGCGGCTACGGCAACCCGCGGGTGACCGAGCTATCGCGGATGATCACCTCCGAGATCGATGCGGCGAAACGTCAAACCATGATCGACGAAGCCTTCGGTATCGTGAAGGACGAAGTCGGTTATATCCCGCTGCACCAGCAGGCCCTGTCCTGGGGCGTGCGCAACGGTGTCACCGTGGCACAGCGGGCGGACAACGCGCTGCAATACTGGTACATCAACATCAAATAAGCGCGGTTCGTTAGATACAAGAGGCTCGAGAAACACCTTCTCGAGCCTCTTCTTTCTTGTTCCTCGCCGCGCCGTGCTCTCCCGGGGGTCTCGTTGATTCCATATATCTTGTCACGCATCCTGCAGTCGGTCCTGGTGATGCTGTGCGTGGCGATGATCTCGTTCTCCATGTTCACCTTCGTTGGCGACCCGGTAACCAATCTGGTCGGCATCCAGTCGACCGACGAGCAGCGCGAGAAGGTCCGCGACTCCCTCGGCCTGAACGACCCTGTCCCGGTTCAGTTCACACGGTTTATCGGACGCGTGCTCCAGCTTGAGTTCGGCATCTCGTATCAGCAAAAACGCAAGGTCTCCTCGATCATCGCCGAGCGCCTGCCGGCGACCCTCGAACTCAGCCTTCTGTCCGCCTTCATCGCCCTCGCGATCGGCATTCCGGCGGGTATCTTCTCGGCCCTCCATCGCGATTCCTGGTTTTCCCATCTGTTCTTGTCGCTGTCTTTGGTCGGCGTGTCGCTGCCGACGTTCCTGATCGGTATCTTGCTGATTTTCGTGTTCGCCGTGCAGCTTCATCTTCTGCCGTCGTTCGGCCGGGGCGAGGTGGTGCAGCTCGGCTTCTGGAGTACCGGCCTCCTGACCGTCAGCGGCCTCAAGGCGCTGATCATGCCGGCCATAACCTTGGCCTTGTTTCAGATGACCCTGATCATGCGCCTGGTGCGTTCGGAAATGCTGGAGGTCCTGCGCGCCGATTTCATCAAGTTCGCGCGCGCCCGGGGCCTCGCGACCCGCACCGTCCACTTCGGCTATGCCCTGATGAACACCCTGATCCCGGTCATCACCATCACGGGCCTGCAGCTCGGCTCGATCATCGCCTTCGCGATCATCACCGAGACCGTGTTCCAGTGGCCCGGCGTCGGCCTGATGTTCATCCAGGCGATCAACGAGGTCGATATCCCGGTGATGTCAACCTACCTGCTGCTCATCGCCAGCTTTTTCGTGATCATCAATCTGGTGGTCGACCTGCTGTACTATGCGGTCGATCCGCGCCTGCGGGTCGGGCGCGAGTCGCGGACATGAGCGACCTGCCGGCACTCGCAAGCGCGCCAAGCCCCGAGGGCCCGATGCGGCGCGCCTGGAACAGCGATCTGGCCTACAGTTTCCGGCGCTCCAAGGTCACCGTGGTCGCCGGCGTCATCACGCTGGTCTATATGCTGTCCGCTTTGTTCGCGCCCTGGATCGCCCCCCACGACCCCTACGACATGGCGAGCGTCAGCGTCCTCGATTCCTTCCTGCCGCCCGCCTGGTTAGACGGCGGCGACAGCCGTTTTCTGCTGGGCACGGACAACGTCGGGCGCGACGTGCTCTCGACCATCATTCACGGCTCGCGGATTTCGCTGGGCGTCGGCTTCGCCAGCGTGATTCTGGCCGCGACCCTGGGGGTCACCCTCGGCCTCATCAGCGGTTTCGTCGGCGGGCGCCTGGATGCCGTCATCATGCGCATCGCCGAGGTGCAGCTCAGCTTTCCCGACATCCTGATCGCCCTGCTGATCGACGGCGTCATCCGCAGCTTCTTGGGGCCGGGCACCCACGGCAACATCGCCTTCGTGGTGGTCATATCCGCCATATCCTTGGCCTATTGGGTGCAGTTCGCCCGCACCGTGCGCGCGACCACCATGGTCGAGAAGGGCAAGGACTACGTCAACGCCGCCCGGGTCGCCGGCAAGAACCCCGCCTACATCATGTTCCGGCACCTGCTGCCCAATGTCATGGGCCCGGTGCTGGTCATCGCCACCATCAGCCTGGCGCTCGCGATCGTCACCGAGGCCACCCTCTCGTTCCTGGGCGTGGGCGTGCCGCCGACCCAGCCCTCCCTGGGCACCTTGATCCGGGTCGGCAACGATTTCCTGTTCTCGGGCGAATGGTGGATCACCATCTTCCCCGGCGTCGCCCTGGCGATCATGGGGCTGTCGGTCAATTTGCTCGGCGATTGGTTGCGCGACGCCCTGAACCCGAAGTTGCGCTAGGGCCAAGATGGCCACGGCTCCCCTGCTCCAGATCAAGAACCTGCGGGTCGAGTTTCCGACCCGGCACGAAACCCTGGTGGCGATCGACAACTTGTCCCTGCACATCGATCCGGGCGAGGTACTGGGCGTGGTCGGGGAATCCGGCGCCGGGAAATCCATGACCGGAAATTCGATCATCGGCTTGCTGGAACCGCCGGGGCGGATCGCCGGCGGCGAGATCATTTTCGACGGGCAGCGCATCGACAACCTGCCCGAGGCCGAGATCCGCAAGATCCGCGGCCGTCACATCGGCGCGATCTTTCAGGACCCGCTGACCAGCCTCAATCCCCTGCACACGGTCGGCCGGCAGATCACCGACACCATCGCCGCGCACTTGCCGCTGACGCCCCGCCAGGCCCGGGCGCGGGCATTGGAGTTGCTCAATGAGGTGGGCATTCCCGCGGCGGGGGAGCGCATCGACCATTACCCGCACCAGTTTTCCGGCGGCATGCGCCAGCGCGTGGTTATCGCCTTGGCCTTGTGCGCCGATCCCAAGCTGATCGTCGCCGACGAGCCGACCACGGCGCTGGATGTCTCGATCCAGGCGCAGATCATCTTTTTGCTGAAGCGCCTGTGTTCGCAGCACGGCAGCGCGATCATGCTGATCACCCACGACATGGGCGTGATCGCGGAGACCGCCGACCGGGTCGCGGTCATGTATGCCGGGCGGATCGGCGAGGTCGGCCCGGTCTCCGACGTGATCCACCAGGCCCGCATGCCCTACACCATCGGCTTGATGGGATCGATTCCCTCGATCGGCGAGGAGGTCGATCGCCTGGCCCAGATCGACGGCGCCATGCCGCGCCTGAACGCGATTCCCAGCGGCTGCAGCTATCACCCCCGGTGTCCGCGCGCCTTCGCGCGATGTTCCGCCGAGCGGCCGGAGTTGATCGCAGCCGGGCAGTCCCAGGTCGCCTGCTGGCTATACGCGGAGGACGCCGCGGCCGCGGCCCCGGCCCTGCCGCCGGACGCGGCGAAGGTGCCTGCCACCGCGCGGCGCCGGCCAGCCGACCCCGCGGCCAAGCCGCTCATCGAGACCGCCGGTTTGACCCAGCATTTCGATGTCTCGCCGCCCCTGCTGACCCGCATCCTGGAGCGCACCGGGCGGCGCGTGGTCAAGGCGGTCAGCGGCCTCGACCTGACCATCGCGCGGGGCGAGACCTTCGGCCTGGTCGGCGAATCCGGCTGCGGCAAATCGACCGCGGCGCGGACCATCGTCGGCCTGACCCAGGCCACGGCGGGCACCATCCACTACGCCGGCGCGTCGCTCAGCACGCGCAAGGAACGGCGTAGCAACCAGGCCTATCAGCACAAGATCCAGATGATCTTTCAGGATCCCCAGGCTTCGCTCAATCCGCGCTGGCGGGTCCGCGACATCGTCGCCGAATCGATCCCCGATCGCGTGCGCGCCGCCAAGGACGGCGTGGCGAAGCGGGTCGACGAGCTGTTGCGCCTGGTCGGGCTATCGCCGGCCGACAGCGACAAGTACCCGCACGAGTTTTCCGGCGGCCAGCGCCAGCGCGTCTCCATCGCCCGGGCGCTGGGCGGCGAGCCGGAGTTCCTGGTGTGCGACGAGCCGACCAGCGCGCTCGACGTTTCGGTGCAGGCGCAGATCCTCAACCTCATGGCCGACCTGCAACGCGAGCT
>JAJFGO010000041.1 GCA_021776095.1 Kiloniellaceae bacterium | reverse complement strand
TGTTTTCCTCCGGGTAGATCACGTCCAAGCCGCCGGCGACCACTGCCAGGGTGGCGCTCTCCAAGGCGCCCTCGTGGGCGGCGGCGTCGATCCCGCGCGCCAAACCCGAGGCGACGACCCATCCGGCTTGACCCAGCTCGGCCGCGATCTGGCGGGCCAGGCGGCGGCCATTGGCCGAGGCGTTGCGCGCCCCGACCATGGCGACGCAGGGCTTTTCGAGCAGATGCGGCTGGCCGAGAACGCCGAGCAGGGGCGGCGCGTCGTCGAGCGCGGCCAAGGTCGCCGGGTAGCCGGGCTCGTTGAGGGCGAGGGTCCGGGCGCCCATGGTCGCCAGGGCTTCCATCTCGCGCTCAGCCTCGGCTCGGGGGTACAGCTTGATCGAGCGCCGGCCGCCGCCGCGCCGGGCCAGGTCCGGCAGGGCCTCGAGCGCCGCCGTGGCGCTACCGAAACGGGCTAGAAGCTGGCGAAAGGTGACCGGGCCGACCCGCTCGCTGCGGATCAAGCGCAACCAGTTCAGCCGCTCCTGGTGGCTCTGTGCGGCCTGGGCGGGTGCCTGCGGCGGTATCTCCATGGCTCAGCTTGGGTCGACGGCCCGGGGTCCGTCAAGCGTGCTTGGCCGCAGACGTTGCGGGGTCTGATCTCAGGGCGGGTGCGTTGGGTTCATCTCCCGGTGCAGCCAGGCCTTGGCCAGCCTGAGTTCGCGGTCGACCGTCGCGGCGGAGATCTTCAAAGCCTCGGCCAACTCGTCGTAGGTCAGGCCGCCAAAGTAGTGAAGCTCGACCACGCGGCTCTTGCGCTCGTCCCCGGCCGCGAGTTTTTTGAGAGCCAAATCCAGGCCCATGACGTCAACTCCGGGGTCCGCCTCGCCCACGACCTCTTCGTTCAGGGTGACCATGGTGGCCGCGCCGCCGCGCTTTTCCCGGTGCTTTGTCCGGGCGTGATCGACCAGAACACGGCGCATGGTCTGGGCCGCGACGGCCCGGAAATGGACCCGGTCGCGCCATTCGACCTCAACATCAACCAGCTTTACGAAGGCCTCGTTGACCACGGCGGTCGGTTGCAGGGTGTGCCCGGCGTTTTCCCGCCGCATATAGCTGCCCGCGATCCGGTGCAACTCGTCATAGACCAGCGGCATCAGGTCGCCGAGGGCGGACTCGCGCCCGGCGCGCCATTCGACCAGTAGCCTCGTGACCGGTGGAACCGGCATTTTTGACCTCCGCTGACGGCATAAGGCCGTGGTCGTCATGGTCCCCCGCTACCTGTCGGAACTCAAGCGGTCATTGGGAGCGCAGGGCGTAGAATTAATAAGAATATTGTATTTCAAATAGATAGGCCTCTGTCATCTCAAGCTGAAGCAGGCAGCGGATTTTTTTGAAGAAACGATGAGGGAATTTCCGGCTGGTTGTCGCTTAAGGGGGTGAAGGCTCAGAGCATCCGAACCGAACACCGAGCCGGAACGGGCACTTAGGCCCCAGCCATAGGAGAAATCCCCATGTTGCAGCAGTACTCGACCCAAATCCGCCGGACCGCCATTGTCGCCGCCACGGCGCTGGCCGTTGCCTTGCCGGGCGCCGCGAGCGCCGGCATCTTCAACAAGGCCAAGAGCAGCGTCGCGAAGGTTAGCAAGACCGCTAAAAGCACGGCCGTTTCCATTGTGCGGAAAGCCAAGACCATCCCCAACCCCATCGAGAATTTGCCGGGCGACGTGCCTGGATCCGAGCTGTTTGAATTGGTGCAAGAGATGCACATTATGGAACAGCTTCGCGACACCGTCGCATTGATGAGGCAGGTACAGGGCGATTATCGGAACTTTTCCGGCGGCGTCACCGGCTGCGAGGGCGAGTGCAAGGCCTTCCGTACCGAACTCAAGGGCCTGTTTGGCGACCTCCTGTCCTTGACTGAGGACGTTCCGGTTTTGCAAAAGAGGACCAACCTGATCGCGAACATCGAACGCACGTCTGACCTGATCGACTACGTGCCGCCGCGGGCCCTATATCTCATGTGGCAGGGCACGGGCGACCAGCTCGACGAACTGCGGTTTGCCGCGGAAAATATCCGTCAGGCATTGATTGCTTTGCCGCCCTTCGTGGAGATGTCCGATATCATGGGCGCCGTGAACGGGGCGAATTCGGCGGTGGCCAATAGCGCGATCTGCGGTTGGGTCAATAAGGATGACAAGCCTGTCATCGAGTGGCTTCAGGCCGAATTGGAAATGCAGGCTTGGGGCTTCAAGACCATCGAGGGCTACATTCCCGATGCCGCGGTCAAGCTGGACATCGGTGTCTCCGCCGGTGCCGCCGTCGCCAACGGCGAGGCTGCGGCTGGTGCAGCCATGAAGCCCACCGACGCGCTCAAGATCGCCCTGAATATCAGCGCCACGGTTTTCGAGGCCATCAACCAGGCGATCAAGGTCAACGCGGCACGGGCGAAGCTGGTTTGCGCCGGCGCGGCCTACGCCAGCAACTGAGCTAAGACGACAAACCCTCGACTTAATTTCGAATATCTAGGCGGGGACCCCCAGGGTCCCCGCCTTTTTTTGCGCACGGCGGCTATGCCAAAGCAGGAACAATTCAGCTCTGCCGCCTCGCACTAGCCGTGTTTTTCCCGGAACAGGAAAAACCCGGCCAGTCCGATCAAGATGACGGAAACGCCCAGCATGTAAGCCAAGGTTTCGCGTAGGCCCTTTGAGGCGCGGGCAATGTCGGCGTCCAGCGGCCGGATGATTTCCAACACGCCGCGCACCTGGCCTTCTTGCCAATCGGTCTTGGTGCTGTCCGGGTGGCTGTTGTGGCACGCGACGCAGGTCGGCTGCATGATCCGGGCGGTGGCGTAACGAAGCGACGGCTGGCCCTCGTAGGGCTCGAAGCGATAAAACGGCGTATCCGGGTTTCGGCGCAACGCCCGCAAGGCGGTTGTCTCGAACTCGTCTCTGGGACCGCCGCCTTTGCGGTAATCGAAAGGATGGTCGCTGTACAGGCGCGCGGACATGCCCGCGATCTGCGATTGGCGCAGGTGTTCGCCCAGGTCGATCGTGAAGGACGCGGGCACCGGGATCGCCCCGTGAATCATCTGATAGCGGTGGGTTACGGGGACGACGTCCTTGATCTTGTCCACGATGGTTTTCGAGTAAAAATCCTGGACGGCTTCCAGTGTTTGCGCCTCGAGGGTCGCCCCTTCGATTGCGGCCGACCGGACCAACTGGTCGGACAGCCGCGACAGATGCCAAAGCCCTCCGACGAGTATCAGGAAGACGGTCGCGAGCAGTGCCACCGGTACCGGGTTGCGCCGCGACCAGCGCAGGAAACGCTCCGGCGCGCCAAGCGCGCGGGCCGCGACAACTTGGCCGTCCAAAAAGCGTTCCAGATCGGCGGAGAGCTCGTCCGCACTGGTGTAGCGGCGCTGCGGTTCCTTGCGCAGGGCCTTGAGGACGATGCTGTCGAGATCGCCGGCCAGGGTCCGCCGCAGATCCTTTGGCGTGGCGCTTCTAAGCCCGCTGATCTTGCTCAGTTCGGCCGGCGCCGTTTCGATTTGTTTGTCGTTTAGGCTGGCGCTGGGGGCCGCCGGTTCGGTATCGCAGATGACACTGTAAGAATCCTGCCCGGGCTCGTCGCCTAGGACATAAGGTTTGCGGCCCGTGAGAAGCTCATAGAGAACGATGCCAAGCGAATAAACATCGGTCGCGGCAGTCAGAGGATTACCCCGTACTTGCTCCGGGCTGGCGTAGTCCAGCGTCATCAGGCGATGGCCAACCTGGGTCGGAACGAGGGTTTGCGCGCTGAGTTCAGGCGTCGTTAGTTTCGCGATGCCAAAATCGATCAACTTCGGCACGCCGTCGGCCCCGACCAGGACGTTGCTCATCTTCAGGTCCCTGTGGATGACCATGTGTTGGTGCGCGAAATGCACGGCGGCGCAGACTTGGCGAAATAACGCGATTCGTTCGCGGACAGAGAATCTATGGCGGTCGCAGTATGAATCGAGCGGCTCGCCGTCCACGTAGTCCATGACGAAATACGGCAAGCCGTCGTCCGTGGTGCCGGCGTCGATCAGGCTGGCGATGTTCTCGTGCCCGCCCAGGGCGGCCAGGATTTGAACCTCGTTATGGAACCGCCGCAGGATGCTTTCCGTATCCAAGCCCGAGCGCAGGACCTTCACGGCGACCTGCTGGCGGTAGTCGGTGCGGCGCGTGGCGAGATAGACCTTGCCCATCCCGCCGCTGCCGAGTTGCCTCAAGACATTGTAGGGTCCGAGGTCCTGCCCGATGTAAGGATCCTTGGCTTCGGTATCAGGTGAAAGGGGGGGCGCGATCTTGGCATCCTGGTTCAGGAATCCCCGATCCTCGACCTCTCGGTTGTGTGCGAGCAGCTCTTCGACCTCGTCGCGCAACGCTTGGTCGCCGGCGCAAGCCGTTTCCAGAAACGACGGACGCGCATCGTCGTCTTGTTCGAGCGCCTGCTCGAAAATACTCTCAACTAACCGCCAGCGGTCCTTATCCATGGGTCCTTGTACACCGGTCCAAGCCTATTTTTGGCCGATCTTGCT
>JAJFGO010000005.1 GCA_021776095.1 Kiloniellaceae bacterium | reverse complement strand
GTTCCAAAATGCTGGGGTCGGGTTGTAGCTACCGCGCAAACCTGTGCGGAGTAACCCTTAGCAAACGCCCGGCGCGCACAAAGGCGACAATCCCGCAGGTCTTCAATCCAGGGCGTCTCGAAGCGCCTTGGCCAGGTCGCGCGTCTGGAAGGGTTTGTTCAGCAGCACCTGACCGGAGCCGAGGAAGCCGTTACGCGTCGCGGCTTCCGCCGGGTAGCCGGACATGAAAATGATCTTGAGATTGGGGTAGGTCTCGCGGGCCTGCTCGGCGAACTCCGGTCCGCTGGTGCCGCCGGGCAGGACCACATCGGACAGGACCAGGTCCACCGGCGTTCGCCCCGCCAAGGCCGCGTGGGCGGTCGCGGCGTCGGGAACGTCGGTCACCCGGTACTCTAGGTCCTGCAACATGCGTACGGCCAAGGCGCGAACGTCCGGGTCATCCTCCACCACCAAGATCGCCTCGCCCCGGCCGCGCGGAACCTCCCGCGCCGGGCTGGTGTCCTCGCCCTGCACCGCACCCTCGGCGCGCGGCAGGTAGAGCTTCACCGCCGTGCCCTGACCTTCTTCGCTATAGATCGTCAATTGGCCACCCGATTGTTCGGCGAAGCCAAAGACCATCGAAAGGCCAAGGCCGCTGCCCTTACCGACCTCCTTGGTGGTAAAGAACGGTTCGAAGGCGCGGGCGCGCACCTTGGCCGTCATGCCGCTTCCCATATCGCTCACCGCCAGCACCACATAGTCGCCCGCCTCGGTCTCGGGAAGCTCGGCCGCGTAGGCGTCGTCCAGTTTGGCGTTGCTACACTCGACCGTCAGTTTCCCGCCGCCCGGCATGGCGTCCCGGGCGTTGAGCGCCAGGTTCAACAGGGCATTCTCCACCTGACCGGGATCGGCCTGGGCATGCCAAAGGTCGGGGGGCGCGATGATCACTAAATCGACGGTTTCTCCCAGGGTTCGCTTGAGCATATCCGACATCCCGGCAACCAGCCGCGCGAGATCGAATGTACGGGTGTTCAAAGGCTGCTTACGCGAGTAGGCGAGAAGCCGCTGGGTCAGCTCCGCCCCCCGTGTGGTGGCGCGTAGGATAGCCGCCGCCCGACGGTCGCCGTCGCCGACCTGGTCGGCGAGAAGTTCCGCGTTGCCTTGGATGACCGCCAAGAGATTGTTGAAATCATGAGCGACGCCTCCGGTCAATTGACCCATCAGCTCCATCTTTTGGGCCTGGCGCAATTGTTCCTCTAGGCGCGTGCGCTCGGTAATGTCCTCGATGTTGCAGATCACCCGCGACCAGTCGTGGCGATACTTCGGCGGAATGGCGAGGTGGCACGAGGTTACCATCGGCGTGCCGTCGAACTTGCGGTCCTGCGATTGGTACGCGAAATCCGAGTCGCCGGCTAAAAAAGCGATCACGCTGCCAACGAACCCTTCGAGCTCTTCATCCGATTCCAACTCGGCGCGCGTCGATTCGGCGAGAGCCCGCTTACTCGGCGCGCCGTACATGTCGCAGGTCGCTTGGCTGATGGCGACAACCGGGGCGAGATCGTAGGCTTCCCTGAGCCTGTCCGGGTTATCGTTGAAATATTCGCGCAGGTCCGTCACCCCATTGGTCATGAGGCCATCGATCAGGCGCTTCACGACCGAATAGTCCGTTTCCCAAATGCCGGTCGGCGATTCATCGAAGATTTCGCGATAGCGCGCCTCGCTTTCGCGCGACTCTTCCTCGGCCCGCTTGCGCTCGTTGATCTCCTGGACAAGCTCCGAATTGGTCTTGAGCAGCGCCTCCTCCGCCTGCTTTCGTTGCGCGATCTCCGAGGATAGGCTCTCGGCCCGCGGCACCCAGAGCAGGAGGCCCAGTGCCAAGACCACGAAGCCACCCAGGAAGCCGACGAACTTCTCCAGAAAGGCCTCGGCCTCCGTGTCGCCAATGACGACGTATCGGTTCAAGTATTCGAAGTTATCGGTAATGTCGAGCAAGCTGCCGAACAGCAGAAGCCCGAACCCGGCCACGATAAGGTTCCAGCCCTTGTGGACTGCCGAGAACCGGCCGCGGTCGTTCCGTAAAAGAAACAGCACGATGCCCAACAAGACGAGCGCTCGGAAAGTCTCGAGAAGCACGTCAAGCATCGTTCATCCCTTCCATCCGGGGCATCCGAGGGAAAATGCGACGATAGGCTACCTCGCCCACTCCGTCATGGCCCCAAGCAGCACGGCACAACCGGCGGCCAAATCCTCCGGCTTGGCGTTTTCTTTTTCGTTGTGGCTGATGCCCCTTTCGCAAGGCACGAAGATCATCCCCGTGGGCGCGATTTGACTAAGTTTGCAGGCGTCGTGGCCGGCGCCGGAAAAGATGTCGCGCTGAGAAATGCCTAGGGCCTTGGCCGCCGCACGCACCGACTCGACGCAGCGTGGATCGAAGACGGCCGGCGGGCTGTCGGTGGTCTGCGCGACGTCGAGGGCGAGACCATCGGCCTCGGCGATCGCGGCGCAAGCGACACGCATCTCCGCATCGACGGCCGCGAGCACCTCCCCGTCCGGGTGGCGGGCGTCGATGGTGAAGACCGCCTGCCCCGGCACGGTGTTGGGCGAGTTCGGCCGCACATAGATC
>JAJFGO010000040.1 GCA_021776095.1 Kiloniellaceae bacterium | reverse complement strand
CCTGACCGGCGCCGGGTACCAATGGATCGGCCTGGATCATTTCGCCCGGCCCGACGATGCCTTGGCGGTGGCGGCGCGCGAAGGGCGCCTGCGACGCAATTTCCAGGGCTATACCACCGACGGCGCCGATGCCCGGGTCGGCTTCGGGCCTTCGGCCATCGGGGTCGTGCCCCAGGGCTTCATTCAAAACGCAACGGCGATGCACGACTATCGCGACGCGGTGACACGCGGCGAGTTGCCGATCGTGCGCGGCCGGCGCCTGGAGGGCGACGATCGCATGCGCGCCTGGATCATCGAACGCTTGATGTGCGACCTGCGTGCCGATCTGGGCCGGATCGCCACTGCCTTCGGCACCAGCGCGGCCCGGCTCGCGCCTGAGGTCGCCGCCTTGGAGGCGTTGCAAATCGACGGACTGGTCGAACTGGAAACCGGCATCCAGGGCCCGATCGTCCGGATTACAGAGAAGGGCCGCCCCTTCGCGCGCGCCGCCTGCGCCGTCTTCGACCGCTATCTCAACCCGGGCGAAACCCGCCACGCCCGCGCCGTATAGAACGCGGCCGTAGGGGACGTGGCCAACAACTCAACGATCCGATAATCCAAGGCCGGTAGTTTTGGATCGGTGGCGTGCCTAAAGAATTAGGCAAAGGTTCATGGTAGTATTTGTATAAATAAATCGAAGCCCAAGTGTCATCACCAGTTCCTGTAGTTTCTGTACTTCATGACGAAGCGATTGGTTCAGCTAAATCCATGCAAGTCTGAAACATACGAAGGCAAATCATAAGTAGAGCGCATATTGCACTAAGAAGTACGATTATCGACTGGTCTAAGAAAATGCGAATTGCAACAATTTCACCTTTAGGGGCGACGATCCTCGGGCAAATAACTCGCTGACTGAACAACAAGTCGTTCAATCAAAAGTAAGTGATTTCGGCCAACTTTCGCGCTAACATGGTTT
Source organism: Kiloniellaceae bacterium (assembly GCA_021776095.1). Classification (GTDB taxonomy): domain Bacteria; phylum Pseudomonadota; class Alphaproteobacteria; order Kiloniellales; family J153; genus JAJFGN01. Next base: position 3,745 of record JAJFGO010000040.1, on the reverse strand, counting down.
AAGGTTTCTAGATATATTAGAAACAGCGCGGTTTTCAAAAAATGGAAAATTTTCGAAGACGGTTGATATTATGGCTTTGGACCGTTGGTTGGTTGCTGATTCTACCTGATGCAGTGCAAGGGCAGACAGGTAATCCGCAGCCTGCAGAATTTCTGGAAAACGAGATTCTAGAAAATGACATTCTGATTCGAAGAGCTCTGGACCGAATTGATTCGGTATTGCCTAAACTCAAAACCGAACGTGATGATTGGGATCTCTTTAAGGGGACGCTAGATCAATCGGAGAATACATTGAAGGCCGCACGAATGAGCCTTCCAGATAATATTGGAGACAGAATACAGGCAAAGCTAATTGAGCTGAGAAGAATCGAATCTGAGTCACCAAACGCCAATGTACCCGTTCTTCCTGCATGGTTCTCCCTTCTTCCAAACATGCGGTGGCGCGCCGCCGACAATTTTTTCCCTGTCACAAGGCCCTTTAATAGACTTCAGCCAGGGCGAGGTGAGACAGGACTCGTCTTACGGGTTCGCAAGGTTTTACTTGAATTGGATAGCCTTACAACTCGGCTAGAAAACCAGATCGAAGAGTTCTCAAGGCGCGCTTTGGATCAATGTGGATACGACAGTGTGATCTTCGACAGAGATGAAAACATTAAGAGTAATGTTCCGGTTGGTGCTACAGTTACATTTCTCGCAAATTGCAATGAGGCGCTCCAAACTCATTTATCTACAGAATCATTTGAAAAGGTTCGATCTGAATTAGGTTTGTTGGTAAGCGAAGTAAGAGGGCGAGCAGAATCTAGGATTATTGATTTAGATGCCCAAATCGAAAACCTAGAAAACAGAAAGACTATTTTTGAGCAAAAGTTGGCTAGAAAAACAGAGATAAGTGACACGTTAATTCGTTATGCTCTTCCTGCTTTTGGCATGTTGATCCTACTTCTGTTGCTCGTCCCTCGTATCTACAGTGAGACCGTGCAAGCATCAATTTTTGGTCAAGGATTGTTGCTAGAAGTATTGACTGTGTTCTTGTTGACAGCGTCAATTCTGATCCTTGGGCTGGCTGATAAGATACCCAAAGACGCCTTGGGTACCCTGCTTGGGGGGATTTCTGGCTACGTTCTTGGCCGGACTCTCGGTGTGCGTCGAGGCGACAAAATGCCTGAACCACTCTTACCCCTACCAGCGCCGCCACCTGCAGGACCAACACCTTGATTGGCTACTTGATCATGATGCCTTGAGTCTTCGCAATTGGCTTGTGCGGCCGGCTGCCGGTAACTTTGAAGCTGGCTTTTAGCATGAGAGTCACACGAAATTTTGCTTATGCATATTCGTAAGAGGGGTTACGGGCCGCGAGGTCGATGTATTTTACGAAAACAGACATTAGCAGCGCTGCTAAGGCAGCGGCGATGCGGCCCAGATAAACGCCGCCTGTGCGGTCTTCGACCGCTATCTCAACCCGGGCGAAACCCGCCACGCCCACGCCGTATAGAACGCGGCCCTAGGCGATGCGGCCTCGACGCCGAACAATCGCACCATGGGTTCGGCGGTCGGAACGGCACCTTAGTAAAGAAAATTCTTCAACGTGGCACGCCACATCGGCCTGCTTGACGTGGGTCATGGTGAAAATAACGCCGCACTGCTAGGGCTCGTGGCAGAACCATCCGGATAACAAGATCTCGGCAATTCTCTGTGGGGCCGTGGCCTTAAGGTTTCGGTCCTGCCAAGGGAAACAAGCGGGAGGCCACGTCATGAACCAAGTGAAGGCGGCTTTCCTCGCTACTGGATTTGTCATCGCGACCACAGCCTTGTCATTGGGTCTCGGCAGCGAGGTCCTAGGGTCTGAGGATTGGCGAGACCTCTATCTCGATGCGACGCCGGTTCTGGACGTGCGTTACCGGTTCGAATTCGTGGACCAGGACGGACGCCCCGAGGATGCGAAGGCGAATACCGTTCGCACGAGAGCCGGGTTCGAGACGGGACGGTTTTACGGCCTCGGCGCCGGCTTCGATGTCGAGTGGATCGAAGCCATCGGAAGCGAGGATTTCAACAACACCATCAACGGCAAAACCCGATATCCCGTCGTTGCCGACCCCGACGACGAACAGATCAATCAACTCTTCATTGTTTCCGAGGACACGGTCCCGGACACGCTCGTCAAACTGGGCCGCCAAAGGATCATCTGGGACAATTCACGCTTCATCGGCAATGTCGGCTTTCGACAGAACGAACAAACCTTCGACGCCCTTCGCGGGATCGTCTCCGCGATTCCGGATACGGCGCTGGAGTACGTCTATACGGCGGAGGTGCGCCGTATCTTCGGCGACGACTCGCCGGCCGGCAGCCTGGGGCTGGACGGTCATGGCATCAGGGCCCAATACAAGGGATTCGAGCCCCTCACCGTCACGCCCTTCGCCTTGCTGCTCGACTACGATTCCAGGTCGCAGGCCGGGCTCGATAGTCAATCCTATGGTGTCCTGCTCGACGGTCGCAGCGCCCTCGACGGCGACTGGAGTCTGCTCTATGCCGGCTCGGCCGCATTTCAGGGGGACTATGCCGATAACCCGGCCGACTTCAGCCATTGGTATTATCGGGTCGAGCCTGGCGTCGCTTACAACAATATCAAGCTCAAGGCAGGCTACGAAGTGTTGGAGGGCGACGGAACCAGCGCCTTCCAAACACCTTTGGCGACCCTGCATAAGTTCAATGGCCTGGCGGATCAGTTCCTGACCACGCCACCTGACGGCCTGGAAGATCTCTATCTATCGCTTGACGTGCCCCTGCCGGGCGAAGGCTGGCTTTCGGACCTAGCGTTCAAGGCTGGCTATCACCAATTCTGGGCCGAACAGGGAGGCTCCCACTATGGTTCGGAATGGGATGCCGGCATCTTCAAGAAGTTCGACGTCGGGTTCGGTGCCTTCAACCTCGGCGCCCAGTACGCGTCTTACAATGCGGATAGTTTCTCCAGCGATACCGATAAGCTTTGGTTGACCCTCCAGTTCAAGATTAGCACCAAACCACTCCGCGGCTATCTCGGCGGCGGCTGAGACGAGCGTGGGGATCGCCAACATTCGACCGGCGTAATCTTCCCGACGCGCCAAGCGGCCGGTCCGGTGGGCGCGCGATCCAAGGCGGTCTCGAGTCTCGTTGCCGCGCCGGGCCCGTTCGGGCATCTTGCCGGCCGCGCCTTGCCCTCGAACTTTGGTTCTTCCGGCCTCATGTCACTTCTTCTGGGTATCGACACCGGCGGCACCTATACCGACGCGGTGCTGCTGGACGAGGCGCGCGGTGTGATCGCCAAGGCCAAGGCGCTGACCACGCGTGACGACCTGGCACGCGGCATTTCCGGCGCGGTCGATCGGGTCCTAGCGGAGAGCGCGGCGCAAAGCGCGGACATCGATCTGGTATCGCTCTCGACCACCCTGGCGACCAACGCCTTGGTCGAGGGGCAGGGCGGCCGCGCCTGCCTGGTCTTCATCGGCTTCACCGAGACGGACCTCGACCGGGCTGGCCTGCGCGCCGCGCTCGGCGACGATCCCCTGGTGGTGCTGCCCGGTGGGCACAATTCATTCGGCGGTGCGATTGCGGCCCTGGACCTGGCCGAGTTGGACCGGCGGCTGGACGACCTTGCCGGAAGCGTTTCCGGCTTCGCGGTCGCCGGTCATTTCGCGATCCGGAACCCAGAGCACGAGATCGCCGTGCGCGAGCGGATCCGGTCCGGCTGCGACCTGCCGGTCACCTGCAGC
>JAJFGO010000039.1 GCA_021776095.1 Kiloniellaceae bacterium | reverse complement strand
CCTGACCGGCGCCGGGTACCAATGGATCGGCCTGGATCATTTCGCCCGGCCCGACGATGCCTTGGCGGTGGCGGCGCGCGAAGGGCGCCTGCGACGCAATTTCCAGGGCTATACCACCGACGGCGCCGATGCCCGGGTCGGTTTCGGGCCTTCGGCCATCGGGGTCATGCCCCAGGGCTTCATTCAAAACGCGACGGCGATGCACGACTACCGCGACGCGGTGACACGCGGCGAGTTGCCGATCGTGCGCGGCCGGCGCCTGGAGGGCGACGATCGCATGCGCGCCTGGATCATCGAACGCTTGATGTGCGACCTGCGCGCCGATCTGGGCCGGATCGCCGCCGCCTTCGGCACCAGCGCGGCCCGGCTCGCGCCTGAGGTCGCCGCCCTTGAGGACCTGCAAGTTGACGGGCTGGTCGAACTGGAAACCGGTATCCAGGGCCCGATCGTCCGGATTACAGAGAAGGGCCGCCCCTTCGCGCGCGCCGCCTGCGCCGTCTTCGACCGCTATCTCAACCCGGGCGAAACCCGCCACGCCCACGCCGTTTAACGCGCGTTCTTATGCCGCGCGGCCCCGCCGGCGCAAGCCATGAGGGCCGGTTTGACGTGGGTCATGGTGAAAATGACGCCGCACTGCTAGGGCTCGTGGGAGAGCCAAGCGGACAACACGATCTTGGCAATTCTCTGTCGGGCAGTTGCCATGAGGATTTGATCCTGCCGAGGGAAACAAGCGGGAGGCCACGTCGTGAACCGAGTGAAGGCGCCTTTCCTCGCTGCTGGATTTGTCATCGCGACCACAGCCTTGTCATTGGGTCTCGGCAGCGAGGTCCGAGGGGCGGAGGATTGGCGAGACCTCTATCTCGATGCGACACCGGTTCTGGACGTGCGGTACCGCTTCGAATTCGTGGGCCAGGACGGACGCCCCGAGGATGCGAAGGCGAATACCGTTCGCACGAGAGCCGGGTTCGAGACGGGACGGTTTTACGGCCTCGGCGCCGGCTTCGACGTCGAGTGGATCGAAGCCATCGGAAACGAAGATTTCAACAACACCATCAACGGCAAGGCCCAATATCCCGTCGTCGCCGACCCCGACGACGAACAGATCAATCAACTCTTCATTGTTTCCGAAGACACGGTCCCGGATACGCTCGTCAAACTGGGCCGCCAAAGGATCATCTGGGACAATTCACGCTTCATCGGCAATGTCGGCTTTCGACAGAACGAACAAACCTTCGATGCCCTTCGCGGGATCGTCACCGCGATTCCGGATACGGCACTAGAATACGTCTATACGGCGGAGGTGCGCCGTATCTTCGGCGATGATTCGCCGGCCGGCAGCTTGGGCTTGAGCGGTCACGGGATCAGGGCCCAATACAAGGGATTCGAGCCCCTCACCGTCACGCCCTTCGCCTTGCTGCTCGACTATGAGTCCAGGTCGCAGGCCGGGCTCGATAGTCAATCCTATGGCATCCTGCTCGACGGCCGCAGCGCCCTCGACGGCGACTGGAGTCTGCTCTATGCCGGCTCGGCCGCATATCAGGGGGATTACGCCGACAACCCGTCCGACTTCAGTCACTGGTATTATCGGGTCGAGCCCGGCGTTGCTTACGACAAAATCAAATTCAAGGGGGGCTACGAAGTGTTGGAAGGCGATGGAACCAATGCCTTCCAAACGCCTTTGGCGACCCTGCATAAGTTCAACGGCGTGACGGATCAATTCCTGACCACGCCGCCTGACGGCCTGGAAGATCTCTATCTATCGCTTGACGCGCCTCTGCCGGGCGAAGGCTGGCTTTCGGACTTAGCGTTCAAGGCCGGCTATCACCAATTCTGGGCCGAACAGGGAGGCTCCCACTATGGTTCGGAATGGGATGCCGGCGTCTTCAAGAAGTTCGACGTCGGGTTCGGCGCCTTCAACCTCGGCGCCCAGTACGCGTCCTACAATGCGGACAGTTTCTCCAGCGATACCGATAAGCTTTGGTTGACTCTCCAGTTCAAGATCAGCGCCAAGCCTCTCCGCGGCTATCTCGGTGACGGTAATGACTGAGACGAGCCTGGGGATGGTCAACACACCGGTGTAATCCTCTCGGCGCGCCAAGCGGCCGGTCCGGTGGGCGCGCGATCCAAGGCGGTCTCGAGTCTCGTTGCCGCGCCGGGCCCGTTCGGGCATCTTGCCGGCCGCGCCTTGCCCTCGAACCTTGGGTTTTCCCGGCCTCATGTCACTTCTTCTGGGTATCGATACCGGCGGCACCTATACCGACGCGGTGCTGCTGGACGAGGCGCGCGGCGTGATCGCCAAGGCCAAGGCGCTGACCACGCGTGACGACCTGGCACGCGGCATTTCTGGCGCGGTCGATCGGGTCCTAGCGGAGAGCGCGGCGCAAAGCGCGGACATCGATCTGGTATCTCTCTCGACCACCCTGGCGACCAACGCCTTGGTCGAGGGGCAGGGCGGCCGCGCCTGCTTGGTCTTCATCGGCTTCACCGAGACGGACCTCGACCGGGCTGGCCTGCGCGCCGCGCTCGGCGACGATCCCCTGGTGGTGCTGCCCGGTGGGCACAATTCATTCGGCGGTGCGATTGACGCCCTGGACTTGGCCGAATTGGACCGGCGGCTGGACGACCTTGCCGGAAGCGTTTCCGGCTTCGCGGTCGCCGGTCATTTCGCGATCCGGAACCCAGAGCACGAGATCGCCGTGCGCGAGCGGATCCGGTCCGGCTGCGACCTGCCGGTCACCTGCAGC
>JAJFGO010000038.1 GCA_021776095.1 Kiloniellaceae bacterium | reverse complement strand
GTTATCACCGATGAAAGCTCGATCGCTTATCTCGCCGGATTTTGGGGCTATCTCTCGGTCGGATTCGGCCGCCCGACCTTTTTGATCGTCCGGCCCGGCGCGCCGCCCAAGGTCATCACGCCCTTTCTGGAGGGCGAAATGGTGACGGCCATGACCTGGGTCGAGGACGTTCTGACCTGGGAGGATACCGGGCCGAACCGTTGGGACGCGGTGCTGGGCCGGGCGCTCGGCGCGCGTCCGGGCCGCGTCGGGGTCGAGGCCGGGGTTCTGCCGGCCATGGTGCGCAATTGGTTCGACGACCGGCATCCGGGCCTGGCGCTGCAAGATGTCTCCGCGGTTCTGGGCGGCATGCGCACAATCAAATCCCGTGAGGAGATCGCGGTCATGCGCCAGGCCGGCGAGATCGCCGGCGCCATGATGGCGGCGGCGGCGGAGTCGCTCGCCGAAGGCGCGCCGGAGTACGAATCGGCCCTGGCGGTCATCGACGCCGGCACCCGCAAGGCGGCGGGCTTTTTAACCGCCAAGGGGTGGGAGGCCTTTATCTCGCCCCTGATCCACAACCTGCAAATCATGCAATCGGGGCGGAACACCTCCATGGTCCATCGCCGCGCCGGCCTAAAGCCGCTCGCGACTGGCGATCCGGTCTATTTCTGCTTTTGCAACATGGCGCAATTCAAGCAGTACAAACTGGGCTTCGACCGGATGTTTTTCATCAAGAGCGCGAGCGACGAGGCGGCGCGGGTGCAGCAGGCGGCGATCGACGCGCAACAGGCCGCCATCGCCGCCATCCGCCCCGGCGTGACCGCGGAGACCGTCGCCGCAGCGGCCAACGCGGTCTACCGGGCACGGGGTTATGAGGCCGGTTATCGGACCGGACGGTCTATCGGCATGTCCTATCTGGAAGCGCCCGAGTTGAAAGCCGGCGACAAAACCGTCCTGAAACCGGGCATGACCTTCGCGGTCGATGGCGGCATCACGCTCCATGGGCGCTTGGGCGGTCGGATCGGGGATTCCATCGTCGTGACCGAAACCGGCAGCGATTACCTGACCGATTATCCGCGCGATATTCTGGTCACGGACCGCTAAGCGGCCTCGCCCTCACCCGGCAACCACCGCCCCTTACGCGCGTTAGTAATCGTCCGGCACGAAGGTCTGGTCGCTCATGGGCGGGCGGACGTAGCCCGCGGCATCCTGGCGCGGCGGCAGTTCGATGGGCGCGGGCGTCAGGTCCTTGTAGGGGATCATGCTCAACAGATGCTTGATGCAGTTGAGCCGGGCGCGCTTCTTGACGTCCGCATTGACCACGTACCAGGGCGCCTGCTTGATGTCCGTGTGGGCGAACATCACGTCCTTGGCCTTGGAGTATTCGACCCAGCGCTTACGCGATTCCAAATCCATGGGCGACAGCTTCCAACGCTTGGTCGGGTCGGCGATGCGGCTGTGGAAGCGGCGCTCCTGCTCCTCGTCGCTGACCGAGAACCAGTACTTGATAATGATGATGCCGGAGCGCGTGAGCATGCGCTCGAACTCCGGGCAGGTGCGCAGGAATTCGCTGTATTCCTCGTCGGTGCAAAATCCCATGACCCGCTCGACCCCGGCGCGGTTGTACCAGGACCGGTCGAACAGAACCATTTCGCCGGCGGCCGGCAGGTGCGGCACATAACGCTGGAAATACCATTGGGTCTTCTCGCGCTCGGTCGGTGTGCCCAGGGCGACGATGCGGCAGATGCGCGGGCTCAGGCTCTCGGTTATGCGCTTGATGACGCCGCCCTTGCCGGCGGCGTCGCGCCCCTCGAAGATCGCGACGACCTTGAGGCCCTCTTGCTTGATCCACTCCTGCAGCTTGACCAGTTCGATTTGAAGCTCGGCCAGGGTCTTCTCGTAATCCTTGGTCTTGAGCTTCTTCGATTTCGGCTTATCGCCCGGCGTCTTGGGGCTGTCAGGCGCCTTGTCCTTGACTTCGACCAAGCGCGGTTTCGCGCCCTCGGCCTTCGCGGTGTCAGGCGTCGCGCCCTCGGCCTTCGCATCTTTCGCCATAGTCGTGCCTCCCCACGGTTGAACCGCCGTCACGGGATCGTTCAGCCGTGATTTGCCCGCGACCCCTTTGTCACAATACCGTCATAATAACCCTATCCCCCGTGCGATCAAAGCGCCCTGATCGGCGGCAAAACGCCGAAAAGCGGCGGTAAGGTTGCAAAAAAGGCGGCGTTTCAGGCTGCGCCGCCGACACTCGACCCGGCGCCGGGCCCTGGTCCCTCGACAGCCTCGGGATGAGAGCCCGGCCGCGATCGCCATCGGGCGCCTCTTAGGCTCGAAACTCGGCCGGTCAATGCCCGGCTAAATCGTTCCACTCGGGCAACAGCACGATGCTGTTGGGGTTGAAGCCCAGGTTCTTGAGTGTGTCCATGGAGGCCACGACCTTTTGCGCCTTGAGGTCGACGACGGAGACCGAACCGTCCCGCATGCCCGGCAGGTTGATGAAGGAATTCTGCACGAAGCCGTAACGTCCGTCGCGGGTTAGGCCGACATGGTGCGCGCCTTGGCCGGTCGTTATGGAATTGATCAGCTTCGGCTTGGCCGGGTCCTTGGACATATCGAAGATATGCAGCGAGCCCGGGTTGGCGGTGGTGACGTACATGGTCTTGCCGCCATCGACGAAGTACATCTCCAGGGGCACGCCGCCATCGACCGGTGCCAGGTCGAAGGCCTCGGCCACGTCGAATGCCTTGGTCGCCGGATTCCAAGTGGCGGTCCACAGGGCGGCGCCGAACATGTTGGTGGTGTAGACGATGGCGGGGTCGGAGCCAGGCACCCGCAAAAGTTCAACCGGGGCCACACCCGAGGGCGATTCCTTGTTCGACATCTTGAGTTTGCCCAGAACCTTGTGGGTGCTCGCTTCGACCACAATCAACTCTTCCTTTGGAGTCTTGAGATCGCCGGTGATCGTGTTGGTCACCAACAAACGGTCGATATCGCTCAGCACCATTAGGCCATGCGGGTTGGTGCCCGGAATGTCGATGACACCGGTGACCTTGTCGGTCGCCGTGTCGCCAACGTACACGTTGCCGGAGTTCATGCAGGTCAGGTACCAGGTTTTGTTGTCCTCGGAAAAGATCACGTCTTCGCCCATCTCGCACTTGGGCACCTCGATACGTTTCAGACGATAGGGGAACTCGTTAAGCTTGAAGACATGCAACTCAGGTTTGCCCAAGGCGGTGACATAGGCCTTTTCCATTTTGCGGTCATAGAAAATATGATGCGCGACCAGATCCGACGGCAGGGGGATATCCATCAGGATCTTGCCGAATGTCGGCGCGTTCGGATCCACATCGATGATGGCGATACCTTCCTCGCGCTCCCGCGCTCCCGTCAATTTGAGAGCCTTCAGTGATTCCGCGGGCTTGCTCTCGTAGTTCATCATCGCCAGTATTTCGCTCTTCGCGGAACCGGGGGCGACAACCGCGGCGATCAGAACGGCCACGATGCAGGTTGCGATTTGTTTCATTTCAGGTCCTCCCATGGGGTGCCGAATTGATGGTTACCTCGGCGAACAAATGCTACGTGCATGTTAAGTGTAGCCGATGTTTCGAATTCGCCTAGAGATTAAGCCCCACAGAGTCGCGAGATCAGGTATCCCTATGACACGTAACGATGTTCCGAAGGCAATGAGTCGGCGCCATGGCCTTCGGGCCATGGCCATCGTTGCCGGTTGCGCCGCCGGGTGGGTGCTCGCGCCCGGACTGGCCGGGGCAGAAAATCGCCGCACATTCGGCCTCGAAATCCGCGACGGCAAGGTGACCGCCGCTGAGAACACCATCCGGGTCACCGAGGGCGAGGAGGTGCAAATCGATTGGACCACGGACAAGGCGGTGCAGTTGCACCTGCACGGCTATGACATCGAGGCCCGTGCCGAACCGGGCCGCGGCGTGAGCATGACCTTCCAGGCCCACACTGCCGGGCGGTTTCCCATCGCGGCCCACGGCGCCGCGCACGGCACCGTGATCTATTTGGAAGTTTATCCCCGGTAATTGGCTGCCATGGAACAGCGCCGCACCCGACTAGCCGGCTTCGCCGTGGCGCTTGCCCTGGCCTCGCTTCCCACGCCCGCCTGGGCTCACGCCTTCGGGGCTCGCTACGACCTGCCGCTGCCCCTATGGCTGTATCTGGGCGGTGCCGGCGCCGCCGTGGCGCTGTCCTTCGCGGTTATGGCCGTGGTCCTCAAGGATCGGGGCGCGGGCGCGGAAGAGGTCCGTTTCGACCTCCTCACCCTGCCCGGCCTGGGGTGGCTGGGCGGGCTCGCAGTCCTAAACATAGTCCGCGGGTTGTCGCTGGCGGTCTTCGCGTTGCTGCTGGCGGCAGGGTTTTTCGGCCATCCGAACCCCTTCAAGAACATCGCGCCGACTTTCGTATGGGTCGTCTGGTGGGTCGGGATGGCCTTCGTCTCGGCCCTGGCCGGCAATCTTTGGGACCTGCTCAATCCCTGGAAGATCGCTTTCACTTGGGGGACGCGGGGCGCGGTGCCGGCTCCCCACCCTTATCCGGCCTGGCTCGGCCGCTGGCCCGCGGTCGTGCTTTTTCTGATCTTCGCCTGGACCGAGTTGATCTCGGAGCAGGCCGAACAGCCGCGCCTCTTGGCCATTCTGATCCTAGCCTATTCCACGGTCACCTGGGCCGGTATGGCCCGTTATGGGCGCGACACCTGGCTCGAACACGGCGAGGTTTTTTCGGTGGTCTTCGGCCTCTTGGCGCGCTTCGCGCCCAGCCACGGCGAGGCCGGAGAGTGGTGGATACGCCTGCCGGCGGTCGGACTCTTGTGCCAGCATCCGGTGCCTGTCTCCGGCGTGTGTTTCGTCTTGTTGCTGCTAACCTCGGTGACCTTCGACGGCATTCTGGAAACCCCGTCGTGGGTCGACGTCCGGACTTGGATCGCCGAAAGCCAGGCCCTGCGTCCGGCTTTGCTTGCCTTGCAGGATGCCGGCGTCAACCTGATCGCCCTGATCAAGACCGCCGTCCTCGTTGTCCTGCCCGCGATCTTCATCGCGGTCTTCGTTCTGATTAGCAAGGCCATCGCCTGGGCCGGTGGCGGCAAGGTGAGCACCCGCGAGGTCGCCGGCTATTTCGTTCTGTCCCTGGTCCCCATCGCCATCGCATACCACCTATCTCATTATCTGTCCTACCTCCTGATCGCCGGCCAGAACATCATCCCCCTGCTGTCGGACCCCTTCGGCCTGGATTGGGACCTCTTCGGCACCGCGAACTACGCCGTGGACATCGGCGTGGTGAATGCCAAGATGGTTTGGTACGTGGCGGTTACCGCCATCGTTACCGGCCATGTTCTGGCGGTCTATATCGCCCACGTCATGGCGGTGCGCGTGTTCGCGAGCCGGGCCCAAGCCCTGCGCAGCCAAATTCCCATGCTGATCCTGATGGTCGGCTATACCATGATCAGCCTGTGGATCCTGTCGCAACCCATCGTCACTTGAAGCGGCGATTGCGTCGCGGCTCCGGCATTCTTCACAGGCTTTAAGTTGTATGGCGCCGGGCGGGCGCTAGGCTTGGTCATCTTGGCGTACAGCCGCCCTGTTATTTCCCTGTTCCGCAGGAAATAACAGGGAAGGGTGCTGGGTGTCGAATGGCCCGTGGGGTGAGACGGTCCGGGCCGGCGGCGCAGTTGAACGTGCTGGGTGAACGCACGGGCATGTTCACCTTGACAAAGCGATATGCCGAATCCATCTCCAGAGCGACAAGCCGGTGTTCTAGTCACGGATGAGATGGTCCGCGCTGGTGTGGATGAGTTTCTTTCCTACGATTCGCGCGACCTAGCCGATACGCCAGCGACCGACATCGTCAGGGGGATTCTTTCTGCCGCGCTTGAATCTGCGACTTCAGTTCCGTCTTCAAGGTGACGGCGATCTTTATCAGGCGTTCGATCTGCCCGGCAGTCGTACGCATGTTCCCGGGCTCGACTTCGACAGCGCCGGGGAAGATGCGAGCACTCACTTTCTTTCGACCTGGTTCTGTGGTTGACCCGCTTGTTCTTTGGAGTACGGGGTTTGGGGAACCTGGGTGATCTGCCCAGATTCCGTGTGCGATGTTGTCTCGGGCGGTGCGGAGGGTTTGGACGGCAGCCCCATATTCTTTGAGCTTCACATTTGTTTTTAGTCCTTTGATGGAAATCAATTCGCCGATCCGCTGCACAAGCTGATCTGCCCTTGGGTTGCTGACTGCTATACGACCTTCTTTTCTGCCTATGGAAAGCAAGGTGTAAATCGTATCCTTGAGTTCGTTTTCCAGTCGTGCCCAATGGAAGATGACGCGGCCCATGTCGCGGTAGTATTGTAAGGGGAGTTCTTCGCGAATTGGGAACTCGCCCATTTCTGGGAATGTCATGGCGAAGCCTCCGAAAAAGAAGCCTGAAGAAGTCGAAACCGTACCCGATGCCTGGGAACGGTTCGAGAATGCGATAGGCCGCATGGTGCCGCCCAGGCGAAAGCTAAACCGACCAGCCGAAAGAAGCCGCCCAGCAAGAATGACTGAGACTGATTTCGCCCATCTTCATATGGACGCAGATTCGCGCAACCGGCGCTTATACCAGTGGTTGGCGGAGATGGGGCTTTGCGTGTTCCCCATCTCCGCACCCGACGATTCAAACAGGATCGACTACCTGATGGTATCCGCCGATCTACCGGCCTCTATTCGCCAGGGCGTTGGCAAGGAGCCCCCCGGCGGAGGTATTCCCCTGCCAATGACGTGGCCGGTAGTTGGAAATGTGGTCGGCCCCGCCGAGAGCCTTGGGGACAGTGTGGTCCTTATGCCAACCGTGCGGCGTTAACTTGCCGTATTCGGACCGTTTAATGATACGGCCGTCGCAATCGATGCCATACTCGGGCCAGCCAAGAGTGGGCGCGGCCTTGTCGAAAACAGCATTTTCTTCTGCGGTGAGGTCTGTTAAGAGTTGAGCCAAGCGATTCGTATACATAGTGACTGCCTTGTAGTAGTTGCTTTCCAAAGGGCCACCCCTGCATCCTGGCAGATTTTGGGGGTGGCCCTTTCGTTTACCATAAATGTGGTGCCGGACGCGAGTCCTAGTTCACCTCTTGTTCTCAAGGGCTTCGGCGATCTTCCTGAGGATTTCGCGCCACTCGTGGCGGGAATAGCGCTTATACGCTTGCTTGCCCTTGACCAGTCCGCCGATAGGTCAGGCGCTTACCGGCGATGCCCTTGGCGGCCAGCGCGGCCAAGTTCCCATGCTGATCCTGATGGTCGGCTATACCATGATCAGCCTGTGGATCCTGTCGCAACCCATCGTCACTTAAGCGAATCGAGAATTTGCGGGCCCCGCATTTTCCACCGGCTTTGCGTTGCGCGGCAGAGGGCGAGCGCTAGGCTCGGTCATCTCGGCGTACGGCCGCCCTGTTATTTCCCTGTTCGGCAGGGAATAACAGGGAACTGCCCAGGGCAGCGCCGCCGCGCTTCGCCTAGACCCTGCGCACGACCACTTCGGCGCCGCGCGCCTCGGGCTCGTGGTCTTCGAGCTCGGGCGGAAAGCCGGGGGCGCGCAGGCTCGTGCCGCAGGCGTCTTCCAGGCGCTTGACGATGCTGGAAGACCAAGCGCGCGCGCCGAAACGGTCCTGACCGTCCCTGAAGATGTCCGAGACCAGGGGCGAGATTTCCAGCGGCACCTCGGCGCGCGCGGCCACGGCCTCGAACAGGCCCATGTCCTTCAAGACCAAGTCCATGGTGAAGTTGATGTTGTAGCTGCCATTCAGGATCACCTGGCTTTCGGTTTCGTGCACGAAGGAATTGCCGGACGACAAGCGGATCGCCTCGAAGCTGGTGGCCAGGTCCATGCCGGCCTGCTTGGCGACCGTGAGCGCCTCGCCCAAAGCCGCCAGGTGGACCGAGGCGAGGTAGTTGGTCACCACCTTGAGCACCGAGGCGGAACCGAGCGGCCCGGTATGCAGGATTTTGCGACCCATGACCGTGAGCGCCGGCAGGGCGGCCTCGAAGCCCGCACGATCGCCGCCGACGAAGATCGCGATGTTGCCGGTCGCCGCCCGGTGACAGCCGCCCGAGACCGGCGCGTCCATGGGAGTGGCGCCCTTGGCCTCGACCGATGCGGCCAGGCGTTTGACCTCGGCCTCGTCGGTGGTGCTCATCTCCAGCCAAAACTTGCCGGGCGACAGCCCGGCCAGGATGCCGTCCGCGGCCTCCATGACCTGGGCGCTGATCGCCGGCGACGGCAGGCAGGTGATGACCAGATCGCAGGCTTCGGCCAGCGCCTTGGGCGACTCCGCCCAGTGCGCGCCGCCGTCCAGGAACGGCTGGGCCGCCGCCTTATCGAGATCGCGCACGGTCAAATGGAAGCCGTTGCGCAACAGGCTGCCGGCCAGCTTGCCGCCGACGTTGCCCAGGCCGATAAATCCGATTTTCATGGTCTTGGATTCCCGCGTCTAGAGCGCTTTCAGGAAAAGTGTGCGCGGTTTTCCGGTTCGAAAGCGCGACCAATCAATAACCTAGAACGTCTTCACTGATCTTCGAGTCAGTGAAGACGTTCTAGACCTCAGAACACAATGACGTTGCGCAAGGCTTCGCCGCGCTCGACCGCCTCGACCGCCTCGTTGATCTCCTCCAGGGGATAGCGCGCGGTGATCAACTCGTCGAGCTTGAGCCGGCCCTCCCGATAAAGACCGACCAGGTAGGGGATATCGACCTCGACCCGCGAAGCGCCCATCTTGCTGCCGAGAATGGTTTGGCTGTCGTTGGCGACAGCGCCCGGTTCGTAGTCGCTCATGATCCCGTTCGCCGGCATGCCGACGACGACCAGCGCGCCGCTGCGCCCGAGCAGCGCGGGCGCCTGGTCGTAGGCCGCCTTGGCGCCGACGGTGACGAAGACATAGTCGGCGCCGCGCCCGCCGCTGAGCGCGAAGACTCGCTCGCGCACATCCTCCTTGGTCGGATTGATGCCGTCGGTTGCGCCGAATGTTCGGGCCGCTTGCAGTTTGGTATCGGAAATATCGACGACGATGGTCTTCTCCGCGCCGCGCAGGGCACAGGCCTGCACGCTGTTCAGGCCGACCCCGCCGGCGCCGATCACCACCGCGACCGAGCCTTCACGCAGTTTGGCCGTGTTGACCACCGCCCCGAAGCCGGTGATCACCCCGCAGGCCAGCAAGGACGCGCTATCGATCGGCAGATCCTTGGGAATCGCCACCGCCTGGGAGCCATGCACGGTGACGTATTCCGCGAAGGCCCCGGTCCGCAGGGACTGATGCAGCGGCGCGCCGTCGCCCAAGCTCAAGGGGCCCTTGCGATCCAGCGGGAACTGGGTCTCGCACTGCACCTGGGCGCCGTGGGCGCATTGCCGGCAGGTGCCGCAAGAGCGGATCAGCGTGACCACCGCGTGGTCGCCGGGCTTGAGGTGAGTGACGCCGGCGCCGATCGACTCGACCACGCCGGCCGCCTCGTGGCCGTAGACCGCGGGCAGGGGGCCACCCCAGGCGCCGCGCATGAAGGAGATATCGCTGTGGCAGATCGCGCAGGCCGATACCTTGACCTTCACTTCGCCCGCACCGGGCGGGGCCAGATCGATATTCTCGATCGTCAGCGGTTTTCCGAATTCCCGGCACACGGCGGCTTTCACGATACGCATCCTCCCTTGGTGGCGGCGCATTCTGCGTTGCCTGCGCCGGCGGTGTCGCGCCCTATAGCGACAAAATTACGTCGAGAAAAGGACGGGAAAAAACGGTGGTCGGGCGGCTATCCGGCCAGGACCAACTCAACCCCGTCGCGGACCAAGGCATCGCCCAGTTCGGCCGGCGGCGGCCGGTCGGTGATCAAGGTGTCGAGCGCCGAGAAGTCGCAGACCTTGACCAGGGCGGTGCGGCCGAACTTCGAATGATCGGTCACGACCACCCGGTTCTCGCCGCGCGACAATACCGTGCGCGCAAACTCCGCCTCCGCCAGGCTGTAGTCCATGGGTCCGGTCTCGGCGTCGATGGCGCCGATGGAGATGAAGGCATGGCGCACCTTGAAATGGCAGATGAACTCGATCGCCGATCGCCCGAAGGCCGCGCCGTTGTCGCCGTGCAGCTCGCCGCCGGCCATGTAGACCGTGTTGCCGTTCACGGTGGCAAGGGTGCGGGCGATGTCGGATGAATTGGTGACCACGGTCAGGCTGTGCTTTTTCAAAAGCTCCCGGCCCAGCAGGCTGGTGGTGGTGCCGGTGTCGAGCATAACCGAATCACCGTCGCCGATCAGGCGCGCGGCCTGCACCGCGATCGCCCGCTTGGCCGCGGCGAAATCGCGCATGCGCCGTTCAAAGGGCGCCTCGCCGACCTGATAGGGCAAGGTCACCGCGCCGTGCATCTTGAGCAGCTCACCCTGTTGATCGAGCGGTTTCACGTCGCGCCGGATGGTCTCCAAGGAAACCTCGAGCCGCGCGGCCAGGCCGGCGATGGTGCAGGTTCCCTCCTCGCGCAGGATGCGCAGGATTTCGGAATGACGCTTGGAATGACGCATGACAGGCCCGTTTCGCGGCTTTTTGTGGTTTTTGACCGAATTAAAGTGGCAAAATACCATCTAATTGGCAAGTCACGCCCGAGATAGTGGATAAAAACTCACAATCAGCCATCAGGACGCATTGACAGAGCCCTTGCCGGGCGCAACACTTCCCAGGCCATCTCGCCGGCGGCCGGACACGCGGGCGGCGCGATGGCACCCAGGTTCAGGCGCAACTCCGGACAACACGGGGGGCGCGGCCAAACAGAGGAGGACTCCCATGGCGCAAAGGGACCGATCACTCAATCGCATGGCGGGCGCCTTAGCGGGCGCGGCAGCTTTGATCGCGGCCGGCGCATTCGCGCCCCAGGCCAAGGCCGATGTCGAATCGAGAGATCCGATCAAGATTACCCTGCACGATTGGACCGGACAGTTCATCACCACCAAGATTATGGGCGAGGTCTTGAAAAAGGCCGGCTACAACATCGAATACGTCCAGGCCGATTACCTGGCACAGTTCGCCGGCCTGAAGACCGGTGACCTGCACGTCGCCATGGAGATTTGGGAAACCACCGGGCGCGACGCCATGGACGAAGCCACGGCGACCGGCAAGGTCGAGAACCTCGGCGAGACCGGCCTGCAGGCCATCGAGGAATGGTGGTACCCGGCCTACATGAAGGACAAGTGCCCGGGCCTGCCGGACTGGAAAGCGCTGGCCAAGTGTTCCGAGGCATTCTCGGTCCCCGAGACGGCGCCAAGCGGCCGCTACCTGGGCGGACCGGTGACCTGGGGCGGTTTCGACGACGAACGGGTCGAAGCCTTGGGTATCGATCTCGAGGTGGTTCACGCGGGCACCGACGCCGCCCTGTTCGCGGAGCTCGAATCCGCGTACCAGCGTAAGGCACCGGTCCTGCTGTGGGTTTATGCCCCCCATTGGGCGCCGGTGAAGTACAAGGGCGAATGGGTCGAATTCCCCAAGTACACGTCCGAGTGCTACAACGACGCGTCCTGGGGCATGAACAAGACCGCGAAATACGACTGCGGCAAGCCGCGCGGGCCGATCTGGAAAGTCGCCTGGTCCGGCGTGAAAGATAAGTGGCCGGGCGCCCACAAGATCATCACGAAGTCCAACATCAACAACGACGAGATGGGCGCCATGGTCTCCATGGTCGACCTGGATGGCCAGAAGGTCGACGACGTCGTGAACGAGTGGATCGTGAAGAACGAAGGCCGCTGGCAGACCTGGCTGCCCTAGGGCCGCCGACCGCCTTAGACGGGGAGGCGCGCGGGTTCCGCCCGCCCCTCCCCGCCTCTATTCGCACCTCGCCACGCCATGAGGCCTAGTGGGACACCTAGTGGATGGACTCCACTAGCTAGACAGGTAGGGGCAGCATGACCGAGGCCCGGACCGCAACCGAGCGGATCGCCGCCACGCCAGTGCCCCTTTGGGTTCGCCCCACGACCCTGGTCTGGACGCTGGCTCTCACGCTCGCCGTCGTGCTTTGGCTCGTCGGCAAGGACATCGCGCCCTGGGCGTTCAAGTTCCCCCGCGACTGGGCCGTGCCGCTCAAGTTCTGGATATCGGATTTCACCGCCTGGCTGGTCGAGGACGCGAGCTTTGGCATCTTCACCTTTTCGGAGTTTACCCGCGCCATCTCTTGGGTGATCGAACAGCCTTACACCTTGGCGCTCTCTCTCCTGGCCACCGGCTTTCTCAAAGGTCAGGGGTCGGACGCGGTGCAGATCCTGCCGCCCCTATCGTGGATCGCGATTACCGCCACGGTGATCGCCCTGGGCCGCTATACCAAGGATTGGGCGCTCGCTGCGCTGGCCGGCGGCTGTTTCCTTTACCTGGCAATTTTCGGCCAATGGCATGGCGCCATGGTCACCCTGGCGTCGATCCTGATCGCCGTGCCCTTTGGCGTCGTGGGCGGCCTGGCGGTCGGCCTGGCCGGATATCGCTGGCGCCCGGTGGAGCGCCTGATCCGGCCAGTGCTCGACCT
The DNA here is from genome assembly GCA_021776095.1 of Kiloniellaceae bacterium. GTDB lineage: Bacteria > Pseudomonadota > Alphaproteobacteria > Kiloniellales > J153 > JAJFGN01. The sequence continues at coordinate 82,659 of JAJFGO010000038.1, read as the reverse complement.
CATGCAAACCGTGCCGGTCTTCGCCTATCTGGTGCCGATCCTGTTCCTATTCGGCTTCGGGCCGGTTTCCGCCATCGTCGCGACCATCGTTTATGCCATGCCGCCCATGGTGCGGATTACCATTCTGGCGCTACGTGCGGTGCCCGGCGAAACCATCGATCTGGGCCACATGGTCGGTTGCAGCCGGCGCCAGATGACCTGGAAGGTGCTGGTGCCCACCGCCATGCCGGGCCTGATGGTCGGCGTCAATCAGGTCATCATGCTGTCGCTGAACATGGTCATCATCGCCTCCATGATCGGCGCCGGCGGTCTCGGCTTCGAAGTGCTGGCCTCGCTGCGCCGCCTCGACATCGGCGCGGGCATAGAATCGGGCGTCGCGATCGTCGTGCTGGCCATCGCCCTCGACCGCTTATCCCAAGCGCTCGCGAACAAAAACCCGCCGGCCCACCGCGAGTCTGAATCGACCCTGCCGTTTTGGCGCCGCTACGGCTATTCCACGGCTTGTCTGGCTATTGTGCTTGTGACCGGCGCAGCCGGATTGATCGCCGCCTGGGTGCAAAGCTATCCCGAGGCCTGGACCATCACCACCGGCACGGTTTGGGACAGCCTGGTCAGGTGGATCAACGTCAACTTCTTCGACGAATTGGAGGCCGTCAAAACGGCGGTCCTGCTCAACGTCTTGATCCCCTTCAAGCGGTTCCTGCTCGGGTTGCCCTGGGTCGCGGTGGTCGGCTTGCTCGCGGTCGCCGGCTGGGCCCTGGGTGGGTGGCGCTTGGCGCTTTTGTGCGCGGTATTAAGCCTATTCAACGTCACGGTCGGCCTCTGGGCCAAATCGATGATCACCGTCTACCTGTGCGGCATATCGGTGATCTTCGCCTGCTTGATCGGGATCCCCATCGGCATCCTCTCGGCCGAGCGCGAGCGCTTGTGGCGCGGGGTCAAGGTGGTGATCGACACCCTGCAAACCCTGCCGTCCTTCGTTTACCTCATGCCCGTGGTGATGTTGTTCCGGGTTGGCGATTTCGCCGCCATGATCGCGGTGGTCGCCTACGCTTTGGCCCCGGCCATTCGCTATACCGCGCATGGGCTGCAGCGGGTCGACCCGCAGTTGGTCGAGGCAGGTATCGTTTCCGGCTGCACGCCGCTTCAGACCCTGACCAAGATCAAGCTCAAGCTGGCGCTGCCCGAAATCCTGCTCGGCATCAACCAGACCATCATGCTGGCGCTCTCCATGTTGGTCATTACCGCACTAGTGGGAACCCGCGACCTAGGCCAAGAGGTCTATATCGCTTTGACCAAGGCCGACACCGGGCGCGGCATCACCGCCGGCCTGTGCGTCGCCTTTATCGCCATCATCGCCGACCGCCTGATCACCGCGGGGGCGCGGCGCGCCAAGGCCCGGCTGGGACTAGCATGAAAGGAATGCCCTTGAGCGACGCCAAGCAGAAAGCCGCCGCCTTGCCCATTTGGCGCGGTCCGGTCGCGCCCGAACCCCTGGGCGGCGGCATCACCAATCAGAATTTCACGGTCGTCGACGGCGGCGAGAAATTCGTGGTGCGGGTCGGCGACGATATCCCGCACCATCAGGTCATGCGCTTCAACGAGCGCGCCGCCTCCCAAGCCGCCCAAGCCGCCGGGCTATCGCCGGCGGTGGTTCACACCCAAGCCGGCATCCTGGTCCTGCGCTTTGTCGAGGGCAAAACGCTCGGCGAGGCGGATGTGCGCGAGCCCACGACCCTGGCCCGAATCTTGCCGCTAATCCGGCGCTGCCACACCGAGATGCCGAAGCATCTGCGCGGCCCCGTGCTCATGTTCTGGGTGTTTCATGTCCTGCGCGACTACGCCCATACCCTGCGCGCGGGCGATAGCCGTCACTTGCCCCGCCTAGGCGACTTGATGGAGACCGCCGCACGCCTGGAAGAAGCCGTGGGGCCGGTCGAGATCGTCTTCGGTCACAACGATTTGCTGGCCGCCAACTTTTTGGACGACGGCGATCGTCTTTGGCTGATCGATTGGGATTACGCCGGCTTCAACTCGCCGCTATTCGACCTGGCCAACCTGGCAACCAACAACGAACTGGCGCCGGAGCAGGAAGACTGGTTGCTCGCCACCTACTTCGCGCGCGCGCCGGACGCGGCATTGCGGCGAAGCTACGGCGCCATGAAATGCGCGTCTCTTTTGCGCGAGACCATGTGGAGCATGGTGTCGGAAATTCACTCCACCCTCGACTTCGACTATGCCGGATATACCGCCACAAACCTGGAGCGTTTCGAGCGCGCTCTTTCGGACTTCGAGGGCTAGGCCATGGCTGAATTTCCGGATCGCGCGCAAATCGTCGTCATCGGCGGCGGCATCGTCGGCTGCGCGACCGCCTATCACCTGGCGCGCGACCACAAGGCCGATGTGGTGCTGCTCGAAAACGGCCGCCTGACCTCTGGGTCGACCTGGCACGCCGCCGGCTTGGTCGGACAGTTGCGCACCTCCGCCAGCATCACCCAGGTCTTGAAATACTCGGTCGATCTCTACACCAAGCTGGAGGCGGAAACCGGCCTGGCAACCGGCTGGAAGCAAAACGGCGGTCTGCGCCTGGCGTGCAACCAGGAACGCTGGACCGAGATCAAACGCCAGGCGACCACGGCACGCAGCTTCGGCCTGGAGATGCACCTGCTCTCGCCCAGCGAGGCCAAAGAGCTGTGGCCCTTGATGGCAACGAACGATCTGGTCGGCGCGGCTTTCCTGCCCAGCGACGGCCAGGCCTCGCCCGCCGATATCACCCAGTCCCTGGCCAAGGGCGCGCGCCTACACGGCGCACGCATTATCGAAGAGGTCGCGGTGACCGGCTTCGTCATCGAAGACGGCCGCATCGCGGGGGTGCGCACCGCCCAAGGCGATATCGGCTGCGAGAAAGCGGCTGTCTGTTGCGGCATGTGGTCGCCCCAGGTCGCGGCCCTGGCGGGCGTGAGCGTGCCGCTTCAGGCCGTGCAGCACCAATACATGGTCACGGAATTAGTCCCAGGCGTGACCCCAAACATGCCGACCCTGCGCGATCCCGACCGCCTGATCTATTTCAAGGAAGAGGTCGGCGGCCTGGTCATGGGCGGCTACGAGCAGAACCCGATGCCCTGGACGCCGGACCCCATACCCGACGATTTTTCATTCCAGTTGCTCGATTCCGATTGGGATCACTTCGAACCCTTGATGGAACAGGCCCTGGTGCGGGTGCCGGCGCTCGAGACCGCCGGGGTCAAGCAGCTTCTAAACGGACCGGAAAGCTTCACGCCCGACGGCAACTACATCATGGGCGAGGCGCCGGAGGTCCGGAACCTCTTCGTCGGTTGCGGCTTCAACGCCTTCGGTATCGCCGCGGGCGGCGGCGCCGGATGGTCCCTAGCGGAATGGATCGTGCACAATGAGCAACCGCTCGACCTTTGGGGCGTGGACATCCGCCGCTTCGCGGAGATGCACCGGGACCGGAAATGGGTGCGCGAACGCACGCTGGAGGCCTACGGCAAGCACTACACGGTCGCCTTCCCTCACGAGGAATACGAAAGCGGCCGGCCGCTGATCGTCTCGCCGCTGTACGAGCGGCTCAAGGCGCGGCGCGCCTGTTTCGGGTCGAAGCTGGGCTGGGAGCGGCCCAACTGGTTCGCGCCGGAAGGTGTGGAGCCGATCGACGCCTACTCCATGGGCCGGCAGAACTGGTTTACCCATGTCGCCGAAGAACACCGGGCGTGCCGCGAGCGGGTCGCGATCTTCGACCAATCGTCCTTCGCAAAATTCGAGCTGCATGGCCCGGACGCCGAGGCAGCGTTGTCGTGGATTTGCGCCAACAACGTGGCGGTCCCGCCGGGCCGCGTGGTCTATACCCAGATGCTCAACTCGCGCGGCGGAATCGAATGCGACCTGACCGTCGCGCGCCTGTCGCCGGACCGTTATTACATCGTCACCGGCACCGGCTTTCGCACCCACGACGCCGCTTGGATCCGCGACCACGTCGATGCCGATCTGCGGGCCGAGCTTATCGACGTGACCCAGGACGTCGGCACCCTGTCCCTGTTCGGCCCGCGCGCCCGCGACGTCTTGGCGAACGTCACCGAGGCCGATATTTCCCACGCCGCGTTCCCTTTTGCCCATATGCGCGAGATCGAAATCGCCGGGCACAAGGTGCGGGCGCTACGCCTGACCTATGTTGGGGAATTGGGCTGGGAAATGCACATGCCCATCGCGGCCCTGGGCCCGGCCTTCGACGCGATCATGGACGCCGGCGCGCCTTTCGGCATTGCACCCGCCGGGTACCGGGCCATCGAATCCCTGCGCCTCGAGAAAGGCTACCGGGCCTGGGGCGCCGACATCACGCCCAACGATTCGCCGGTCGAGGCCGGCCTGGGTTGGGCGGTGAAGCTGAAATCGGATACGCCCTTCCTGGGCCGGGCGGCAGCCGAAAAATCCGCCAATTCCCAGCCGCGCAAGAAACTCGCCTGCTTTACCCTGGACGACCCGGAGATCGTGCTGGTCGGCCGCGAAACCATCCTGCGCGACGGCGAACCGGCCGGATACCTGACCAGCGCCGGTTTCGGGCACACGCTCGGCAAGCCCATCGGCTATGGCTATGTTCGCAACCCGCAGGGCGTCACCAACGATTACCTGCGCGCCGGAACCTACGAGCTCGTGGTCGCCAGTGAAAAGATCCCGGCCCAACTTCACCTGGGCCCGCTCTACGATCCCGACATGAAAAAGATCAGATCCTAGCCGCAACGTTCGAGGCAGACGAAAGAGGTCCGACCATGTCCTTCAAGGCCGTTCGCCACGCCCGAATCGTCATCATCGGCGGCGGTGCCATCGGTTGCGCCCTGGCCTATCACCTGACCCGTGCCGGGGAGACCGATGTTCTGCTGTTGGAAAAGGCGCAAATCACCAACGGCTGCACCTGGCACGCGGCCGGCTTGGTGGGGCAGCTGCGCGGCAAGCGCAACCTGACCCGCCTGATGCAGGATTCGGTCGCGGTCTTCGACCGCCTCGAATCCGAAACCGGACAGGCCATCGATTGGCGCAAGGTCGGCTCCCTGCGCCTGGCGTCGTCGCCGGCCCGTTGGAGCGAAATTCGCCGCGCCATGACCCAGGCGCGCGGCTTCGGTTTCGAATGCCACAGCTTGAGTCCAGAGGAAGCCAAACAGAGATTTCCGTACATCGATTTGGATGGCGTGATCGGGGCCGCCTTCATCCCCTCGGACGGTTATGTCGATCCCTATGCCCTGACCCAGGCCTTCGCCAAGGGCGCCCGGGCCAAGGGCGCGCGGATCGAAGAAGGGGTTTGCGTGCGCGACATCGTGCGCGAAGGACGGCGCGCGGTCGGCGTGGTGACCGAGGGCGGCACCATCGGCTGCGACATCCTGGTCAACTGCGCCGGGCTCTGGGCCAAGCGGATCGGCGAGATGGCCGGGGTCGCCCTGGCCGCCGGGGTGGTCGAGCATCAGTACTTCGTGACCGAGAAAACCCTCGACTTCGAACCCAGCCTGCCGACCCTGCGCGACCCGGACAAGAACTTCTACCTGAAGCCGGATGTTGGGGCCTTCGCCATCGGCGGCTGGGAAGACGGCACCCGCGGCTGTTGGCGCGGCCGCCCGCCCTTCGACTTCGGACGCGAGCTTTTCGACGCCAACATGGAGCGCTTGGAGCTCTTCGCGCTGCCTTGCGCCGAACGGCTGCCGGTCCTCAACGACACGGGCATTCAAACCGTCATCAATGGTCCGATCCCGGTGTCCGCCGACGGGGAGCCGATCATGGGCCTGGCGCCCGAGTTGGATAATTTCTACGTCGCCTGCGGCTTTACCGCCGGCATCGCGGCCTCGGGCGGGGCCGGGCATGCCATGGCCAACTGGATCCTGCACGGCGATCCGGGCATGGACCTGTGGCCCTTCGACGTGCGCCGCTTCGGCGCGCCCCACGCCAACGGGCGCTATCTGGAAGCCCGCGCCATCGAAGCCTACGCCGCCTACTACAAGATCCATTGGCCGGGCGAGGAAAGCCAGGCCGGGCGCGGCCTGCGGCGCGGCCCGCTGTACGATCGCCTGAAGGCGCGCGGCGCGGTTTACGGGTCCAAGTTCGGCTGGGAGCGGCCCAATTGCTTCGCCGGGTCCGGCCAGACGGCGGCCGATATCGAGCGGCCCAGCTTCGAGGGCAAACCCGGCTGGTTCGATACGGTCGGCACGGAGGCGCGGGCGATCCGCGAGCGCGTCGCCCTGATCGACCAAAGTTCCTTCGCCAAGTTCGAAATCGAGGGGCCGGGTGCGACGGGTTTTCTCCAGGGCCTCGCCGCGAACGATCTTTCGGGTCCGCCGGGCCGCTGTGTCTATACCCAGCTTTGCAACGCCAAGGGCGGGATCGAAGCCGACTTGACCATCATGACCTTGGCCGAAAACCGCTTCTATGCGGTCACGGGATCGGGTTTCGGGGTGCGCGACGGTCATTGGTTGCGCAGCCACATGCCACACGACGGCTCGGTCCGCATGCGCGAGGTCACGGCGGAGCGCGCGGTCATCAATATCTGCGGCCCCCATGCGCGCGACGTGTTGCAAGCGGTCAGCGACGACGATGTGTCGAATGAAACGCTGCCGTTCCTGAGCGTCGCCGAGATCGGCATCGGTCACGCCACCGTCCGCGCCGCGCGCGTGGGCTATGTCGGGGAGTTGGGCTGGGAGCTGCACATTCCGGTCGAGTATGCCGCCCATGTTTACGAGACCCTGATCCAAGCGGGTCAGGATTTCGGCATCGCGGACGCGGGCTACCGGGCCATCGAGTCGTGCCGCCTGGAAAAGGGCTATCTCTATTGGTCCGCCGACCTGAGCCCCGATTATTCGCCCTACGAGGCCGGCCTCGGCTTTTGCGTCGCCCTCCATAAGGGTGAGTTCCTGGGCCGCGACGCCTTGGCGGCGATCGAGGACCAGGGCGCCGCGCGGCGCTTGCGGTCCTTCACACTCGACGGCTTCGCGCCGTTTCATGGCGGCGAGGCGATCCTCAAGGACGGCGCCGTGGTCGGGCAAACCACCAGCGCGGGATACGGTCACACCTTGGGCAAGACCATCGCCTTCGGGTACCTGCCGCGCGAGTTGGCCGGGGAGACCGAGTTCGAGATCGAGGCCTTCGGTACAACCTACCCGGCGGTACGCGGCCCGCGCTGTCTCTACGACCCAAGCAACGCGCGCCTGAAAACGTGAGGACAGAAAAAATTCGATGGGGGAATTCGGCATGACCAACGACGATACCGCCCGCGCCCGCGCGGCCATCGGGACCCTCCCGCCCTTCGAGGGTCTAGATCCGGCACGCGCATCGGTGACTCGCCTCGGCGGTCTGACCAACCTGGTGTTCCGTATCGATCACGGCGGCGACGATCTTTGCTTGCGCCTGCCGGGCCAGGGCACGGAGGAATACATCGACCGCGCGGTCGAAGCGCACAACGCGCGCGTCGCCGCCGATGTGGGAGTCAGCCCCGAGGTGCTCTACGCCGACGCCGCCAGCGGTGTCATGGTCACGCGCTTTTTGGACGGCACCGAAACCATGACGCCGGAAAGTTTCCGCGCCACGCCGGGCGCGCCGGCGCGCGCCGCCGAGGCGTTCCACCGTCTCCACACCAGCGGGAAAGGCTTCGAGTTCCGCTTCGAGCTCTTCGCCATGATCGACGACTACCTGAAGATACTGTCGAGCAAGAGCGTCGAGTTCCCAACCGGCTATCACGAGGTTCTGAAGGAGGCGGAGGCGGTGCGCGAAGCCTTGGCCGCGCGGCCGGCCACCCTGGCGCCGTGCCATTGCGATCCCTTGTGCGAGAACTTTCTCGATACGGGAACACGCATGTGGATCGTCGATTGGGAATATTCCGGCATGAACGATCCCATGTGGGACCTGGGCGACCTCTCGGTCGAGGCCGGATTCGAGGCGGCCCACGACGAGACCATGATGGCCGCCTACTTCCCCGGCGGCGCGGGCGCGGCGGAGTGGGGCCGCATGGTGATCTACAAGGCCATGTGCGACTTGCTGTGGACCCTCTGGGGCCTGATCCAGCACGCCAACGACAACCCGGCGGAAGATTTCTGGGCCTACGCCACCGGCCGCTTCGCGCGCTGCAAGACCCTCATGGCCACACCTGCCTTCGCCGAGCACCTGCGCGCGGTGCGAAAGGGATAGGGCGAGACAGACTGGCCCGTTTCGCGGGTCGCGCCCTCGTCCTTCGACAGGCTCAGGATGAGGGCTCTTTTCCGAAGATTTATCCTCACCCTGAGCCCGTCGAAGGGCGAGGATAAATCCCGTTCGCAAGGACCTCAGTTGGGAGAAAGTTGCGACAACCGTGCGCAGCCAACTGTCGTGGAGACCGCTTTGTTACGTCTTCGGGCCGTCCGCTGCGCCATCTTCAATCAAAATCGCGCGGAAGTCGTTGACGTTTGTCAGGGTCGGTCCGGTCATGACCAGATCGCCGAGTTTCGAGAAGAAACTATAACCGTCATTGTCAGCCAAGCAGGCGCGCGCGCTGAGACCTAGGGCCGCGGCGCGGGCCAGGCTGTCCGGGCCGAGCGTCGCGCCGGCGTTGTCTTCGGTGCCGTCGATGCCGTCGGTATCGCAGGCCAAGGCGTGAATGCCGGCGGCGCCGTCCAGGGCCACGGCGAGGGCTAGTAGGAATTCCGCGTTGCGCCCGCCCCGGCCCCGGCCGCGCACGGTGACCGTCGTCTCGCCGCCCGAGAGCAAGACCGCGGGCGCGGGCGCCGGCTGCCCATGGCGCGCGACCTGGCGCGCGATGCCGGCGTGCATGAGCGCGATGTCGCGCGCTTCGCCCTCAATACTGTCGCCCAAGATCAGCGGCGCGATGCCGACGTCGCGCGCCACCTGGGCCGCCGCCTCCAACGATTGCTGGGGGGTTGCGATCAGCTTGGTTTGGGTTCGGGCGAAAACTGGGTCGTCGGGTTTGGGCGTCTCATCGACCGCCGCCTTGAGGTGCGCGATCACCTTAGCGGGTTCGCCGATTTGGTACTTCTCCAGCACCGCCAGGGCGTCGCCGTGGCTGGTCGGGTCCGGCACCGTGGGGCCCGAGGCGATGGCCGAGAGGTCGTCGCCCGGAATGTCGGAAATCGCCAGGGTCACCACCTGGGCCGGCGCGCAAGCCGCCGCCAGGCGCCCGCCCTTGATCGCGGATAGGTGCTTTCGCACGCAGTTGATTTCGGTGATCGTGGCGCCCGAGCGCAGGAGATGACCGGTCACCACCCGCTTGTCCTCAAGGGTCAGGCCGGCCGCCGGCGCGGCCAAGAGGGCGGAGCCGCCGCCGGAGATCAGGCACAGAACCAGGTCGTCCGCGCTCAGACCGCTGACCATCTTCAGGATTCTGGCTGAAGCGTCCTGGCCGGCCGCGTCGGGAACCGGATGGGCGGCCTCGACCACCTCGATCCGCCGGCATGGCACGCCGTGGCCGTAGCGGGTCACCACCAGGCCTTCCAGGGCACCGGTCCAGTTGTCTTCCACCGCCTTGGCCATGGCCGCCGCCGCCTTGCCGGCGCCGACCACCAAGGTCCGGCCGCGCGGCGGCGGCGGCAGGTTCGCCGGCACGCAGCGCGCCGGGTCCGCGGTCGCCACCGCGGCCTCGAACAAGCCGGTCAGGAAGGTCTTGGGGTTGCCGTTCATGATGCCGCCCGGAACCAGCCCAGGCCCTCGCTCGTGGTGGTCAGCGGTCGGTACTCGGCGCCAACCCACCCCCGGTAGCCGATTCGATCCAGGAAGTCGAACAGGAAGGGATAGTTGATCTCCCCGCTGCCCGGTTCGTGGCGGCCCGGGGTATCGGAAATCTGGATGTGGCTGATCCTGTCCAGGTGTTTTTCGATGATCGGGGCCAGGTCGCCCTCCATGATTTGCATGTGATAGACGTCGTATTGCAGCCAGATGTTCGAGGACCCCGTGTCCTCGATCAGCGCGATGGCCTGATCGCTTCGATTGAGGAAAAAACCGGGCACGTCGCGGGTATTGATCGGCTCCACGAGCAAGCGAATACCGGCCCCCGCGAGCCTATCCGCCGCAAAGCGCAGATTGTCCAGGAAGGTCGCGCGCAGCAGGCCGGGGTCGGCATCCGCCGGCGCGATCCCCGCCAGGCAATTGACCCGCTCGCACCCCAGCGCCGTGGCATAGGCCATGGCACGCTCGACCCCGGCCCTGAAGTCCTCGATCCTGTCCGGGTGGCAGGCGATGCCGCGCTCGCCGGCCGCCCAGTCACCGGCGGGAAGGTTGTGCAGCACCTGCATCAGGCCGTGGGATTTCAACTGGGCCGCCATGTCTTCGGGCGCATAGGCATAGGGGAATTGGCATTCGACCCCGGCGAAGCCGGCCTGGGCGGCGGCCGCAAAACGGTCCATGAAATCGAGCTCGTTAAACAACACGCTCAAGTTGGCGGCGAAACGGGGCATGTTGATCCTTTACGTCCTTGCCTTCCCAAGCGCCGGCCCCGCGGCCCATGAACTGCATTCGCCGAAGGCGAAGGGGCCCGGAAGTATAACCGCCCGCAACCACAGAAACACAGTGCAGTACGCACCCGGTAGCTGATATAAAGCCCGCGCGCGCAGCCGCGCCGTCCCACGCCCCGATTCATGCCCGCAGTATGAGCAACATTCTCGAACTCGACTTAGCCCCATGCGACCAAGTCGAGAATATCAAGGGTGTCCCCTTTCCGGCCGGCTTGCGGTTTCGCCAACTGCTGGTGACCGGCCCGCCGGGCTGCGGCAAAAGCAAGCTCATGACCAAGATCGGCGGCTGGCCCGAAGAGGGCTATATCGACCTGACCCTGCAGAACTGGTGGCGGGCCAGGTCCTTGACCTTTCGCCCCAGAGAGCTTCACCTCGGGTTCCCTTTCGTCGGTTATCCCGACGCTTTGTCCGTTATCGATCCGGAATGGCTTGAAGCGCCCGAGCCTCTGAAACTGGAAACGTCGCGCATCTGCCTGCCGCCGAAAAAGAAGTCTTTCCTGTCCGTCGACTGGCGTAACCGGTTCTTTTTTGAGTTTTCGCTGCCGCCGCCCGAGCAGATCCTGAAATGGCGGCTGGAGCGTCGGCGCCGACATTCGCACCCGATCGACAACATGGTTAACCTTGAACAAGTGAAAAGACAGGTCGCGGTGTATCGCGAGGTTGCGCTGTATTTTCAGGATCAAGGAATGCTAATATACGTGCGAGATAATTTTGATGGGGTGCCTAAGTATGTAGTCGGCGCGAAGACCGACAACGAAAGCTTGAAGAGCCGCGCATAGGGAGAACGCCGTCGATGGACCTGAGGTTTCTCAAAAAGAGGTTTTGGCGTGGAGAAAAGGCTCCGCCCCGCACCCTCGGGCCGGAACCTCACCTCATCTCCGCGCCGTTGCGGATCGCCTATCAAGGTGAACTCATTCGCCTCGACCTCGGTACACAGTGCTTATGGTTGTACCCGGAAGCCGCGGCCCGACTGACCCCCGACGCACTGATCGACGACTGGATTCTGGTGGACCCCGACCGTTTCGGTGCGGATATCGGTGGCATCGCCCGCATTCGCCCTAACGAAACCCTACTGATCGGTCGCGAAAACGAAGAGCTGAATAAAATTTTCGGGTTTCCCAAGAGCGTCAGTAAACGTCATCTGACGCTGAGCAACGAAGGCGGGGAAATAGAGCTGAGGCCGCTGGATACGGATCGGGAAACCTATATCCGCGGCGTCGATGCGCCCGAAACTCTGAACCGACTGAAGCTCGATCGTCTGGAAAACCTTCAGTTCGTGCACCAGGTCTTCGGTCGCCCGATCGAGTTGTTGCCGCCCGACATCGCCATGGCGACGCTCGATAGGGTCCTCGCGGTTTTGCGCGACGATCCTTACCGGCCCAAAGACAAGGCCGGGCTGCCCGGCGCCTTGCTCGAGCTTCCCGACGCGCTCTTGCCCGTTGTTGTGGGCGACCTTCATGCCCAGATCGATAATCTGCTCAACATACTTTGCGCCGGCGGCCTCCTTGGGGGGCTTCGCGACGGGACCCATGTCCTCGTCTTACTCGGCGACGTTGTACACCGGGAGGACGATGACGGGCTGGAGGAGATGGAATCCTCCCTGCTGATGCTGGACCTGATTTTCAAGCTGAAGATCCGCTTCCCCAGCAACGTCTTTTGGCTGCGGGGCAACCACGAGAGCTTCGACGAGTCCGTGGGCAAGGGTGGCGTGCCCCAGGGCCAGATCCTGTGGCGCCAGGCGAAGACGTTACGTGGCGATGCCTATGTGCAGCAACTGGCCGAATGCTTCGACCTCCTGCCCTATGTGCTGCGCTCAGCGGATTTTATTGCCACCCATGCCGGGCCGTCGCGCCAGCGCGCATCGCTGGAGGACCTGATCGAAATTCGCAGCCATCCGAATTTGGCGCATGAATTGACCTGGAACCGGGTTATGCGGCCATCCCGCCCGGCCGGGTATACCAAGGGCGATGTGAAATCGTTCCGCAAGCGCCTGGGCGTAGCCAAGCACACGCCCTTGATCGTCTCCCACACACCCCGGTCCAGCCACGGTACGGTTTGGACCAACGTCGAGGGCATCAAGAACCATCACGTGGTGTTCAGCGCCATGCCCGGCAGGGTCGCGGTCATGATCCGCGTCGGTCACGAAATGATCCCTTTGGAATTCCCAGTCGAGCCCCTTTCGAAACTCACCGGCGACCTGGCCCTCGCCTCCTAAAACGAAAACCGCCTAGCGGACACGTGGCCCACTAGGCGGCTATGGTTTGCGAGGCGCCGGCCGATCTCGTAGGAATCCGGCCGGACAATCGCGCGCGCTAGGTGAATATCCCCTTCAGCGTGAAGAAGAACAAGGCCGCTAGTACGCCGCCAATCGGCAAAGTCACCACCCACGACACGATGATCCCGCCGATCACACGCAGATCCAAGGCACCGATACCGCGGGCCAGGCCCACGCCCATGACCGCGCCAACCGCGATGTGCGTGGTCGATACCGGCATGCCGGTGCGCGACGCCAAGACCACGGTCGCGGCGGCCGCCATGGTGGCGCAGAAGCCGCGCGTCGGGGTTAGTTCGGTGATCTTGGTCCCGATAGTACGCATGACCCGGTAACCATAGGTTGCCAGTCCGACGATAATCCCGACGCCGCCAAGTACAAGAATCCAGATCGGCATCGCCGATTTTTGGACCACCTCGCCGCCCGACTGCACGATTCCGTAGACCGCGGCCATGGGCCCGACGCCATTGGCCACATCGTTCGAACCGTGCGCGAAGGCCATGCCGCAGGCCGTGAACAGCATCATGGGCACAAAGACCTTCTCGACGCTGGCGAAGTGATAGTCTTTGTCCGCGGTCGCATCGATTTTGACGCGCTGGATCAGAACCCAACCGATCGCGGCGACGATGACCCCAATGATCGCGGCCAGCAAAAAGCTCATCTCTCCGCTGATTTCCAACTTCAGGTGCTTGAGCCCCTTGAACATGGTGACCAGGGAGATGATGAAGCCGACCAGAAAGACATAGACCGGGCCCCATCTCTTAGCGCTGATAAACGGATTGTCCGTGTTGAGAATCAGGCGACGGATAGACATCATCAGGATGAAGGCTATGGTTCCGCCTAGCAGCGGGGAAACCACCCAACTCGCCACAATCTGACCGATCTTACCCCACTTCACCGCATCGATCCCGATGCCCGCCATGGCAAAGCCAACCACGGCGCCGACGATGGCGTGAGTCGTCGAGACCGGCCAGCCGCGCGTGGAGGCAATCATAAGCCATACGGCGGCGGCCAGGAGAGCGGCGAGCATGCCGAAGACGAGGATCTCCGGGTTGTTCATGATCGGCGTGGGATCGATGATTCCCTTGCGGATTGTCGCGGTAACCTGCCCGCCGGCGAGAACCGCGCCAAGAAACTCGAAAATGCCGGCGATGATAATCGCCGTCGTGACCGTGATGGCGCCGGATCCGACCGAGGTTCCCATGACATTGGCGACGTCGTTGGCGCCAATACCCCAAGTCATATAGAAACCGAATATAACCGCGAGCACGATGAATGTGGTGCCATATAAGGCAATGATGTCCATGTCCCGTTCCTTCCCGTCCCTGGTGCCGGCCCGTTAGCGCGCCAGCAACAGACGCAAACGGTTGCCAACCTTTTCTGAATAATCCGCGAGGTCGCCGATCCATTGGATGAGCTGGTACCAGAACATCACCGAGACCGGGCTCATCTGATCCTCTTGCGCGAACAACTTGCGCGCCAACTCCATCCCCATATCGTCGGTGTCGGACTCGATCTTGTTGAGCTCGTCAACCATGATCGAGACCTTGTCGGATTCCCGCCCCCGGAACCCGGTTTCCACCAGTTCGTCGAGTTCGCCGATTATGAGGGTGGCTTGACCGCAGGCGTCGACGCAGCGCCGCGTGAAGGCCAGTAAAGGTTCCTTCAAGGTGTCCGGCACTTCCATCGGGCGTTCGACCAGCAACCCGGCGATGTCCTGGGCCGTGTCCGCGATCGAATCCTGCATGTCCAGAACCTCAAGCAGATCCCGTCGGTCGACCGGCAACATCATGCTGCGCGGCAAATTGGTGCGCAGCTCGTTCTTGATGTCGTCCGCGTCCTGTTCCAGACTGAAGATCAGGTCCTTGACGGCGACGACCTTTTCGCGATCGCCGGCGCATAGGGCTTCGAACAGATTCGGCACCTCAGCGGCGCACTTCTCGACCGCGGATATGTGGGTCTGCATGGCCTTGAAAGGCGAACGTCCAAACAGGCTGGCGAAAGTACTCGGCTTGACCATGGGTATTCCTCCCTCTCGGCCACGACTCGGCAAATCCAGGCACAAACACGGCCTCAACGCGGGGCCGTCCATAAATGCGCCGTTTTCAGGCGTGATTAGAAAATCGCGCTCCCCGATCCCCAGCGCCTTTCGAAAGCGCCGGAGAAGGTTTCTTTATGTGTTGAAATAACTGCACGAAACATCAGGACAGTTCATTGACCTGCGTCAAAATACTTCAGAAATGTCACAAAGCGCCGATGGCGAGTCAGGACAGAACCTGCTCCAAGCGCTCGCACAGGGAAGTTAGAACCTTGATCCGGGCAAAGCGCTTATCGTTGGCCTCAACCAGGGTCCAAGGCGCATGGGCGGTACTGGTTCGCTCCACCATATCGTTGACCGCATCCTCGTAGGCGCCCCACTGTTCCCGATTGCGCCAGTCCTCTTCGGTCAACTTCCAGCGCTTGTAGGAAACCTGCTCGCGCTCCTTAAAGCGGCGCAGTTGTTCCTCTGGCGTGATGTGCAGCCAGTACTTGGACAGGACCACGCCATGCTGGACAAGCTGGTCCTCGAAGTCGTTGATTTCGCCATAGGCGCGCCGCCACTCCGCCGGCGCGGCAAAACCCTCGACCCGCTCCACCAGAACCCGGCCGTACCAGCTCCGGTCGAAGACAGTTACCCGGCCGGCGCGCGCGATGTGCCGCCAAAACCGCCACAGATAGTGGTGCTGAAGCTCCTCGTCGCTTGGCGCGGCGATGGGAATGACCCGATACTGGCGCGCATCCAGGGCCGAGGTGATCCGGCGAATGGCGCCGCCCTTGCCACCGGCGTCCCAGCCCTCGAAGACCAGAATCGCGGAGGTCCCGCGTTGTACGGCCTTGCGTTGCAAGCGATGGAGCCTGGCTTGCTGGGCAGCCAGTTCGTCGCGGTATTCGCTCTTGCCGATCGCACGCGTCATGTCCAAACGGCTGAGGATCGTGACCCCGTCCGCGATGTCCCGTTTCGCCGCATCCGGCCCGTCGCCGTTCAAGGGGGCGTCGCGGGGCGTCGCCAAGGCGGATTCCTTGACCTTCATTTCAGTGGCCAGCTTTTTCCTGATTTCGGTCTCGGCCAGGTGCTTACGCATGGCGTCGCGCAGCTCGCCTGCCACGGTCAGCCCGCAGTACCGCATGTCATAGCCCTCGACAATCTGCCAAGGCGCCTCGCCGGTGCTGGTGCGTGAGATGGCGCGTTCCGCGGCGGCGATGAATTTGTCGTAATGCTTCAGGTTGTCCCAATCCGCCTTAGTCACGCGCCAGGAGGTCAAGGGATCCTTCTCAAGATCCTTGAAGCGTTTCTTTTGCGCATCGTGGTTCAGATGCATCCAGAATTTCAGGATCAGGGCGCCATCGTCTGCCAGTTCCTTCTCGAAGGTCGCGATCCGTTCCAGTTCCTTATCGAACTTGCCCTCGTTGATGTCGCCATAGACCCGTTGCAGGACCGGGCGGGAATACCAAGCGCTCAGGATCAGGCCGACCTGCCCCGCAGTCGGTAGATCGCGCCAATAGCGCCAGTATTCGGGCCGTTCGCGCTCCTCGTCCGAAGGCGGGCCATAGGCGCAGGTGACGATCCAGCGCGGGTCCATCCACTCGTTAAGCAGGTTGATCGTCTCGTTCTTGCCCGCCGCATCGACGCCGCCGAACAGGACGATCACGGGAAAACCCGCCTTGCGGATCATCTGTTGCGCTTCCAACAATTCGGTCCGCAGAACCGGCACTTCCTTGTTATAGCTGGATTTCGCGATCTTGCGATTCAGTTCCGCCGTTTCGAACATTTCGCCCGTACCCTTCAGAAATTACAGCCGCCTAGCCAAGCAAAAAGGCCGCGCGGCGGCCATGACATAACTCAATCTTAACCACGATCCCGGGCGCCCCACGGGATCGGCTATATCTAGCGGCGGATCCGGATTTCCTCGATGGCTTGGGCGGTGCCGCGTTCGATGGTGAAGGTGATGCCGTCGTTTTCGATCACGGCCCCGGTCCGGGGCACCGCCTTGACCAGGTGCATCAGGTAGCCGGCCAGGGTTTCGTAGTCACCGCTGACCAGTTCGATTTCGGCTTCGCGTTTCAGGCGATCCAGGTCGACCCGGGCGCTGACCAGGAATTCCCGCTCGCCGACCTTGTGGACCCAGGCCTCTTGAGTTCCGGCGGTGTCGAACTCATCCTCCAGCTCGCCGACGATGACCTCAAGGATATCCTCGAGCATGACGATGCCCTCGGCGCCGCCGAACTCGTCAACCACGACTGCCATGATCCCCGCCCCACCGCGGAAATCGGACAGCAGGGTTTCGATTCCGATCGAGGCCGAAACGCAATGGACCGGACGCACGAAGGTTTTGAGCGGCCGGTCCGGGGCCTCAGTTAAAACATCCAGAACGTTCAAGGCACCGACGATCCGGTCGATCCGACCGTCGTAAACCGGCAGGCGCTTGTGGGCGTGCTCGACCGCCAGCCGTCGAGCCTCGCCGCAGGTGCCGTCGCGCGGCACGCCGACCACGTCGATCAGGGGCACCATGATATTGTCGGCCGTGGTCTCGCTGAAATTGAAGACCCGACGGATCATGCGCTGTTCCATGGGGCGGATATCGCCCTCGGCCGCCGACATCTCCAGCATCATCGCGATCTCTTCGCGCAGGGTGAAAGGATTGCGCACCGGACCGCCGCCAAGCAGGCGCGCCAGGAGCCCGGTCAGCGCGTTGAACACCGCCAGGATGGGCGAGAACAAGTACGAAGCTCCGCGCAGCACGAAAATGGCCCTGGGCGTAATCGAATCGGCGCGCTGCTGAAACACGCTCTTGGAGACGATCTCGCCGAAAATCCAGATCAGCGGCGCCACGATCACAATGGCCAGCCAAGAGTATTGCTCCCCGAACAACTGAATCACCAGCGCCGTGGCCATGGTGGTGTTGGTGACCACGGAAATGTTGGTTCCGACCAGAGTGGTCGAAAGCAGCCACGCCGGTTTCTCGAGCATTTCCAAGGCAATCCGCGCGCCGCGCGAGCCCCGCGCCGCCTCGTGGCGAAGCTTCAAGCGGTCGGCGCTGACCACGGCGATCTCCGAGCCTGAAAAGAAGGCCTCGGTGGCCAGGCACAGCAACATGATCAGGACGGTCACGACGATATCCATGGATCACTCCGTGCCGCTCGGCGCCGCGATGGCACCGGCCGGTCCCGTCTCAACAGCGTCTTCGACCGGCGCGCCCAGCCCTTGGGGCGCTGTCACGGATGCGGGCGGAGAGACCAAGACCCGGGCGATCCGTTGCCCGGCGACGCTCTCAACCGTGAACTCGCAGTCTCCGGCCACGATCCTCATGCCCTCGGCCGGCAATTCTCCGAAAGCGTCCAGCAGCAGGCCGCCTATGGTGTCCACGGCATTCGATTTGAGCGCAGCCCCGAACACCCGGTTGAACTGCCGTATGGTCATGGCACCATCGATCCGGTAACAGCCCGCGGCGGCCTCTTCCACGCTCAGGGAGTTTTGGCGCACCAGTTCCGAAGGGCTCATGATCTCGCCAAAGATGCATTCCAGAAGGTCTTCCATGGTGACCAAACCGGTTACGCCGCCAAATTCCTCGACCGTCAGGGCCAAGGACAGCTGGCGCTTGCGAAAGGTGTAGAACAAGTCGGCGACGGATTTGGTCTCGGGAACGAAATAGGCCGGGCGCATGATATCCGCCACGCGTCGCGCCGCCTGCGCCGCACTGGAGTCCGGCCCCTTGCCCAGCAGGTCTCTCGAATAGAGCACGCCGACCACATTGCCCCGGCTGTCGCCATAGACCGGCACCTTGGTATGCTTGGTACGTCGGTAGTGGCGCCCCGCCTCCTCGATCGTCGCGTCGGCGCGCAGGTATTGCACCTGGGACCGCGGCGTCATGACGTCGCTCACCACCTTGTCGCCGAAATCGAAGATGCGGTTGATGTAAACCGCCTCGCGCCGGTCCAAGGCACCCTTTCCGACCGCTTCCTCGGCCAGCGAGCGCACCATGTCCTCGGTGAGGATATTGGCGCGGGAGCGTTCCTTGCCCACGATCAGCGTGATGAAAAAATCCGCGACCTCGCGCACGATCCAGCGCAGGGGCGAGATAAGCCGGGCGAAGAAATCGATGCCGCGGCACTGCGCCAGGGCGAAAGCCAGGTTATGGCGAATCGCCAGGGTCTTGGGCGTGATCTCGCCAAACAGCAGCAGCACGGGCACCATGATCAGGAGGTTGATCCACTTATTGCCGCTCCCGAATACCTCGATAACCAGCGCGGCGGAGATCACCGAAGCGGCGACATTGACGAACTCATTGCCGATCAGGATGGTGACGATCAGATGCCGAGGCTGCGATAGCAGCCGTTCGATCAGATCGCTGCGCGGATCGGCGGAGCGGCGCATTTGCTCCAGGTGTATCCGGTTCAGGGAGAACAACGCGGTCTCGGAGCTGGAAAAGAATGCCGACAAGCACAGCAAGACGACAAAGGCGATAAGTTCCAGAACGATTGCAATATCCACCGGTGCCGGCCTCCCCTAGCGCGCCGCTGCCTTAAGTCTTCGGCTTTTCGGCTTGGCCGACGGCGTACTCCGGCTCGACACGCAGCCTGACGATCGCCCGCTCATTCGCCTCGTTCACGGTGAAACGGTAACCGTCTTCAACGATATACTCACCTTCCAGGGGTATGTGGCGTAGGCGCGCCAGGACCAACCCGCCAACGGTGTGGAACTCGGTCGTGGGCAAAGCGGTATTCAGGATCTCGTTGGCTTCCGATATGGAGACCCGGGAATCCATCAGGTACACCTCGTCGGCCAGTTCCTCGTACACCCGTTTGCGTTTCGGCTGGTATTCCTCGAAGTCGTAACCGACATCGATCTCGCCGACCACTTCCTCGACGATATCCTCCATGGTGATCATGCCGACCGCGGTGCCGAACTCGTCCACCACGACCGCCATGTGATCCGGGCGCTTATGCAGCATGGGCAGCAACTGATCGATGGTTTGCAGGGGCGAAACATAGAGCGCGGGTTTGATGAGCGCGCTCAGGGGTCGCTGCGCCAATTCTTCATCCATCAGATCCCAGGTGGTCAGGGTCACGATTCCGACGATATTGCTGGCGCTCTTTTCATGAACCGGCAAGCGGTTGTAGCCGTGGCGGCGGACCCGCGCGATGGCCCCTGAGGTGGTTTCGTTGCGGTCGATCGTGGTCGCCTCGGCAATCGGGATCATGGCTTCGGCGACCGTCGTCTCGGCGAAGCGGATGACGCGACGAATGCGGCCCTGCCCGAAGCCGCCCAAGGCCGTCTCGTGGTCCGCCATGTCCAGCACCATGCGCAGTTGCTCGCGGGTGATGAAAAAGGGTTGCTCGGCCTTGCCAACCCCGACCAGCCGGGTTGCCAGGCGCGCGATGCGCGAAAATACGAAGATCACCGGATAGAACAAGATCGAGGCCCAGCGCAGCGGATAGATGATGATCGGGGTCAGCTCGTCGGATTTCTGCTGATACACGCTCTTGGGCACGATCTCGCCGAGCACGAGCAGAAGCGGCGAAAACGCCAGAAAGGCATAGATCTCGCCGTTTTCGCCCAGGTAGGTGATCATCAACAGAGTGCCGATCGTGGTCAGTACGACGGTCGAGATATTAGTGCCGACCAAGGTCGTGCTGAGCAGCACGTCGGGCGTCTGGAACAGCTTGAGGGCCAAGTCGGCGCCCCGGTTGCCTTGCTTCGCCTTGTGCCGCAGCTTGATCTTGTCGGAGCTGACCAAGGCGATTTCAGAGCCGGAGAAAAACCCCTTGAGCACCAGGAAAATCAGCATCACGACGATCGCGGTCACAAGATCCATGACCTAGACCCTTTCCTTGTTGCGGGGCCCGGAATGCGGGCCTTCTTTCTTTGGCGCCTTGATTGCCTTTGGCGCGCTGTCCGGTTTCGCCCCGCACGGTTTGGTCCCGCCTAGTTTCACCGTCTTCGCCTTCTTCGCCGCCTTTTTGACCGGATCGGTCAGGGGAGGGAGTGCCACCGCCACGGGCTCGCTTGGCGCCGCCGCTGGGGGCGCGGTCATATCGCCGGCCTCGAGGTCCACCGGTTCCGCGGCCACCCGGGCGGCCGCCTCGGCCGCATTCTCGGCGGCGGCCTCAGCGGATTCCTTTGCCGCATCCTCGGCGGCCTTGCGGGCGGTGTCCTCGGCCGCCTTGCGGGCCGCCTTCTTGGCCGCTTTCTTGGCCGCCTTTCGAGCCGCCTTTTCGGCTGCCGCTTGGGCCGCTTCTTCATCGGTTTCGGAGTCCTCGCCCAAGACCCGCTTGGCGACCCGCACTCGCGCCAGGCGATGGCCGTCCATCTCCAGGACAGTGGCAACCATGCCATCGTCCAGGGCGACCTGATCGCCGACCGCCGGCAGGCGGTCCAGATAGCGGAACACGACCCCACCGATGGTCGTCATGCGCGGGTCCTCTATGCCGAAATTGGTCAGGTCGTCGAAGTCGGTCAGTTTCATGTCGCCTGGCACCTCGAACACGTTCTGATCGTGCTCCCGGTACAGCTCCTGGCCCGTCACGCCCTCCGATATCTCTCCGAAGATGAAGCGGACGATATCGCGCATGGTGATGAAGCCCTCGACCCCGCCAAACTCGTTAAGCACCGCCGCGGCCCGGGCGTTGTGGGACTGAAAGAAATCGAACATTTCGTCCACGTACTTGGTGGGCGGCACCACGACGGGTGGGTGCATGAGCTGCGGCAAGGTAATTTGGGTCAGATCGGTGCCATCCAGGACCAGTCTGAGAACGTCCTCTGCGTGCACGAACCCGACCAAGGCGTCGTGATGTTCGTGGCAGACCGGTACCCGGGGATGTTGGATGCGGCGAAACGCCGCGACAATTTCAGGGACCTCCATGTCGTCTTTGAGGAACTTGACCCGAGTCCGCGGGGTCATGATCTCGACGATTTCGGTTTCGCAGGATTCCAGCAGATTGTCGATCAGGACCCGCTCGGTCGCATCCAGGATGCCTTCGTCCGCGACGTCGCCCAGCAGAGTACGAAACTCATCGACCCGAAGAATGTTCTCCGGCGCGCGCTCCGCCCCGACGATCCAGGTCGTGATTCGGTCGGCGGCGATCCGCACGACCCGGCGCAGCGGCATGATTAGCCGGACCCAGACGGCCAGGGGCCCGGCGACCAGACCGGCGCTGATGCGCACCGGGTTGGTGACTGCAATGGTCTTGGGTGTGACCTCTCCGAACAACAGCAACAATGGGAACATGACCAGGACATTGATCCAGCCCGCGCGTTGCTCGCCGTAAAGTTGGACCAGAATGCCGGCCAGGTTCGCGGTCGCCGCGATGTTAACAAGCTCGTTGCCGCACAGAATGGAGATGATCAAGCGGCGCGGCTGATCCAGAAGGGTGTGTAGAATTTCGGAGCGCGGATGGCGGTCCCGGCGCAACTTTTGCAGATCGAGTCGCGACAACGAGAACAGCGCCGTCTCGGACCCCGAGAAAAAAGCTGAGCAGACAAAAAGAAAAACCTGTAGGCAAAGGGCTGCGATTATGCCCGGCGCGAGCAGGCGGCCGACATCGAAGGCGAAGAAGACCTTAGTCGCGCCCCATGTCTCGAGGATCGGCTGGACAGCCCATTCCATCTGCCTGTGCCTCTCGCATCTTGGCCACCCTCACCTCTTTTTTGGCGAAGTCCGGTGGATAGGTCACGACGCCTCGGGCAACATCGACCGATATTTTCAGAAGCGCCACCACCCAGCCATTGATCCGTTCCGTTTCCGCCTGTGACCTTCGTGTTGGGTCGAGACCGGGCAATTCGGAATAGATTCCCACAGGCGCTTCGGCCGCATGGCCGCGCGCCGCTGCATTGAGTCGGAACCTAGCGCCGCTGGACGGTCAAAGAATTGATTTGGGTCAAGGAAATGGCCAGCAAATCCGATTATGACACTTTTATGAACATCGGCGGTGGGCGAACGCTTGAGATACGAATAAGAGTCGCCACCGAATTGGGGCGCGGGGATTAGCAGTAACTGAATTTGCGGGGCCGGCATCCGAAAAGGACGCGGCCTCGCCGCAGATGGAGGAAAAGTCCTTGAGCGATGCGGCGGATTCAGCGGCAGACAAAAAACCGGCCGGCGATCCGGCCCTGGGGGGGCGGGTTCTGGTTGCGGTCGATTTCACCCCGGATTCGCAGGCGGCCCTGATTTGGGCTTGCGAGTACGCCGCCTTGGCCGGCGCGGAGGTGACCGTGCTGCACGTTGTACACGACCCCGCCGACGCGCCGGGATCGTACCGGGCGAAGGACACGGACCTATTGCGCCCGATGCAGGATGTCGCGGCCGGCATGATGGACGAGTTCCTGGAAACCGTCCGTGCAAGACGTCCTGACTTAGCCGCGCTGCAGGACCCGGAAGCGATTCTGATAAAAGGCATACCCGCGACCCGCATACTCGAACAAGCGCAGGCGCAGAAGGCCCGCATTATCGTCATGGGCAGCCGAGGTCATACCGGGCTGCCCCATTTGTTGCTGGGCTCCAAGGCGGAGCGGGTGGTTCAGCTCGCCTCGATCCCGGTGACGATCGTCAAAGCAAAAAAGAACAGTGACTGAAATTGTCCGATTGAGTGGGAGGTTTGTCGCGGTCCACTGCGACAGAGAGCTTGACGCCAGCCAATAAGAGCGGCGTCCGGCTTATTGCAATTCGCGGTTCGATGCGCGCGCGGCAAGCCGCCGGCGATGGGCGGGCCATTCTCGCGCAATGGGCGCGCGCATAGAGGGCATCATTGACTTGACCCCCGTTATTGGAATTTAGGCATGAAAACGATCCATCCTTCCAATCCCGGCACGCACCGCACCCGTCTCGTCGTCTTCCTAATTTTGGCTATCCTGGCTTGGGTCGCGGCAACGCCGGCCATGGCCGCCGCGGCCGGCGGCAATAGCATAAGCTGGGCCAGCATGGGGATGGAGCTCTTCGGCGGGCTGGCGGTCTTCCTGTTCGGCATGGAACAGATGGCGGAAGCCCTCAAGAAGGTTGCGGGCAACCGCATGAAGATGATCTTGGGTAAGCTGACAACCAGCCGGATCATGGGCCTGATCACCGGCACCTTCGTCACCGCAATCATCCAGTCGTCCTCGGTCACGACCGTTATGCTGGTCGGTTTCGTCACCGCGGGGCTGATGTCGCTGTCGCAAGCGATCGGAGTCATTTTGGGCGCCGATATCGGCACGACCGTTACCGCGCAGATCGTCGCCTTCAAGGTCACCAAGTACGCGCTGCTTCTGGTCGCGGTTGGATTTCTCCTAATTTTCACGGGCAAGAAAGATGCGACCAAGGCCTATGGCGCCCTGATCATGGGCCTGGGCATGATTTTCTTCGGCATGGGCATCATGAGTGCCGGCATGAAGCCGCTCAGAACCTACGAGCCCTTTATAGCTCTTATGCAGGACGTCTCGAACCCAATTATTGGGATCCTGATCGCGACCGCGTTCACGGGTTTGGTTCAATCATCCTCCGCGACCATGGGCGTGGTCATCGCCTTGGCCCTGCAAGGCCTGGTCACCCTGGAAGGCGGTATCGCCTTGGCCTTAGGCGCCAACATCGGCACCTGTGCCACAGCCGGTCTGGCGTCGATCGGCAAGCCGCGCGAGGCGGTACGCGTCGCCGTCGCGCACGTTACCTTTAAGATCGTGGGCGTGCTTTTGATCATTTGGTTCATACCGCACTTGGCCGGGTTGGTTCGCTCGATCTCCCCGTCCTACCCCGAACTGACAGGGTTCGAACGGCTGGCGGCCGAGACGCCGCGGCAGATCGCCAATGCGCACACTATCTTCAACGTCGGCATCGCCTTCCTTTTCCTGCCCTTCGCCGGGGTCTTCGCCCGGTTTTGCGAGTGGGTGGTCCCGGACAAGCCGGAAGTGAAGCCCCTGGTCATTCAACCCAAGTATCTCGACCCGGAGCTGCTTTCGACCGTTCCCTTGGCGATCGATGGGGTCCGCCGCGAAATCGGGCGGGTCGGCGGCCTGACTCGGGAAATGCTGGATGCGGCCTTGCCCGCGGTGGTGTCCGGCACCGGTGAAGACCTGACAAACTTGGCGTCGATGGATACCGATATCGACATCCTGCATGGGCACATGGTGCAGTACCTGGGCAAGATCAGCACGTCGCAACTCTCGGCCGAAGACTCCAAGCAAGTCCTGGACCTCTTGCAGGTGACCAACCATTTGGAGCAGATCGGCGACATCATCGAAACCAACCTGGTGCGGATCGGCCGTCAGCGCATAGACGAAGGGGTGGTCGTCAGCGAGCCCACCCTGGAGGTCATCAGCCGCTACCATACCGAAGTCGCCCGCGCCCTCGACGCCGCGGTAAAGGCCGCGAGCGAGGGTGACCAGGCCTCCGCCCTGGCGGTCAAGCACATGAAAAAATCCATGGCTCAATTGGCCCAGGAAACCGCGCGCTATCAGGTCGGCCGGCTGGTGATCGACGAGCCCAATCGGCTTAAGACCTTCACCCGTGAAATGGAGATCATCGAGAGCCTGAGCCGGATTTATCGGCTGTGCCGCAAGATCGCCCGCACGGAGTGGCAGGACGACGAAGCCCCGGAGATTCCCGAGGCCGCCGAATAGGCGCCATTGAGGGGGTTTTCGGGCCTCGGACGGAGAAGTCATGGTTAAAGAACCGGCCCCACCGGCTGAATGCAAGAATTTCGGACGGTACGCCTGGCGTCTATGACCTAGGTCAATGAATTTGTGCCCGAAATAGCAAAGGCTTCAATCGGGCGAGAGGCTCAAAAGGGAAGGTGGGGCGGCGCGACGATTGCATCGGGCGCCGTAACGGAAGTGGTTCCTCCCGGCCGAATCCTGAAAAGCGAAGAGGCGTCGCCCGGCCGCAGCGTACTACAAGGCGATGCTAGGGAGAATCGGCACCATGAAACTGGTCTATCGGGAACTGTTAAACTCGGCGGTCCGCACGTTACGCAGCGGTTGGGACCCGTCCGAAAGGTCCGCGTTCTGGTACGGCGTCGGCGCCGAGAGCGCGGAGCGGAGCCGTCCGTTGCCTGTCGTCGAACAGGCTGCGAAACTCAGAGAATTCGAGAAAGCCAGGCAAGGCCAGGAAACGGGTGCATAGGATGGTAGGACTATGAAATCTCAGGGCGACACTGAATCCGCGACAAAAGAGACCGGGAGCGACTTGGACCCAAAACCACCGCTCAATGCCTTGAGCCCAACCGCCAATTCGCCGAGCCGGCCGGCGCGCAAGGCGCGGCCGAAGCCGGTCATGACCAAGCGGCCCCGGCGGGTCGCCCCTAAAGCCCAACCGCCCGGCGAGGAACTGATCGTTCCAAAGGGGGGCACGGCAACTCCGGCGAGCGGAAACGAAACCGAAACCATGGTCCTGACAAAGTCGATCCCCGGCGCTGAGGTCGCACCCCCTCCTGCCGATGCGGACCAACCGGATATCGACCTGAAGGATCCGGCCCTCTACCTCAACCGGGAACTCACTTGGCTCGCCTTCAATCGCCGGGTCCTCAACGAAGCCCAGGACGACAGGAATCCCCTGCTTGAGCGGGTCAAGTTCCTAGCGATCGCCAGCTCCAATATGGATGAGTTTTTCATGAAACGCATCGGCGGCCTAAAACAGCAGGTCGCCACCGGCGTTCACGAACTCACCGTGGACGGGCGGACGCCGCAGGAACAGGCCACCCAGTGCGGCCAGGCGGTCCGGGAACAGCAACTTGAAATGCGTCAGATCTTTCTGACGCTGCTAAAGAGCCTGAAAAAGAAAGGCATAAGCCTTACCGGTTACGACGGACTGAGCGAACGGCAACGCGCGAATTTGCGAGAGAAGTACCTGAAAGAGATTTTGCCTTTGGTCACGCCGCTTGCGATGGACCCGGCGCATCCATTCCCCTTCATCTCCAATCTTTCGCTCAGCCTCTTGGTGACTCTTCGCTACCGCGACGATGAAGAGCCGATGATGAACCGCATTAAGGTTCCCCTGGGATCTGGCGTGCCGCGTTTCCTGCGTGTCGGGGACGGCAATGACTTCGTACCGCTCGAAGCGGTCATGGCCAATAATTTGGATCTTCTATTTCCAGATATGAAGATCGAATGCTGCGAGGTCTTCCGGGTCACGCGCAACGCGAACACGGAAATCGACGAGGAACAAGCCGAGGACCTGCTCAGTATGATCGAGACGGAATTGCGCTATCGCAAGTTCGCCCCGATCGTGCGGCTGGAAATTCAGGAGGGCATGAATCCGGTCCACCGGGGCATGCTGGCGGCAGAACTCGGCTTGGACGAAAACGAAGACGTATTCGAGTCGGACGGCTTGCTCTGCATGCGCGATCTCATAGAACTCGTAGGCATGGATGTACCAGACATGCATGATCCCGACCATCGCCCGATCACGAACGCGAAGCTTCAAGATTCGCGAAACATATTCCACGTTATTCGCGATGCCGGGTCAATTCTGCTGCAATTCCCCTATGAATCTTTTGCCTCTTCGGTCGAACGCTTCGTTCGCGAGGCAAGCCGGGACCCAAAGGTGCGAGCGATCAAGATGACGCTGTACCGCACCTCGGCCGACACGGAGATCCTCGAATACCTGATCGAGGCGGCCCGCAACGGCAAACAGGTCGCCGTGGCGGTCGAACTCAAGGCACGCTTCGACGAGGCCGCCAATATCCGCTGGGCCAGCCGCCTAGAGGACGCCGGGATTCACGTTACCTACGGCGTCGTCGGCCTGAAGACCCACGCCAAGGCCATTCTAGTCGTGCGCCAGGATTATACGGGGCTGCGGCGCTACGCCCACATCGGAACCGGAAATTATCATGCCGGTACCGCGCGGATTTACTCCGATATGGGCCTCCTAACCAGCGATGATGACATCGGCCACGACCTGACGGAGCTGTTCAACTACCTGACCAGCGGGTGCAAACCCTCGCGTAACTACAGGAAATTGCTGACCGCGCCCAAGTTCCTCAAAAAGGCCCTCCTGCAGAAAATCGACCGAGAGATCGCGCTGCATACCGCCGGCACGTCCGGGTTGATCCGCCTGAAGACCAATGCCTTGGAGGACGCGGATGTGACCGAGGCCCTATACCGGGCGTCGCGAGCCGGCGTAAAGGTGGAGTTGATCGTGCGCGACACCTGCCGCGTGCGGCCGGGGCTGCCTGGGTTCTCCGAGAATATCACGGTGATCAGCGTCTTGGGACGGTTCCTCGAACACTGCCGGATCTACTACTTCCGCAACGGCGGCGAGGAGGAGTACTTTATCGGCTCGGCCGACCTCATGCGCCGCAATCTGGAAAGCCGCGTGGAGCTGGTTGCGCCGATCGAGTCGCCCGCTTTGCGCGAAGAAATGAACGATTTTTTCGAAGCACAGATCGGCGATCAGCGCAATGTTTGGGAGATGCAGCCGGACGGCGGCTACGTTCGGCGCGTACCCACCGGCGACGATCGAGAGAGCAAAGGCTGTCAGGCCCTGATGATGGAGGCCGCCGAGAAGCGGTTGACCAAGGTCACGCGCCTGCGCCGGCTAAAGCCGAGAGCGATCGCGCGACGCAACGTCCGCTAAGCACAGCCGCACGGGGCGGCGGCGCGCCGGGTAATGCAGTAAGGTTCGGGAGAAAACGGGATGCAAGTTTCCGGCATTATTGAGCGAAAAGGTGATCGTGTGGTCGCGGTGCTGGCCGGAACGTCGGTACGCGACGTAGCCGAAACGCTCCGGAAGGAACGGATCGGCGCGGCCGTGGTGAAAGGCGAGGACGGCGGCTTGGCCGGAATCATCTCGGAGCGCGACATCGTTGGCGCCATAGCCCAGCACGGCGAGCCTGCGCTTGCCATGCCCGCATCCGATCTGATGAGCCGTTCGGTCGTCACTTGCACGCGCCAGAGCAGCACCGAGGATCTTATGGAGCAGATGTCGGCCGGTCGTATTCGCCACCTTCCGGTCGTCGAGGACGGCGCGTTGTTGGGGATCGTTAGCGTCAGCGATGTCGTAGACAGCGTGTTGTCGGAGCTAAGATTGCGCGCCGATGTGCTTCGCGAGCAGGTCGTTGCCGCGGCCACCCGGTCGGCCGACGAGGACTAAGCGGGCAGGAGACCGCCGCCTTTGAATCGTCAATCCAAGCCCCGTTTCGCCCCATCTCCGCGGTTGTTCCAGCCAATTTCGTCATCCGGGCGTTTCGGCGCGGGCGCGCCGCCTCGACAAGCGTTTCCCTCCGCCAGTTTCTGCATTCTTTCTGCGGACGACCCAGCCAATCCATGTAAGGTGTGGTCGAGGCGAATTGGGCTCTGGAGCTGATCCCATGGCAAAGCTATTTGTCGTTGAACAGGATGACGGTGCGACACGGTTTCCCTTCATGCGGGGCATCCTGACCCGGTCGTTGCAAGACGCCGGCTTGTCATTCGAAGATGCCTATGCGGTGTCGGCCGAAGTTCGAAAACTGTTCGAGGAAACAACGGAGGTGACCACAGCGCAGCTGCGCAGCGCGGTTCTGGAGTGTGTCGCCCAATTCGGCACAGCGGTGGTGCATCGCTACCAGCACCCCGCGGCCCCGCCCGGCACCATCGTAATCCGCGACGCCTACGACCACACCAGCCTTTTCTCACGGGAACAGCATCGTCGGGTGCTCGAATCGAGCGGCCTTTCCGACGAGGAGTCGAACAACGTAACCACATCCATCTTTCGTCATCTGATGGAAAAGGAGCTGGAAGAAGTTCCGGCGCGACAGCTTGGCTTCCTGACCTACCGCTATATCCGGTTTTCCCTCGGCGCGGAGGCCGCCCAGCGCTACTCGGCCCTGGTGAACTATTTTCAAGATCAGCGTCCCATAGTGCTTTTGATCGGCGGTGCCCCTGGAACCGGGAAAAGCGCGGTCGCGACCGAGATCGCTCAGCGGCTTGCGATCGTGCGGATTCAATCGACCGACCTGTTGCGCGAAGTCATGCGCGTGATGCTGCCCGAACGTCTGTTGCCCGTGCTGCACCGCTCGTCCTACGACGCCTGGATCGCGCTGCCGGGCGAAACCGACGAGGACCCGGTTTCGGATACGCGGCTTGTAGCCGGCTACCAAGCACAAGCCGAGTTACTGTCGGTCCCCTGCGAGGCCGTCATCGGCCGTTCGTTGCGTGAGTCGGCGTCGCTCATTTTGGAGGGCGTCCATGTGCAACCGGGCATGGCAGACAAAGTTCCCACCGGGCAAGATGTTATCGTGATTCCGATCATGCTGGCGGCACTCAACCCGGAGAAGTTGCGAGCCAGATTTCGAGGCCGGGGCGAGCGAACCGTTTACCGGCGCGCCGATCGTTATTTGGATAACTTCGATTCGATCTGGCGCCTGCAGTCTCACCTTCTGTCGGAAGCCGACCGCCGCCAGATCCCGATCATCGTCAACGAGAACCGCCAACAGGTCGTCCGCGAGATCATGGCCATAATTATGCGGGCGCTTTTGGACCGCCTGACGGCCAAACCGACCGAGGTCTTTATTTAATTCGGTTTCGGATCATGTTCCGAATTTTTGGTCACGTCCGGCAATGACGCTCTAGAGCAATATCTGAACGAATAGAACCGATACGGTTCGGTTCGTTCAGATGAAATTGCTCTACTCTTCAATGAGGTAGAGCAGCTTTATCCGCTCCCTTGGATCGCTGAAAGCGGGTCCAAGGGATCGGATGCCGCTCTAGGAGCCGACCGCGCGCCGCGCGATCATGCGCTGGCCCAAATCCGCCTTGTCCGCGACGCTCAGCTGACCGCGGGCCAGGGGAAGCACCAAACGGTTCTCCCAAATCAGGTGACGCCGCTGCAGTTCGCAAAAGGCCCGCACATTGCTGTGGAAACGGACCATATGGGAGGGCTCGCGGCCGTCGCGAAGCGCCGTCAGATCGGCCACGATTACAGAGGCCAACTCCCGGTCCTCCTCGTGCTCCAAGGTCAGTTGATCCAAGACCTCGGCCATCTCGTCCGACGGTTCGCAGCGGGCCCGGAGCAGGGGAAACAGGTCAAGTTCCTCGTCCTCGATGTGCAGGGGCAGGTCAACGGTCAGAAAGTGCAAGAGCGCGCCGGCCCGGGCCCTGACCGGCTCCAGATCCAAGACGCTGATCAGGGTTTCCAGCGCATCGCAGATTTCGACTTGCCGGTCGTGTTCGTGGAGAATGAAGTCGATCGGATCGGGCAGAGGTGAGATGTCACCGGATTTTTCGGCACCTGCGGTCTGGCTCATGGCTGCGCGTCCTCTTTGGCCCGGCCGGTCATACCGCACGGATATGCCACGGTCGCGTCCCATCCTCCGGCGGCTTCAACCACAAGGCCTGGCCACTGGCGACAGATACCGCGCTATCCGCTGGCAGCCCAGCGAAACCGCAGATGATCCGAAACACACCGGAATGGGCCACCACCAGAACCGGCGAGGGGCCCGCAATCGACCTCATGGCGTCCAAGACGCGGTGTTCGAAGTCTTCGATCGATTCGGCGCTTCGCGGGTTGACAATCGGCGGCCGCAAGTCCTTCGGCCGGCCTTCGAACTGGCCCCAATGGCGCTCCATCAGGCCGGGGAGATGGAAAACCGGCGCGCCATTGAACATGCCGATAATCGAAGCCGTCATCATGGTGCGTTTGAGCGGGCTGGAATAAATCGATCCCAAAGGCACATTCGACATTAGCTCCGCCGCCCGCTCGGCCGAACGACGCCCCCGGACGGTCAGATCGGTCTCACTCTGGCCCTGCAGGATTCCCTGCTCACTTTCGTAAGTCTCGCCATGACGCAGAAAATAGAAGGGCGTGACGCCAAACTCAAAGCCGGTCTCTGCCACGCATCCATACTCCTCCGGCCCGCTTGTGGCCCGCTAAACGGGGAAACCTTCCCAAAGATCGTCCAACACCTGCTGGTTCTCCGTGCTTTCCTCGACCACGGAGCGCAGGAGATCGCGGACCGAAACGATCGCGAAGACCTTGCCGCGATCCTTGACCATGAGGTGCCGGCTGCGCTGCCGCTTCATGGCGAAGATCGCCGCGCGGACGGTATCCTCGGGGCCGACGAAAGCGGGGTCGGGAGTCATAACCTCCCGCAAGGCCGTTTCGTCGGGCGGCAAGCCGCCGGCGACGACCCGGTCGAGCATGTCGCGTTCGGTGAAGACCCCACAATCTTTATCGGCGTCATGGACCAGGATCGCACCGACATGACGCGCCGACATTTGCCGTGCCGCCTCGCGCACCTTGGTGTCGCCCGGCAGGCGCAATAGGTCCTGTCCCTCGATCAGTCCTGCAATGGTCCGATCCAACATGGTCGGGCTCCTCCTCGAATAACCTACCGGCTGCCGCGCGCGCTACAGCCTACACATTCCCCGCGACGGCATATTGACCTCGATCAACTTGGGCCGACCTGGTTTCCTGGTAAATTGGGAACAATCAATAACGGGACTACCGGTCGAGAAAATCGCCGCCGGTCCCGCACCGGGGAGGTGACCGTGTCACTCGATACCAAGCTCGTCGCGGACCTGCGGCATCGGCGCGAGGCCATCCGGCAGGGCGGTGGCGCGGACAAGCTGGCCGCGCGCCGCGCGAAAGGATTGATGAGCGCGCGCGAGCGGGTCGAGGCCCTGTGCCAGCCGCATACATTTCAGGAATCTGGCGCCCACGTCCGTCCCGGCGAAAAGGCGCTTCCGGCCGACGGTGTGGTGGTCGGCACCGGATATGTCGACGGCCGCCTGGTCGCCATTCTCAGTCAGGATTTCACCGTCGCCGCGGGAACCCTGGGCAAGGCCCACGCCATGAAAATCGTCGAGGTCATGCGCCAGGCCAAAAAGGTCGGCGTGCCGCTGATCGCCTTCAAGGATTCCGGCGGCGCGCGGATCCAAGAGGGCGTCGATGCGCTATCGGGTTATGGCCGGGTGTTTTACAACAACGTCCTCTTATCGGGTGTCGTACCGCAGATCGCGATCATCGCCGGCCCTTGCGCCGGCGGCGCCGCCTACTCTCCGGCCTTGATGGACTTCATCATCATGACCGAGAAGAACGCCCACATGTTCATCACCGGTCCGGGGGTCATCAAGGCCGTCACCGGCCGCGATACCACCATGGACGAGATCGGCGGCGCGGCCATGCATTCCACGGTCAGCGGCAACGTCCATCTGGTTGCGCGCGACGACCGCCACGCGATCGATTTGGCGCGCGAGCTGCTGAGCTATCTGCCGTCGAACAACACCGAGGACCCGCCGCACCGGCCAAGTGCCGACCTGGCGCAGGAGCCGGACGACGGCATGAACGCCCTGATCCCGTCGGACCCGGGCGAGGCCATGGACGTGCGCCCGGTGATCAAACGGCTGCTCGACCGGGGTGACTTTTTGGAGATCCACGGTGGCTGGGCGCAGAACCTGATCGTCGGCTTCGGCCGGATCGAGGGCGTTGTGGTCGGCATCGTCGCCAATCAGCCGACCGTGCGCGCCGGAGCGCTGGATATCGACGCCTCCGACAAGGGCTCGCGCTTCGTGCGCTTGTGCAACATTTTCAACATCCCCTTGGTCACTCTGGTGGACGTGCCCGGGTTCCTGCCCGGCGTGGAGCAAGAGCGCGGCGGCATCATCCGCCACGGCGCCAAGATGCTTTACGCCTATGCCGCCGCGACGGTGCCTAAGCTGACCGTGATCATGCGCAAGGCCTACGGCGGCTCCTACCTGGCCATGTGCGCCCTGGAGATGGGTGCGGACTGCGTCTACGCCTGGCCGACAGCCGAAATTGCAGTCATGGGCGCGGAGGGCGCGGTCAAGATCCTGTACCGCAAGGAGATCGCCCAGGCCGAGAATCCCAGCGCGAAGTCGGCCGAGCTCGCCGCGCGCTATCGCGCGGAATTCGCCGCGCCGTATCTGTCCGCCGCCCATGGCTATATTACCGACGTGATCGAGCCAGCCGAAACCCGCTGGATGGTCGCCCTGGCGCTGCGCAAGGTCCTGGCCAAACGCGAACTGCGCCCGCCGAAAAAGCACGGCAACAATCCCATGTAAGGCCGCGCGACACCGCGACCTCAAAGGAAAGCGCATTTGAATGAGCGACTTGATTGGCCTCTCGATCGGTATTTATGCCCTGGCGATCGCAATCTCTTTCGTCATAGCCGCGACCATCAAGGGCATTGTCTTGGCCCTACCTCTGTTGACCCGGCAGCAGGCGCCGGCTCCGGTTGCGGCGCCGCTCCAGCCGGCTGCCACGGTCGTTCCACCCGAACATGTTGCGGCCATAAGCGCGGCGATCGGGGCCATGCTCGGCGACAGGCACATCGTTCATATCGAAGATCGCGGCCGCGGCGCGGTCTGGTCCGCGGAGGGGCGGATGCTGCACCAGACCTCACACAGCGTCTCACGCGGCCCTAAACGCTAGACCGGCCAGCAAGATTCTAAGGCCGCTGAAGGAAAACGGACATGCAAAGACGTTTCAAGATCAGTGTCGATGGACATGAATACGATGTTGCGGTCACCGAGGTCTCCGACGGGCCGGGCAATCTCTATCCCGACCGGGGCAGCATGGAAACCGCCCGGGCGTCCGCTGGCGAGGCGGTCCAAGCACCCGCTGCGCAGGGCGTTCTACGGCAGGCGGCGCCGAAACCCGCCGCCGGGCCGGACGACGTGGTCAGCCCGATCGCCGGGGTCGTGGTCTCGATCGATGTCGCCCTGGGCGCTAAGGTCGAGGCGGCGACGCGGGTCGCGACCCTGGAGGCGATGAAGACCAAAACCTTCGTCAATGCCGGCCGGGACGGCACGATCAGCAACGTCGCCGTGGCCGCGGGCGACCCGGTCGAGCCTGGGCAAACCCTTTTGACCATCGCCTAGCGAGACGCCACGGCGCCCCGCCCCTTCCCCTAACGTCAGGCACGCCATTGGAAAACCTGGACCTGCTCAACGTCTTTCAAGGCCTGGCGACCCTATGGGACTCCGAACCCCGGATCGCCTTCATGCGGCTGTTCCTGATCGCCCTGGGGATGGGGCTCATCTATTTGGGCCTCAAGGGCGTCCTGGAAGGCCTCTTGATGATTCCCATGGGCCTGGGCATGGCGACGGTCAACGCAGGCGTGTTGTTCCTGGACGACGGCCGCCAAGGCACCCTGTTCGTCGATCCCCTGGTCGACAATGTCGACGCATTGATGTCCACCCTGCAGATCAACTGGTTGCAGCCGGTCTACACCCTGACCTTTTCCAACGGCCTGATCGCTTGTCTGGTGTTCATGGGGATCGGCGCCTTGCTCGACGTTGGCTACATGATGGCGCGGCCGTTTCAAAGCATGTTCATCGCGCTGTGCGCCGAATTGGGCACCGTGGCGGTGTTCCCGCTGGCCTATGCCTTCGGCCTGTCGATCCAGGATTCCGCAGCGGTCGCGACCATCGGCGGGGCCGACGGACCGATGATCCTCTTCACCTCGCTAATACTCTCCGAGGACCTTTTCGTGCCGATCACCGTGGTTGCCTATCTTTATCTGGGGCTGACCTACGGCGGCTATCCCTACATGATCAAGCTGTTGGTGCCGCGCCACATACGGGGCATGAAGATGCCAACGGAGCCGGTCCGCAAGATAACGACAGGTCAGAAGATCGTCTTCTGCGTGGTCGCCTGCACGATTTTGTCCTTGCTGTTTCCGGTGGCGGCGCCGCTGTTCCTATCGCTGTTCATCGGCGTGATCGTGCGCGAGAGCGGCTTGACCCGCTACACCGAATTGTTCAGTGGCCAGCTTCTCTATGGCGCGACGTTCTTCCTCGGGTTGATGCTCGGCGTCCTCTGCGAGGCCAACACGATCCTCGATCCGAATGTCCTGATCCTGCTCGTGCTCGGCATACTGGCGCTCACCATATCGGGCCTGGGCGGTCTCCTGGGCGGCTATGTCCTGTACTTCGCCACGGGCCGGAAATTCAATCCGGTGATCGGGATCGCCGGCGTCAGTTGCCTGCCCACCACCGCCAAGGTGGCCCAGAAATGCGTCGCCGAGGTCACGCCCGACGCGGTGATCCTACCCCATGCCCTGGGCGCCAGCATCAGCGGCGTGATCACCTCCGCCGTACTGGCCGGAATCTTCATCGCCGTCGTGCAATAGCTAGGGTCCAACGGCTGGATTGGTCACGCGAGCGCGCCAACCATTTGGCCGATCAGGGCGGCGACCTTTTCCTGGTCGATCCAACGTGCCACCAAGATCAAATCGTTCGCCGGGTCGATCCATAAGATGCTGGTGCCGGCGCCGACCGCGGCATAACTGGATTCGGACGCCCCGGGCCATTCGCGCTTATCGGTATTGAGCCACCAAAGATAACCGTATCCGGAATTGACGGGGCCCGGCGTGCGTAAGGCGTCGGTCCAGCCCTCGGGCAGGTAGCGCTCGCCGTTCCAAAGCCCGCCGCGATGAACCAGCAGGCCAAAGCGGGCATGGTCGAAGCTGCCGATTTGCATGCCGCCGCCCCAATGGGTACCGCCGGGCACCGACTGCATTCGATGACCGTCGATTTCAACGAAAGAATTTCGGTAGCCGTGCCAGCTCCAGTTTGGCGAC
Source organism: Kiloniellaceae bacterium (assembly GCA_021776095.1). Lineage (GTDB taxonomy): Bacteria > Pseudomonadota > Alphaproteobacteria > Kiloniellales > J153 > JAJFGN01. Next base: position 46,374 of record JAJFGO010000038.1, on the reverse strand, counting down.
GCGCCGATCGGGTCCATGACGCGGGCTTTCAAGACCTCCGGCAACGGCCTGCGGAAAGCATGAAGCAGCGCCAGCGCCAATAGGTTGACACGCACATCGTTGTATTCCCAAAAAGTGCCCGGCGCTTGCAGGTCACGGTGCTCGCCCTTGCGGCTGTTATCGGAACCGGGACCGACCTGCCGGTTGCGGTCGACCAGGTCGGGCTTGTCCCACAGCGTTCCTTCCCATTCGCTGGTCTGGCTGAGCAGGTGACGCCAGGTGATGGCGCGGTTGTGCGCCGAAGCGAAATAGTCACCCGGCACGGTTTCGGCAACCGGCGCGTCGACATCCGAAATCAGGCCGTCGCCCAGGGCAATCCCGGCCAGAATCGCGAGATAGCTTTTCGCGATGCTGAAGGTCATGTCGGCGCGTTCCGGATCGCCCCAACGCCCGACAATGCACCCGCCTTTCAGCAGGATGCCGTTGGTGCCGCCACGCGGCTTGAAGGGGCCGAGCGCTTCATTCCATGGCGGCTTCTCGAATTGACTCAGCCCCGGGACGTCGCCCGCCTTCTCGAGGTCGCGGGGCCAAGGCGATTCGTGAGCTTCGGCAAAGGCGATCGCAGCGGCGAGACGATCCGGGTCGAATCCGGCGTCACCCGCGGGAACGGTTTGCCAGCTTTCGTCAGTGTTTGGGTAATAGGTCATGGTTAGCGCCTCATTCGTCGGTGGGTATCACCGGTTTAGGGTGGCCGCTCGGGGCCCAGCGAATCTAGAGCAGCATCCGATCCATTGGAATCGCTTTCAGCGATCCAAGGGAGCGGATAAAGCTGCTCTACTTCATTGAAGAGTAGAGCAATTTCATCTGAACGAACCGAACCGTATCGGTTCTATTCGTTCAGATATTGCTCTAGCGGAGGATCTCTTCGATCAGTTCCTGCACGGCCAAGGCATCGGCGACGCTCGGCATCTCGATCAGCTCACCGTCCAGCTTGGCGGCGACGCCGTCGAGGCTTCGCCTTCGATCCTCTTGGCCCAAATTGGCGATCTCCGAAAATTCTTCCCGCCAGCTTCCATCGATAGCGGTACTCAGCCCGCCGGGATGGAGCCGGAACGATTGCTTTTCGCCCCAGATTCGACACTCGGTTCCGACCGGACCCGCGCCACCACAGGCGGCCTTAATGAATAACGGCACACCGCCAAAATCGAGCTCGGCGATTAAGCGGGTTTCGGCGGAAACCGCGTCGGCCGGATATTGGACGTTCTTATAGGTCAGCTTGCCCGGACCCAGCAGGCGGCGGGTCAAGTAGATCCAATGCGACAGCATCTCGCGGGTAAAGCCGCCCTGCTCGCGGCCGGCGAGCCAGGCCGCCCCTTTTTGAAACTCGCGCGGCCAACGCGAGAGATGGATCAAGGTATCGATTCCGCTGATCTTGCCCACCTTGCCGGCTTTGATCTGGTCTTCGACGAAGCAGCTGGAGCGCGCCCGGCCGTGGTTGAAGTTCACGATGTTGGGCAGGCCCGATTCCGCACATCGCTTGGCGACCTCCCGGCTTTTGGCAAGGTCGACCCCTAGGGGTTTCTCGCAATAGATCGCCTTGCCGGCCTCAAGCCCGGCCAGGATGTAGTCGCAATGGCTCTGCGGCGGACTGGCGATATAGACCAGATTGACGACGGGGTCGGCGAATATCCGCGCCGCGCTCTCGGCGATGGTCAAACCGGGGTGTTCTGCCGCCGCCGTGGCACACGCGGCCTCGCTCGGGTCCCATACGGCGGCCACTTGGAACCGGTCATGGGCCAACATCTCGGCCATGAATTGCCGCCCGATCGTACCCAGGCCGATAACCCCAACGTGAATGTCCTGCATCTTCGTTCCCATCCGTTTCCACTTGCCTTTCGTGCCGCGGCGCCGGCCCCCTCTCCCCGGCGGCCACGATACGTCACGGCCCGGTCATGGCAAGGCGCTTGAGCGGACAGGCCGCTCAGGCGCGGCGGCGCGGGAAACTCCGGCGGCCGGGCCACGGTTGACATAACCTCCCTTTTCAATCTTGAATTGAAATATCGTTATCGCACCAACAAGCTCCATAGCTTGGCCGCACGAAACTTTGGGAGGTTCGGATGTCTAAGAAAATCTGGTTCGCAGTCTTGGGAATAAGCGCGCCGTTTTTGATCTCTTGCGCCGAGCAGGGGCAAATGACGGACGCTTGGATCAAGCAGAATATTTATCAGGAGCCCTATGCGGCGGCCGCAGCGGCGGAACCAAAGGGTCCCGAGTTCAACCGCCAGCTCTATGAAGGGTATCTCGCCCTCGCCGCCACAGAACGCGAGGAGTATGACTGGGCCGATTCAGGAGCCTTTTCCAAGAAGGCCCTGGCCGCGGCCGACGATCAGGACGTGGGCCCGGACTCGCTCTTTGACCGGGACCTGCCGGCGGAAACGCGCGACGAACTCTCGGCCGCCCGAAGCGACCTGATCGACGTGCTGAAAGCGGGCGCCGGCGACAAGGCGCCGGCCAGTGCCGCCGAGGCCCAGGTCAGCTTCGACTGCTGGATACAGGAGCAGGAAGAGAACCGACAGCCGCGCGATATCGCCGCCTGCCGCGAGCGCTTCCAAATCGCCCTCGGCCAGGTTAAGACGGCAATGGGGCAGCCCAGCGGCGCGCATGTGGTCTACTTCAAGACCGGCAGCGCCGATTTCGGCAAGGCGCAGTTGGAGAAACTGATGAAGGCCGCGGCCCTGGCCAAGGGGTCGTCGCTCAAGGTCCGAGTCAGCGGGCACACCGACGGCGTCGGCAACCCGGCGAAAAACGACGCGCTGTCCGAGGCCCGGGCCAAGGCGGTCACGGACCTGCTCATATCGGCCGGCGTCAAGGCGGAGCGGATCGAGGCCAAACACTACGGCGCGGCGCAGCCCGCGGTCGAAACCAAGCCGGGCGCGGCCGAAGCGAAAAACCGCCGGGTCGAGGTCCAGCTGATCCGGTAACCGCGGCCGTCCGAAACCACGAAACGCCTGGTGCGGGGCATTATAATTCCGCTGCCATGATCGATGACGGCCTGCCAAATGCCTCGGTTTTCCAACCGCATGGATCGGAAAAGAAAAATCGTGTCCGCAGGAATCGCGTTGGCAAGCAATAGTATCCGCACAACTAGTAGTGAATATCTGCGACCCCGCCATACGCCAACTTGTTCAGGAGGTTCGGTTAAAGCAAAGCGACTGATAGTTGATGCCAATCTTCCTGGATGCTCCCCTTGCGTGCGGACATCCAGAAACCTCGGGGTTCAGACACATCCGGCCCGGCACGGTTGCGCGGTTGCAGATGCCGGATGGTTCAAAGCCGCAACAAAGAAAGGCTCTGGCCGATTTGATCCGGCCGAGCGACCCTTGGGACGTCTTGAAGCATCTCTCTGCATAGCCTTTTGGACCTTCTCGAAAGCACGAACCTCGATCTGCCGGATCCGTTCACGGCTGACGTGGTATTCCTGGCTCAGGCCCTCCAGGGTTATCGGATTGTCTCGCAGGCGGCGCTGGGTCAGGATGCGACGCTCTCGCGGATCGAGCCGTTCCATGGCGGTGCCGAGGAGGTCGCGACGCAGCCGCAACTCTTCTCGCGCGCCCAGGCGGGCCTCTTGGTTTTCCCCTTCATGGACCAGAAGGTCTTGCCATTCGGAATTGCCCTCACCGACAGTGGCGTTGAGCGAATGATCGGGACCGGAGAGTCGCCGGTTCATGTCGATCACCTCGGTCTCCGCCACACCAAGCTGTTCGGCGATCGCGGCGGTCGCCTCGGGACTAAGGTCGCCCTCGTCCAGCGCCTTTAGCTGGCTCTTTGCCTTGCGCAGGTTGAAGAAGAGCTTCTTCTGGGCGGCATTCGTACCCATTTTTACCAGCGACCACGAGCGCAGGACATAATCCTGTATCGCGGCACGAATCCACCAGCGCGCATAGGTCGACAAGCGAAATCCGCGTTCCGGGTCGAATTTCATGACCGCCTGCATCAGACCGACATGCCCCTCTGAAATCAGTTCCGTCACCGGCAGGCCATAGCCACGGTTGTCCATGGCCATGCGGGCCACGAGACGCAAATGGCTATTTACGAGTTTTCCCAGTGCGTCGCGGTCGCCCGCGTCCCGCCAATGCCGTGCCAAGTCGCGCTCCTCCGCTTCGCTTAACAACGGGAACTTGTGGATCTTCTGTAGATATCGTGTCAGCCCCTCCGCCGGGGCAAAGGTCAATTCAGTCACGCTTGTTCTTGCCTCCTCTAATGTGTCGCAATTTTTCTGCCTCGATTTCGCTGTTCCACCGGATATCCCGAGAGATTTTGGTCCGGGCGCGCTGCCGTTGAGCAGGGCACAGTCATATCGCTCGCGGTCAGTCTTTGCCGGCGCGTATGGATTGCTTCTGATTTCGGGACTGCGGTAGATATGGGAACGAAGCGCGAACAATTCAAGGGTCGAGACCGCTCCCAGATCCGCCCCACAAGGCCAAAGCCGGCTGATGTCTAGGATCGACGTGAACCTTAGGGGATCGGCTCAATGTGGCCCTTCCAGGTCCATCTTGAGCGCGAGGAGGTCCAGCATGTCCTTGAGCGTGACGATGCCAAGCAGATGCTCGCCGTCCACAACCATCAAGCGGCTCGCGGCGTTGCGGCGCATTCGGGCCATGGCCTTCACCGCGTCGGTATCGGCGGAAATGGTGTTCTCGCGCGTAAGAGGCACGAAAACCTCACCGACCTGCATGATGCCCCAGTCTTCTCGCGGCACGCCCTTGAGTTGACGGGCGCCCATGCCGCCGATCAGACGGCCCCTATGGACCACCGGATACAGGCCGTGATGGGAGCGATAGAGGTAGGCTTCGACGAAGCCGTCCAGTGTCAGGTCCGGCGCGACCGTGATGGGGTCCGGCGTCATGAAGCGGCGCACCGTCTCGCCTTCGAAGGCCCGCCGCGTCAGAAGTTGAGAAAAGGATGCGTGCGCGGCGCCGTACAGGAATAGGCCGATCAGAAACCACCACATCCCGCCGACGAAATTCCCGGCGATCACGTTCACCGCCCCGAGCGTCATCAGGACCATCGCGAAAATCTCGCCCGAACGGCTTGCGATCCGTGTCGCCTCGCTCAGGTTGCCCTTGAAATGCCAAAGCGCGGCCCGCAGCATGCGTCCGCCGTCCAGCGGAAACCCCGGCAGCAAATTGAAAACGGCTATCAGGCCATTGATAAAAGCAAGATAGTCCAGAACGCCCGCGACCGGTGTCGGCAGGCCAGCGGCCACCGCGGCATGCGTGAGCAGAAAGAAACCCAGGGCGAGAACGGCGCTCGCCAGCGGCCCGGCGGCGGCCATGAGAAACTCGGCCTTCGGGCTCGCCGGCTCCTCCTCCATCTCGGCCACGCCGCCGAAGATGAACAGGGTGATGCCCCGGATCCGCAAACCGAAATGGCGGGCCACGAGCGAATGCGACATCTCGTGGAAGATCAACGAGGCAAACAGCCCGAACATGCCGACAAGCGCCATCCACCAATAGGTCGCGGCGCTCAGATCCTCATACCAGATCGGAAAGGCCCCTGTGGCCAAGGACCAGGTGACGAGCATGGCAAGGAACAGCCAGCTCGCGTCAACCTGGACCTTGAAGCCGAACAGCTCGAACAGAACGAAACGTTTGCCCAGCATGGTTCGCTTATCTCTGCACCCTACCTCTTACCAGCCTGGCGGGAACGCGGCATTCCTTAGCGCCGCTCGACTCGGAATAAGACCTTGCCAAGCCGAAGCTGCGCACCGGGGGTAAGCGGTGCCGGGCCATCGTTCGGGTCCACCGGGCGTTCGTTTACCGCCGTGCCGGTCCCTGAATGCAGATCGGCCACCCCTAGGCCATCGCCCAATGGAACAAACTGCGCGTGTCGCGCGGCGATCCCATCGGCGGCCAAGCAGCGATCGCAGGCAGGATCGCGGCCGATCACTAGGCCCTTGGACGCCCGGCGCAGATCTTCTTGCGTGATCACGATATCTATCGGCCCGCCCTCCGCATCCTCGCAGCGCAGCCGCCAAGCGGTCTCATGTTTCTTGTGGCGCCACGGCGGTTGCAGAAACAGGTGCCCAAGAGCGCGGGCACCGTTGCGTGTGGCCGTGCCGCCATGAACGACGATGTGAATCGCCCGCCGCGGCCAATGTCTGATCAGGAGCAGCATAAGGACGGTGACCACGACGACCGCAGCCAAGGCATACCAATAAAAATTCGTCGAAGGCACGCCGAGAATGACCCGGCACACCTTTTGCGTACCCTTGTAGGGAATGCCCAGGGCCTTGAGCTTCTCCACCAGCACCGAGACATGTGAGGCGAAGAAAACGCCCTGGATCACATCGTAAACGATCGGCAGGCCGCTCGGCGTGATCAACATCGCCATTTCCCGTTCGGTATTCACGCCCACGACTTGGCCACAGGGATTCACGATCGGCCCGCCGCTGTTGCCAGGATTGGTGGCGGCGGAATGCTGGATTATTTGGATCCGGGCACCGTCCCGTGTCCAGGCGCCCATGAAAATTCGGTTAGCCATACCGGCCGTGAAGCTTGTTCCACTGTCGCCGCCAAGTCGTTCTCCCGCACCCGGAAATCCGATGGCGAAAACCGCCATTCCCTTGGTCAGGGTGCCGGTCTCGGATTCGCTGAGAGGCACCGCCGGCCGGTCCAGATTCTCCACTTTCAACACCGCCAGGTCCTCGTCAGGGTAGGCCTGGACCACCGTCGCCGCTCGGCGTGCCTCGGGTATGGCGCCGCTTTCCACCACGAAGAGGCGCCAGTCTCCCTCGATATGAGGCTGGACAACATGGTAGGCGGTCACGATGTGGCCCTGTGTGCTGATAATGAACCCACTGGCGGATGCGGACCTGACCGGCCCTTCGACGAGGATGCGGACCATACTCGGCTCGACCAATCTCGCCACCGTCGTCGGCTCGATGGCGGCCGCTGGCGGTGCCGCCAATAGGCTCACGGTGGCCGCTGCGAGGACCAGGATGCGGTGTGTCATGGTGCGATCATACGACATGGATTCGTCGGGTGCACTGATCACCGGCGGCACCGCTGCGGAGTTCATAAAGTACTGGAATGGCCGCTTTCGTCACCCGAAGGCGGTTTGACCTGGGTCAATGAAATCCCGCAGCAGGGAGCATAGAGGTAGATGTAGGCATTATGGAAAGTGGAGCCATGGTCATGTACACGCATCTCCTCGTTCCGGTCGACGGCTCCGACTCTGCCAAACACGCGGTCCAAGCGGCGGCCGATCTGGCTGAACGCTATGGCGCCGCCCTAACGTTGATACACGTTCTCACCCAATCGGGCAGTCGTGCCATCCCCGAGGAGCTCGAGGCTTACACCAAGCTCGAGCACATGCGACTCACCGAACACGATCTCATTCGGAGCGCGGGAAACGAGATTCTCAAGGCCGCCGAGACTCTGGCCCGCGGAATTGGCGCGAAAACTTGCAAGGCTGTGTTGATGACCGGTGATCCGGCCACCTGTATTGCGGATTACATAGAGAGGAACGGTGTCGATTTGATCGTTATGGGCCGGCGCGGGCTTGGCGACTTCGCTGGCGTTTTCCTCGGCAGCGTCTCGCACAAGGTTGCGCAAGCATCCGACTGCAGCTGCCTCACCGTCAAATAGGCGATCGCCGATGGTGAGGGGCCGGTTCGCTCGAGAGGTATCGACGATGTCCGACCTCACCCAAAGCTACGTTCACGGCGTCAGTCTCACGCCACTTCTGGGCCAAACCGTCGGGCAGCTATTCGACCGGACCGTGGCCCGATTCCCCGATGGCGAGGCTCTGGTCGTGCGCCACCAGAACATCCGCTGGACCTGGCGCGAACTCAAACAGAAAGTGGATGCCCTGGCGGCCGGGCTCATCGGCCTTGGGCTTCGGCCGGGAGAACGACTGGGTATCTGGTCCCCGAACAACGCCGAATGGGTTGTCACGCAATTCGCCTCCGCCAAGGCCGGTCTGATACTGGTCAACGTCAATCCGGCCTATCGCCTGGCCGAGCTGGAGTACGCCCTCAACAAGGTCGGCTGCAAGGCGCTCATTACCGCTACGCGATTCAAGACCAGCGACTATGTCGCGATGCTCCACGAGATCGCGCCGGAACTGACGAATGCCGCACCGGGCGATCTTATGGCCCCGCGGCTCCCGGATTTGCGTCTCGTCATCCGTTTGGACGAAAAGAGCGATCCCGCCATGTTGAACTTCGCCGAGGTGCCCGAACGCGGGGGCGAGGCGGAATTCCAGCGCATGAATGAGCTTGCCGGCGAACTACAGTTCGACGACCCGATTAATATCCAGTTCACGAGCGGTACGACGGGCGCGCCAAAGGCGGCGACGCTGACCCACCACAACATCGTCAACAACGCGTACTTCGTAGGCGAAACCATGGAGTTGAGCGCGCAAGACCGCCTGTGCATTCCGGTGCCGATGTACCATTGCTTCGGAATGGTGCTGGGAACGCTGGCTTGCGTGGCCCACGGTGCGACCATGGTATTCCCCTCCGAGGGGTTCGACCCCCTTGAGGTTCTGCGCACGGTTGAGGCCGAGCGTTGCACGGCCCTGCACGGCGTACCAACCATGTTCATCGCCGAGATCGACCACCCGGAATTCAAGCGCTTCGATTTGTCCTCCTTGCGAACCGGGATCATCGCCGGGGCGCCTTGCGCCATAGAGTTGATGAAGCGCCTGATCGGCGAGATGCACCTAGGCGAGATCACAATCGCCTACGGCATGACAGAAACAGGGCCGGTCAGTTTTGAGACCTCGGTGCACGACCCGCTTGAGCGCCGAGTCACGACTGTCGGACGCGTCCTGCCGCATACCGAGGTCAAGATCGTCGATCCGGAAGGACGGATCGTGCCAACCGAAACGCCCGGCGAACTTTTGACCCGCAGCTACTGCGTCATGCCGGGATACTGGAACGACCTTAAGAAAACCGCGGAGGCAATCGACAAGGCCCACTGGATCCGCTCGGGCGATATCGCAACGCTCGACGCGGAGGGCTATTGCGATATTGTCGGCCGTATCAAGGACATGCTGATACGCGGTGGCGAGAACATCTTTCCTCGTGAGATCGAGGAGTTTCTCTTCACCAACCCCAAGATCGAGGACGTGCAGGTGATCGGCGTCCCTGACCCGAAATACGGCGAGGAGGTCTGCGCCTGGATCAAGTTGCGTCCAGGTGAAACCGCGACCGAGACTGAAATTCGGAATTTCTGCAAGGGCAAGATCGCCCACTTCAAGATCCCCCACTATGTCAAGTTCGTTGAGGAATTTCCGATGACGGTCACGGGCAAGGTCCAGAAGTACGTCATGCGGAAGCGCATGGCAGAGGAACTCGGGGTCACCCAGGCGAAGACAGCCTGAGCCATGACCCAAGCAGCGTCTTTTACCATCGAACGCACACAATATCTGAACGCGCAGGGACGGCCGACACAGCCTCTACCAGCCTTCGCGGAGGACCGAGACACCCTGATCGATCTCTACAGGGCCATGGTCCTGACCCGTACGTTCGACGCAAAGGCGGTCTCGTTGCAGCGCACCGGGCGTTTGGGCACCTATGCCTCGTCCCTAGGGCAGGAGGCCGTACCGGTCGGGGTCGCCGCCGCCATGCGGGCGGAGGACGTTTTCCTGCCCTCCTTCCGCGAACAAGGGGGGCAATTGCTGCGCGGCGTGCGCATGGTGGAAATTCTGCTTTACTGGGGCGGCAATGAGCGGGGCAGCGATTTCATTGGCCCGCGCGAAGATTTCCCGATCTGCGTGCCGGTCGGTACCCATGCGCCGCACGCCGTCGGCGTCGCGCGGGCCTTCCAGTTGCGCCGCGAGGCGCGGGTCGCGGTTTGCGTCTTCGGCGACGGCGCGACCTCGCGCGGCGATGTATACGAAGCCATGAACTTTGCCGGTGTGCATCGTCTGCCCGTGGTTTTTGTCGTCAATAACAATCACTGGGCGATCTCGGTGCCGCGCGCCCGCCAGACGGCAGCCGAAACCCTGGCGCAAAAGGCCATCGCAGCCGGTATTCCCGGAACCCAGGTCGACGGCAACGACGCGATCGCCGTGCGTCACGTGGTCGGCGTGGCCATAGAGCAGGCCCGCGTCGGCAAGGGGCCGGCGCTGGTGGAAGCCTTGACTTACCGCCTGAGTGATCACACGACCGCTGACGACGCCAGCCGCTACCGCGATGACGCCGAGGTCAGCGCGCGTTGGCAGGAGGAACCGATCGCACGCCTGCGCCAGTATCTGAGCGATACCGGCCAGTGGGGCAAAGCGGACGAGGAGGCCCTGATCGGCGACTGCGCGTCGCAGGTTGACGCCGCGGCGTCTGAATACCTTGCCGCGCCGGCGCTGCCACCCACGGCGATGTTCGATCACCTCTACGCCGCCCTTCCCTCCGCACTTACCGAACAGCGTGTGGAGCTTGAGAAGGCGACGAACCCATGAGCGAGATCACGCTCGTCGAGGCGGTGCGCCTCGCCCTCGCCCGGGCCATGGAAGAAGACGATACCGTCCTGCTGCTCGGCGAGGATATCGGCGTCGATGGCGGCGTATTCCGGGCGACAGACGGATTGATTAAGCGGTTCGGCGCGGATCGAGTGATGGATACGCCGCTCTCCGAATCACTTTTCACCGGTCTGGCGGTCGGCCTCGGGGCGCAAGGTTTCCGGCCCGTGGTCGAGTACCAGTTCATGGGCTTCATCTATCCCGCGATCGACCAGATCGTGAACCACGCCGGCCGCCTGAGAAACCGAACGCGCGGCCGCCTGAGCTGTCCCATGGTGATCCGCGCACCCTATGGCGGCGGCATCCGTGCCCCGGAGCACCATTCGGAGAGCATGGAGGCCCTTTTCGCCCACATCCCCGGTATCCGGGTCATCATCCCCTCTTCCCCGGCGCGCGCCTATGGCCTGCTGCTGGCCGCGATTCGCGATCCCGACCCGGTCGTGTTCCTGGAGCCGAAACGGATTTATCGGGCGCCAAAGGAAGAAATCGCCGATGACGGTGTCTCGGCGCCTCTCGACCATTGCTTCATGTTGCGCGAGGGGCGCGACGTGACCCTGGTCACCTGGGGGGCGATGATTGTCGAGGCCCTGGCAGCGGCCGAGACCCTTGCCGCCGAAGGCGTCGAGGCCGAGGTGATCGACGTGGCCACCCTGAAGCCCTTGGACATGGAAACGATCCTGTCCTCGGTGGGGCGGACCGGGCGCTGCGTGATCGTACACGAGGCCCCCCTGAGCGGCGGCGTGGGTGCGGAAATCGCCGCCGGCCTGGCCGACCGTGGCTTGGTCAACCTGCTCGCCCCGATCCGGCGTGTGGCCGGCTATGACACGGTGATGCCTCTGTCCCGCCTAGAGTCCAGCTACATGCCTACAGAGGAGCGGATCCTGCGCACGATGCGCGAAGTTCTGGCTTACGCATGAACACCTTCAACTTGCCCGACCTCGGCGAAGGCCTGCAGGACGCGGAGATCGTGACCTGGCACGTCGGCGCGGGCGATCACGTCGTGGCGGACCAGCCCTTGGTCTCCGTCGAGACGGACAAGGCCGTGGTCGAGATCCCATCGCCGCAAGCCGGCCGGATCGCGCGCTGCTTTGGAGAAACGGGCGATATCGTGACGATCGGTAGTCCCTTGGTCGAGTTTGAGGCGGGTGTTCAGGCCGATGCGGGCACCGTCGTCGGCGCCATCGCGACGGCGGAGAAACCGAAACCGGCCGCCACCAAAGCCGCTCCGGCGGCGAAGGCCGGCATCAAGGCCACACCCGCCGTCCGGGCGCTGGCCAAACGCTTGAGCGTCGATCTCTCGCACGTCGCGGCCAGCGGACCGGACGGGGCGATCCTAGTGGCCGACGTCGAACGCGCCGCGGCCGCCATCGCCGCGGCCGGACCGCTGGAGCCATTGCGTGGGGTCCGCCGCGCCATGGCGATCAACATGGAGCGCGCGCGCGCCGAGGTCGTCCCCGCCACCGTGACCGAGGAGGCCGACATCCAGGATTGGCCTGCGGGAAGCGATGTGACCCTGCGCCTGATCCGGGCCATCGCTGCCGGATGCAAGGCGGAACCCGCCCTCAACGGCTGGTACTTGGGTCGCGATAAGGGCCGCCGCCTGCACACTAAGATCGATCTTGGCATCGCCACGGATACCGAAGAGGGCCTCTTCGTGCCGGTCCTGCGGGACGTTGGCGGGCGCGACGCAGGCGATCTGCGCCAGGGCCTGGAGCGGATGAAGACCGACGTCCGCGCGCGCCGCATTCCTGCCGAGGAGCTGCGCGGACAGACGATCACGTTATCCAACTTCGGCATGTTCGGCGGCCGTCATGCCGCCCTGGTAGTCTTGCCTCCGCAGGTCGCGATCCTCGGCGCCGGCCGGATCGCCGAGCGCGCCGTCGCACATGAGGGCAAAACCGTCGTGCGCCGGGTTCTGCCGCTTTCGCTCACCTTCGATCATCGCGGGGTCATGGGTGGCGAAGCCTCGCGGTTTCTAGCCGCCGTTGTGGCCGACCTCGAACGATCCGAACCAGGCACAATGTGACCAGAAAGGATGCCATGGAAGACGCCTTCCGCTTCGCCGATGACTTGGGCCCGGCCAAGGTCATCCACATCTACGAGCCTCGCACCGGCCTGAAGGCGATTCTGGTCGTCGACAGCGTGGCCTGCGGCCCCTCGATCGGGGGCGTGCGGATGGCGCCGGATGTCAGCACCGAAGAATGCTTCCGTCTGGCGCGGGCCATGACCTTGAAGAACGCGGCCGCGGGCCTGCGCCATGGCGGTGGCAAATCCGTGATCTTCGCCGACCATCGAATGCCGGCCGCAGAGAAGGAACGTCTTGTGCGTGCCTTCGCCTGCGCCATTGGGGACATAAAAGACTATATCGCCGGGCCGGACATGGGCACCGACGAGACCTGCATGGCGTGGATTCACGACGAGATTGGTCGCAGCGTCGGTCTGCCGCCCGAGATCGGCGGTATTCCGCTCGATCAAATCGGCGCGACCGGTTTCGGACTCAGCGTCGCGGTCGACGTGGCGCGCCGCTTTTGCGATCTCGAACTCAAGGGCGCGCGCGTTGTGATGCAGGGCTTCGGCTCGGTCGGACAGCATGCCGCTCGCTTCTTGGCCGAAAAGGGCGCGGTCCTGGTCGCCGCCGGCGACTCGCGGGCGACGCTTGCCGATCCGGGCGGCCTGGACATCGACGCGCTTATCGATCTCAAGCGCAACGGAAAGAGCCTCGCGGAGCACGACACCGGAGAAAAGCTGGACCGCGATGCCGTTATCGGCGTCGACTGCGATATCTGGATCCCAGCCGCACGGCCCGACGTGATCCGGGAGGATAATGTCGCGGATCTCAAGACCAAGATCGTCGCCCAAGGTGCGAATATTCCGGTGACGGCCGCGGCAGAGGCGGCCCTGTATAAGCGCAACATCCTGTCGATCCCTGACTTTATTGCCAACGCCGGCGGCGTCATTTGTGGGGCCGTGGAGTATGCTGGCGGCACCCAACGTCAAGCTTTCGAGACAATCAAAGAAAAGATCCAGCGCAATACGCAAGCCGTGCTCGAGGCGAGCCGTGACCAAGCGGTCCTGCCCCGCGCGGCGGCCGAGGACCTGGCCCGCCGCCGGGTCGAGCGTGCCATGACCTATCGCCGCTGGTCATGACCCGGAAAACACGTGGCGAAACGGCTCGGTGGGAGCTGTTTCCCCACGGCGCGGACATGGGAGTGCGTGGCATGGGCCCGTCGCTGGAAACCGCCTTCGAGCAAGCCGCCCTGGCCCTGACCGCGGTCTTGACCGATCCCAGCGCTGTTGAGAGCCAGACCGCCGTCGACGTGGATTGCGAGGCACCGGACCCTGAGATCCTGCTGACCGACTGGCTGAACGCCCTGGTGTACGAGATGGCAATCCGGAACATGGTGTTCGGCCGCTTCCGAGTTCAGATTGATGGGTCGCGGTTACGGGGCCGCGCCTGGGGCGAGACGGTCGATGCCGGGCGCCACGAGCCCGCTGTCGAGGTCAAGGGCGCAACCATGACGGCGCTGAAAGTGATCGAAGAACGGCCGGGAAAATGGATCGCGCAATGCGTTGTCGACGTTTGACGCGGCGACCGCCCGCGAGGATTTGAGAAGACCATGGATCTGACTCGCCTGGAAAGCATTTCAGCCTTCGCCTGGCGTATCCCCGCGCGCGGCACCATGCGGGTGCCCGCGGTGATCTTTGCCGACGCGCCGCTAATCGAAGACATGGACGACAAGGTCTTCGAGCAGATCACCAATGTCGCGACCCTGCCCGGCATCGTTGAGGCTGCCTACGCCATGCCGGACGCCCACTGGGGCTATGGTTTCCCGATCGGGGGAGTCGCCGCTTTCGATCCCAACGAGGGCGGCGTGGTCTCGGCAGGCGGGGTCGGTTTCGACATATCCTGCGGCGTCCGGACCATGCTGACCGGCCTAAGCGCGCACGACATCGAGCCTTTGAAAGCGGCGCTTGCCGATGAGCTCTTCGCGCGGGTTCCCGCCGGTGTGGGTAGCACCGGACGAATTGTGCTCTCGGAGCCGGAGATGGACGCCATGTTGAGCGGTGGCGCCGCTTGGGCGGTCGCCCAAGGATATGGGGACGCCGCTAATCTGGACCGGATCGAGGAAGGCGGCCGGATGGCCGGTGCCAAGCCGGAGGAGGTCTCCCCCCGTGCCCGGAAACGGCAACGCAAAGAGATGGGCACGCTGGGCTCCGGAAACCATTACCTCGAGGTCCAGGAAGTAACCGAGATTCTTGCCCCCGAGGCCGCGCGCGCCTTCGGTCTGAAGATCGGTGAGGTGGTGGTCAGCATTCACTGCGGCTCGCGTGGCCTCGGCCACCAGATCGGCACCGAGTTTCTGCGCGATATGGCGGTTGCTGCGGCCGAAAGTGGGATCGTATTACCGGATCGTGAGCTCGCCTGCGCACCAATCGCCTCGCCGATCGGCCAACGCTATCTCGGCGCCATGCGGGCGGCCATCAATTGCGCCTTGGCGAACCGGGAAATCGTCGGTCATATAACGCGGCAAGTCTTTACCGACCTCGTTCCCGGTGTTCGTCTGGACTTGCTGTTCGACGTCTCGCACAACACCTGCAAGGTGGAAGAACACGTCATCGACGGCAAACGCCGGGCCGTCTTCATTCACCGAAAAGGCGCCACCCGTGCTTTCGGCCCCGGTCATTCCGAACTCCCAGAGTCTCTGCGCGCCACCGGACAACCCGTCCTCATCGGAGGCAGCATGGGTACCGCCTCCTATGTGCTGGCCGGTACCGCGGCGAGCGAGTCGCTCGCCTTCAGCTCCGCGTGCCATGGCGCGGGCCGCCGCATGAGCCGGCATGCGGCGCTCAAGCGCTGGAAAGGGCGCCGGGTGGTGGACGACCTAGCCGCGCGCGGAATCATGATTCGCAGCCGCTCCTCACGCGGCGTCGCTGAGGAGGCGCCGGGCGCCTATAAGGATGTCGGCGCAGTGGTCGACGCTTCCGACAAGGCCGGACTGGCCCGCAAGGTCGCACGCCTGGAGCCGCTCATTTGCATCAAGGGGTAGGCGGCAGGCAGTGGTGCGATTTGGTCGGGCCTGCTTGCCTTGCCGGACTTGCCGACCTCACTAACCGGAGACGAGTCCTTGGATAGGCCGAACCGGGCGCCACCCGTGGCGACAGGACAGCCCAAGAATTTCAAGAATAATCGCGTCCTGCAAGGGATCGCAGCAATCTATGCGATCGTCTGGCTGATCGCGGCCATCTCGCCGACGAACCGCTTCGACTGGCTGCTCGAAAATCTGCTTGTTTTTGCCTTCGTCGGCCTGCTCATAGCAACCTACCGCACCTTCACTTTCTCAAACCTGTCCTATGGGCTAATGGCGCTCTTCTTGTGCTTGCACGCGGTGGGCGCGCACTACAACTACTCGCATTCACCTATCGGCTTCTGGCTTCAGTCGGCTCTCGACATGGAACGCAACCACTACGATCGGGTTATACATTTTTTCTTCGGGCTGCTGTTCAGCGACCCGCTCCACGAACTCGCCAGGCGCGCGGGCCGCATTTCAGAGCGGTGGTCTTACCTGGCAAGTTTTGCGCTGGTCCTGGCCTGCAGCAATTTCTATGAGATTGTCGAATGGGCCGCGGCCGAGATCATCGATCCGGAGGCCGCCTTGGCGTTCCTCGGAACACAAGGCGATGTGTTCGACGCGCAAAAAGACGCCGTGCTCGCCTTGGCCGGCGCCATCCTGGGTCTGTCCCTCACAGCCCTAAGCAGAAAGACCCGCCTGCGGGCCCACTGATGCGGTCACCTAAGGGGCAGGCGCAATCAAGCCGTCCCGCATCAATGCATGGGTCGCATCGCGCGCCGTCTTGATCTTGTCCAGCGCGGTATCGTGGAGGGCCCCGCGGTCCAGCCTTATCTGCGCCAAGCCCTGCTCTTGTGCTTGCATCCCTACGGCGGCGGCGATCTGCGCCGGCACCTGCCAATCGGTCATGCGAGGCAAAATTGACTCTGCGCCCAAATTAGTCCGCGCGGCGGCCGCCAGTTCCCGCGCTGCCGCGAGGGCCATTTCGTCGCTAATTGCCCTGGCCCGGACGTCCAGGGCGCCGCGAAATATGCCCGGAAAACCAAGAGAATTGTTGACCTGATTGGGGAAATCGCTTCTGCCCGTGGCGGCAATCCGCGCGCCGGCGGCCTTGGCATCCTGCGGCCAGATCTCCGGCACGGGGTTTGCACAGGCGAAGACGATGGCGTCCGGCGCCATGGCCTGAACCCATTCGGCCTTTATGGTTTCGGGGCCGGGCCGGGAAAAAGCAATGCACGCGTCGGCACCACGCAAGGCCTCGGCGATGCCGCCGACGATCCTCTCCCGGTTCGTTTCCCGACAGACCCGCCACTTTTCCGCGTACAAGTCCCGCGCCGCCTTGATATCCGAGCGCCCGATATGGAGCGTTCCCTTGCTGTCGCATGCGACGACGGCTTCCGTTGCGATACCGCTCGCCTTCAACAGCCGATAGGTCGCGACGTTGGCCGCGCCCATCCCGATCATGGCGAGTTTGATATCCGTCAGGCGTTTGCCGACCACATCGAGTGCATTGAGAAGGCCAGCGAGGGCCACTGTGGCGGAGCCCTGTTGATCGTCGTGCCAAACCGGAATACCCAGTTTCGGACGCAGCCGATCCAAGATCGAGAAGCATCCGGGCTGTGCGATGTCCTCCAAATTGATGCCGCCGAAGGATGGCTCCAGGGCGGCGACCGTCTCGATCAGGGCCGCCGGATCGCGCGTTTGGAGACAAAGCGGTACGGCATCGACGCCGCCCAGGTACTTGAACAGAAGAGCCTTGCCCTCCATGACCGGCAGGCCCGCTTCCGGGCCGATGTCACCTAGACCCAGAACCCGGGTGCCGTTGGAGATAATCGCAACGCTGTTGCCCTTGTTGGTGTAGTCGTAGACACGCGCGGGATCGTCACGAATCGCCAGGCACGGCGCCGCGACTCCCGGCGTATACCACAGAGCGAAATCCTCTAGCCCGCGGATCGGACATTTCGGCAGGCTCTGGACCTTGCCCCGGTATAGGGCATGCAGGCGTAGCGAGTCTTCTGATTGGCCCTGTGAGGAGTCTTTATCGTTGCCCATGAGATATCTTGTTGCCTGATCCGGGGCTGGCCTCGCCATGACGTGGATCAAGCTCAGACCGCCGGCCCTGTTTCGGTAGCAAGCGGGCCCCCAATTCTTCCGCATGGACATTGGCCGCCGTAACGCTCTCGCCCAGGACCATGATCTCATAGCCGCTGCCGGCCTCCAGCCGGCTGGGCGAAAGGATCACTGCACCCGTGTCGCGTAAGTCCGGCTTGAACAAATCGGCATCGAGCTCGACCAGAATTTCGTCGAAGCTCCTTGGTGCCCCGGACATGTTGGCTCGGTCGATGACGACCGGCGGTCGCGATGTCCAATCTCCAGTCAGTCGGTTTGCCAAAGTCATCGGAATCGATACGCCGCCCCAGCGACCGTTACATTCGACCCAATGCAGATTCGCCGTCGCGATATCCTCGCCGACCACGATCGCGTCGAAGCTACATCGACCGAAGTATCCCAACTTCTGGAAAAGGTATGCCAAGCGAACCGCTTCGCGCGCCAGCCGGTTACACCAGGGCTCGGGCAGGGCACTGGGCGCCGCACCGCCGAACTCTTGAGCCGGCCCGATCACCATCTGGTCGAACAGCCCCTCGACGATCGGCAAGCCGTCCTCCTGATCCGGAACCCAGACCTGCGCCGATGGGCTAGCCAAGACCGGCTCTTCCCAAGCCGTAACCATCAAGGGAAACCCGCCCCGCCAACCGACCCTGCGCAAGGACGACTCCGCCTCGTTGCGTAGATGCCGCAATGTCATACGCCGCAGATCTTGGGACCGCAGGATGATATTGCCGGCGGAGCTCGCACTGTCGGGTATCTTAATGGCAATACTGCGATATTGCCGCCCTAGAACAGCGGCATGGCCGGCCAGCGCCGCCAGGTTATGGACCACCTTCGAAAAGGGCGCGCCCTGCGCGCCCAGCACCTCTCCCACGCGCGCGGCAAACCAAATCTTGTCATTGACCCGGCGCGTCAGGCGTGGAAGCGGGGCGACGACGCGAAGCGGAACCTGGGCGATTTCCGCAATACCTCGCGCCAGTGCCCATGCGCCTCCAGTGCCCATATAGGGCACGACATTGAGGCCTCCGCTTCGCCGAGCCAAGTCCGCGGCGCGGCGGACGAGGGCTGGATCGCCGGCACAAGACTGCGCGAGCGCCAGCGGCTTGGCGGAGGCCGCCGGGGTCAATATCTCTACTTCGCCAAGCCCTAGAACGCGCCGGCAATAGTCCTCAAACCCGAGGCAACGCGGCTGCGCGATGACGACGAGGTCACCGTCTCCCGCCAGGAGCAAGGCCCGATAGGTGTAGGCAAAATCGCCAGTTTTCTCGAACAGAGTAATCCAACTGTGATCCTCGATCACCAGGCTTGGCCAGGGGCCGAGACCGGGCGACACCGATGGGCGGAATGCCGCAGAGGCCGACAGCGCCGGCTCATCTGCGCGCAGGTTACGTGCAAGATACCCCAGGCGCTCTCGCTCCTTCGCATCGAGGATAACGTCATAATGTGCGACGATGGGTAGGTCCGTCATGACTACACCAGGGCACGCGGCAGCATATTGGAGACCGGATCGAGACCGGTCCGAAATCAAGTCGTCGAACCGCCTACC
This sequence comes from Kiloniellaceae bacterium, assembly GCA_021776095.1. GTDB lineage: Bacteria > Pseudomonadota > Alphaproteobacteria > Kiloniellales > J153 > JAJFGN01. Next base: position 27,147 of record JAJFGO010000038.1, on the reverse strand, counting down.
ATCGACCTTCGCCGGAAACTACTTCAAATACGAGCCGCGGGCTCGGGCTTTATCAGATGTCCGCCGGTTGGCCATCGACCGAGACGTGATCGGCGCCGCGCCGAAGTGTCACCATGGTGACCTCACCAGGGCAAAACGACCGGAATGGGACAATGCAGGCGCCGATACCGCGGCTCGTGTACCCGACCATGCGTCCATGGCGCCAAATGCCCTTGCCTAAATCTCGATGGCGTTTGAGCCCAGACGTGAACGACCGTTGCCCGGGCAAACAGATCTGTCCGCCGTGGGTGTGGCCGGTCAGGTACAGCCGGTGCTTCTCGGCGGCCCGCCCGGCGACCTCCGGCGAGTGGACCAGGGCGATGCAAAAGCCTTCGGGCGCCGCGTCAAGCGCCGCGTAGGCCTCTTCGGTGTGAAAACGGTGCACGTCGTCCAGGCCGGTAATATGCAGATCATCCGTATCGCGAGTTAGGGTCAGGGTTTCGTTCAGCAGGACATGTATGCCTATTTTTTCCATCGGCGCGACCATGGCCGCGCCATCATGATTGCCCAGTACGCTCAAGACCCCATCGGGTGCATGCACCGAGGATACAACGCGCTCCAGGCGCTCGATCAAGGGATGCAAAGGCGCATGGATGTTGTCCCGAATGTCGCCCGTGATGACGCAAAGATCGCTTTTGAGTCCGCTGATACGGGCCGCCGTTTCCGCCGCCGTATCGTCGATGTTGTCGAGGTGAAGGTCGGTTAGGTGAAGAATACGGTACCTGTCGAATGCCGCCGGAAGGTCTGCGAACGACAGCGTCAACTCGCTCAGGTCCAGTCGAAGTGCTCGCTTGGCACCGTGCTTGAACGGCCGGGTCGGGCGCAATACATGATGCATGCGCCAGGCCGTATCATAGAGTTGGCTGCGTACCTGCCCGCGCCATCGCTTGCCCGATGGCTCGGCCTCCATGAGTTCGCGGCGCATATGCCAGGCACGCCGCCGATGTTGCGGATCCCGGGGATCGTCCAATCTGTCACCTCGTATGTCATGCATGAAAGCCGCAACCGAGTGAACCGGCCAACTGTCCAGCAAAACTCGCACACTTAGGTCACGCGGGCTTTGCTCGACCCGGAAACCGGCTCATTACAAACAAATAGTGGCTGAGGGCGCGGTTTCCAGTGAGGACTTGGCTTGCTTCGATGCCCCGACTCACCCCCCCAATGCCGATGGCAGCAGTGTCGCAACTCCACCCCTTTGGGCCAAGCGCTTTGACATAGCTCATGGCCAGCACCTTGGCGCCGGTTAAGCTGCTCTTGTAATCTGTTCTCACACTGATTTCGAAAGTCGTATCAAGGTTTTGCGGGGGCCAGTTCGAAAACGCCATGTGCCGCCTATACGGTTTCCGAGCCAACGAACCGACCAAGGTCGAGTGCAGTCTGGTGCACGCTCAAAACGCGCTCATGGCCCAGAGCCGTATGGATTTGGAGGGCCTGACCCACGGCCACGGCTGGGGCGTGGCGGAGCATCCGGACGGGGTTCCTTTCGTCGAGAAGCAGGCTTGGGCAGCCTACCACGGTGAGCAATTCAAGAAAACCGCCGCACGGGTTTATTCGAAGTCGGTGATCGCCCATGTCCGCCGGGCCACCGTGGGACCGCCCGGCCTGGAAAATACCCACCCCTTCATTCACGGTGTATGGCTTTTCGCACACAACGGTACCGTGCCGAACTTCGATCGGGTGCGCGACCAACTGATCGATGCCATGGATCCTTTGCACCGGAGCGAAATACACGGATCGACCGACAGCGAGCACGTATTCCGATATCTTTTGGGCCTTTGGCAGCAAAACCCCGAGCGGCCCTTGTTGGAAACTTTGCGTAATGGCCTGGAACAGGTGATCGCCTGGTGCCGCGATATCGATAGCCAAGCGAAGGTTTCACTCAACGTGCTCTGGACCGACGGCGAACGCATGGTCGGCTCCCGGCTAGGCCGCACGCTTTGGTACCTGGTGCGCGATGGCCTGCATACCTGCGAATTCTGCGGCAAATCCCATGTCCATCACGATCCCAAACAAAGCTACCGGGCCGTCGAGATCGCCTCGGAACCGATTACCCAGGAATCTTGGTCCCAGGTGCCGGAGGGCACCGTGTTCAGCGTGGAGCCAGACTTGAACCTTCGCTTTGAAGCCTTTGGCCGCGACGCGGTTGCAATGCCGCTACCCCTGCCAGTCGCTAGGGGAAAGGCGTAGCCGCGCCATGTCTTCGAGGACAGCCCGAGACGGGCCTTGGCTAGGCACATAGTCGCCACACCTGAGGAGGTGCCCATGGATCAAGCGGAGAGCCGGAGCACCACGGCCGAGGCCCTGCGCGAACATGTGGCGCGGCTGGCCGGAGACATCGGCGAACGCAATGTGTTTCGGCCGGGCGCCCTCGCCGCTGCTGCCGACTATATTGAGGCCACTTGGCGCGCACAGGGCTACACCGTTACCCGGCAATGGTATCAAGTTGATGGCGTGCGCTGCGCGAACCTGGAGATCACTTGCCCCGGAGGCAGTCGGCCGGAGCAAATCCTGTTGCTTGGTGCGCACTACGACACCGTCCGGGGGTGTCCGGGCGCCAACGACAATGGCAGCGGAGTGGCTACCCTCCTGGAGTTATCCAGGCTGTTTGCACTGTCCGTTCCCGCCATAACGGTGAAGTTCGTCGCCTTCGTTAACGAGGAGCCACCCTTTTTCATGACCGAAAATCAGGGCAGCCGAGTCTACGCGAAAGCCGCCCGAGGTCGCGGCGACGAGATCCGGCTGATGGTGTCGCTCGAGACCATCGGGTACTATTCGGACGAACCGGGCAGCCAGATCTATCCGCCGTTATTCCGGCTATTCTATCCGAATTGCGGCAACTTTCTGGCCTTCGTCTCCAATCTCCGCTCGCGTCGACTCATGCGCCACGTCACAGCTGTCTTTCGGACGGAATCGGACTTTCCGCTCGAACACGTGGCGACGAGCAGTTTGGTTCCCGGTGTGTCCTGGAGCGATCATCGATCATTCTGGAAAGAAGGCTTTCGCGCCTTCATGGTCACGGACACCGCGTTCTACAGATACCGTCATTACCATTGTCCTGGGGATACACCCGACCAACTCTCGTACCAGGAGTTGGAGCGCGTGACGAATGGGCTGTACCGGACCTTCAAACTCTTGGCGCGCCAAGGGCGCCTTATCTGAGCGGAGGAGACTTGGGGAAGAGATCGATAGCCCAAGAAATGTGCCGAGACTCAAAACCAGCGCTGTCGTCTCGGCTCGCGCAATTTTCTTGGTGCCTGTATGATTGGGCCAACTCGGCTTTCTCCGCCGTCGTCATCACCTTCGTGTTTTCCGCCTATTTCACACAAACTGTGGCGGCCGATCCTATCATTGGGACGGCCCTCTGGGGGCGCACGCTGAGCTTGGCAGCCCTCATCGTCGCCTTTTCTAGCCCCGTGCTTGGGGCCATAGCCGACAAGACAGGGTCGCGCAAACCCTGGCTGGGTGGCTTTACGATCGGTGCGGTTCTTGCGACGGCCATGCTGTGGTTCATCCAACCCTCTCCGAGCCACGCGCTTCTTGCCCTGGTCCTCGTCGGATTGGGTGTCATCGCCTTCGATTTCGCCGCCATTTTCTACAACGCCTTGCTGCCGACATTGGTGCCGCACCACAAGGTCGGGCGGTTATCCGGTTGGGGTTGGGCCGCGGGCTATGCAGGGGGATTGGCTTGTCTCGTGGTTGCTCTTCTTGGATTTGTCCAGAGCGAAGTGCCGTGGTTTGGGCTGGATTCTGACAGCGCCGAACCGGTGCGTGCCGCGATGGTCATGGTCGCTGTTTGGTTCGGCATTTTTTCCATACCTATGTTCCTTTGCACGCCCGACCGTGGAAGAACCCGGTACCCAATAGGAATGGCGATCCGTTTCGGTGTCCGCGAGTTGCTCGACACCTTCCGTAATGTGCGGCAGCACCGGAACATTATGAAGTTTTTGGCGGCGCGGATGCTCTATGCCGACGGTCTCAACACGCTCTTTTCCTTCGCCGGAGTGTATGCAGCGGGCACCTTCGGCATGACCATGTCCGAAATCATTCGCTTCGGTATCGCGCTGAACGTGACCGCCGGCCTTGGTGCAGCGGCGTTCGCTTGGATCGACGACTGGATCGGATCCAAGAGAACGATTCTGATTTCCCTGGTAAGCCTGATCACGTTCGGCGCGGCCCTTATGCTCGTGGAATCGAAATCTCTGTTTTGGCCGCTTGGGCTCGCAATCGGAGTCTTTGTCGGCCCCATACAGGCGGCGAGCCGTTCATTCATGGTACGCCTGGCGCCGAAGGATTTGGAAACCGAAATGTTCGGCCTGTTTGCCTTCTCCGGAAAGGCCACGGCGTTTTTCGGTCCCTTATTAGTGAGTACGGTGACCTTACAGTTTGCGAGCCAACGCCTGGGCATGGCGACAATTCTAGGTCTCTTCCTGGCGGGGTTCTTGGTGCTCCTAACCGTCGCCTACCCAAGCGCCAAGCCGCCCAGCAAGCCGTAACCGTCTCAGGCCTAATGGTGCGGCGCTGAAGAAAATTGTCATGGGATATAGGGACTGACGTGTCCGCTTGCCATTCATGACAACTGATCCCGATCAACGAGCCCTCACGGTCTTTATGATACCTGAGCCATTCGCCAAGGCCGCGACCGGCTTATCTTGCTTGGAGACGTGCCAGGTTGAATAGCTACCAGACCCTTGCCCATATGGCCGCGGGATTGTCCAACCGGGGTGCGGCACCCGCCATCATGGCACTCCGCGACCATGATTTGGAAACCTGGACTTATGCCGATCTGGCGCGCCATATCGCGATGCTTGCCGGGGGGCTTGTCGAACTCGGGGTGCGCCCTGGCGAGCCTGTATTGCTGTGCGCACCAAACTCGCCGGCGTGGATTGTTGCCTATTTCGCTATTGTCCGTTCGGGTGCGCTCGCGGTTCCCCTAGACGATCTTTCCAACGACCGGGACTTGGCCCGCGTCATTGCCGATAGCGGCGCCCAGCGCGCGTTCACCTCGGAATCCCACATGTCCAGCCTGAGGGCGCTGGACGGATTGGCAAACGTCGACGTTGTCTTGCTCGATGGCAGCAACGGTGGGGCGAACGTAAAGTCTTGGCTGAATCTCCTTACCGAAGCTCCGATCAGCCTCCCCGAGATTTCCCCCGACGCCTTCGCGTCTCTTCTGTATACCTCCGGCACCACCGGAACGCCGAAAGCGGTGCCTCTAACCCACCGCAACATCTTGACCAACGTGGACGCACTCATGGCCGGTAAGTTGGCCGGGCCCGAGGACCGCAGCCTTCTGCCATTACCGCTCCATCACGCCTACCCTTTCACTATCGGCCTTCTTGGCACGTTCGCCAGTGGCGGTGTCCTCGTCCTACCGGCCGGCATCAGCGGGCCTCAGATCACCGAGGCGCTCAGGGTATCGAGAGCGACGATCCTCATCGGCGTGCCGCGCCTCTACACGGCCCTGCTGTCCGCGATCGAGGGCAAGGCCGAGCGGCTAAATTCGGTGGCACGGTCCGCATTCCGGATCCTGCTCAAGACATCAATGCTTATTCGCAAGAGAATTGGGGTTCGCGTTGGCAGGGTTCTCTTTCGAAGGCTGCACCGTGAGTTGGGCCCCGACCTCCGCATTCTGGGATGCGGCGGCGCCCGCCTCGATCCCGAAGTCGCTTCGAAACTCGAGGCTCTTGGTTGGGAGGTCCTGACTGGTTACGGCCTCACCGAGACCGCCCCTATCGTCACTTTCAACCCGCGTGGCCGCGCCCGGATCGACTCGGCCGGACTGCCTTTGCCCGGCGTTGAGCTCCGCATTGACGCGAAAGCCGGGCAGCCGTCCGGAGATATCCTTGTGCGTGGCCCCAACGTATTTGCCGGGTATCGAAACAACCCCGAAGCGACAAAGCTCGCCTTCACGCCCGATGGTTGGTTTCGTACCGGCGACCTCGGGTTCCTGGACCAAGACGGCTATCTTCACATCATCGGTCGAGTGAAAGAGGTCATCGTCCTGCCGGACGGGAAGAACGTTATCCCCGAGGACGTGGAAGACCTCTATGGATCCAGCCCACTAATCCGGGAAGTGGCGATCCTGGAGCATCACGGAACCCTAGCCGGACTTATTGTACCCGACGATGAGGCGATACGGGTGCGGGGGGCGGCACGAGCCCAAGGCCTTCTGCGTGAGGAGGTCGAGGATATCTCTCTTCGATCGCCGCCTTACCAGCGCCTGTCCAGGTACAAATTGACACGTGAGACCTTGCCTCGCACGCATCTCGGCAAGCTTCGGCGTCATCTTCTGCCCGACATTTACGATAGGGCGGAGCGGGCCGCCGCCGCTCCCGTGGCGCCACAACTTTCCGATGAGGACCGTCACCTCTTGGCGTCGGAACCCGCGAAGGAAATCTGGGCGTGGCTGGTTCAGCGTTTTCCCGAGGTGGCTCTTACACCCGATACCAGTCCACAGCTGGACCTACAGATGGACTCGCTCGAATGGGTGACCTTGAGCCTTGAAATCCAGGAGCATTTTGGCATTGGCCTAACCGGCGACGCGATCGCGCGAATTGTCACCATACGTGACCTCTTGCTGGAAGCGACGACAACGGCCGGTGAGAAACGAGACCGCCAATTCGTCACAGAGGCTCAGACCGTAACGCCCGAGGAATTGCGATGGTTGCAGCCTAGAGGGCCGCTTCTTGCCGTCTTCGGGATGCTGGTGTTGGCTCTGAACCGGCTCGCCATGCGCGGCTTTTTTCGGCTCCGTGTGGACGGCGCGGAGAAGCTTCCGCGCGACGGTCCCTTCATTTTGACGCCAAACCACACAAGCTTTCTGGATCCCTCCGCCATTGCCGCCGCCTTGCCGAGGCGATACCTGCGAAACACCTATTGGGCCGGTTGGACCGGCAAGATGTTTGCCGGGCCAAGCAGCCGTCTGCTCAGCCGTATCGCAGGGGTTTTCCCTGTGGACCAGGATCGTGGGCCGGCGGGCAGCTTGGCCTTGGGCAAGGCAATCCTTGAGCGCAAGCAAATCCTGGTGTGGTTTCCCGAAGGGCGCAGATCACCGACAGGGGAAATCAGGCCATTCCTTCCCGGGATCGGCATCTTGATGCAGCAGACCAAGGTTTACGCCATTCCAACACTCATACAGGGTGCATACGACGCTATGCCGCGCGGGCGATGGCTGCCTCGACTGCGGCGGATCGTGGTCCGCTTCGGCGAACCTATGGACCTGGATCAGTTGGACGCCATGGGCGAAGGGGAGGACAAGGCGGACCGCATTGCAAATGGGCTTCAGCAGGCTGTCGCCGCATTGCGACGCGACACGCACCGGCGATTCGGATAGACGCACATCGTTCTATCGCGCTATCACCTGTCGCCCCTTATCGGAAGCTATTTTGCTGATTGGGGGCGTGTTGCGTTTGCAGCCATTTTTCCGACTTTTCTGCCTTGACCCGGTTGGCCGGCGATTATCCCCTTGAAACAAGTACGCGGACTCCCCATATGACAAGTATCAGAGGGGATATAACCAATGGCCCGCTACACGTTTCGCGACTTCCAAGCCGAATATCCTAACAACGATGCGTGCTTGGACCGCATCCTCGAAATCCGCTATGGCAGCCACACGTTCTCTTGCCCCGGCTGTGGCGTAGCCGAAGCAAAATTCCATCGCATCAAGAAACGGCGCGCCTATGCCTGTCAGGACTGTGGCCACCATGTTTATCCGTGTGTTGGTACTCCGTTCGAGAAATCCCGCACACCATTAACGGTCTGGTTCTTTGCCATGTACCTAATGACCAGCACGCGCCACGGCGTTGCCGCCAAGGAACTGGAGCGCCAGATTGGCTGCACTTACAAAACTGCATGGCGTATGGCGCACGAATTAAGGAAGCTAATGGCACAAGCCGACGATCATGGCCCGCTGTCGGGTTGGGTCGAGGCCGACGAAACTTACGTCGGCGGACGGCGGCGTACCCACAAGCCCGACAATAAAACCGTCGTCATGGGCATGGTCGAACGTGACGGTATCGTGCGCGCAGGTCCCGTTCCAAACGTCCGCAAGTCAACCTTGCAACCTATCATCATGCAAAATGTCCAGCGCGGTAGCATCCTAATTACCGACGAACTGCGAAGCTATGACAGCCTCAAGAAAGACGGCCCATACCAACACTATCGGGTCAACCACAGCGCTAAGGAATACGTTTGGGAGACTATCCACACGAATACGATTGAAGGCTACTGGTCGCGTCTCAAGAACAGCATTCGCGGCACGCATGTCCACGTCTCAAGCGATCATCTGTGGAAGTACGTCAGCGAATTTTCGTTCCGCTACAACATGCGGAAAGAGCCGGGAGCTATGTTTGGTCGTCTTGTCGAGGCTTTCGCACTGCCGCGCCTAACAGAGAATTGAAATCCTCTTTGTGCCGTGGGTTTTCGTCCATGGTGGGAGGTTCCTGTTTTGCGGAATCATCCACAAATCCAGTCTCAGCCTTTTTCTTCGCCACAATCGCCTCGCGCTGGCTCTTAAACTTGTCCAAGTTCACGACCTCCAAAACCTTTTCGCCGGGGACTACTACCCCTATCCCGGTGCTCATGTCGCCCGGAACTTCAACGTCCGGCGACGCAACGTCCGTAGGGTCTTTCGTAACATAATGTCCCTGCATTACTCCGAGAAAATAGTGGATTCTGCCCTTACTAGCGCTTACCTGCCCGCCCGGTAAAACCCTTAACGGTGCCATATGAACAAAGACCGGTGAACCGCTCAATCCGGCGATTGAGCGTGCTTCCACCAGATATGCATCCACCATTCCTCGTGATGTAGAAACCTTTTCGTCGGCCATCGCCGCTATTGTTCCGGTTCGGACAATTGGCCGATTGCGCTGTTCTCCTAGGTGCCGCGTGAACATACCCGCCATGAATATATCATCGCCGACACCAATCGTTTCCTCGGTGATTAGTTCCGGCGTTACTAATTCACGCTCAAGATGGATATGGGCAACGTCATATCTCTCGGGCGGCGTGTGTGACGGGCACACTGCGATATCCACTTTTTCGTCTGGATGAAATTCCCAATCGCTCTTAAGCGTGTACGTGTGTTCCACACGTCCATCTCGCGTGTTGATACGAATGCATATCCGTTTCGCCTCTATAGGCTCAATAACATGTCGCGCAGTAACGATTTGTTGGAACAAAAAGCCATCGGTCGTGACATATCCCAAAAATCCCGTTCCGAGCGGCACGAACGGGCCGTGCTCATCAATCCCGATGAACACAACACACGAGAGTATCTTTTCACTTACACGCAAATTCGCGTCCCAAGCCTGCCAGACGTGTTCCCCACGAGGCTTGAGATCGTATCCGCGATACGACGCACTGTCTAAGGGTTGGTCCAACATGAGGCAGGGTCCAATTTTCCCCGCCCGACTCGGTTACTTGTCTAGAAGGGATAATCGCCGGTTGGCCCCTATGAGTCAGGTCGGAGAAGCCGTGTAAGTCACCGGGTGAATTCCGCTGCGTCAGAAATGTGAAAGGGCCAGACCATCTGGTCTAACCCTTTGAAAGAATGGTGCCCAGGGGCGGAATCGAACCACCGACACCGTGATTTTCAGTCTCGCCTTCGATTGAACGATAAAGATCTCGCCTTCTTGAAGTTTCTAGATTATCGTATATTTTATAGATAGTTATCCAGATACGACTTTGCGCTCTGTAGCGATGAAGATCGCTGAAATTTGCGGGATGTTGGTACCTATATGGTACCTGCAATCGATTAGGTCCTGAAGGCAATGCCTAAACTCACCAAACGGATCGTTGAGGCCGCGCAGCCCAACTCGGATCGCGAATTGATCCTGTGGGACACAGAATTACCCGGATTCGGTCTTCGCGTCTGGCCTTCCGGAAAACGGGTCTACATTCTCAAGTACCGGACAAGCGACGGCCATCAACGTAAGGCCACAATCGGCCAACATGGGCCCTTAACAACCGTAAAGGCGCGAACCAGGGCTTTAAAATGGCTGTCAGAGGCCAAGCACGGCGGTGACCCTGCAGGCTCCGCTTTGGAGACGCGACGAGCGCCAACTGTCGGGCAACTCGCTCAAAGATATATAGAGGAACATGCCAGGGCCAAGAAACGGCCTGCCAGCATCGAAGCAGACGAACGGCAACTGCGTCTTTATGTCCTGCCTGCATTGGGCCGGAAGAAAGTCGCCTCAGTAACGCGGGCCGACGTGGCCCATCTCCATCACTCAATGCGCCAAAAGCCGATTTCCGCCAACCGGTGTTTGGCCCTGCTATCAAAGATGTTCAATTTGGCCGAGAAGTGGGATCTGCGCCCCGATGGCACAAACCCAGCCCGACACATTGAACGCTTTCGGGAGAACCGTAGGGAGCGGTTCCTATCGAACGAAGAACTTGCAAATCTTGGAAAAACCTTAGCCGAAGCTGAAACGGAGCGAATCGAATTGCCAAGCGTAATTGCGGCTATCCGCCTTTTGCTTTTTACCGGGTGTCGAAGATCTGAGATCCTAACCCTTCGTTGGGACAGCGTCGATTTTGAGCGGGGCTGCCTACAGCTCCTGGAGAGCAAAACAGGTTCAAAAACTATCCACCTCTCTGCACCCGCTCTCAATGTTCTGGCAAATCTCGAACGTATTGACGACAACCCTTATGTTATAGTGGGGGCAAAACCCACGACACATCTCGTAAATCTCACGAAACCCTGGATGCGCATTCGGGAACAAGCAGGCTTGAATGGGGTCCGCCTGCACGACCTCCGACATTCATTCGCCAGTGTCGCAGCAGCGGGAGGGTTGAGCCTGCCCCTTATCGGTGCCTTGCTTGGCCACACCCAACCTCAAACCACAGCCCGTTATGCCCACCTTGCGGCAGACCCGCTCAGACAGGCGAACGATCTTGTGGGCAAGAGGATTGCGGCAGCAATGGAACCGGCACAGGGCAAACTCTCCCGTATAGGGCAGTAAAAAAAAGCCACGTTTTAATCCTTCTCTGCCCGCTATCGAATTCGAGCGTGACTTTAAGATGCGTAGCGCTGACCAACCCCAGCTCTCCATTGCAAGTCCACCGAGGTAACCCAAAAGGTCGAATTTCCTAGTTTTGAATCTGCCGGCCTCCAGTCCCGTGGGAAATCCAAAACCCCAATAGAGAGATCTGCCTCACCCGCCATAGAAGATACCATTAGCGTGGTAATGTCTTTAACCCGTTCGAAATATTCAGACGTACAAAGTATTGATACCGCAAACCCTTCGCCTTCTGCGAATTTGGAATAAAGTGCTTGCCCAATGATGGGGCAACTTGGCGGGCTTTGTATTTGATACCTCTTTATATTATCTATTACGAAATCCACTTCGCACGACAAATCACGAATTTGAGGATGATCGATACGATCATTTGTTCTACCGATTAGTCTCAACGATTTGGTATGAAATGGTTTTTCCTCACCTTCTCCATTTTCAGCAGCAAGACCGCCTGTAAACACCGCCTCTGACACGGTTACGTGGAAAAACGCCGGATTTACAGTGCGGGGTGCCGTGCTCTGCGGTTTGGCCCCCATCAAACCCTCCTGTTTTCCTGTCCGGCCAGTGCAATGCATTTGTCAGAGGAAAGGATATCAGAACGCCGCCAACCCTCAGAGCTAATTGTTACTCATCGTCTGTAGACCGATCGTCTACACCCCGGCTTGCTTCCAGATATGGATATCCGGAGGCAACTGGGTTTCAATGTGCAGAGGATCAGGCGGGAACGCGACTGGTCGCAGGAAGAACTTGCCTTCGAGTCGGGCCTGCACCGGACCTACATCAGTGGAATTGAGAGGGGCGCGCGGAACCCCACGGTCTTGGTGCTTGAGCGGTTGGCAAACGCACTTTGTGTGGCTCCAGCACGCCTCTTAGAACCCATTCCAAAGTAATGATGAGGCGGTTAAGAGACCATAGGTTGCGTATACGCCTTTGACATAACTTGCTCGACAACATCGCGCCTGCGCTTATACCGCAGCTCTCAAATCGGCTCTGACAACAGGCGTCAGAGTTTCAGCTGATCGTCGCTTTCCGGGTATTTTCCAGATCGGTTTGCTTAGTCGGCGTATAGTCAAAATCGGGCTACACTCTGCCTGGTCAGGAAAGTGATTTCAGTACTTCTATTATTTGGTCTTTTCGGGCCACCGAGAATTCTTCGAAGTGATCAAATCCGTAGTCCTGCATGTCAGGAATTCGGTGGCGGGCTCGAAACTCAGGATCTCTCGATTGAATCCAGTCGTCGAAAGGTGTGGCGCTCTTGGAAATATTCTCAGAATCGGTAAGCAGCTGGAGATTCTGCAGTGTGTCAAAATGAGACATATAGTTTTTGATTCTTGTGTCATCATAGCCCCGCCTTTTCAGAGAGCGAATCTTGAACTCTGATTTCGGGAAAATGTGATCCTCATGGAAAACCGCATCTTTCCAATCTCTGTCAGGATACAGGAGCGACAGCACCAAATTCGTGTAACGTCCTTGGTACTTAAATTCTAAGATGTGTTCAATTTCGTCATCATTTAGCGATGACTCAATCTCAAGGGACTTATACAATTCATCCGCTGGAAACGGGGTCGCTGGACCACAACCTTTTAGCAGCTCTCGGAGGCGAGTCAGGGTCGTATCTGATGATCCACCAAAAGCGTTCTTGAGAGTCGAAAATACGAACCATTTGCGAATAGCAACCTGTGCCTCGGCATCTTCGGCTTTTGACGATGTGTCAAAATTTCGATTGCCGCGCCTTAGCAAATAGAAGGCAACTGGAAGCAGTGCCAATGGTGCCACGACATTCTTGGAATGAAACCCAAAGCGTGAAATTAGACGCACAGTGGTTGCAAGCGCTTCTTTGATGGCACCCCAATTCGCTTCTATAGTTAGAAGATTCTTTCTAGAAAAGTTTTTGACCTTATATTGAATGGGGAGAGATTCGCACAGATACAGGCACGCCTTTAGAACAAAATCTTTGCCAAATTTGAAACCCGTACCGGTTTCGTTGAGTGCATCTGTAAAATCGTGAATCTCACTACGCGCATCGAGCGTTTCCCATTTGGCTGTTGCCGTAGCCAGGAGCAAGTCAGAGTATTCGAGTGGTTGTCCCCCGGCGTTTGCCCTCACAAAAATCTGCAATACCTTATCGTAATCCTGTGACCTTTCTTCGTAATAGTTGCCAACTAGGTTGGTATGAATGCGGCTGTGTAGGCGTCCGACAAGCCTGTTGGCATTATCTTGCTGATCTTCCGACAACAATGTCAGTTGCTTCTTCATATCGCTCTTGGCGTCTTCTGCGTCTTGAAAATCTAGGATATGACCGACCGGATACCAAAGTTTTTGAAGAGCACCAGATGGCTGGTCACTTTCACGAAACGCAAATTCATAAGTCAGTTCCTCGGGGTTCTCATCATCTAGCACAGGAATCTTTAGGAGATTGAGATATAGTTTAGTTTTCAGCCATCGGTAATAGAAGTAGGTGTAAGACCCACGTAATCCAATGAAAAGTGCGGTAATGCGCTGCTGGCCATCAAGGACAAGCCTTATGTCTCTGTTGATTCCTGCCATGTTTGCTAGCGGATTGTGGGGCGATGCTTCATCAAAGTCACGAATGTACTCATAAATCGGCCACTCGTCCTTGTTCTTCTCCTCTAGCTTCCAGAACAAGAATGAGCCGATGGGAAAATCGCCCATGATCGAGTCGAAGAGACGTTCAATTTTGTCAGTTTTCCACACCAATTCTCGCTGTATCGCGGGAAGATACAGGTCACGATTCACCTGTCGGATGATGTCGCTAACTCGTACCGGGATGTATTCCATTGTGTCACCCTTGTATCGATGAGCGCGATTAATCGCACCAGATCTCGAATTCAAACCTAGTTGCTTTGCTTTCGACTGGTAATTCGAGGGAATTGCTCACGGTCAGAGCCTCCAGAAATTCATCAAATGGCTGCTCCGGGTCAAATTCGGTATTAGCTGGCCTCACCCAACGGCGTCAGTTCTCCGAGGTAGAATGGGCTCATTTGCTTTTTTACAGCGCGCCGGACTGCGACTCCAGAATCCGGATATCCTCACAGCTGGTGTCCAGATAGTGCGTGTAAATGAATCTGGGACCGGCAACTGATAACCGTCGAAAATGCACGCGAAAAGCAAGCCACCCAAAGAGGCGGATGAGTACGCGCGCGTATGGGCTGTTCCCTTCAAAATAAATGCCATGGAATGGTTCACATTCTGAGGCGTTAAGCCGTTCCACCCAAAAATACGAATCGTCTTCTAGCGTGCCTCGCAAAGCTGCCCGCAACTCCCGCATTTGCGGGGCGTCGTCATAGATCGCGCACCCCAAGTGGCATGCGAGGAATTCATAACCAATCTTCAGTGGAACAAGAGGACTCATCAGCTTGCTGCGGCTGAGGTCTAGTTGCAGCTTTTTAACGCTCCATTTCACCGCTTCCAATCCCGGAGCCAATGTCATCCTTAGGTTCTCCCCAGTCTCCTCCAATCTTTTCAGCGCTTCGGCAATTGGGGTATCACCGGCGCCAGCTATTCGCAGAATTTTTCCAACCGACTTCCGGGCAAGATCCGTAGGTTGAATAAGAGAACCATCTTCCGCCGTTCGTGACTTAACCCGAAATTTCCCCTCGCGAACTATCCCTCGCTCGTTTCCTCCCGGACCTTCCGAGATAAAACGCTGATCTTCAATAAGCCTTTGGGCCAACTCAGGCATCTGCAACTGAAGGTTATGCGCAGCGATGCGAATAGAGGGATCAGCCCTCGCCTCGGCTTCAAAGGAGGCACCTAGAGTTGAATTGCAGGTCCTGCAAAGAAACGAGCAGGTAAGAATGCCTCCGAGAGCTTCAGGAATCAGATGCTCCTTCGACAGGGGGGCCTCACTCAAACAGAGCACACACCTCGTTCCAGGCCAGTTGACATGCATGATTTCGAGCCCCAGAAAAATCAATCACCATGAAGGCAACCGCTTACAAACATCTACTGACCGATTTCATCAATGCTAAAACGTCCGGATTGGATCATTCTTTGCCCTCAGGGGTCAATCCCAGGCATGTCCGATCTTTGAGGTAGACCGGTCGAAAGCCGGCCCAACGTGCGCAGCTAGAGAAGTATTGATGCCTCCTGTGTCAGCTTTTCCCGCAAATCGCGGATAGCAAGGGGTTGCAAGCGAGCCACGTGTCAGCAATCAACTGGATCGCTTGTGGCTGGCGGATAGCCGGGCAACGACTGAAGGGAAAGATTGCTCCCACTGCAAGCTGGTAGTTTGCACCTGTGGTCCGCTTGGAGGCCCATGCCAAGTAAGCGGCCTCCATCCACTCTGGCATTGACTTCGCCGCGCCACGCTTGGTTTTTGCCTCATCTCGTACTGCTGTGCGCAGATCGAATTCGAGTAAAGCATCTATAATCGGTATTGAGCGCTGCGATGGGTAGCGGCGTTGCACCGCCACGAACCAAGGAGCTGCGTCCGGCGCCTTTCGAAGCACCGGGCGTAGGCGTTGGTTGACGCTGTGAAGGAGTTCAAAAAACTGCTCGATTCCAAGGGCCAGAAGATTGTTGTGGAACTGGGTGTTGATGCTATTCGGGATAGTAATGTGCGCGAAGACGCGCTCCGATCCAACTGAGAGCGTGAGGTGGGGATAACGCGTGAACTGATCACCATCCGATCCCTGAAGTGGAATGAAGTCCCATATGCTGCTCCCCTCGCGACCGGTAATTGCCTTGCGTCCCTCTCCCCCAATATCCGCTTCAAGTTGAGTCTGTAGCTTGGTAACGGTCCGGAGTTCCTCCATAGCGAGGCGCAGCGTCCGCTTTGCTTCGAGATAGCTGTACGGTCGATCAACCCCAAAGTCGAAGCCGGCAAATTTTGTCAACGCCCCCTCCTTCAGTTTCTCGGTCTCGATCATCCGCCTTTCCTTAATCTCAAGATACTCTGCCGCTCGATGCGCCCACTTTGAATTCCGTGGCTGAGCGCGCAGCCAAGCGTAAATGTCGCTCCAACCAATGGTGTGGCATTCGGCCCGAACCTTCTCGGTCGCTTGCGTCGCTGTGATCAGGAGAAGATGGATCGAAGAAAATCCACGACGCTCAATCGTGGCACGATGGCGCCGGAGTTGGCCGAGGCTTGAGCGCGCGGTTACTTTGCTTTCGATGACCAAGCACCATGACTCTCCGTCATGTAGGACGGCATCAGGAAGCCCGCGTTCCTCCGTTTCCTCCTCGGTTAGATCTGGATCACCAGGCAAGGCTTGTTCTTGGACGACAATTGCCTGTCCTTTGGGTGGATTGACCTCCGCGATCTCTCTTATGAAGCGCCGCAACAGCCCTTGGTCCTCGCCCAAGCAAGTAATCAACGCGTGCGTCACTTGGTTTTCAGGCTGAGAATACTGATCAAATACATTTCGCATTGGCGTATCAATCATTTGGCCAGATGAACTGACAGCGCTGTCAGTGACTTATACATTATAACTTCTGGCGAGGCCAATATCGGCCCAGGGTCTGGGCAGACTTATCTGGCACCGACATTCACCGCCAGATTTCAGGATGAAAGCGGAAGGCGACAACCCTAATGTCCAGATTGGGTTGGCAACCAGATGCTGTACAATTCACAGCGAAAAGGGCGGTTAACCAGAAAGCGGAAATTTCTGGACCAATCGAATGAGGCCAAGACGCTTTGATTTCGCCGTCGTCAGGATTCGGTGTCGCTACATAAGGTGACCTGCAAATGCCGCGTCAAAGACAGCCGCGCCGAAGGTGGCGCATAACAGAGCTTTCCGAGATCGATGTGCCGCCCTATCCAGCTGAGGCGATGGAGCGGATTGTTGATATCTTGGTCGCGCGAGGCGAAGCCCATATCACCGCCATAAAAGCAGAAATTGAAGACATAGCAGCGCGCTATCTTGGAATGAAGCATTCATTTGATCAAGCACCGAAACCTGCGGAGCAAAAGGCGGCACTGATAGAAATATTGGAAGCGGGCGAGAAGCTTTTAGATCGGTTGGAGGATCTCGATGATGAAACGGCCATTCGGCTGGCCCTATGCGCGTCGGGGAGTATCCTGACACCAACGGAAGCCAAGTTTGGTCAAGCTGCCAATACCTTTTCCAAGGGCGATTCGGAGATCGATTTCGCGGTTCAGCATCTTCACAATCTAATCGATGTCATCTCAACGACACTCGACCAACTCCCTAAACCGGCGCGAGGACGTCCTCAAGTGATCGCGTTTACCGCTTTCGTGTGGATGCTTGCACGCCTCTATGAGGCAAAGGCTGGCCAAAGGGCCACTGTTTCGTACAGCGCGACAGCCCAGACCTACAGCGGTCAATTTCTTGAATTTGTTGAGCTCTGTGCACAACCACTCATGCACATTCAGTCCAAGAACGCTCTTGGAAAGAGGGTGCAGCGTGCTTTGGAGACATTGCCTACAGCAGGTGGATAATCCGAAACTAGTGCGCGCAGCCTAAGTAGCCAGTTTTTTCCAAGATGCTTGAAGCGTTCTAGTGGTGCCAAAATTTGGCATGATCTTCCGCGTTTTCGAACACGAACTCCGCCAACAAGTAAATCCGCAAACTAAATAACTGTGCGCACCCATGCGTAACTTTCGGTGGACAAAAAATAGTCAAAATAATTCCAATTTATGTCCATTGGTAATTTGGGCCATTGGCGTTATTTGTTCAAATTGATTGATCCAAAACGCGGAGTATTTCTCATGGTTGAATCACAACTCCTGACCGAGTCAGAAGCCGCCGAATTTCTCCGATTGAAGCCGAAAACCCTCTCTCGTTGGCGTTGGGCCGGAGAAGGGCCAACCTACCGAAAGATTGGAGGCGCAGTTCGATACAAAAAGTCTGACTTGGCAAAGTACGTAGAAGATGCCGCTCGTGAGTCTACGACAGAACCAGTGCCAAACAGTTGAACACCATCGCCTCTCCTCTGACCCGGAAGGCGCTTAATCGCAATGCCACGCCATGTGCCGAAGAAGAATGCTCCTACACGTTTGAAGCAGCTGTTGCAGCAACGCCAAGGTATCTCAGATGTCGAGTTGGCAGATGCGATCATCCCTCACTTAGAGAAGCATGGCCGACTGATCGTGTTCGACGAACAGAGGCTTTGGCAATATGAGCCCAATGAAGGAATATTCGTACTTCTGGATGACGCGGTGGTTGTTAATTTCATTTTCGACCTAGATGGCACACGGACGCCTAATGGCCGACTCAAGATTTCGGAAACACGTGCGAACTCTGTTTTGCGAGCCATCAAGCGCCGTCTGAGTAACCCTGGGTACTTTTTTTCGCCACCAGAAGGGATATCGGTTGCAAACGGATTTCTCACTATCGAAGGCGATCAGTTGACCTTGAAGCCACACAGGGTCGATCAGAGACAAAGGGCACGTTTGGATATCAACTATGATCCAACTTCCGATACCAACGACTGTGATAATTTTCTTCGTGAAACTTTCGCGGATCAGTCACTGGTAGATTTAATTTACGAGGTCACTGGGGTGGCATTGTTTGGATATGGTGATCGTTTCCAAACTCTAATTATCTTCTATGGAACAGGAGCAAACGGCAAGGGGGTCACCACCAAACTCATTGAGCAGCTGATTCCTGAAAACATGCGGTCCTCTGTATCACCTTCAGAATGGCTGTATGACTTCCATCGTGTTCACTTGGCCGGATCGCGGTTCAATTCTGTCGGCGAGCTTCCACCACTCCAAGGGAGGCATATGGAGATGCTCAAGAGCATTTGTGCAGGCGACACGACAACAGTTCGGCGGGTCGGCGAAACCGGATTCAAGATCAAACCCATCGCTTTGCACGTGTTCTCAACAAACCATTTGCCGCCACTACCTGAGACTGGCGAAGCGATCCGACGCCGTATGCTTGTTGTGCCATTCACACGCACTGTTCCGCCTGAAAAGAGAAACCCAAAACTGGCTGAAGAGGTATTTGAACGCGGTGGTCAAGGACTGCTCCGCCGCGCCGTTGAGGGTTTCCAGCGTGTGCTGAAACGAGGCAGCATCGCCCGCCCTGCCACGGTGCGCCATGCAACGCGTTCCTGGTTACACAGATCCAATCCTGCAAAGGTTTTTGCAGAAACGCACCTGGTCCGAACTGGACAGCCAAAAGACCGGATCTCAGCCGCTGATATGTTCACGCGCTGTTGTGAGTTCTGCGCTAATTCAAACTTACCTATTCCATCTTCGGAGCGAGCACTCCGGTCTTCTCTAGAAGTCCTTGGCTTCTCAATAGCGAAATCGAGCACAATGTACTGGATTGGGGTCCAGTTTCAAAATCCACCGTGATGGGCGGGAGGTTTGGGAGGATTATGATGGGCTGCCCCATTAACCAATACATTTCAAAAAAATATCCGGCAATTAGGTATGAAAATAGCTCCCAATCCTCCCATTGGGATGGTGGTGGAAATCATCCGGGCGGGTATATGCCCAACCCATGGTCGCCTGCCATAATGCCCCATAACCGGCCTGTGGGTGCCGTAGGTGGCCATCCGGGCAAATGCCCATGGGGATTGCCCATGGGAACCAACCCACCCCCAATGCCCGGATAAATTGACATCAACCCAAATCCCCAACCGGATTATCAGGGGCACACCCAATGCCAATTGAACGTCTCTGCCGCCTGATCGAAGATAAAGTATCTGGCCCAGGAGTCCTGTTTGGTCAGTTGCCGAGTGGCGATCAGCTCTTTGTCCAGAGACGCAGAAAACTCCCCGGTCAACCGCGAGAGTGGGAGGCCTTCATTGTGCGCGATCTAACAGCGGCACAGAAGGTCATCGCGAAGGCCATCTCACGCATGGAGGCGGAGCGGAGATCACCATGACGCGGGACGATTACAGATCAATCCTCGACCAAGCCCTCGTAGCTGAACATGGCTTGCGCCTGCCCTTCAAAGATTGGGAAATCTCTGGCCGAGTTCGCGCACAGCTTTATCGGTTAAGGGAAAGCCTACGTCGAAAGGAATTCTGCTGCGCCTACGACTGCCTCTCCTTCCGATTGGTCGATGCCGATCTCTGCATCATTCGCAATGCGAGAGTGCCTCCGGTTGATGATGCCATTTCATCAATTCGACCAGTTCCTATGGATCGAGGCGAAGCCTCGACTCTTCCAACTTGGCCGCGCAAACAAAGGCGCAATGCATCCTGGTAAATTCCGTTTTTTTTCCATTTTTTTCTTGTTCAACAAAAGAATTTTCGACACACCATCAGATGTCACTCAGATCTGACCAAATACATTTACGAGGCCATGCTCCAATAATGCCGAATAGCCGCCGCCACCTGGTCGGTTTTTACACCGCCGTTGACAAACCACCTAGCCCCTTGAAAAATTGCTGAGCCGATCAGGGCAAAACTGGGCACTGGGTTATAGCAATAAACTTGTATCGGTATACGGGTCGCCAGGGCCCATAACCATCGTTTTCTAGAAAAACGTGACCTCAAACCAATATGTTACAAATTTTGAAACTCCCTTCAATCGGCCTCGATGAGATAAGAATTTTTTTCAGGATGAAAAATTAGATCTCTTGTTAGATCGATGAATCTTTGTTCTTCCTGCAATAAATCATCCAGCCCTAGTGCAATACCACATGACCAGATCCGTATCCCCCCTATAAGGCCTTCATAACGAACATTATCGGGCTTCTCACTCCCGTGGACAATCAAGGCGTCATTGCTCTTATAGGATAGCGCGTATGTGATCACTTGATTTAAGTCGGCCCGATTGAACTTGGGTTTATATTTGACTTCAACAATCAAAGAAATTTCCCCCTCTTTCTTGGAAATAACAATATCGGGATTAGCTCGTGGCCTTTCCTGATCTTCGAAAAGAGGTTTACCGCTCTCACGATTTCCATCGCCAACGTGAAAATCTGAACCTGCAATATTTGCTTTCAGAAGTTGCAAAACATAAGCTTCGAATACAGATTCGAAATCAATAATGAATCCAGAAAGCTCAATATCTGAACCCACTTCTTCTAGTGACAATGCATTTCTATTTAGTATAAATAGCGATATAGCCAGAGATCTTGTATAATATAGCCTTGATGCAGGCAGAGCACCTCGTCGGAGCATCTCGGCAACCATTCGAGCGTCTCTTACAATATCCGACGTTGGAATAGACTCCCATTCCAACAAATACCGGGAAAGCTCAGTACGCAAAACCGACGAACCCAAATAATTTCGTCGATATCGCTCATAAATTGCTGTGAGAGCCGCTTTTAGAACACGGTTAAACGGATTGTTCTCCGTATGCTCAAACCATTCAACGCATACGCGATGCTGCATACCCTTTGAATAGCATTGAGTGAGCGTCCTCTGAATGTCGATTCTTCCACGGGGCGAATCTGTGGTCTTGTGAGTTGTACGATAGGTCTTATAACGCCCATGGAGACTAAGCTCATGAAGTGAGCTTAGGAAGTTTCTAACTAAAAAATCAAAACTACTTTCTCCCTCTGCACCGCTGTCAAACTGCCGGTTATAGCGTTCGATCTGTGTTAAGCGTTGTTGAGAGACGTCTAAAACCCGACCATAATTCGATGGACTAATCCTAGGTCTAACGTCGATCGTAATTTTATCATTAAGAGGAATGAGACCTACATACGCTCCGGCCGATAATTTTAATACGCCCCCTCGTAACTGAAATGAGAAGAAGCCCCTCTTCTCCACCCAAGGATAAATATCCAGACCATTTTCTCCGATGACATCCTCTTGTGGAACGTCAACCGTGGCTCGCATGTTTAGTGTTATAACTTGCTTCATTAAATAATTTACCTGGACTGCTCGCACATTCAGGTTTTTATTATCTAAATTACTGATATTTATTCGAAATTAAACAAACGATGCACAAATATAAATAAAATATTACAAGATCTGGAGCCTATCGCAAACATCAGGCATTTTCATTTTCGATATCAGATAACATTTCAGACCACCGCGCTTGAAGTTCAACAATTTTTTCGGGGTCATAACGAAAGGCCTTTTTGAATAAATACTGCAGCTGCGAATCCCAAAGCCTTCGAAGGCTATCAATATTCTTGATGCCCCGAAAATATGCATGCCCTAAGGAGCATTCCTGTTGAACCGAATTGAAGAATCTTATTACTCTTTCGATCCCACTGCGTTGAAAGCCATTTTTATTCAAAAATTGGGCCACAATCGCTGGATCTGGATCTAGAGATACTTTGCCCCATCGCCGATCCATCGCGTTATCTATTTCGTCAACGGATCGATCTTCGGGATTCATCGTGGCTATGAATAAAAGATTAGGTGGGATGGTTGCTGGTCTATTTGATGGCAGGAAAAACCGTCTTCCCCGCATGGATGTGTCCATATATGTCAGCGCTTCGCCCATAACTCGGGCGGGATCCGTTCTACTTAATTCGTCGATTACGAGCACATGAATGCGGTCATCCTGAAGACATTTGGTAGCCATCTCAAGCAAATGGCGATTTACTAGCTTAAACCCTCCTTTGCCATCAGGCACATAACCCTCAACAAAATCTTCGTATTGATACGACGGGTGAAATTGAACCTCTCGCACTCGCGACAAATCGGCCTCAACCAATTTCAAAGCGATTTGTCTTGCATACCAAGTCTTACCTGTTCCGGGTGGCCCTATCAAAAGAATGCCTGAAACAAGGTCCTCTCGAATCAATAGATTTACCTGTTTTAGTATCAGGTTGTCGTCGGGCAAAACAGAAACTTCGGTCGCACTTTCAATTTCAGAAAAGAGCGGTGGAAGCAAAACCTCTTCAGACGCCAGAAGAGGTTTTCCATACTCTCTCATCCACGTTTCTTCATCGATCTCTTCAAAAACAGGCTCATTCTCCAATAGGGTGTCTATAAATGGAATAAATTCGCGTTTTAACGTATAAATACCGTTTTCCAGCGCAATAACACCCGCCTGATACCCTGCACGACCCATGATATATTTCGGCTGGGCAATAGCTCCATGCAATCGCTCACCGAACTCTCTATCGAGTTCGTCAGAAGAAACGCCTGCCTTTTGCCTTTCTCGGTATCGCCGTATTACCCTTATGACGTCGTCGATTTCAGACATACGTTTTATCCGAAATACAAAGCGGGCAAGTTCGTCCTTTGAAATACTGTCGCCCAACGACCGCATTATCCGATAGAGGGACCAGTATGGGAAAATGTCACCTTCCTCGATCTCCTTGGCTAAATTCGCATTTTTCTCATTTTTGTTTTGTGGATTCTTAAATCGATACCTGCTGAGTAGTTCTATTAGGAAATACGGTATGACCCGTAAGTAGTTTGGCATGTTCTTTAATAGAAGCGCCGCCTGTTCTCCTGCTGGCGTTAAATGAAGGATTTCCGTTTCTTCTTCACGTTTCCGATACATCAACCCTAATTCTTCAAAAAGAGAAATATAATTATTAAAAATTCCTCCGTGTCGCTTGCTGCCACCTCGCGCTAATAGCCTCGGAGAGAGACGCCCATATTCTGCATCAATCTCCTCTCGAGCGGTGTTGTAGGGTTCACCCATATGCTTGAGAGCGATTTGAAACATGCGAACACCCGATTCCGTCAGAAGATTTTCACGAGTTTGTTTCCAATAATATTGATCGACTTCAGCGGCCGCGTCTTTTGATGTACCAGTTTCAGCTTGGGCCACGGTTTCGCCCCTCTTTCATCAATTTCAGTTAGATTGCTTCTAACTCAATAATCCAATCGTGCTTAACCACTCCACCCCTTCCACCTCGCGGAAACCGCATGTGTTTATTTCTAATTTCATAACCAAAATAGTTGCGGGACATAAACCCGGCCCGCTCTGCTGTAATCGTGAGGAGATCAGAGGTTGGTACGGGGACACCGGCTAATGTCGAATTCCCGCTGACAAGTATATAACGCGCACCACTCTTCATAACCTTGCGAACTGCAAGAAAGTGTTGTTCCATGTCCCGAAAATAACGGGAAACTACTATTCCCAGTCGTTTGTCCGAGCTAAAAATCCGGTCAATGTATGCGTCGATGGGCGAGATGCCGGTAACGAGATCGCCTTCGAGACCAATGGTATCTGGACGATCGTTTCCGATATATAGGCGCTTATATTCGTTCTGTTTAGGCTGTGTTTCGAGGTCCCAACGATTACCAATCCAAAATAATTCGGCCATTTGATTGTATAGGTAATCGACACTTTTGATATATGGCGGCGACGTGACACAAAGATCTACCTTAGGTAGCCCCATTTCCGACCAGAACTTATCAATATTCTTCGCATCTATGGTTTGCGGGATTATCGACAATCTGGCGTCCTTGATAAGGGCACCAAATGCTGCCAATCTATCTGCATAATTAAATACTGTAGATGTAAAAATCCGCTTCGCGTGCTCTGGCGTTTTTGGATGCGTGTGCGACACATAGGTCTTCATGGTTTGATTGTCCGCATTGGAAGCTCGTCGGACAATCGAAGAGAAGCAAATGATTAGAAAGTCATATATATCTTCGTCATCGCGATAGCGTTCGACAAACGCAAGACACGCCGACAGTTCAGATATTGCTCCCGGTGTGAACCAGTGGTTGAGCGTGGGAATCGTCGGTACATAGGATCCGTAAGCGGTCGGATCGCTATCAAATTTCTTAACGTCCCTCTTGATTGCACCAAGACGGCCTACGGATATAGGTGTAGTTTTGACTTTGCTAATCAGCCGAGCCAATGGATCGACATCCATACCGTAGCTTTGGTGTCCTTGGAGCATTGCCTCGACCAAAGTTGTTCCTGAACCCACAAAAGGGTCCAGCACGACTTTCGGCGCTTCGCTACAAAAACGACGCATAGCCCATCGAGGAATATGCGGTATAAATTTTCCAGCATATTTATGGAAATGGTGCGTTAAATATCGAGACTCATTATTGCGAATAATAAATAGCTCACCGTCAGAAATATTGCCAATATGAGGCAGATCGTCGACGACCACTGGTTGGCCTAACGAACTTTCGGCAGATCTTTCCAATTCAGTACTAAATAGCGACATTTGGTTCAGCACAGATTTGGACCTAATCGGCTAGCGTCTTAAAAATACTAAACTCTCCCTCGAGTAATCGCTCACACCATCCAAAAAACGGCGCTGCTGGGAACTCGTCGGTATGGGTCTGGCGACTTGTAAACACTCGACGTCATAGCCGATATCCTGAGCTAGGCGGGCTAGTATCAGGTCCGTCGGTACTAACACTCCTGCATAAGCGCTTGTACCCACTACAATCGTACACTGACCACCAGGCTGTAAGGTGCCATACAGTTCAGTTAGGAACGCGCCCATGTCTGCAAAGTAGCCTTTAAGCAATTCCGGAATTTTGGTGGCCCATAGACGTTGCTGTGGCATAAGCGCAATCAAATCGTCAATGCGCTGTGGATAGGGATCTTTAACGTGCTCTGTAAGCGATTCCAGTCGAGATCGGATCCCTGCTTTTGTGAGCACCCCAATATCAGAATATTCTGAAATAAGACCGGACATCCAAAGCTCTAATTTGTACGCCTTTATATAGTTGAAGCAGTTACAATAAGGCGGCGAGAAAAGTGCATAAGATGGCTGATCGGGTATAATATTTGATAGTTTCTGCGCGTCTCCTTGTACGATAGTTGGCTCATACCCAGACAAAAGATATCGACTGTCGGACAGCATTTCGTTTGCCTTGGATAGAAAAGTATTCAGTGCAAACTGAAAGGCATCTTTGGGAAATCTTTTCTTAGCCCATTCATCGTGCGGAGTCACGGAATACACATTCCCACGTCTTTGTCTATTTCGATATTTAAGCCCATTTCCTTCCTTATAAACATTCGACATTTGCTCGAGAATGGAGACCCAAGCAAGGAGAAAAAATTCGCGTTCGGTGTCCTTTTCCGTCCTTTCTATCTCATGCCGAATAATCAGAAGGGCTTCCAAGACAGGTTTGTGAAAGAGCTTCGGAAGTATCCTGATTGACGGCGGCAGGGCTTGTTTATGTCGCTTTGTAAGACCCTGAAAATCACGGAGCCGTTTTCGGAGACACTGACGCCGGTGTTGCGAGTAAGTCCGTGTTTTGACACGAGCAACGAACGCAGCTAGTGGATTTACATCTAATCCAACCGACTGATGCCCTAGCTGTCGGGCAGCTAAAGTTGTCGTTCCAAATCCACAAAAGGGATCTAGCACCAGTGATCTTGTAACGTCATGTCCCGCAAGAAGGCGTTTGCACAATTCGAGGGTGTACCCCTCGCGATACTTAAACCACCTTTGAATAGGAGCTGACATATCGGAAGGACGAACCAGGTTTCCGAGTTCAGGGGAGTCTTGAACTTCTAGTCCTTGTTCGAGGTGTCTAATGATTTCGAGGTTTTCAGCTGACCGTAATTTATCCGACAGATCTATACGGCTCGCGCGCCACCAGCGCGATTTACTATCCTCAGCAATTTCGTATTGCATACAACCAACAATTTTCGTGCGTTACCCCAACAATCTCAAGGTGGAACATGAATCGGCGACTTGGTGCACTCGACCTGATGAACAAATGTGCCTCCGTGGTTAGTAACTCGGGGGAGGTCAAAATACATCGCAGTTGCGGAGTCGGGTCAACCTATTGGGAATAGGAAAGCCGAACCGATCATCATGTTGTGCCAAAATTTGGCACGATGTTTGGCCGGCCGCCCAGCTGGAATGCCCATCCACTAGGGCATCGAATTTCAGGTTTTTTCTCAGATCGGATTTGAAAGACAACGGAAGGGCCAAAGGGGGGGGGCGGGGCGCGCGCCAAGCCACGTTAATTGAGAGACTGATGGGCGCTCACGAGCTATTGGAAATTTGAGGTGCGGCGCAGCGCCGTGTCTCAGGCCCAGTTGTGGCGACGGCACGGGTTACCCCCATGTGCGATTTTGCGCACCGCCAATCCAATTCACTTGGTACCTATGTGGTACCTGGAACCGATGTGAATGGTTTGAGAGGAGTCTAACCCTTTGAAATTAATGGTGCCCAGGGGCGGAATCGAACCACCGACACCGTGATTTTCAGTCACGTGCTCTACCAACTGAGCTACCTGGGCACGGGCACCCCGCAGGCTATCGCGGAGGCGCCGAGCGCTTATAGGGAATGTCCGG
>JAJFGO010000037.1 GCA_021776095.1 Kiloniellaceae bacterium | reverse complement strand
GTGCCGCCGGCTTCGGTATCCTGAAGGTCGATGCCCTGCTCGGCCATCAGGGCATCTTCCTCGGCGATCTTTTTGTCGATCAGGATACGCATGAGCTGCCAGGCGGCATAGGCCACGAGCAAGGTCAGCGATACCTGAAGCAGGCCGCCGGCGAGCTTGGTGCCGAAGCTGCCCTCCGCGCCCATGGCCAGCGGGTTGAGCCGCCAGGCCACGGATAGGCTGACCACAACGATCACCGTGACGGCGATTCGGATGCCGCGCGCCAGCGCTTGCTTGATTTCGTCTCCCGCCTGTTTCTGTCTCTGTCCTTCGCGAAAAAACAGGGCATCGATACTGGGCGCGATGCCCATCAAGGCGATGGTGAACAAGACCGCGCCATAGGGAACGAAGTCGCTCAGCAATTCATCGGCAACCAGGCCCAACCACATGAAGGCGATCAGGGTGGTGAAGATCCAGGGCCACAGGCCGGCCATGGCCCGGCGCAGGCGGTTCTCGCCGCTTTCGGCGGCAATATCGCCGGCGATCGCCCGGCGGCCGGAAATAATCGTGAAGATGAGCAGCGCCGTGGTGATCGTGCCTACGGAAATCAGGAATAGCTCGTGAACCTCGCCGACCACGCCGAGCGTGCCGGACAGCGCGCAGGTGAAATAGGCGAAGGCGCCGAAACCCACCGTGATCAGGCTTGTCCGGTGCAGCGATTTCGCGTCGCTGTCGCCATAGCGCGGCAGTCGAAGGGCCGGCCGCTTAGGGCTGAAAAAGGCCGAGGACAGCGCGATCGCAGAGGTAAAGATAACGCTGGCTGCTAGATAGAAGAAAAATGCCGTGCGGTCTTTCGCGCCGATATCGAAGAAGATGACAAACATGGCGGCGGCAATGCCGGCGAACATCGTGATGCAGGCAAAATCCATCAGCAACCGGGCGCCGAGTATGGCGGCCTTGCTTCGGGTGCTGCCGGGTTGCTGCCCCTCCAAACCGGAAAACGCGCGGCGCAACTTGTGTCCCAATAACAAGGCGCCGAGCGCACCGCTGCCCATGGAGACGACCATGGCGACGACGAACCAAGCCACCGACCCTTGCGCGCGGTCGGCGGTGAAGCTGTGCCAGGCGCGCGGCAAGACCTGCGGCAACTGGGGCAGGGTGGCGAAAATCCGATTCAGTTGGTTGCTGAGATCGCCGGCATCGCGCTGCAAGCGGTACATGATGACTGCCGGGTTGAAACTTTCGCGAAGCTCGCCAGGCCCGGCTTGGCTGGTGCGGCCCTTGGCGGTGGAGAGCTGTTCGATGAGCAGATCGCGCACTTCGCGGTCCGACAGCCGGGAGATCATTGCTTCCGCGTCGCCGGAGCTCAGAGGCTCGGCGCCTTCGGCGAGCGGCGGCCAGACGGCCAGGGCAAGGATGATCAGAAGCAGGCAGCCCGGCCATCCAAGGGATGAGGTTCTCATGGCGGAATGATAGGTGGAAACCCCTAAAGCCGACAATCAGAACCCCGTGACCGCGGGCCGGCCGGGGGGCTACTTATGGGTCTTGCCGTCCTGGGCGGAAGCATCCGGATACATGTTGGTGGCCTCCGGCGTCAGGTTAGCGGCCATGGCGACGGCTGTGGTGGGGGTTTCCGTGCGGGCCTGGCCGCTCCAAAGGCGGAAGAGGCCGGTCATAACCGTAATGCCCGAGGTGATGGCGAGCAGGTAGAAAAGCCCGCCGGCGCCATAGTGTGCGATGGCGAAGGCGCCCAGGGTCGGGCCGAAGATCATCCCGACCGCCAGAACCAGGACCAAGGTGCCGCTGGCGGCGACCATCTGACTGGGCTTCAGGTAGTCGTTCATATGGGCCATGCAAATGGAATAGAGCGGCAAGGTCAGGCCGCCGAGCACCGCGACCGAGACGTAAAGCAGCGCCAGGTTGTTAGCGGGATGGGTCTGCATGGCGATGAAGAAACAGATCGGCATGGCCAGGCCCGGCGCGCCGACAATGACCAGGCGCCGATCTATCCGGTCGGACAGTTTGCCCAGGGGAAATTGAAACAGCATACCCCCCAGGGTCATGAAGCCGATCAGACTACCGATGGCGCCGCTGGATAGTCCTATGGCGCTGCCATAGAGGGCGAGGGCGACGTAGAGTGTGGTTTGGGAGATTCCATTGAGAAAGCTCCCCGTCAGGCCCATGGGCGAGAGGCGAAATAGCTCCAAAAAGGAAATCCGCTCCGGCAACTCATAGGGCGGGGTGGCGCTGGCCGAGATCAGCATGGGTATGAGCGAGAGCGAAATCAAAATCGAGACCACGATGAACAGCAGGATGCCCTCCGGCGTGGATAAATTGAGCAGGACCTGCCCGATCGCCACGCCGCCGGTCTGAATCACGAAGTAGATCGAGAGGATACTGCCGCGGCTCTCGTTGCTGGCCCGCCCGTTCAACCAGCTTTCCGAGACAATATAGAGCCCTGAAAAGCAAAAGCCGGAGAGTAGGCGCATGGCGCTCCAGCTCCAGAAATCGAACGTGATGAGATGAACCAGGGCGGTGGTGCTCGCGATCGAGGCCAGGGCGGCGAACACCCGAACGTGCCCGACCCGAATAATGAAACGCGGGGCAATAAAGCAGCCTAGCAAGGAGCCCGCCGGGTAGCCGGACTGCATCAGACCGATCGCCGAGTCGCTGAACCCCAATCCCCCCGCCCGCAAGGTAAGCAAGGTCGCCAAGAGCCCGTTGCTGATCATCAGCAAGATCATGCCAACGAAAAGCGGCCAGGATGAACGAATGGCGGTCCACATGATCCTTAGCTTGTTATGGCGCGGAACAGCGGCGAGAATTGGAGGAAACCGGCCTCCGAAGACCGAGGAAGACCGGAGGAGCCGGGATTTCTATAGATCGATTTTTCTCAGGCGGCTTTCAAATCAGCGACGTTAGCGTTTCGAATTTCACCGACGGCAGGATGGTTGCGAAGGGACAGCCGTCCGGCGCATCGGCTATACTGCTAACGTTCTTGCGCCCAATGCGGGGCAAATAGCCTTGGCCCAAACGGTCACGACCGAGGCCGGCTTATTCAGGTTCAAAAATCCGGACCACGGGAGAGGTTCTATCGGAGACGGTGGCTCGTTTCATGCCCTTCGAGTTATAGGGCATGGCGATATTGCCCATGCGGTCGACGGCAATTAGCCCCCCATCGCCGCCGAGCCGCTTGACCTCGGCCAGCGTGGCGGCCGTGGCCTCTCTCAGCGAGGCGCCGCCATAGCGCATGCGGGCGGATACATCCTGGGCCGCGCCTGCCCGGATAAAAAACTCGCCCAGGCCGGTGCAGGATACCGCCACCGTATCGTCGGCCCAAGTGCCCGCCCCGATGATGGGCGTATCGCCGACGCGCCCGGCGGTCTTGAAGAAAGTGCCCCCGGTGGAGGTCGCGGACGCGAGGTTGCCGTTGCCGTCGCGCGCCACCGCGCCGACGGTGCCATGGGCCGAGGCTGCGTTTTTCGAGCCGTGTTTGACGTGATCGACATAGTAGGCGTCGGGATCGTTGACGAATTCGAGCCCTTTGGCGCGGGCGAAGGCGCTGGCGCCCGCGCCGGCCAGCATGACTTGCCGGCCGTCTTCCATGACCTGACGGGCCGCCTCGACCGGGTGCAACAGATGAGGTGCGGCGGCGACGGCACCGGCCTTGCGGCTGGACCCTTCCATGACGCTCGCGTCCAGCTCGACAACGCCGTCGGCGTTCGGTGAGGATCCCTTGCCGGCCACGTACAGCCCCGAGGCCTCCATGGCCTTGACCAGCGCCACGACGGTCTCAAGGGCGCTTTCGCCCGACAGAAGTCGATCCTGACCGTCGGAAATCAGCGCCCGCAAATGCGCCTCTTGCTCGCGGTAGTCGATCGCCGGGTCCGCCCCCGCGCCGCCATGAACCACCAGCGCGTAGGTCATGGGCGACAAATCCATGTGTTACTCTTGGTCATAAGCCGTGATCGCCATTTTTCAGGTGCGTCCTAGGTCCTGGCGCCTTCTTAGGTGCGGGGCCAATGTAGCCCGATCGGTGGTGCCACGGAAGATCGGAATGATGGTTTTATTCTGAATGTGCATTGATCGTCGACGCTACGGCTTCAGTCGCGTATTTGTGCAAACGCGGCGAAAGAATGGCTTTCGGATAGCAGGCGCGAGGAGAGTTTGGAGATGAGCGGCAGAATAGAAACCGGAGCATGCTTCTGTGGTGCGAACGCTGCGGAGATGCGGGGCGAACCTTTTTGGATTTGTTACGATCACGACGACGATTGTCGTCGTGCGGTTGGGAGTCCATTGACAATCTGGGTCGGCTATCGGCCTAACCAGTTCCGATTGACTTGCGGAAACCCAAAATCCTTCTCGAAGACCAAGGGCGTCGTTCGAACGTTCTGCCCGGAATGCGGCACCTCCATTGGCTACATGGATGAAGGGATCAAGGACGAGCTGTATATAAATATCGGATTTATGGACAGCCCTGAGAGGTTCCGCCCTCAGGCGCATGCGTACTGGCGAATGAAGTTGCCTTGGCTGGACATCGCGGACGATCTACCGCGCGTGGACAGATACTCCCGCGCGCGCGATCCGGCTATCGGGTATCCGACGGATCGAAGATGCGGATAGGCTAATCCTTTGTCCTAACGCGGTATCCGGGAGAACACGCTGGTGCCGTCCAAGCGGTCGCCTAGATCGGTACCCAGGAAAACTCGCGGGTGTAATGCATATAGCCGACGTTGATGCCGGCGCGCAGGCCGACGCCGCTGCGGATCGGGGCTTGGACTATGTCGCCGGACTTCTGGTAGTTCACGCCCACACCGGCGACGAAATAGAGGCTGCCGTCGACCGCGGGGAAGCGCTGGAACAAGGCGTCTTGGTTCGGCAGGCGGTAGATCAAAATAAACATCTTCGAGGCGTCGCCGCCCAGATCGAAACCGATCGAGGGGCCCTGCCAATAGACCTTGCGCGAGGCACCGGTCTTTTGCTGCAGGGTGCCCTCGCCGTAGCGCACGCCGACGCCGATCGCACCACTGATTTCCTCGCCCGCGATAAAGGCGTTGGGCCGGCCCTGCTCCTCGAAGACCCTGGCGATCGCCTTGGCCAGGCCCTCCGACGCGCCGCCGAAAAAGTCCGAGGCCTTCTGGAACATCTCGTCTTGGGAAAAGGACGCATCCTTGGCCTCTTCGGCCAGGCTCGCGCGGCTGGTCGAGATGAGCGCCAAGGCGGCGCAGAGAAGTGCGGTCAGGAAACGTGCCCTCGGCTTCATGGTGCCTCCTTCGTGTATCGCCGCGCGCGGCCGGTTCCTGATTACATCGTCCCGCGTTCAAGCGGTTACAAGAACTTCGCCGTCAGATCGACGGTGGAGCGCCGCCCCAGGGCGTCGAAATGCTGGCGCAGCCAGATCTCGGCCGCGTTTCGGCCCAGATCGCGCAAGCGGCACAACATGGGCCAGTTGGGGGTCAACCGGCTGTCCGCGCCCATATTGCGGACCCGCCGGCCGGCGCCGATGTGATGAAAACGGTGCGCCCGAATCCGGCGCCGCCGGCCGCCGCCCGGCCCCAGGTCCAGGGTCCAGCCCTGGCCGGCCAGGGCGCGCAGCCGCTCGATCGCCTCGATCTCGCGCTGCAAGGGGGCGCCGAAGGTCAGCCGGCTGACCCGGGAGATGATGGCGGGCGCGTCGGTCGGAACCCGGGCCTCGACCGCCGGGTCGAGCTGCACGATCAGGGTATCCTCGGCGGCGCCGGTATCGACCAACGGCAGGATCGCGGGATTGGCCGAATAGCCGCCGTCCCAATAGTGGCGGCGGCCGATCTTGACCGCCTTGTGCAGCTGCGGCAGGCAGGCCGAGGCCAAGAGGCATTCCACCGTAAGGTCCGCTGTGCCGAAAATCTTGGGTTTGCCGGTCGCCACGTCGGTCGCGGCGATGTGCAGCTCGATCGGGCATTCGCCGCGCAGGCGCTTGAAGTCGATGCTCTGTTCCAGCACCTCGCGCAGCGGATTGAAATCGAGCGGGTTGAACTGATAGGGCGAAACCAGGCGGGTCATGAGGTCGAACATGACCATGCGCGTGCTGGAAACATGGCCCTCGTCCGCCGGGCGCGGGTCCAAGGGGTGCGCGCGCAGGGGGCTGTATGTGGCGATTTCGCTGACCGAGCGCCAGAATTCGCCCATGCGTTCGCGCGCGTAGGGGCCGCCGCCCTCCATCAGGCCATGGGCCAGGACGACCGCGTTCATGGCCCCGGCGCTGGTCCCGCTCACGCTGCCCACCGCGATCCGCCCGTCCTCGAGCAAGCGGTCGAGCACACCCCAGGTGAAGGCGCCATGGGCACCCCCGCCCTGCAGGGCCAGGTTCAGCGTTTTCGGCCGCGCGGCGGCCCGG
Organism: Kiloniellaceae bacterium; assembly: GCA_021776095.1. Taxonomy (GTDB): domain Bacteria; phylum Pseudomonadota; class Alphaproteobacteria; order Kiloniellales; family J153; genus JAJFGN01. The sequence continues at coordinate 16,444 of JAJFGO010000037.1, read as the reverse complement.
ATGCGCGACCTAAGGCGGGCCCGAAACTGCCCCCGGAGTCGGCCTTTGGCGAGTGTCCGGCCGGCGGGCAGCCACCCGCGCGGGTGCCAGGCACCCAGGCGCCAGTCGCGGCGTGGCGACGGGAGCTTGAAACGCGGCAGGCTGAGGGCGCGACTCATGGGTCCTCCGGGCCCGTTGACAGTGCGGACACGGGCCGAAGGGGCCCGGTTCACACCGGCATAGTGTGCGCCGCACCCTTTACATTGTGTTGTGATAAAAAGAAGTTTTGAATTTGCCCCGCATCGCACAAATTTTAGGCATTGCCGGACTCAGGCCCCGGCACAGCCCGATTCTTGGCGCGAATCGCGGTAAAATCAGGCGTTTTCCGGGGGTGCGCTGGCTGCCATGGAGGGGCGCCGGGCGAAGCCCTCGTACCAGGCCGCCAGACCCGGCCGGCCGACCCGCCAATTATCCGCGGCGAAGCGGAAGTCCAGGTAGCCCAGGGCACAGCCGACGGCGATCTGGCCTAGGGTCGGGGGGCCGTTCAAATCGCCCGCGTGCCGTTCCAGGCTATCCAGGGCGCGCATCACCTTGCCCTTTTGCAGCTCGATCCAGCCGGCCCAGCGCAGGGGTTCCGGCCGACGCACGGTCTCGAGCATGCGCAGGATCGCCGCGTCCATGATGCCGTCTGCCAGAGCTTGCTGGCGTAAGGCGGTCCAGCGGGCCGGGCCGGGCGGCGGAAGCAGGCCTGCGCCCTCGCCCAGGCTGTCCAGGTACTCGCATATGACCGGCGAATCGTAGAGCGCCGTGCCGTCGTCCAGGATCAGGGCCGGGACCTTGCCTAGCGGATTGATCGTCGACAGCTCGCTCTTGGGGTCATGGGCATTGGTGGCGATGCGTTCGATCCGGTCGTCCAAGCCCCGCTCCGCGGCGGTGACGACGACTTTGCGGACATAGGGCGAGGTCGGCGAATAGCACAGCTTCATGGGGTGAGATTCCTTTTTTACAGTCAGACCGCGATCTTAGCAGTCGCGCCCGGCCGCCGGAAAGCGCGGCGGACGGGGCGAGAGAGGGCGATAACCAATTCGTCGCCAAGTTATGATACAACGGGGCGGACATGTGGCACGACGTCGTCGACCTGCGCGATTTTTACGATACCCAGCTGGGCCAGATCACCCGGCGCATGTTGCGCCGGGGGATCCGGGAGCTGTGGCTCAACGTGCGCGGCCAGCGGGTTTTGGGCCTGGGCTATGCGACGCCCTATCTGCGCCAGTTCATGAGCGAGGCGGAGCGGACCCTGGCCTTTATGCCGGCCTCCCAGGGGGTCATGCACTGGCCGGCCGAAGGCCCCGGCTTGATCAGCCTGGTCGACGAGACCGAACTGCCCTTGCCGGACCTTTCGGTCGATCTGGTGCTTCTGGTCCACGGCCTGGAGAGCAGTGAGTATTTGCGCGACATGCTGCGCGAGATCTGGCGGGTCTTGAGCAGCGACGGCCGCCTGCTGGTGGTCGCGCCGAACCGGCGCGGCATCTGGGCCCGTTTCGAGCGGACGCCGCTGGGCTGGGGCCATCCCTACAGCCAGAACCAGATTTCCCGCCTGCTGCGCGACAACATGTTCACGCCGACGCGGCGCGCCCATTCGCTGTTCGTGCCGCCGTTCCGCTCGCGCACCTTGCTGCGCTCCGCGCCCGCCTGGGAGCGGATCGGCCGGCGCTGGTTTCCCCGCTTTTCCGGCGTCCTCATGGTCGAAGCCGGGAAACAGCTTTACGCGCCCAGCCTGCGCGTCGAACGTCGGCGCTTCCGCCGGCCCATCGTGGTGTCCCTGCCGCGCCCGGCGCGGCCCGTGGCGCGCGGCACGCGCCCCAGGTCGTCGCTCTAGCGCCCAGCCGACGGTTCTCGCCCCCGCCCCGGCTTTCCCATCCGGGGGCCAAGGCTTTCAACGGCAAGGTTTTCTTTGATTTCGCTCCGGGCTATGACTATCTCTTGTCGCCCGAGACAGGGAAACCGCCATTTCATGCCGAATGACAACGACCCTCTAGCCGATTTGCGCCGGCAGATCGACGAGATCGATGCGCGAATGCACGACCTTCTGATGCAGCGCACAGAGGCGGCGCAGCGCATTGGCGCGATCAAGGGCGACGTGGGCAATCACATGCGCCCGGGGCGCGAGGCCGAGGTCCTGCGCCGCCTGGTAGCGCGCCACAGCGGCGACCTGCCCAAGGCGCTGATCGTGCGCATCTGGCGCGAGGTTTTCGCCGCCTTGACCGCGCTTCAGGGCAAGCTGGCGGTCGCCGTCTACGCGCCCGAGGGCACATTCGGCTACCGCAATCTGGCGCGCGACCACTATGGCTGGCGGACCCCGATCTCGGCCTTTCGCTCCGCCGCCCAGGTGCTCGAGGCGGTGACCGAGGGGCGGGCGACCGTGGGCGTCCTGCCTGTGCCCAAGGGCGATGAAACCGACCCCTGGTGGCGCAACTTGGCGCAAAACGGGGCCGCCGCGCCGCGGATTGTTGCCCGCCTGCCCTTTTCCGAGATCCAGCCGCCCGGGGCGGACAACCCCCAGGCCCTGGCCATCGGCCTGGATCGAGCCGAGCCGACCGGCCACGACCGGGCCTTTCTGCTGATCGAAACCGGCGAGGTCGTCTCGCGCAGCCATCTGCGCAACCTTCTGGCCTCGGCCGCCTTCGATGTCCTGGATACCCAGGTCAGCGAGCAATACGGCGGCCATATCCTACACCTGATCGAAGTCGCTGGCTTCGTGCCCGATGACGACGAGCGCCTGGAACACCTCATGGCGCTGGGCGAGGGAACGATCGGCCAGGTCTGGGCCGGCGGGGGCTATGCCGTACCGCTTTCCCAGGAGGAAATGACCTCGCCCGGGCGGGGCCAGGCGTCGTCATGACGCCGATCCCGCGGCCGGGTATCCTCGAGGTCGCACCCTATGTCGGGGGCGAGTCCGCGGCACCGGGCGCCAACCGCATCGTGCGCCTGGCCTCGAACGAGAACCCCCTGGGTCCCAGCCCGCGCGCCGTTGCCGCCTATGAGGCCCTCAAGGACGAACTGCACCGCTATCCCGACGGCGCGGCCACGGCCCTGCGCGCGGCGATCGCCGAGGCCGAGGGCCTGGCGGTTGAGCGCATCGTATGCGGCGCCGGCTCGGACGAACTGATCGCCTTGCTGGTGCGCGGCTATGCCGGCCCCGGCGACGAGGTGCTGCACAGCGCGCACGGCTTTTTGATGTATTCGATCTCGGCCAAGACCGCCGGCGCGACCCCGGTCACGGCGCCGGAACGCGACCTGACCGCCGATGTGGATGCCCTCTTGGCCCGGGTGACCGCCCGGACCCGTCTGGTCTTCCTGGCCAATCCGAACAATCCGACCGGCAGCTACCTGCCGGACAGCGAGGTGCGGCGCCTGCGCGGCGGCCTGCCCGACCACGTTTTGCTGGTGATCGATGCCGCCTATGCGGAATACCTGGAGGCGGCCGATTACGCCAATGGCGCGGCCTTGGTCGAGGCCTTCGACAACGTGGTCATGCTGCGCACGTTTTCGAAAGTTCACGGGCTGGCGTCCCTGCGCCTGGGCTGGGCCTATTGTCCGCCGGACGTGGCCGACGTGTTGAACCGTCTGCGCGGCCCGTTCAACGTGGCGCAGGCCGCCCAGGCGGCCGGCACCGCGGCAATCGCCGACCGCGACCATGTGGCGCGGGCCCTGCGGCACAACACCCGCTGGCGTGCCTGGTTGAGCGAACAGCTGCAAGCGAGCGGCCTGCACCCCTATCCCAGCGTCGGCAACTTCGTCCTGGTCGGCTTTCCGGAAACCCCAAGCCATCATGCCGAAGGCGCCCTCGCCTGGCTCAAGACCCAGGGCATACTGGTCCGCGGCATGGCGGGCTATGGCCTGCCCCATTGCTTGCGCGTGACCGTGGGCACCGAAGAGGAAACCCGCGCGGTCGCGGAAGGCCTGGCCGAGTTCATGGCCGGACCGGGCAGCGCGGCGTGAGCGCCCAGGCTAAAACGGAGCCCCTATTCAAGAAGGTCGCGTTGATCGGCGTCGGCCTGATCGGCTCGTCCCTGGCCCTCGCCATGCGCCGTCACGGCTTGGCCGGGCGGATCGTGGGCTGCACCCGCTCGGCGGAAAGCCGCGCCAAGGTGCTGGAACTCGGCCTGGCCGACGAGGCGACGCAAGACCCGGCGGCGGCGGCCGAAGGCGCCGACCTGGTCGTGGTCTGTACCCCGATCGGCACTTACGAAGACATCGGCCGCGCCATCGCGCCCAAGCTGCGCCCCGGCGACATCGTGACCGACGTGGGCTCGGTCAAGCAGGCGGTGATCCGCGACCTCGGCCCCTTCATTCCCGACGGCGCTCATTTCGTGCCCGGTCATCCCATCGCCGGGACCGAGCATTCCGGGCCGGAGGCTGGCTTCGCCACGCTGTTCGAGAACCGCTGGTGCATCCTGACGCCGCCGCCCGGCACCGATGCCGGCGCGGTCGAAAAGGTGACCGCGTTGTGGCAGGCCTGCGGCGCCATGGTCACCGCCATGGAGGCCCGTCACCACGATCAGGTATTGGCCATCACCTCGCACCTGCCGCACTTGATCGCCTACACCATCGTGTCCACGGCGGACGATGTGGAATCCAGCCTGCAAAGCGAGGTGGCGCGGTTCTCCGCCGGCGGGTTCCGCGATTTCACCCGCATCGCCGCCTCCGATCCCATCATGTGGCGCGACGTCTTCCTGAACAACCGCGAGGCGGTGTTGGAGATGTTGCAGCGTTTCAGCGAGGATCTGACCGCGCTGCAACGGGCGATCCGCTGGGGCGAGGGCGATGTTTTGGAAGACATGTTCCGGCGCACCCGCGCGGCCAGGCAAAGGGTGCTGGAGGAACATCAGGCCGGCACCTTCGACCCGCGCGAACCCGGTGCGCCCAAGTAATAATGATTTAGCCAAGGCGCGTCTGGCGCCGCCGCCCGGAGAGGACTTCTGGGTCTTCGGCTACGGCTCCCTCATGTGGCATCCGGGCTTTCCGCACCTGGAGGTGCGACCGGGCCACCTCTATGGCTATCACCGGCATTTCTGCGTCTATTCCCATATCTATCGCGGCACGCCGGATTGCCCTGGCCTGGTCTTGGGTTTGGATCGGGGCGGCTCCTGCCGGGGCCTGGTCTACCGCGTGCCGGCGGCCGAGGCCGACGAAGCCATGGATTACCTCTACGAGCGCGAGATGCGCACCGGCGTCTACACGCCGCGCTGGCTGAACGTGCGCAGCGAGGCCGGGCCGGTCACGGCGATCTCCTTCGTGGTCGATCCCGGCCACCGCCAATACACCGGCCGCCTGAGCATCGAGCAAACCCTGGAGATGGTTTTGCAGGGCAAGGGAGACCGCGGCCCCTGCCTCGACTACCTGCGCAACACGGTCCATCACCTGCACGCCCTCGGCCTGCGCGACCGCGGCCTTGAGCGCCTGCTGAGCGAGGCTCTGGCGCGAATCAAGTCGTAACTCCAATACCACGATGCTGTAATTCCGGATTGCCGCTTCCCACTCACTTTGTCGAGGCTGGATCTGATGCGCGCAATTGAAAGCGCCAGAGTTGAAAATACCTGGCAAATTCTATTGAGTGAGACTGGTCAGTGATTCGATGAGGGGAGGGTTCAAGTGATTAAACTTCTTGGCGGCCTATTCCTGGTGTTCGTATTGGTCGGATGTGCGGAAAAGAGAATGCCGCTGACCTCCATCGCGGATGTGCAGCATGACGAAGGACTGACTGCCAGCGGTTTTCTACCGCACCACGGCAGTCAGATCGTCGAAGTGCGAACTTTCATGAAGAAAGACAAGAGCGATGACGACGTCGTTGAGGTTGCCGCTTCGACCGGCGAGGGTGAGGCGTCTGGATCGGGACAGACAACGAATCAAGTAGAGGTCTCCGGTGCCGAGTGTGTTCTTAGGGGGGATCGCTTCGCAGCCGAGGTGGTCACTCCGGCTGGCGTTCGCGTGCCGCTTTTCGGATATCAGACCGGCGAGCTAACCCTCGAGTGCTCAAAGGATGGGTTTGAATCCGGCATCGCGGTGGTGAAAATTTATAACAAGACCTTCGCCGAGAGAAACGCGAACGCGGCCAGTGGCGGCCTTATTGGGGTCTTGGTCATAGGTCTTTTCAATGCGGTTTCCGACCAAAGCAACGATGAATTCGAGTATCTAGATACGCCCGTCGTTCTCGAGAAAATTGGCGAACAGGACTCCTAAATTGTTGAGCGCGCCGTACGCTCCAACTTAGTCGACGCCAAACATTTTGGTGAATCGTACCAGGCACGCCCCACGCGCCGACGATTGCCTCACGCCACGTAATCGCCTTCGGCGATTTCGCGCAGTTTTTCCTCGTCGAGGATTTTTATTTTGCGGGCCTTGCCGGAGATCAAGCCGCTTTTGGTCAGGCCGGCCAGGGTCCGGCTGGTTGTTTCTATGGTTAGGCCCAGGTAGTCGGCGATGGCGGCCCGCGACACGGTTATGGTCAGCAGGTCCGGGCGCTCGCCGCGGTCCGTTGCCTGTCGCGCGATTCTAAGTAGAAAAGTTGCGACTTTTTCCTTCGCGGTCTTTCGGCCCAGCAGCAAGGCATGCTCTTCGGCTTCGACCAGCTCGTGCCGTGCGATCTCGGCCAGGCGGTGCTCCATGATCGGGTGGCGCAGCATGAGCGCGTTCAGCTCCGGCAGACGATAGCGGAACAGGCGCGCGTCGGTCGCGGCCTCGGCGCTGTGGGCGTAAGTGCCGTCGTCGACAAGGCCAACGAAATCGCCGGGAAAATAGAACCCGGTGACTTGCCGGCGGCCGTCCTGCATGAGCTTGTAGCTCATCACGGTGCCCTGGGTGACGCTGTAGATATAATCTCCGCTTTCGCCTTCACCGAAAATCGTCTGGCCTTTTTGAACGCCGAAGTCGGAGGCGATGGCGACGAGATGCCGGAAATCTTCCGCCGCGACATCCGCCTCTATGGCCGCGTGGCGAATCGAGCAGGCCCGGCAAGGCGCTTGAAGGCGAACTTCATGGGTACGGCGCTGATGCGCCGCGGGGAGTCGTGCAACGGTTGAAACCGTTAGGACCACTTCATGCCCTCCTTTCCGGCGCCAAGACGCCTAGGGCTAAATAGCCGGGGATAAATAGCAAAGGTCAAGGTCAATCGGGCTTGCGCCGCGGCCGTCCCATGGTACAGCGGAACCGTTAACCGCATTTTGAATAGCCGCAGGAGGTGCACAGGTCGCAGCCTTCCTGGTGGATCACGCCGGCCGCGCCGCATTTCGGGCACTGCCGGATACCCCTGGGCCGGGTGTGGGTTGCGCCGTCCTGAGCCGGCCCTTGGTTGACCGCCAGGGCTTGCGACGCAGTGCCAGTGCCCGAGGTCTCCGGCGCGCTCATGAAGCCGATATCGATCATGTGCTGTTGAATCACCGCGCCGATGGCGGCCAGAAGCGACGGCACGTACTTTCCGCCCAGCCAGGCGCCGCCGCGCGGGTCGAACACCGCCTTCAGTTCCTCGACCACGAAGGAGACGTCGCCGCCGCGCCGGAACACCGCACTGATCATGCGGGTCAGGGCCACGGTCCAGGAATAATGCTCCATGTTCTTGGAATTGATGAAGATTTCGAACGGCCGGCGGCGGCCGTCCTGCACGATATCGTTGAGGGTGACGTAGATCGCGTGCTCGCTTTCCGGCCAGCGCAGCTTGTAGGTCCGCCCGGGCAAGGTTTCCGGCCGGTCGAGCGGTTGGGTCATGTAGACGACACCGCCGCCCGCGTCGGTCTTCACTTCGGCCTCCGCCTCTTGCGGCGTCGAGGGCGTCTCGGCCGCGGCCGGCGGATGGGTTTCCAACACCGCGCCGCTGACCGCGTTGGGCCGGTAAGTGGTGCAACCTTTGCAGCCTAGGTCGTAGGCTTGCATGTAAACATCGGTAAAGGCCTCGAAGGGAATGTCCTCGGGCAGATTGATGGTCTTGGAGACCGAGGAATCCACATATTTTTGCACCGCTGCCTGCATCACCACGTGGGCCGCGGGCTCCAGGGTCTGGGCGTCGACGAAGGCGGCGGGCAGCGGCGCGTCCTCGCCCTTGAGGCGGCGGAACCGGCGATAGGCGTGATCGCTCACCTCCTCGCTTTTGCGGCTGCCGTCGGGCATCAGGACTTGGCGCGTGTAGTTGAACGCGAAGACCGGCTCCAGGCCCGAGGAAATATTGTCGGCGAACAACGAGATCGTGCCGGTCGGCGCGACCGAGGTGACCAAGGCGTTGCGCATGCCGTGTTTCGCAATGGCGTTGCGCAGGTCTTCGTCCAGCGCTTGGATGGTTTCGCCTTTGAGGTACTTCTTTTTGTCGAACAGGGGAAACGCGCCCTTCTCGCGCGCCAGATCGCAAGACGCGCCATAGGCGCTGCGCCGCAGGGCCGACATCCAACGCTCGGTTAATTCAATCGCCTTGGCGCTGCCGTAGCGCGCGCCGCACATGATGAGCGCGTCGGCCAGGCCGGTGATCCCCAGGCCGATGCGCCGCTTGGCCCGCGCCTCCTCGAGCTGTTGCGGCAAGGGAAAGCGCGACGCATCGATCGCGTTGTCCAACATGCGTACCGCGGTCGGCACCAAATTCTCCAGCCCGGTTAGATCGAGCGCCGCCTTGGGCTCGAATGGCGCCGTCACCAGAGCGGCCAAGTTGATCGAACCGAGCAGGCAGGCGCCGTAGGGCGGCAAGGGTTGTTCGCCGCATGGATTGGTCGCCTGGATGTCCTCGCAATACCAAAGGTTGTTGGCGCGGTTGATGCGGTCGATGAAGATCACGCCCGGTTCCGCCGTGGCGTAAGTCGCGCGCATGATCTTGTCCCAAAGCTCGCGCGCGGCCAGGGTGCGATAGACCGTGCCGTCGAAGCTCAGGTCCCAGGGCCGGTCTTCGCGCACCGCCTGAATAAAGGCATCGCTGACCAGGACCGAGAGGTTGAACATGCGCAGGCGGCCGGGCTCCCACTTGGCGTCGATGAAGGCCTCGATGTCGGGGTGGTCGCAGGCCAGGGTGCCCATCATGGCGCCGCGCCGGTAACCCGCGCTCATGATGGTGCGGCACATGGCGTCCCAGACATCCATGAAGCTGAGCGGGCCCGAGGCGTCGGCGCCCACGCCCCGGACCGGCGCCCCCTTGGGCCGCAGGGTCGAAAAATCGTAGCCGATACCGCCGCCCTGTTGCATGGTCAGGGCGGCCTCCCTCAAGGCCTCGAAGATGCCGCCCATGTCGTCGGGGACGGTGCCCATGACGAAGCAGTTGAATAGGGTCACGTCGCGCTCGGTCCCGGCGCCGGCCAGGATCCGTCCGGCCGGAATGAAGCGGAAATCCTTCATGGCGGCCGCGAAAATGGGCTCCCACTTGGCCGGCTCCGCCTCGGGCGCGGCCAGGGCGCGGGCGACCCGGGCCCAGGTCTGGCCCAAGGTTTTGTCCACAGGCGTGCCGGTGGCCGTCTTGAGGCGGTATTTCATGTCCCAGATTTGCTGGGAAAAGGCGGAAACCGGCGGCATGGGCTCAAAAAATCTCTGTTCGGCCAAGGGTCCGGACGGCCCGGACCACGGCTTGGCGGGTCCGGGCCCGGTTGCTTATAACCCGCTAGTTTAAAGCATTTCGTGCCGCCGCGCCTCTTTTGAGGGCGAACCTGGGCGTAATCGGATAAGTCAGCGATTTCAAGGGCGAAACGCGCCCGATGGCCTCTAGCCCTGACGGCGGGGAGGGCCGGCCGCCCCTAGGGACGCGCGGCTGCCTCAGGCGATTCGGCCACCAGCGTTATCCACAGCGCGAGGGGGCCGAAATTCCGGCTTCCGGCGGGGCCGGGGGTGGGCCTTCGAACAGCCGGTCGCTGGCGGTCTCGATCTGCTTTTCCAACAGGGCGGCGAAGGCCTTGCGCGGCATGCCGGGCGGAATTGGCGGCAGGATCTCGAGAACGATCCGCCCCGGCATTTTCAAGAAGGTGCGCCGGCCCCAGAACATCCCGGAATTGTGCGCGACCGGCACCACCGGCGCGTCCACATGGGCATAGAGCGCGGCGGTGCCGGGATGGTACGGGCAACGAGTGCCGGGCGCGGTCCGGGTGCCTTCGGGAAAGATCACGAGCTTGCGCCCCGCCGCTAGGGAGCGTTGCGCGTGCTCGATCAATTGCCGCAAGGCCGTCATGCCGCCGCTGCGGTCAATCGGAATGCAACCGGCGGCCAGCACATAGCGGCCGAACAGCGGAATCTTCAAAAGTTCGCGTTTCAGGATAAAGGCCGGCCCGTCGATGAAGGTGGAGAAGATCAAGGTATCCCAGGCCGACTGATGCTTGGAGGCAACGATGCAGGCGCCTGTCGGCAGGTTCTCCAGGCCGCGCACCTCGTGGGTCAGGTTGCAGATCCCGCGCAGCATGGCGAGATTGACCTCGGCCCAAATCCGGCCGGCCCTGAACAGATATTTAGGCGGCAGGGTCACCAGCGGCAGGCAGGCGATCAAGACCAGCGTCGTCCAGAGGTAGAACAGCACGTTGAATACCAGCGAGCGCAGCCCGATCATGTCGCGCGCATGCCGGCGAGAAGATCCCAGACCAAGGCGATCAGGTATTTGCTGTATTCGCTGGCGATCAAGATCGGGCTGGCGGGCCAACGCCACAGGCCTTGCCGGTCGTAGGTCGCCGGGAACACCGGGTGGGGCACGATTTCCAGATCCGGCATGATCCGGTTAAACTCCAGCAGGCTGCGCGGCATATGGTAGGAAGAGGTCACCAGGCGCAGGCTGTGCAGGCCTTGCTCGCTCATCCAGGCCTTGGTTTCGACCGCGTTACCGCGCGTGTTGTCGGCTTGATAGCCGAGCGCGATACAACAGATCAAGTCCTCCGGCGATTGCCGGGATACGCGCAGAAGTTCCTGCACGTCCACGCCCCGGTACACCCCGGAGACGAACAGCTTGCGCGCCCGGCCTTGGGCCAGAAGTTCCAGGCCTTGGTGAACCCGGCCGCTGCCGCCGGTCAGGACCACGATCGCGTCGGTCTTTCTGTCGGTATCGGCGACCTTGTCCGGCAGCATGGCACCGAACCAGATCAGGCCGATCAGCCAGGCCAGGAGGACGAATCCGAAGGCGACGGCCAGACGCCGCGCGAAGCTTCGGCCGCTCGGGTGGCTGGCCAGGGCGCGCCGCGGGTTCATGGCCGGCCCGGTTCCGCCGTCGTGGGCTTTTCAAGTCGCGGCCGGCCTGTCATCCGATATTCCACCAAACTGGGGTCTTACGGCATCCGCCCCAGGGTCCGCATCACCGTCACCCGTGCGGTCAACATGGCGACCAAGGCCACAAAGACCGGCAGCAGCAGCAGGGCGGACCAATCCAAAGGCTGCAACGTCAATTCGGGCAATAGCATCACGTCGCTGCCGCGCAAGCCCTGTCCGATCAGAAACACCGTGCCGACCGCCAGCACCAACCCGGCAATGCCGCCGCGCAGGACGAAGGTCAGGGCATGGGCTTGGAACTGACCGGCGACATAGGAATCGCGGGCACCGATCAAATGCAAGAGCTGGATCACGTTGCCATGGACCGACAGGCCCATGCGCGTGGCGAAAGCGACAATGGCGATGGCGCAGGCACCGATCAAGGCGACCACCAGCACCGCGACCCATTGGACCGAGCGGGCCAGGTCGCGCACCTTGCCGAGCCAGGCCCGGTGGGTATCGATCACCGCGCCCGGCGCGACCCCGGCGACCTCGCGTGCGAGTTTGTCCACGTCCGGCGCGGCGGCCGGGTCGAAGCTGACCGAAACCAGTTGCGGGACCGGCAAGTCGTCCAGGCCGGCGGCGCCGCCCAGCCAGGGCCGCAGCAAGCGTTCGATCTCCGCCGGCTCCAAAACCTCGGCTTCGCGCACGCCGGGCGTCGCCATCAAAAGCGCCACGACACGTTCCAGCCGTTCCGGCGCGCCAGCCGCGCCGGCCGCGTCCGCGTCGTGGGGAATCTGGATGGTCAAAGAGCCACTCAGGCCTTCCTGCCAATGAGTGATCGCGCGGTTCATAGTCAGCGCGCACACCAAGGCCAAGGACGCCAAATAGACCATGACCGCGGCCAGCCAGGGCAAATACCGCCCGGAGGCGTCGCCCTTCAGCGGTACGTCGCTGCGCCTAAACAGCATGGCGTCCGGCCGGCGGGCGGCCTCCACGCACTATATCTTTCAGGCGATTCATGGATCCTGCCTTTCCGCCGCGCGCCCGCCCAAGGGGTTAGCAGCCTTCACCCGTGCCACTGCGGCTTTCTATCCACTAGGCCGCGCTGCCCTTGCTGGGTCGGGTTTGCGCGCCGGTCTGCGCGCGTTCGACCCTCACGCCGCCGTCGGCCAGGCGCACGATCGGATGATTGAAGCGGGCAACCAAGGATTCGTTGTGGGTGGCGATCACGATCGTGGTGCCCAACTTGTTCAACTCCTCGAAAAGATACAACAGGCGAACCGCCATGCGGTCGTCGACATTGCCGGTCGGCTCGTCGGCGATCAGCAGACTGGGCCGGCCGACCACGGCGCGGGCGATGGCGACCCGCTGTTTCTGCCCGCCGGACAGGGTCGGCGGATAGGATTCCAGGTGTTCGGCCAGGCCGACCCAGGCCAGCAGTTCGGCCACGTGACGGCGAACCTTTTCGTCGCGCTGACCGCTGACTTTGAGCGGCAGGGCCACGTTCTCCAGGGCGGTCAGGTGGTCCAGCAGGCGAAAGTCCTGAAACACGACGCCGATCTTACGGCGCATCATGGCAGCATCAAGGCGCGTCAGGCTGGCGACGTCGCGCCCAAACAGCTCTATCCGCCCGCTGCTTGGCCGCCGGGCCAGATAGATCATGCTCAGCAGCGACGACTTTCCGGCGCCGCTGGCCCCGCCCAGGAAATGAAAAGATCCCGGCGCCAAATGAAATGTGACGCCCCCCAGAACCACCGGGCCCGCGCCGTAACGCAGAGCGACATCCTCGAAACGAACCAAATCCTTGCCGATCGCTTTGACCTGGGGTGCCGGGGAGGATGGCACAGTCGCCTCAGAGTCGTAAAGTGGGCGCCGCAGCCTCCTTGCTTTGCGGATTGGCCCTATCCTATAAGTTTAGGCTCCCAATATCCGCATGGGCGCCGGTCCCTTACCGAATGAATCTGACTTGTCCGTCCTGCGACACGACCTTTCACCTTGACCCTGGGCTACTCGGCCCTGCCGGGCGTCAGGTGCGGTGCGGCAGCTGCGCTCACGAATGGACACAGGTGCCGGAGCCCGAAGCCCCGGCCGCCCTTGAGGAGCCATACCCGCCCGAACCCGATGCGCCGACCGTCCGATTGGAGAGCCCAGCCGACTCCCAGCCGCTAGGGGCCGAGCGCGCGGCCAGGCGGACAGGGGCGCGGTCGCGCCCCGCCGGCGGATCTGGCCGGCGCGTGGCCATGGGTTGGATCGTGTTCCTTTTGGTGCTCGGCGGCTTGGCGGCCGGGGCCTATTTCGGCCGGACGCAGATCGTCGCCGCGGTGCCCGCCGCGGGCGAACTCTACCGCCTTGCCGGCCTGGCGATCGAACCGCCGCCCGGCGAGGGCCTGGAACTGCGCGAGGTGAAATCCGTGCGCCGCATGATCGACGGCCAGCGCGTGGTCGTGATTGAGGGCCTGATCGCCAACATTTCCGACTTGGCACTCGATGTGCCGCCTTTGCGGGCGAGCGTACTGGACTCGGCCGGGGCGCAAATCGACGAATGGGTTTTTTCGGCCAACTCGCCCAACCTGGCGCCCGGCGACGTAACCGAATTCAAGACCACGACGCGCAACGCACCGCGTGAAGGCAGCCTGGGAATCGATTTCGTCGCGTCTAGAGCCGACGGCGACTGACCGGACTCGTCCCTAGGTTCCTAGCCGTTGAATTGAGGCCGTCAGGCCGCGTGGATTCTGTTGACGCGGTTCCGGGCGATCTGCGCCAGCACGGATTCCAGATGGCCCGGCGCCAGGTTGTCGTAGGTCGAGACCCAGCGCGCGATGATGAGCCGCGTATCGGCCTCGCTCCAAGCCGACGCCTTGCCATCGGCATTCTCGTGCACCACGCTGAGGGCGATGCGGAACGCCGTCAACAGATCGCCGGGCATGTCGGCATGGAGGTAAAGCGTCATGAAGCCGCGTTCGCCCCGGTCTTGGATAAGTTCGTCCGCGTTGCCGACGGGAATGCCGGCGCGCGCGGCCATCCCAGTGGTAAACAATCGAAACTGCCCATTGCACAGGGTGCGCAGTAGAAACACTGGGGTTAGCGCCCCTTCCTTGTGAAGCCGTTGCGCCAGGCCATCCAGGGTCTCGCCCGCCGCCAGGTGCCCGACCGATTTGGTCAGGGCGATATCGCGGGCCTGGGACGTCATCTCCTCGGCCAAGGTTTCGGGCAAGCCAAAACGATCGATCATGCGCTGGCGAAGAACTTCGCCCACGTGATCGATCATGCGGGCCACGATCATGGCGGGCAGGCCGGGGCGCTCCGCCATGAGGGTTTGGATCTTCTCGTCGTCGGCGAAGTTCTGCAGGATCGTGCCGTAGGACGTTTCGTCGATTTGCGCGGTTTCGTTTTCCAGCAAAACACCCACGACAACTTTCTTGTGCGTGTCGACCAGGGCCCCCGACACCACACTTGGCAGGTCGTCGCGCCTGGCGACCACGATCTGCTTGGACGCGCCGCCGGTGCGCACGATCTCCAAGAGGTCTTCATCGGTAAGGACCGACGAATAACGCAGGATCGGCAGCGCGACGGTATCCACGTCCATCGCCAACTGCATGGCGATGGAATTCGGCAGAAGCGCGCAATGCTTCACGTGGTTGCTCAGGGCTTCGCGCACCTGAAGCTCCAGGTCGCGCGCCAGTACGTCCAAAATGCCGGTCGCGAAGCGTTGCTCACTCTCGCTCAACTCGCCCTTGACGAACAGAAGCGCCACGGTCGCGGCGATTTGGGCACGCTTCCACGGGGAGGAATCGGCACTGAGGTGCTCGACTCCTTCGGCGCTCAAGATGTCGGTGCCGAGGTTGATCACTGACAATGTTCCCGCTCCGTCTAATTAAGATTTGTTCCCAGTAGTTAATGCAATCTAAACAACGATCGGCTCAGAGTCAACAAAATATTAAGTAACAATTAATAATTGATTTTCTTATTATTTTAGATAAACTTGCTCTATCAAGTAGACTGTTGATTTTTCTAAGTAATTTCAGTACCTGATTTACGCTGCGGGTTTCGCCCGATTCCCGGCCGCCTAGGCAGGCTTAACGCCGCGTTAAGCGGTCCTGCCGCACCATGGTTGCGAGATGGTTTACCGGCGCCGGGCGCCGGTTCAGGAGAACGATCGGATATGGCACGGATTCTCGTCGCCGAAGACGACATGGCGGTACAAAGCTTCGTCTGCCGGGCTTTGGCCCATCGCGGCCACGAGGCAATCGGCGTCGATGACGGCCTGCGGGCGTTAGAGGCGCTGCGCGACGGTGTGTTCGATGGCCTGCTTAGCGACATTGTCATGCCGGGCATGGACGGCGTCGCCCTGGCGCTCAAGGTGGCGCGCGACTACCCGGACCTGCCGGTGCTTCTGATGACCGGGTATTCGGCGGAACGCCAGCGCGCGCACAACATGGAGGAACTAGCCTTCGACGTGATCGCCAAGCCCTTCACCTTGTCGCAGATCTGCGATGCCGTGGACATTATGGTCCAAGGCCACGTGCAAGCGCCCAGCGTTGAAAATCACGCCCCGGTATGAATAGCCCCGACCTTATGTCCTGGATCGGGAATTTCCGACATTAGGGTCCTGCCGGTCGTCTCGGAACGCGGACCTCGCCTTCCGACAATCGAGCCACTAATGGATTGTGTCGGGTTCTGTCCTGACAAACGGTCGTTTAGTATCCTAGGCTGAAGCCCTTAGCGTCGTTGGACTAGGCCTTTTTCTTCCAGGAAAGATTTGAATTTCAGATCGCCTGCGACAACGTCATCTACCAAGAATTGAAACATTTCCGAGCAACATTCCTTAAAATTCTTTCTCGACTTTATCTCTTTGCAAATATTTTTTACCGAGTCGGCTCTGGCGATAAGTCCGGAGTGGTATTCTTTGTGAATGCCCAGATAGGGATATTCGGCTTTTTCAAGCAGATCCTCCTCACGTTTGAAGTGGGCCGTCGAGAATTCGATTAACTTGTCCAACAGGTCCGCACATAAGTCAAAATCGTCGGCATCCGCCGCAGCTTCGACACTCTTCATAATCGCGAGCATTTCCCGGTGGTCGTCGTCAATTTCCGGAAGCCCCAACTCGAATGTTTCGAGCCAATCCAACTTCGCCATTTTAGGGTCAGGACCCATTAATCAGGCGGGGCTTCTTGACTGCTTCAAGCCCAAAAGCAGCCCCCACCTCACTGCTTGTCTTCTTGACGGGTCTGTTTCTTTTGACGAACATTCGCGAGCGCGGAAGTAAGGTGAGCTAATG
>JAJFGO010000036.1 GCA_021776095.1 Kiloniellaceae bacterium | reverse complement strand
CCTCCTTGGCGCCGCGGTGCACGGTCCAGGTGACCAATAGGTCGCGCCGGTCGCGGGGATGTCCGGCACCCTCCGCGATGCGCCAGCCGGCGCGGCGCAGACCTTGAAGGAACGCCTCGTGCCGTCGATCCGCGAAGCGCGCCGGCAGCAGGCTAAAGGCGGTCGGCGAGCGCCTGTTCGAGGGGCGCCTTGGTGAAGGTCTCGAGGGCACTGCCGGGCGTGCAATTGACGACGGCAACGCCGATCGCGTCCAAGGCATGGGCCAAACCTTCGAATTGGGGCAAAAAGACATCGCGAAACAGGCTCGGCCGGGTCGGCCAATCTTGATGGTCGCCAAACCAATGGGTGCGCCCATCGGCCGCCGGTTTCATGTCGTAGCCGAGCAGCAGGATGCGCCGCGCGCCCAGGTGAACCGCCAGGTTGATCGCCTGGTAGCCGCCGTTGCGCCCGGTCCGCAGGCCGTGCGGTTGGGTCTCCAGGCCCTCGGTGCCGGTGTTCTCCAGAACCTCGATCTCGGGCCAGGCGGCGACCTGCGCGGCGCTGTTCGACAGCGTGACCTTCAGCCCGGCAAAGCTCGGGACGCCACCGTGCTTGCGCCACCAGCGGCCGTCGCAGGCGTACAGCACCTCGGCCCAGGGCGCCAAACGCCAGGCATCGTTTATGGCGATAACACGAACCCGGCGGCGCAGGGCCTCGACCTGCTCAAGCGACAGACTCGGTCCGCCGCCCAGGCAGGCGAAAGTCGCGCCCGGCCAGAGGCGGGGCACCGACCAAGCCGGCCGCAACGACCCTTACGAGGCCTGGGTGATCGCCCGGAAGCGTTGCACCCCGTGGCGAGTCAGGCCGTCGCTCTCCAGAAAAGTGGTGGCGAACTCGAAGCGCAGCAGGACCAAGACGTGGCCGCTCAGGGCGAGCGCCTGGCTGTCCAGCGCATCCGTCACAGCGGCCATGACCGCCTTGGTTTCCTTCAAGCCCCGCGTGCGCGACCAAGTGTGCAGCGTCAGGCTTTGCTCCATTCCATCCTCGGTCTTGGCATCGAAGGGGGTCGCGGTCGCTTCGCCGAGAACCAAATAGGGAAAGGGGCTGGCCGGCGGCACGTGATCGTAAATTCGCGCCGGATCGCCGAGCAGCGCCTTAATTGCCGGGGCGGCGCGCAGGGCGGCATAGACCGCTTGTTGCAAGATCCACTGGGAGTCGGCACTCATGACGTGCCGCCGCGCAGGGCACGGCGCGCGGCCTCGGCCAAGCGCGCCTTGATGCGCGCCTTGCTGGCTTCGAAGGCCGGGTGCAGCCAAGGACGCGCCGCGACCCGCACGGTGCCGAATTCGAGGTGGCGGCCATAGGCCAGATCGGTCCCGACCTCAGCCCTGAGCCCCTGGGCGCGTGCGAAGATGCTGTCGCGTAGTTCGCCGCTGTCCAACCGGGGCGGCTCGCCGGGCGCGGAGCGGCCGGCGGTGCCCGGTCGGGCGACCAGGTCGCGCGCGGTATCGCGCAACGCCGCCGCGCTTTCGGCGACGGCGCGCGCCAGAATCTGGCGCCGGATGGTCAAGCAGCTCAACTGACCTCGTCCGGTGGAAACCCGCAGGCGAATCACGTGGCCACCCCTTCCTCGCACAGCAGTTCAAGCCTGCGGCGGCGCTCGCCCACGTCGATCACAGCGCGGATGTTGAAGGTCCGCGCGCCGAAGACGATCCGCATATCGGTGGTCACGCCCGCGCGATATCGAACCGCGATGCGGTGCGTGACATGGCTTTCTAGTTTCATGGCCCTCAAGCGCTCGTCGCCGTTGAGCGGCTGCAAGTTACCCCAAAGGGTCGCGACCGTGACCGGCGACGCCCAGGGGTCGCCCAGATCGCCGCCGCCCCCGTCGGCGCTTGGCGTTCGCGCCTGCAGAACCAAGCGGTGGCGCAAGGTTCCGGCGTTGGCCTTGCCCCGCTCCATATCAGAGGCGCCAGACGACCAGCGGCCGCCACAAGGCGGCTGCGCCGGCGTGTTCCACGGCGGACTCGGCCGATACGTCGCCACGGTTCTCGAACAAATAGGCCGCGAGTTGCACGATTCCCTGACGCAGCCGCGCCGGCACATCGCCGGGCGCCGCCCCGTGACCGGCGACGTAGCGCACCTCGATCCCATTCGCCGCGCGGCCGGGCACGGGGAGACCCTGACCGGCACGGGCGACCAAACGGCCCGGCAGGGTCGCGGTATCGACGTAATAGGCGCTGGCGGGCCACAAGCTTTCCCCATCGTCGTCCGCGAAGGTCTTGACGTGAACGACCGATTGCAGCGGTGGGCGCGGCAGGGTCAAGGCGCGCGCGGCCGATACCGACAGCGCGCCCCGGTGCCAACCCTCACCGAGCGGCGCCTCACGATCGTCGCCCGGCCAGGCATCGCGGAACAGGGTCCAGGTCTGGGTAATCAGCGCGCGCCCGGTAAAGGTCTCGCAAGCCTCCGCCGCGGCCCGCAAGTTGGCCACCAGGATGGCGTCTTCCGCGGTCTGGTCGTCGTCCAGACGCAGTTGCGCCCTAAGCTCGTTCAAGTCGACCGGCAAGCGCGCTGCCGGCGCGGTGAGCGTGAGTTTCAACGGTTCTCGCATCGCAAGGTCCAGCTTCGCTCGGCGGTTCGTCCCAAGATCGTCGTCACGGTGTTGGTCAGGCGATAGACTTGACCGGCCTGGGCGTCGGAGATGAAGACTCGCGTGACCGGCCCCGAAATGGCGGCACCCGACAGCACCGGACCGGCCGGATCGGCGAACCAAACGCTGTTCTGGATGGTGTCGCTCGGGCTACCCCCGTCGGACAGGAAAGGGCCCCAGTCGCAGGCGTAATCCAACGTCTCGTCCGGGTCGATCAGGCGATAGGGCATCAGGGATACATATCCTGTCTGGTCATGACGATATGGGTCTGGCCGGCCATGTCCTTGACGTAGCAGCGCACGCCATCCAGCTCGCCGTATAGCCATTGTTCGCGCCGTGCCCGGGGCGTGCCCGCGTGCTTGATCGCGTTGCGCTTGCGCAGCTTCGCGCCGGGCGCATCGGGGTGAAGGGTCAGGCTTACCCGGCCGTTGCTGGCGTGCTGTTCCTCGCCGTCCCGGCCGAGGATTTCAAATTCGGCCATCCTCAGATCTCGTCGTAGGCAAAGGTCAGGGTCTCGGCGGCTAGAACGCCATTGCTCGCGCTGGCTTCGACCTCCATGACCAGGACCAGGAAATCGCCGATGTCCTCCGCTGGAGACCCATCGGTGAAGGGCCCGGCGTTGATCCCGTCCAGGTCGATGGGGCTGCCCTGGGTGGCGGCGAAGAAGTCGGCCATGTTCTCGACCGGGGAGCCCGCGGCGGCAGATTGCGGGGGATCCGCGGCTTCGCTCGGCACCACGGGCTGGATGTAGCCGCCGGTCACCGCATACCAGAGCTTTATCCCGGTGCCGAAACCGTTCGCCCCGTCGGAATAGGCGCGCAGGTTGCTGATCTGCGTAAAGGCGCCGCCGGCAATTTCCAGGCGCAGCCACTTTTCGAAAGAATACTCCTGCCCGCTGCCCGGCACGACCAGGGGGTCGTTCAGGTCGATATTGGCGTTATCGGCGTTCTTGAAGCGGATCGTGCCGGTGGTCTTATCGCTCTTAACACCGGGCGCCGTGCCGTTGTATTCGTTGATGACCACATTCGCGACCATGTCAGTGCCTCCTGTTACCGGATGGGATCACATGCCCGCGCAGCCCACCCGCGACTGTTTCGCGCGCGCCGATCGATTGGGTCCGGCTCGTAGCCGCCGAGATTACCAGGCCGATGACCGCGTCCAGCGCGGCGGCGCGATCGGGGGTCGCACGCAAGACACCCTGCAACGCGGTATCGGAAAACTGACCTCGGCGCATGGCAATGGCGTCGAGCCCGGCGGTGCCCGCGAGGTTTAGAGCAATCCAGGCATCCAACGCGGCGGAGCCTTGAGCCGACGCGCGCAGCACCGCCTCCAGCGCCCCGCTCAATAGATTGAGCCGCCGGATCGCGCCATCCAGCGCGCCGCTGCGCTGGGACGCGCCTTGGACCGTCAGATTGGCGTCGAGTCCGGCTTCACGGCCGAGGGTGCGGATCAGCGCCGTATCGAGATCCGCCTGGGCCTGCCGAACGGCTTGCACCGCGAGTTCGAGACTCGCGTTCCTCGACGCGATCTGTGCCAGGGCCGCGCCAGCCAGCGCCGACACCGCCGCTTCGGCTCGCAAGGCGGCATCTGTGGATGCCAAAAGGCTTGCTTGGTGCTGCAGGACGGCCTGAAGCGACCCAATGCCGGTGCGCGTCGTCACGCCGCCGCCCGCCGCCTTCGGCCAGACGCGCGGCACGGCCTCCTCACGGTAGATGGCCCAGCGCGTCTGAGGGTCGTAAATCGCCCGGACCTCGCGCATTGCCAGGGCACGGCCATAAATACGCGCGTCGGCCAAAGAGCCGTCGAGATAGCGCGTCTCGCCCTCGCGATGGCCGAGATAGACCCCCCGGGTCGAGGTCGCGATGCTACCCGTCTGTGTGTCCGAGGCGACCAAGGCGCCGTTGTGATAAATCCGCCGCTCACCCGACTTGTACGTGGCAGCTATGTGGTGCCATACGGCGGTTGCTAGAGTGACAGTCCAGACCAGATCGCTTCCGCCGATGCGGAACCACACCTGCGGCGTTCCGCTGTCGAGCAGAAACAGGGCGTAAACGTCGGAGCCCCCCACCGTGGTGCGCTTGGAGACGAT
Organism: Kiloniellaceae bacterium; assembly: GCA_021776095.1. Classification (GTDB taxonomy): domain Bacteria; phylum Pseudomonadota; class Alphaproteobacteria; order Kiloniellales; family J153; genus JAJFGN01. The sequence continues at coordinate 8,105 of JAJFGO010000036.1, read as the reverse complement.
GCGGAGCCCGTTCGCGTCGCCCAGATTGTCCGGGCGGACCCAAACCGAGATCGTAATCTCAGACGTCAAGTCAAGCGCGCCGATATTGCCGGCGGCGACGTGCGCCTCGTCACCGCCATCGAAGTCGAGGGCGTGCGCGTTGAAGGCCGCCGTCTTGACCCAGCTCGGCGTCTCTGTGGTGGCGCCGAGCGTCAGGTGTGCGCCGTTTCCCGAAAGATCGCGCAGGCCCAGACCCGGCCCGGCGAACAGCGGCCAACAGGCGGCGAGACCTCGCGCTTGCGGGCTCGCGCGCTTGAGTGCGAACGGCGTTCGCGGCGCGGCGTTGCCGACGCCAAAGCGGAAGTGCGCGGGGTCGAGACGCATCAGACCTGATCGACGCTCACGGGCACGTAGCGCAGGGTGTTCCCGCTGGCGGCAAGCGCGGCGCCGGAGTTGTTCTCGGCCCGGAACTTCACATAACGCGCATGGACCGACGCGGCAAAGACCTTGATAACCGCTGTGGTGCCGTTCATCTGCACCGCGCCAATCAGCAGATCGTTGCCGGAGTCCGAGAAGTCGGTGTTTTCGTTGGACCACTGCGCGTAAATTTCGACCAGCCCGGTATTCCCCGCGGCGCTGCCGTCCAGCTTCGCCTCCAGGCTCAACGCAAACGGACCTGGGCTACCTAGGTCGATCGCGTTCGAGGTGGCGTCCGACCCGTCCGCCAAGTTGGCAAGCGTGATCGTGACGGCGGTGTCGGTGCCGAAATTTTGCCGGATGTCTTCGGCCATGACAGAGCTCCTGGTGTTCGATTCCGCCGGCCCGCGGGGAAAAATCGGCGGGACGCAGGTCCCGCCGCAGGTACAGGGAGGCGGAGAGAGTCTTAGGGTTCAGGCGGCCGGTGCGTGCCGTGGATGGCCTTTGACCACAAGCACGCCCACCGGGCCGCCGTTGGTCAGGCCGGTCGGCGTCAAGGTGGCGCGAAGGAAGCGCCTGTCCCCGACATAGCCGGCGGTGGTCGGCGCAAGATCGCTGATCGCGGTCGCGACCACGCCCGCCGCGACGGCACCGACCCCGGTCACATCCGCGCCGGTCGCCTCGACAAATGCGCCGGGAGCGCCGCTGCCGTTATCGTCGGCATGTTCCAGCTTGACCGCGATCTGCGCCGCGCCTTGGGGCGAGGCGCCCATCTCGTCGATATTGCCGTAGTGAACGACGATCTGCGCGGCGTTGAAGCCGGCAAGATCGACGGTGCCCGACACCAGGGCGCCGCCGGCTTGGTTGATGGTCTGGGCCGGCAGGGCTTGAACCGGCGTCAGGTTGCTATTCAAGTCTTGCATGGTCATGGGTGGGCACTCCTTACGCGCTGACTTTGAGCTTGCGGATCGCCTCGGCCAGGACGACCTGGCCGCCGACCCGCCGCCGGGCGATGAAGCGGATATTGCCGCTGGTCGCCTGGGTAAAGGGATCGCGCAGGATCGACAGACTGATCCGGTCGACGATGGTGTAGGCACGGCGCAGGTCGCCAAAGACGATGGGCGTGGCACCGGCCGCGACATCGGGCATGTCGGGTACTTCCAGGTAAGGCTGACCGAGGATAGTGTTCGGTACGCCGTTCGCCAGGCCGGGCTGCCAGATATAATTGTTCTGGCCGTCCTTCAGCTTGCGAAGCGCGCCCAAGCTCGCCCGGTTGAGCAGCCACCAGCCTTGCAAGGCATAGCCTGTTTTCAGATCGTGATAGAGGTCGATCAGACCGTTCGCTTGGCCGCTTGCGTCGGCCAGGGCGGCGGCGCTGCCGCTGACGGTCTCGCCGACCTCGCTGTTCTGAAGAATGCCTTCCGGCTTGCCGGCGCCGTTCCCGGTCACGAAGGCCGTGCCTTCCGTCACGGCGAACTGTTCGGAAAACTCGCCCTGCAGCTCAGTCTCGAGGCTGAATTCGGAGTCCTCCATCATCTGTTCGGAAACATCGAGCAGGGCGTACATCTCGTGGGTCGGGAATTCCTCCAGGCCGTAGGTCAGGCCCTCGGTCTCGGCGCGCGGGCCCGACTCCGCGGTCCAGACCGCGCCGAAGGTGCCGCGCCGCTTGGGCATTTGCAGGGAGCGCCGCGCGGTCTGACGCACCCGGGCGACCGTGCGCAGCGGCGAAAACTCGATTTCGGACTTGATGATCTCGCGGGCGAACTCGACCGGCGCCAGATAGCCCGCCGTCGGGTCGTTGCCGACGCTCAACGCTTTCATGTCCTCGCGCGTCAGGGCCGCGGTATGCGCGTTCGGTTCATCGCGGGTGCCGTGGCGCAGATAGTCGAAATAGGCTTTGGCCTCGGCACCGTAGGCCGGGCCGGGATCCTGGGTCGCGCCGGGGCCCGCCGGGCCGTGCCCGGCGCGCCGGATCGCGCTTTCGAGCTGATCCATGCGCGTGTTCATTTTCGCCAGGGCTTCGCGATCGCGGCCGCCCCGGCGGTTGTTTTCGTCCTGAAAGGCAGTCCAGGTTCGGCCGAGCTCGTCGACCGCCTCCTTGACCTGTTCGATGTCCATGTAAATCCTCCTGCCTGGAAGTGCGGGCCGGCTCACCTGCCGGCCGAACGGCGATCCGGCCTAGTGGTGCGACCCAAACGGATGGTTTCCATCCGTTTGGATAAGTCGCCCCACAAGACCAATGGGTTAGTGGGCCGATTCACCTAACGCTTGGGAACCAAGCGTTAGGATCGGACCACTAAAGCGGATCGAGTGATACCGGCGATCCGGCGGCCACGAGGCCGGCGACACGCCGCAGGCGCGCCGCCAAATCCTCGAGGTCCTGGCCCGATCCCGGCCCGGCATCCCGCACGGGCCGCTTCGCCCCCGGCATGAGGGCCTTGTATCCGGACCCAACGATGGTCCGGGCCTGCGAGCGGCTGAACCCGGCATCCCGCATCAGGTAGCGCTCGAAGTCTCGTTCGCTGGGCAGATCCCCTTGCGCCGGCACACCGCGGCCGGCGCCATCCCAGCCTTTGACCCGGGAGACTCGCGCATCCGGATTGGCCGGGAAGGTCACCACCGAAACCTCCCAGAGATCGATCCGATTCAACCGGCGAACCGCCTTTCCCCGATCGAAGCTGGCGCCCGCCCGGGGCACCGAAAAACCGATGGACAAGGAATCGACCGCGCCGGCACGCAGCAACGCCTGGGCCTCGCGCGCCTGCTGAACCTCCAACACCAGGCGGCCCTTGACCGCCAGGCCGCTTGGGGTTTCCGCGATCCGTTCCCAGACGCCGATCGGCGCGCGGGGATCGTGTTGCCAAAGCATCTTGACCTGCCGGGTTCGCGCCAAGCTGTCGCGAAAGGCGCCCGGCTCGATCACGTCGCCGGCCCGGTCGCGGATCCCAAAAGTCGAGGCCAGCCCCTCGAAAACGCCGAGTTCCAGCCCATCCTCGGTCCGGCGGGTGGCGAGCGATTTAAGCTCGAAAGGCACGTCGAGGCGCTCCGGCGCACCGGACTCCCAGGGGTCGTTGGCGGCCTTGGATCGCATTCTTGAACCTCCCATGGCTTCTTTGGACCCCAAGGGCTGATTGACGGATCGAGCGCGCCTAGGGGGCACGGGGATGCCTTCCACCCCAGCCGCGTAGTACCCAGGACGATTGAACGGAGGACGCCCAAGATGAAACGTTTCATCGCAACGCTATCTGCGACAGCCCTGCTGCTCGCCAGCGCCCCTGCGCTTGCCGACGGAGGCAGGGATAAGCATCGCGACTACGGTCGCGGTGGATACTATGGCAAGGACTACGGCCATCGAGGCGGTCACCGGGCCAGCAAGCGCCACGGCTACAAGTACGACGGTTACAAGAGCCGCGGTTACAAGCACGGTGGCTACAAGCCCCGCGGCTACAAACACGGTGGCCGCGACGGTCATGGCTACAAACGCCATGACTATGGGCATCGCGATTCCAAACACCGCGACTACGGCCCGATCATTGTCGGCGCCCTGGTCGGCGGCGCGGTGCTGGGCCATCTCTTGTCGCAGCCGGCCCAAGCCGCGCCATCCTACCAAGCGCCGCCGCCCCGGCCGCTGTTGGGCAACTGCCATGCAACCACCGGTTCCGGCTATTACAACGGCCGCCCGGCGCAGTTCGGCGGGACCATGTGCTACGACCAATACGGACGCGGCTCCGTCAATCCCGGCAGCCGCTATTTCATGGGTTATCTACGCTGATCCGCCGCGGCCCGTGCGCCTGTCCGGCGCGCGTGGCTGGGGGATCGTGTCACCGCCCTCAACCGCGCCCAGGCCGACAGTGCGCCGCTTTTCATTGAGCGTCAGGAATTGGGCCGCCTGCGATTCAGAATTGATTATTTGCAATAACTTCCACAGGTTTCCACGAAATTACAATCAAGGCCTCTTGATAAGAGGCTAAGAACCTGCACGCTGGACTAGGTGCATACGTCCGATTCGCTATTTGGCCGCAAATGGCACAGATGGCAGGGCGCTATTGTCAAGCCTGTCTAAGGAATGCGGGTTGAGTAGTGCGTACCTGGAAATTTAATGAATTCATCCGCCTCTTGGAGCGCAACGGCTTTGCGCTGAACCGCCAGAGCGGCAACGCGCGCATCTACACGGGAACGGTCGACGGAAAGGTTCGCCTCGTCTCGGTGCATTTCCATCGCGGCAGCGACGACATAAGGCCGGGCACCTTGGGATCAATGATCCGGCAGTCGGGATTGTCAAAGAAGCTGTTTCGTTGAGTTTACCTGTTTTTGCCTAGGCCGCGCGCGGCAGGGTGAAATGGTGGTGGTAGCCGCCATCGTCATCGCCCACGAATAAGGCCTTCAACGCGTGGCCTAGGAACCGCAATCGCAGCGATAAGGGTGCGGGTCGATCCAATAAGTGTGCGCGCTCCGTCTCGGGTAGTGCCGCGACCGTCTTGACATGCAGCGCGATCGCTTCGTTGAGCGCCCGGAAGACATCTTCAAACGACCCGCCTTGAACCGCGATATCCAAATCCAAGCAGAACGCCTGCCAGTCGCCGTCATGACCTTCGGCATAGCATCTCAGAGATTTGCGCATGATTGCCTATCCCACTCGAACATTGACGCATCCCTAACGAGAGTCGTACTTGCCGGTCTAATCGTTCTTGCTGCCAGCTAATACGGACCTAACAAATATACTTAACGGTTTCGCTCGTTACCTATTGTGCGGCGAATGCGGCCCCAGATAAGTTGTGGCTCTGTGGCAAGCGTACAGCACTCAGAGCACTGTACACCAAGAGTGTACAACTATTGCCTTTGCGATCCAGCCGCAATGCGAGATCTGCGAAAATGACACGAAGTTCGGAATTCTGCGGTATTTCGCCGGTTATCTGCGCCTGTCCGGCGCGCGTGGCTGGGGGATCGTGTCACCGCCCTCGACCGCGCCCAGGCCGACAGCGCGCCGCTTTTCGTTGAGCGTCAGGAATTGGGCCGCTTGTACACGCGACCAGACGCGCTCGCGCCGGGGCGCCAGGGCGGGGACCTGGTCGAGATCGATTTCGAGGGTCACCTCATCGTCGAATTGCGGCACCAGCCAAGCGTTGAACTCGTCGCGCAGGTGATACAGCAAGGGGATCACGGTTTCCTCCCACAGGGCCAGGCGTGCCTCGCGGTAATTCGCATAGGTGTTGTCGCCGGGAATGCCGAGCAACTGAGGCGGCACCCCGAAGGCAAGTGCGATATCGCGTGCGGCGGCATGGCGCGCGTCGAGGAAATCCATGTCCTTGGGGCTCAGGCTCATGCTCTGCCAGGTCAAGCCGCCGTCCAGCAGCATGGGCCGTCCGGCATTGCGCGCGCCGCTGTATTGCGCGGCGATCTCGCGCTTTAGACGGGCGAACTGCTCGTCGCTTAGGTTGGCGTTCGCCGCACCCTTGGGCTCATAGACCAGGGCGCCGGACGGACGCGCGCCATTCTGCATCAGGGCCATGTTCCACTTGTCGGATTCGTTGCGCTGATCGATCGCGGAGGCGGCCGGTTCGACCGGGCTGAGGCCGTACCAATCGTCCAGGGGATGAAAGCTCTTGAGATGCAGGATGGCGGCGCGGCCGGTGACCGGGTCGGCCGCCCAGCGGCGCTCCGCCCCGCCCAGGCTATAGACATATCCCTGCGGCAGGCCGGCGGCGCCGGCGATGACCTTCATGCGGTCGGGCCGAAGTGGCCAGAGCTCGCGCGCGCTGTCGCCGCCGCCCACCGCCTCGACGAAACTGTTGCCCGCAATCAGGAAATAACTTGTCACGGCCTCGATAAACTCGGCGCGCGCCATGGTCGGATTGGGCCGCGCCAGCAGCGTCAGGACCGGGTGCGTCTCCAACCCGCGGCGGCGATCGCCGGCGCCGCGGAACGCGCGCCAGGAAACGGAAGCGACGGCGCGCGCGACCTGATTGACCGCCCGGTAGGCGATGACGTTGCGCTTATAACCTTCCTCCGCGAAGCCGTCGAAACGCCGGGACGACCAGACCGCGCGGCCGGGACTTTGCATGGCGATCAGCGGCCCGGCGGCCGAGGCCTTGGTGGCTTCCGGCGCCCAGAGCGCGGCCCAGGCGTTTTTCAGTGTCATGTCAAAGTCCCCTGACCCGCGGTTCGCCGCTGCCGGCGAGCATGAGGTCGCTCAAGGCCCAGACCCGGGCGTCCACCCGGTCGGGACTGAAGCCCGCTGTCGCGCGGTCGAAATCGGCGGTCAGGACGCACATCTGATCCTCCAGCATGGGAAAGGCGCCGACGTGATGCACCCGGCCCTGTTCGTCGAGGGCGGCGACCGGTTCGGCCCGCGCCGCCTTGCCCCGGCTGGCGCGCACCGCCTTGTAGGCGACGCTCGGATCGACCGTGCGGATGACGTGTTCGATCATCTCACCGCCGTTGTTGACCTCGCCGAGTATGCGGTCCGCCCGCCAGCGCCAATAGGCATGCACCGCCGCGCGGCCCCAGGCATCGGGACTGGCGCGCAGAGACACGTCCTCCAGCACGTAACCGTGGCCGTCCGCGCCCAGGCCGGCGACAATGATACCGGTCTCGTCGCTGCCGGTGCCGGAGCCCGCCGCCGGATCGACCGCGACCACGATACGCACCAGCGCCGGCGCCACGGCAACCCGCAGGGCCTCGATCGTCGCGCGGGTCCAGAGCGCGCCCGGCGTATCCTCCAGGATCTCGCCGTTCAGTTCCTGGCGGCCCAGGCGGGTGCCTTGGTAGCGGCGCACGATGCGCTGGATGAAGGCCGGCGCCAGGTTGTTGATGTTGTCGTGGCTCGTGCCGCGGGTGATTACCGTATCCGGGTCCTCGATCAGGGCCTTGAGGGTCGCGATCGGCCGCGGCGTGGTGGTCACGCATTGCCGGGGCCGGGCGCCGAGGCGCAGGCCGAATTGAAGCTGGTCCCAGGTCGCCTGGGCGTAGCGCCACTTGGCCAATTCGTCGGCCCAGGCCAGGTCGTGCTGCGGCCCGCGCAGCTGGTCCGGCTCGACCGCGTTATAGAGCACGGCGCGCGCCCCGTTGGGCCAGGTCAGGCGGCGCTTCGAGGGTTCGTACAGCGGCCGGAACCCGGTCGGATGCACGGCCAATAACCCGCTCTCGCCCTCGACCAGCACGTCGCGCGCGTCGGCCGCGGTTTCCGCCACCAGGGCGACACGGCGATGGGTCCCGGCGGTCAGCGGCGTCGCGCCGCACACAAGACTGCGGACCCATTCGGCGCCGCAGCGGGTCTTGCCGAAGCCGCGCCCGGCGAGCACCAGCCAGGTGGTCCAGTCGCCGGGCGGCGGCAGTTGCTGCGGCCGGGCCCAGAAGCGCCAATCGAACAGCAGTTCGGCGGCCCTAGCCGGGCTGGTCTCCGCCAACAGGATCGTCCGTGCCGAGGCGCGCTGCGAGCTGAGAAATTCGGCGGGCGAGCTCTTCGCGGGCGTTTTCGGTCTGCTCGACGTCTTGGCCATGCGCAGCGTCCTGTCCGCCCGGGGGCTTGAGCGTGCCGGCGAACAGGCCCAGGTGCTTGCCCAGGGCGGTCAGGGCCGCCAACTTGCAATACAGCTTGACCCGGCGCGTGCCGCCGCGGGCGGTCGTGGTCTCTGAAATCTCGGACACCAGGGCCGCTTCGGCCTCGGTCAACGCGGTCGAGTCGCGCAGTTCGATCCGCTTGTCCCCCA
>JAJFGO010000035.1 GCA_021776095.1 Kiloniellaceae bacterium | reverse complement strand
TTAATATTGGCTTAAGTCGATCCGACAGCCGCCGTGACAAGCCACTCCTGCACGGTCCAGCGCCCGTCCCAGTCGCTGCGTTGGACCCAATCGAGGTTCAATGCGCCGAAAGCAGCGAAACGCTCGCGAAGCTCGGCTTCGCTGAAAAAGTGCAAATGGTCGAGGCCAGCGCCGGGACCGTCCGTGAGGTTGCACATCGTTCCGGGTTCGATTTCGGTTTTGACATCATAGCCCGTTGTTTCCCGGCCGAACATCTTGGCGAAGAAAACCCCGCCCGGTTTCAGAACCCGGTGCGCCTCGCTCAGCGTGTCCTCGATGACGTCGGACCGGTTTGCCGATACGGCCTCAATATCGATCACGACATCGAACTGTCCGTCGGGCCAAGGCAAGCGGGCGAAATTGCCGACCTGTAGGTCCATCTCCCCGCCCGGCCCGATCAGGCCTTCCTCGCTCAGGCGTTCCCGCGCCTGGCGGATCGCTGTGGGTGAGCCGTCGATACCGGCAATGCCATAGCCTTCGCGCGCCAGGTACCAAAGGTTCGCGCCCGGTCCGCAGCCGATATCGAGCACACGGATCGTATTCTTACCTGCCACCGCCCCGAAGCGCCGGCCCATGAAGCGGACCAGTTCCTCAGGCGGATAGCGACCCCAGGCCCGGCTGGCAAAGACGTCGTCCCAACTCTTCAGATGGCCTTCGACATGGTCATATGGCACGGTGGAATCTCCTGATCGCCGGAAGGGGTTGGTCTTTACGCGAAGTCTGCCGGCTGCAACATGGTTCCGGCCGCCAGGTCGCGCGCCGCGCGGCGCCCGACCACGATCTCAATTTCGTTGGGCGGGATGCCGCCCCCGGGCCGCAGCGCGATCAGGTCGTCCAGGGCGATATTCTGGCCGCCCCGCAGGGCCGCGCGCAGGAACAGGCTGCGCCGGGCGACCTCCCGGGTATTGGCCTCGGAAGGTTGCGGCGCCTTGATGCCGTCGCCCATGGCGGCCTCAATCTTGCGGATGCCGGTGACTAGGGCGCAAAGCTCGTCGGGATCGAGCGAGGCCTGGTGGTCCGGGCCGGGCAGGGTCTTGTCCAAGGTGAAGTGCTTCTCGATCACCGCGGCACCCCGGGCCACGGCGCCCAGGGCGATTTCTATGCCGGCCGAGTGGTCGGACAGGCCGACCGGTACGCCGAAGGCCTCGCGCAGGGTATCCATGGCCCGCAGGTTGGTGTCTTCGGGCGCTGCCGGATAGTTCGAGACGCAGTGCAGGATCGCCAACGCGGGGCAGCCGGCTTCGGTTAAGGCCGCTACGGCCCGGTCAACTTCTTCCAGATAGGCCATGCCGGTCGAGAGGATCGCCGGCAAGCCCAGGCCCCCGATATGGCGAATCAAGGCCAGGTTGGTAATCTCGCCCGAGGGAATCTTGAAGGCCGACATGCCGAGGCCGTGCAACAACTCGACGCTGGGATGATCGAAGGGCGTGGACAGAAAGACGATTCCATGCCGGTCGCAATGGGCCTTGAGCTCGGCGAACTGCGTGTCGTTCAGTTCCAGAGCGCGCACCATCTCGAACTGGCTTTCGCCGGGGGCCGTGGTGGTTTGTTGATAGGAGGCCTTGGGCGCCGCCATGGAGACGACTTGGTCCGCCTTGAAGGTTTGGAATTTGACCGCGTCCGCGCCGGCCGCGACCGCGGCATCGATTAAGCGGGCCGCCATATGGGCGTCGCCGTTATGATTGACGCCGGCCTCTGCGATCACGAAACAGCGTCCTTCGCCGATGTGCTCGCCGCCGACATCGAATGTGCTGGGCCGCTCTAAAACTTGTTTCGCCATGCCGGTCCGTTCGTCCTTACCTGACTAGGCGCCCGCCGCGCAGCGTCGCCACATCTCCCGATAGGCGACCTCCAGGGCGCCGTAGAGGCCGACCGGATCGCTGAGTGCCGAGCGGCGAACTTGATCGCGCAGGGTCGCGCGCAACTCGGCCAGTTCGGCGAGGTCACCGCTCAGGCGCCCGGCCAAGGCGGCAAAATCCAGCGTCGATTCGACGCTCCAGTCCGAACGGCCCGCGCCGGCTAAAAGGCTCGTGCCCAGCCGCGCCCCGTGATGGTCACCGGCCAAACCGATAACCGGGACGCCCATCCAAAGCGCCCGGCAATTTTCCACCAGGGAATCGCACGAACCGGTATCGAGAGCGATGTCCACGTGATCGTAGAAGGCGAAGTCCGACATGAAGTTGTCGGCCATATTCACGACGTCCATGCGGGTGCGCAGGCCGAAGTGGGAAAACAGGTCGGCGACCCGCTGAACGCTGGCTTCGTCCTGATCGAAGCGGTTGCAGATCAACAGGCGGGTGTTGTCCTGGGACCACAGCATTTCGGCCCAGTCGCGGATCAGCGCGGGTGTGATCAAGGTCAGATCGCATTTCACACCGAAGGTGACAGCGCCGCTTTGGGTCGCGGGCAGCGGACCGATATCGGGTATGTTGGTGGGGGCGATATAAGCCAGGGGCGCGCGGGGCAGGGGCCAGATTTCCTGACCCGACTCTGGTGCCTCGGCGGCGGCCGGCCAGGCGATCTCGTCGGTCAGAAAGTAGTCCACCCCAGGCAAGCCGAGCGGGTGCGGGTAGCCGAGCCAGGAAAGAGTTACCGGCGCCGGGCGCCGGGCGAAGACCAGCGGCCGTCCGCCTTCGAAATGCCCGCTGAGATCGACCGCGATGTCGATCTCGTCGCCACGCAGAATCTCCCAAACGGTTTCGTCGTCGATCCCGGCGATGTCGGTCCACCTGGTCGCCGCGCCCATCAAGCCTTCGGTGGTTAAGTCCACGTAGCTCGTGTCGCTGTAGCAATAGGCCGTGACATGCTTGGGCCGGTGCAGGCGCAAGATCGGCTCGAACAGCTCGATGAAGTCGTTCTGGTAAAAGGCGCCTGATAAATAGGCGACGCGTAGCGGACGCTCCAAGTCTTGCGGGTCCGCCGGTGCCGGCGCGCGCGGCGTGATGCCGACCGTGTGCCGCGACCGCCATTCGCGGTGGGCCGCCTCGATCCGCCCGGCCTCCGTGCCCGGCCGGCGGGTCAGTTCCGCGACCACGGCGGAATGAAGAACCGGATCATCGGGGGATAGGGACAGCGCCATGCTGTGGCAGGCCCCGGCTTCCTCGCTATGCCCAGTGGCGCGAAGTGCGGTGCCCAAGCTGAAAAGGTCGCCAGCCTCGGGCGGACTAGCGTGCAGGGCCGCATGGAAGGCCGAAATCGACGCCTCGAATTGGCCCATTTTTAGGTTGGCCCGGCCCATGAGGCGAAGGGTCTCGGGATCGCCTTGCGTCAGTTCGAGCTGGCGCCTGCAGTGCGCGGCCGCCTCGGCAAAGGCGCCGGCCTCGAAGCTATACCCGGCGCGGTGAAAATAACTCCGCGGATCCCCGGTTTCGAAGTTCTTGAAGAACGTGCCATAGCGTTGTGGCAGAAGATTTCTGATGGTCGGATGCGGTGCCAGGGTGGTCGCCAGTTTGGCGTAGAACAAGCCCTCGCCGACCTTGCCGATGCGAACCAGGATCGCCGCTAGGGCGTCGACGCATTCCAGCATCAATGGGTTGAGTTTGTGCGCGTGTTCGATGATTTCGACTGCCTTGGTCGGCTCGTCCAAATCGAAATGGGTGAGGCCGAGCAAGAGAAAGGCTTCGGCGCACCCGGCATCCGCCTTCAACGCCCGTTCACATGCAAGGATAGTTTCGTCGTGCCACTCGGCGTCCAGCGCCTCCGCGGCCTCGCGAAGCGCCAAGTCGGTTTCGCTCGGAGCGAGAACCGGGCTCGGTCTTGGGTCTCGAGGCGACGGTGTCAGCACAGGATCATTCCGCGAAGCTAGATGCCCTAGGCACGCCCCGGCTTGTCGAACGATGATGGGATGTGCTGGTGCTCCTTTATCGCCCCGTCGTGGTTAAAGAAACCTTACCTGAAGAGCTGTAGGATCGACTGCTCTGCTTGTCCGGCGAAGGCGAGGGAATTGATGCCAAGCTGCTGCCGGGTCTGCAGGGCGACCAAACTTGCGCCCTCTTCGGTGAGATCCGCCAGGTTCAGCTTGCCCGCGCCCTCTTCGTGGAGATTGACATAGGACGTGTTGAAGTCGAGCCGGGTCTGCAGGATCGCGATATTGGAGGCGAGCGACTGAGCCTGGCCGCGCAGGGTGCCGATGGCGGCCTGAATCTCGGCCGCGGCCGCGTCCAAATTGGAGCTCACGCTGAAGCTCGCTGCCGTCGAGATGCTCATGCCTGTGGTTGCGACCCGCAGGTCGACAGAGGCGATGTTCAGGAAGCTCGTGGTGTCGGTGCTGAATTGGACCGCAAGTGTTGAGCCGGTTCCGTTGATCAGATTGAGGCCCTGATAGTTCGCATCCCTGGCCAGGTTGTCGACCTGGGTGCGCAGGGTGTTGTACTGGTTGACCAGCGAGGTCAATTCGTTGCCGGTCGCAGTTCTGGCGCTGATGATCAGGCCCTTCATCTGCTGGACCATCCCATCGATACCCTCGATGCCTTCCAGGGCGGTTTTGACCGAGCTGATGCCCTGGTCGACGCCTTCCTTCTTTTCGCCGACGTCGCGCGCGTTGTCGCCGAGCGATTTGGCCTCGAAGAAGATCCGCGGATCGTCGATCGGGCTGGCGACCCTGAGCCCCGTGGACAGCCGGTTCTGGGTCCGGGCAATCAGGATCTCGGTACTCTTCAAGGCCAGCAGGTTCTCGCGGACCGCCGCGGATAGATTAAGATCAGTCGCCATCTTTCGGCTCCCATTATGGCTTGGCTAGGCGTGCCGGTGGTTATCTGTACCCTTAAACGCAAATGCCATGCCATTACGGGACGTCAATAAAAACAATTAGTTACATATTACTGCCTTGGCTTCGGCGCGCCACTTAACGGCCCGGGGGAAGGCTTTGCCCGGGCGCGGGGTAATTCTTGCCGGGCGGTCGCGCAAAAAAACGGGGGCGCCGAAGCGCCCCCGAAGGAAGAAACCGACTGTGTTCCGTGCGGTTTAACGGAACAGGGCCAGGATGTTCTGCTCGGACTGACCGGCGAAGGAGAGCCCGTTAATACCGAGCTGCTGCCGGGTCTGCAGGGCCACCAAGTTGGCACCCTCTTCGGTGATATCGGCCAGGGTCAGCTTGCCAGCACCCTCTTCCTGGACGTTCACGTATTTCTCGGTGAAGTCCAGGCGAGTCTGCAGCAAGGCGACGTTGGAACCCAGCGTCTGACCGTTACCGCGCAGGGTGGTAATCGCCGCGTCGAGCTGCGCGATCGCCGCATCGATGCTGGAACCTGCAGTAAATGTTGCCTGCGAGGTGATACCTAGGCCCACACCGCCGGTGCCCACCAGCAGATTGACCGAGGCGACGGTGAGCTGACTGGCGGTCAAGTTACTGAAGGACACAATCAGGGATGACGTGCCGGTGCTGGCGACCAAGTTCAGGCCCTGGTAGGTAGAGTCCGTTACCAGGTTGTTGATCTGGGTGCGGATGCCGGCGTACTGGGTCGTCAGCGAGGTGAGTTCCGTGCCGGTCGCCGTCTTGGCGGCCAGCGCGATACCCTTGGCCTGGCGAACCAGGGAGTCGACCGCCTCCACGGCTTCGAGCGCCGTGCTGAGCGAGCTAATGCCCTGGTCGATGCCGTCCTTCTTTTCGGTTAGGGTACTGGCCCGGTCAGTCAATGACTTGGCCTCGAAGAAGACCTTGGCGTCATCGATCGGGCTGGCCACTTTCAGGCCACTGGAAAGGCGGTTGTTGGTCCGGTCGATCAGGTCGCTCGTGTTACCAAGCGACAGCAGCGAAGACCGGGCGGAAGCGGAAAGGGTAATTTCTCCAGCCATTGTGGATTCTCCATTCTGAAGATGTGAAAGGACCGTTCTAGTCCCCGAGTCATTCTGACCCGTATTAAGTAGTGATATTTATAGGGTCAAATAATGAAGTGTTTATTTATGTATATAGGAAATTATATACTTGGTTTATGTATATTAACTACGAATAATGATAATATTTATTAATTATGTTCTGATAGTAATATACTATAAATTAGAATTTTACTATAAATGCCCTGCGGGATCGGGCTTTGCCCGATGTTGTAGGAAATACGACAATTGGCGTGGTTCACGCTGGCGGCCGGCCGGCCAGTCAGGCGAACAGATTGAGGACGGATCCCGGATCCAGCTCTTTCCTGAGGACCGTGCTTTCGGCGACGAAATTTCCCAGGTTCTGGGAGCCCTCGAAGCTGAGTGAGAGGAAGCTGAAGACGCGGGCCAGCTCGGTCTCGAGCTCCTTGATACGATCGATCCCTAGCTGGCGCTCGTCGATTTCGACGTCTTCGATCTTCAGGCCAAGTTCACCCAGGAGGCGGTCGTAGCTCGTTACCAAGGTGGATGCCGTATCCTGATTGAGCTCGAGAATTTCCAGCTTTGCGGAGAAATCCAGCACGAGACCGTCGATCGTCGCCTGGGCCGCCGTCGCGGAAGCCGCGTCGGCGGTGGACAGTGCCTGTATCGCGGCTTCTGCCTGGACTTTCAGGTTCCTTAAACCGTCCGGGGCCCCCAAGCCTGAGATGTTCGCGGCCAGCAGCTTGTCGATGTTGGCTAGGATCTCATCGCGCTTTGTATCGAAAGCGGCGGTCGTGCTGGGATCGGCGAGGACGCGAAGCTCGCCCAATTGATCGAGAATATCTTTGGTGGTCTGCCGATTGGTGGAGCTATGGGCCTTGAAGGTTGTTGCCAACTCCAGGCTGCCCTCGAGCCTGATCACCTTTGTGCGCAGCAGGGCCGTCCTGGAGCGGCCGAAATCGGCGCTCTGGAATTGTTCTAGTTCCTCGTTGAAGCGTTTAACGGCGGTCTCTTGCGCCGCGGCGAAGCTCACCTCGAATTTGGGCGCAGCCGTCACCTGCGCCAGCAAAGCCAGCGACCGGCCCGCAACGTTGGGGAATATATTGCCTACGAAATCGATTGCCATGGTCTACCTGACCTTAGGTTACCATGGCATGATGCACCCAGCCCGTTAACGCGCGATTAACGGCCTGGTCGACGGCAGGCGTGTTCCCCGGCCCGAAGCCAGGTTATGGCAGCCCGGGCCCTGGCGTTAAGGCCCCTAGATAAATTCGAGCAGGCTGAACGATTGCAGGCGCGCCAGCATGCTGAAAGAGGCTTCCAGCGCCTGTTGGTCGCTCTGCAGCCTGACGATGACGTCGGCCGGATCTATGTTTTCTATATCCGTGATGATGCCCTCCGCATAGGCATCGAAGCTCTCGTGGCGCTCCAGCGTATTCTCCAGGGTCTGGCGCGCCCAGGTGACATTCATACGGATTTGGGTAACCGAATTGAAGCCGGCGCCGGACGGGGTCTCCAGCGCTTCCTTAATCATGTCCCGGGCTTTGGTGATGATCGCCCGTTCGTTGACATCGGTAGCATCGCCGTTCGGCAGGTTGGCGATGGCGTCGGCGGCGGTGAGGATCTGCTGGAACGCCAAAGTATCGGCGCGCACGTCGTAGGTCACATCGACCTGTGCGTCGGCGCGCACGACGTTGGCCTGGGCATTGCCCTGGTAGTAGTCGATCTTTGGGGTCGCCAGCATCTGCGCTGAATTCAGCCGATCGACGTAGTATTGCCATAGGCCGGGATCTTCGGCGTTGAACTCGGTCAGGGTCGGGTTGTCCGCATCGACCGGTGCCGGGACGGTCGGTGCCACGCCGTTCTTGTCGAAGTATATCTGGTTGTAGAACGAGCCTTGAGCAAAGGGCAGGGTGTTGCCCAGAACCTGGGTGTAGTACGCCTCGTAAAAAGTGCTGTCGACGGTGGTTCCATCGGCTTCAATGAGCGAGACATCGTTGTAACCGGCGGCGTTTAGGTCGATCGGCTGGCGGTCGCTGCGGGTGCCGCTGAAAAGATAGGAATCGCCGCTGCGAGTGTTCAGTAGCCCGGCGATGGAGTCGCGAATATTGATCCCGATCTGTTGCAGGTTACCGCCGGTCGCGTCCGGTTGCTGCAAGATGCGATCCAGCGTGTCGCGCAGTTCCAGTGCCAGCTCCTCGACCGAGGCGACGGTGGTATCCATAAGCTTTAGTCGCTGCTCCGCGCGGCCGATGTTCATGGTGAACTGCGCGATTTCGGCGCGGCGGGTTTCCAGCGATACCAGGCGCAGCGCGTCCTGGGAAATGCCGGAATAGGTCTGAGACTTCTTGTCCGACGCGAGTTGCACACTGAGGTCGGCGGCGCGCGCCTGGGTATTCAACGTGTGGTACAGCGTCATCTGTTGCAGGGCGAAGGTCGTAACGCGGGTCATGGCATGATCTCTCGTCAGCCTAGTTCAATCAAGATGTCGAGCATGTCCGAAATCACCGAGGTCAGCCGGGCCGAGGCCGCGTAGGCATTCTGGAGCACGATGATATTGGCGAGTTCCTCGTCCAAGTTGACGGCGCTAATCGTCGCGATCTGGTTCTCCAGTGCGATGCGGAAACTCTCCCCGGTGGCAATCTGCCCACTGATGTTGCTCGCTTGCGCGGCGTTGATCG
Organism: Kiloniellaceae bacterium; assembly: GCA_021776095.1. Lineage (GTDB taxonomy): Bacteria > Pseudomonadota > Alphaproteobacteria > Kiloniellales > J153 > JAJFGN01. The sequence continues at coordinate 105,512 of JAJFGO010000035.1, read as the reverse complement.
AGACAATCTCCGCGGCATAAGAGGACAGTGTGGTGGTCCGCTGAGGCACGCCGCCGGCAGCGGAAAAGCTTTGATTGCTGGTGAAGGCATCGGCCAACTGTCGGGCGATCGAACCGTCGCCGGAAGAAACCGCGATGTCCCCGACGGCCAAGGGCGAGGCGCCGCTCGATTCGGCGTGAGCGACCAATCCCGGGTTCTGCAAGATCGCTTGACGAACCGCGATACCTTGCGCAGTTCCGGCGGTGCCGGCCCTCAGGTTGATCTGGCTGGTCAGGGTTCCAGAATCCGTGATCGTGTAATTGTCGTTGTCGGCGTCGGTAATCTGGAGGCGGTATCCGTCGCCCTCGCGCACTACGCTGGCGGTGATGTTGGGGCCGCCGAGCGCGGCGGTGATCGCGGTGGCGATATCGGTCAGGCTGTCGCCGACGACGTAACCGACGTTGGTGGTCGCGCCGGCAATATCGAATGACAGAGTGCCGGCCAGGCCGATGGCGGCGGTATCGCTGGCGACCCGGTCGCTCATGTAGTTGGCGAAATCCGGTCCGCCGTCGAAGAAGTCGTTGAGCCCCAGGAATTGACCCATGCCATAAGTAACGTTGCCGGTGGTGACGGCGCTGTCGAGCTCGTTGATGGTTATTAGGTTGGCGCCGGTCGCCGATAGGGTGACCTGACCGTTAGCGTTAATCGCCGCGGTGGCGTTGGCCATGCCGTTCATTTGGGCGACCAACTCACCGATGTTGTTGGGCGCTAGGGTGGCGAGATTGATGTCGTTAGTCTCGACCGTGACTCCGTTGGTATCGACCACAGTGACCCGGAATAGGCCGGTCATGGCCGGCGAGTCGGCGGCCGCCACAACGCGCGTTCCGGTCAAGGTTTGCGGCGGCGGAAAAGCCGTGCCGTCGTTATGCAATTTGTTCACGGTATCGCGCAGCACCTCGGCCAGCCGGTCGATTTGGGCTTGGAGATCGACCAGGTTTTGGTCCCGGGTCGTGATCAGGCCGCCCAAGCGGCCACCGGCGATCTCCAAAGTAATGTCGGGCCCGGCCGCGCCGACGGTGATTCCGCTGATTCCGCTGCCCAGGGTGATTGTGGGGCTGAGTTGGGCGGCCGCGCTATGGACCAAGGTGACCGGCACGGAGTCCAGCAGGCCCCGCCCGGCACCGGATAGGATAACGACCTCGCCGGAGCTTCGTGTGAAGTGCTGAATATCGATCTCTTGCGCCAACTGGCTGAGCAGGCGGTCGCGCTCGTCTTCCAGGTCGGGGCTGGTATCCGAGGCCGCGCGCGCCACGGCGATCTGCTGATTGAGCTTATGAATATCGCTGAGCAGGGTATTGACCGTCCCGACCGCATCTTCGATCAGGCGGTCGGCATCCGCGCGCATCTGTTGCAGGTTGGCGCTCATGAAATTGAGCTGGCTTGCCATCAGGCGACCGGATTCGACTGTGGTGCTCCGGTTGGTCAGGCTGCTCGGATTGGTGCTCAGGGCCTCCAGGGCCGATCCGAGCTGGGTCAAGTTGTGGCCGAGCGAGGAATTGTCGGCGAGCGAACCGAACAGGATCTGGGTCTCGCGCAGATAGCCATCTTGGACTTTTTGGCCGCTCAGGCGCGCGATGTGGTCCTGGAGCTGGCGTAGCAGGCGGTCGTCCACGGTTCGCTGGATGTCGGATAGCTGTACCCCAGCTGCCTCGCCGGCCACAGTCCTTGTGACGGCCGCTGCGGACTTGCGGGTATACCCTTCCGTATTCACGTTGGCGACGTTGTTCGATGTGATCAGCATCTGGGCTTGAGCGGTCTGAAGCCCGGAAAGCGACGATTGAAGGGCGCCTAGTAGTGACATAGTTGGGTTCCCAAGGGTCATTCAGGTCGGCGGAACGATGGCCATGCGCGTATGGCCGTCCGATTTGTCCGCCCGTCCCAGTTCTATGCGAATGCCATGCCAACCGGGGATGCCCTCCAAGCACCCAAAATTGCGCCATATCCGCCCGATAACAGACCTTGGCACCGCAGGCCTTTGGCAGATACCGACGAATTGTCAGGACCGAGTCGGCAAGAATTACCCTGTGACAGGGCAGGGGAATAGGATTGCCGGATGGGAAGAGGGAAGGACCGCCGGGGACGAAGCCCTACGAGGGCTGGGCCCGACCTAGACGGAGCGGTTAACGAGTAAGCCGGCGGAGGAGCTGCGGCGGATACTGTCGTCGATGAAACGGACCAGTTCCTCGGGCGGGAAACGCAAGATTTCTTCGCCGCTCTCCCGATCGACAATTTGGATGAAGGTCCGGCTTAGTTCCTTGTCGTAGACCAATCGGTATTGCGACGGCCTTTCTGGCGACGGCGGCGGTTTGACGCGCGCCTGCGGTGCCGCGGCCCTCTTAGATTCGGGCGCGGGTTGGGCCTCGCGTACTACAACCTCCGGTGTCGTAGCCCGCGCGGGCGATGGTGGACTAGCGGCGTTTATGAGCATCGTACGATAGCTCCTGGTCGCCCCGATTCAGATACATAAAATACGTTATAAAACCTCTATATATCAGCACCTTATATTGTGGTCCGATAGTCTTAACGAATCGTTACGATGCCTGCAGGATACGGTAGCCGAATCGCCGCTACTCCGGCCTTTTGAGCCGGTTCCAACGGCCAATTGGCCGGGTAATTTCTGGGAAAGTTACAGCTGTTGGTCGTAGGCGAAAGCCTGGGCCGAGGTTCGGCTGGTTTCGCTTGGAGAGCCGGTCGCGCCCTGGGCCGAGTACCCGGCGTGTATCCGGGTCCTGGCCTGAACTTCGTCCGCGATCGCTTTTAGGGCGCGTTCCGTGGTCTCCCGGGCAGCACGCAGTCCGTTTCGGTTGGCTGACAGAGCGGCCTGGAACGCCTGAATCTTGGCTTTGAGGTCGGCCCGCAGGTCGGTCGAGATCGATTGCAGGATCTTCGGGTTGGCTTTCAGGACCTTGATTTGGGCTTCGTAGGCGGCGCTGAGCACCAGCTTGTCTTGGTGCAGGGATTGAATTTCCGCCGGCTTCATGGCTCGAAGCATCTCAGCTTCCCGGACCAGAAGGTCGGTCAGCTGTGTCGTGGTTTGGAGAAGTTCGGATACTAGGTCGCTGTCACTCATTTGAGGCCGCCTCCTGAATTCTGAGCAGCTCGCGTTCCACGTGCTCGGCGATGCCGACCCCGCCGGTGCGTGCGATTGCCCGGCCGTATTCCTCGACCATCATCGATCGATAGATATCTTCGCCCGGGCCGCCGCCGAACATGGTGTCCGATTCGAGCGTCTCGAACATGGGCGCCAGCATCTGAGAGACGAAGACCGCCTCGAAATCCGCCGCCGCCTGACGGATGGAGTCGCGGTCGCCCTTGCCGCGCAGGCTCTCCGCCGCGCGTAGGGCGTCGCCGTCACGCGCGGTCCGCGCGATGGAGCCAAGGTCAACGGGAAGGGTGCTTAGGTCCATCATAAGAGCTCTATGTCTGCTTGCAGGGCACCGGAGGCCTTGATCGCCTGCAGAATGGTGATGAGGTCGCGCGGGCCAACGCCGAGGGAGTTGAGTCCGTTGACCAGTTCCTGCAGGCTGACACCGGTTCTTAGAACCGCCAATTTGCGATCGTCGTCCTCTTGGACCTGAATGTCGGTTCGCGGCACGACCTCGGTCTGGCCGGTGTTGGAGAAGGGCGCCGGCTGGCTGACCTGCGGGGTTTCGGTGATCCGTATGGTCAAGTTGCCCTGGGCGATGGCGACCGTGCTGATGCGCACATTCTCGCCCATGACGATGACGCCGGAGCGTTCGTCGATCACCACGCGGGCGATCTGATCGGCCTGTACCGGAAGTTGTTCGACGTCGGTCAAGAAGGCGACCACGTCGCCCCTGTAGCGCTGCGGCACTTGCAGTTGCACCGTGGCTGGATCGGTCGAGTGGGCGGTTGCCTGCCCGGTGAAGGCGTTGACCGCCTGGGCCACCCGCCGGGCCGTGGTCAAGTCCGGGTTGCGCAGGCTCAGTTTGACCGAGGCCAACTCGCGCATGTCGAAATCGATCTCGCGCTCGATGATCGCACCGTTCGGGATCCGACCGTTGGTCGGGATTCCCTTGGTGACACTCTCGCCCTCGCCCTTGGCGCTGAAGCCGGCGATGGCGATCGGCCCCTGGCTGACCGCGTAGACCTCGCCATCGGCGGCGAGCAAGGGGGTGACCAGAAGCATGCCGCCAAGCAGGCTGTCGGCGTCGCCCAAGGCGGATACCGTGACGTCGATCCGGGTGCCCTGGCGTGAGAACGGCGGCAGGTTGGCCGTCACCATGACTGCGGCAACGTTGTTGGTGTCCAGATCGTCGTCGCGCGCGCTGATGCCCAGGCGTTGCAACATGCCGATCAGGCTTTCCCGGGTGAAGGGGGCGCTATCCAGATCGTCGCCGGTGCCGTTTAGCCCGACCACCAGGCCGTAGCCGACCAGCATGTTGTCGCGCACGCCCTCGAACTCGACGATGTCCTTGATCCGTGACTGCGCTTGCGCGTCGCCGGAGGCCGAGATCAGGACGGAGACGGCCAGCATGGCCCCCGTTAGCAATCCGGTTATGGTGCGCTTGGCGATCATGGGCCGTCCGTTCCTTCGAAACCTTATGAGCCGTTATATGCGAAATCCATGCCATGGTTCGGGCGGCGGCCCCGGGCCGGTTTCTAGGGGGCCTGGCCTCTACTGGGCCCGAAACGTGGCAGATATCGCCGTGCCGCGACACCCAGGGCGGCACATTTTGCCGCCGGGGCCCGCTCCGGGCCGCAGTCTTAACCAATCCTAAAGATGCCGAACCGCATTGTAACCGCAGGACATTTTGCCGGAGCCCGGGATGAAGATCGATCGGATCACAAACGCAACGCGGGGCACGCGCCCCGGCGCGCGTGGGCGAACCGGGAGCTCCGACGGCTTTTTCAAGGCGCTTTCCAAAGCGGGCGCGAAACCGGCAAGTTCGCTCAGCGGTGCCAAGCCTGCGTCCGGTGTCGATGCCCTTTGGGCCCTGCAGGAGCTGCCCAACGACCCCGAATCGGACAGCGAGGGCCGCCGACACGGCGAGGATCTGCTGGACCGGCTCGATGAGTTGCGCCTGGCTCTGTTGGAGGGACGGTTGTCCGTTAGGGCGATCGAGCGCCTGGCCGCCCAGGCAGCGGCCGGGCGGGCCCAGGTCAGCGACCCCAGGTTGGCGGAAATCCTTAACGACATCGAGCTGCGCGCCGCGGTTGAATTGGCCAAATTGGGCCAATAACCAGCCCAGTTCCGGGTCCTTTTTTACCTTTAGATTCAAATATGTGTGAGCGGTGTTTCCGGCCATTCAGATGCTTGTCCGGCGCGCCAAATTCCATATACTCCGCGCCGACATGGCCCAATCCAGTGGCGCGGGACGAGCATGAAAAAGCCGGTATCCGTACCGAAGGGGTATCGCCCCAAGGAAAATGAGAAATTCATGCGCCCCGTTATGCGGGAATACTTCCGGTGCAAGCTCTTGCGTTGGAAGGAGGACCTGTTGGCGGAGTCAAATGAAACCATTCAGAACCTGAAGCAAGAGCCTCAGGCGGAGGCCGATTTGGCGGATCGCGCCTCTTTGGAGGCAGACCGGTCTCTGGAATTGCGCACCCGGGACCGGGAGCGCAAATTGATTTCCAAGATCGACGCCGCGCTGGAGCGAATCGAGGACGGGTCCTACGGCTATTGCGAGGAAACCACGGAACCGATCAGCCTGCGGCGCCTGGAGGCCCGGCCGATCGCGACCCTCTCGATCGAGGCGCAGGAGCGCCACGAGCGCATGGAGCGCACTCACCGAGACGAGTAGGGGAGCTGGCGGCGCCGTCTTGCCGGCACCGCCAAAATGAGCCTGCTTAGAACGGCCAAAGGATGTCGTAGATCTGCTGGCCGTAGCGGGCTTGCTGAACGTCGGTTATCTGTCCGCGCCCACCATAGGCGATGCGCGCCTCGGCGATCTGGTCGTAGAAGATCGTGTTGATCGAGGTAATATCCTCCGGTCGGATCAGGCCGGCGACCTGCAACTCGCGGACCTCGAAATTGACCCGGACCTCCTGGCGCCCGGCGATCACCAGATTGCCGTTTGGCAGAACCTGAGTCACCAAGGCCGCGATGCGTAGGTTGATTTCCTCGTCCCGCTTCACACTTCCGGCGCCCTGCGTGTTGGAACTGCTGTCTAAATCGATCAGGTTCGTTGGGTCGATGGCCTCGGGCAGGATGGCGCCCAGGCTCTGCTCGTAACCCAGAAGGGCGCTTGCAGAGGCATCCTCGCCAGCGGTGCGGGTACGCTCCGTGGTGTTGGATATGGTGGCCTCGTCCTCGATCTCGATGATAACTGTCAGGATGTCGCCGACATCGGCTGCGCGCTGATCCTTCAAGAAGGCGCGCGAGCCGGGCCGCCACAAGGAATTGGCCTGGCGGTCGACCGGTACCGGCGGCGGCATCGGCATGGAAACCGGTTGGCTGCCGTGCAGCACCGCGGGGTTTTCGATTCTGGCCAGGTCTGGCTGCGCGCCTACATTCGACAGCCGGGACAGCAGATTGCACCCGGACAGGCTGAGGCCGATTAACGCGATCGCCAGGACTTGGGCGAGGCCGCGCGTCTTCTCCGCGGTGGTCGTGCGTGGTGAGATACTCATTTCGGGCCCTCCTGTGCGATACCGGCCAGCGTGGCGGCGTAAACTTGCACCGCGCCGGATGCCGTTACGGCGGCATCGACAATGGTCTTGGATTTGGTATTCATGACCCGGATGACGTCGCCGGCGGCGCCCTGATCCAGGGCTCGGCCCTGGGCGGTCAGGACCATGCGCGGACTTTCCAGACGTATGGTCACCATGCTGTTCTTCTCGACCAGCACCGGATCGCGCAAGTCCGCGCTCTTGATCTGCTGCCCGGCCCGGATCGGCCGCCGAGGGCTCTTGCCCAGCAAGCGCTCCGGCGATCTCACCGTGTTGCGGTTCAGGCGATCGGCCCGGGTCGAGATCCACTCGATATCCCGTTGCTTGATGACTTCCCCCGGCTCGATCCGGCGGGCCAGGACCGGAATGTCTGCCAGTTCGACCGCCCGGCCGCTGATGGTTGCGCGCGCCGCAGGCGTACCTTCGGCCGGCGAGACGACTTGGCCGAGGAAACGGCCGGTGGCGGGATCGTAAGACAACCCGGTGATGGCCAATTCGGCCGGCGCATCGACCGGCACGTGCAGTCGGATGGAGGGGTTGTCGAACACCACCGAAAGTTGGCCGATGGCACCGCGTGCGGCCAGGGCGTCCATCATGGCGACTTGGATCCGGTCGGTGTCGATGACCAGACTGGCCCGCTCGATGGTCAAGGTCTCGTAGCGCGAGCGCGGCCGCCAAGGCAGAGCATAGGCTTGGGCGACCGCCAACAGCCAACGGGCATTGACCTCGACTCGCTGGCCGGGCTCGGGCGCCCGGGCGATCGCGGTTCGGCCCAACTCCTGGTGCGGGCCGGCGAGCCCGTCAAAGAGATCGCTCAGGCGCACGACCTGGTCGTCGACCAGCACCCGCGGCTTGAGCAGGATCGGCGTGCCCGGTGCTGCCGGCTCCGCCGCGGCCGCTTGCGGTCCGGAGAGCAGGCCCAGGATCAGGACGGGAGCCAAAAAGGCGCTTCGGTGTTTTCTCATTTTAATTCAATTCACTAGCGAAGCTGATTGACTGAAGACATCATCTCATCCGATGCCTGGATGACACGCGAGTTCATTTCGTAGGCCCGCTGCGCTGTGATCAGGTTGGTAATCTCCGCCACGATATTGACGTTTGAGGTTTCCAACGCGCCCTGCTGAAGGGCGCCGAAGCCGTCGGAGCCCGGCGCCGCCACTGTCGGTGCGCCCGAGGCTTGGGTTTCCAGCAGCATGTTGTTGCCGATCGCCTGTAATCCGGCCTCGTTGGGGAAGGTGGCCAGTTCGACCTGACCCAGGTTGCTGGGCGCGGATTGTCCGTCCAGGTTGGCAAAAACTTCGCCCTGGGCGTTGATGGTGACGCTGGTGGCGTCGTCAGGAATTGTGATGCCGGGCTGCACGATGAAGCCATTGGCGGTCACCAACTCGCCGGTGGCGCTGCGCCCCATGGCCCCGGCGCGGGTGTAAGCGGTTTCGCCGGACGGCAGCTCGACAGCGAAGTAACCCTTGCCGTTGATCGCCATGTCGAGTGGATTGTCGGTGATCGTGATATTGCCTTGCTCGGCGATCCGGTAGGTCGCGGCCGGCTTCACGCCCAGGCCGACCTGGATGCCGGACGGCACTACGGTGCCGGTATCCGAGGACGCGGTGCCGGCGCGCAACAAGTCCTGGTACAACAGGTCGTGAAACTCCGCCCGCTGGCGCTTGAAACCGGTGGTGTTGATGTTCGCGATGTTGTTCGAAATGACTTCGACGTTGAGCTGCTGGGCCAACATGCCGGTCGCCGCGATGCTGAGGGATCTCATAGCCTTAAGTCCTATCCGGTTTTCTAATTGCCGATGATGACGTCGATGGCCTCGAGAATTCGTTTGTGTTCGGTTTCGGCCATGCGTCCGGCCGATTGATAGTTGCGCACCACGTCGATCATGCGGGTCATTTCGGCCACGCCCTTGACGTTCGACCCCTCGATCATGCCCTGCAGGATCGTGGGATTGTCGGCTGCCCTGGAGGGCTGGTTTTTTGGATCGTACAGGCCGTTGCCGTCCTTCGAGAGGGCCTGGGGCTGATCGAAGGCGACCACCTCAATCCGGCCGATCTCGGCCGCGTCGGCCGATACGGTTCCGTCGCGGGTGATCGTGATCGTGCTGGCCTCCGGCGGCACGACGATAGGGGCGCCGCCCTCGCCGCGCAGCGGCGCGCCGGCCAAGGTGACGATCTGACCGGTGTTGTCGAGCTGGAAAGCGCCGTGGCGGGTAAAGCGTTCGCCCTGCGGGGTATCGATGGCGAAGAAGCCTTCGCCGGATATGGCCAGGTCCAACGGGTTGTCGGTCCCGGTCATGTTGCCCTCGGACATGTCGCGCAGGAACGAGACATCGTGGACCATGCTCAGCGGATCGTCGCGTGGGGCGGTCGGCTCCAGAAATTCGCTGAAGATTATCGCCTCGGCTTTGAAACCGGCGGTGTTGGTGTTCGCGAGGTTGGTCGCGATCATTTCCATCTGGCGGGCCAGGACGCCCTGCCGGGACAAGACGACGGAGAGGGTGTTTTCCATTTTTGGCCGTATATCTCCGTTGGGCGGGAAACCGGGCAACGATCGATGCCATCGCTGGCGTGTCGTCGAAACTAGATGCAGAAGACGTGCCAAGCCTGGAAACGCGCGGGAAACCGAGCGTTTCCTGCGGATTGGCGAGCCGATCGAGGGCGCCTGGGCCCCGGTGTGGCGGATTTGGAAGGGCTCACCCGGAATTTATTGCCCCAAGCCCCACCGGGGTGCCCGGCTGGGCCGATTCCTAAACCAGTTCTTAACCGCGTCATTTTAGGGTGTTTACGAAATAAGCCCCTGAAAATCAGTGAGTCTTGCTGAATGACCGATCAAGCCGTCGCCGCCGACCAGGAACCGGAGGTCGAATCGGAAGAAGGTGCCGAGGCGCCGAAGCCAAGCGGCAAGATGCCCGGCCGGAAGCTGATTCTCTTCATCGCTTTGCCGGTCTTGCTCATAATCGGTGGCGCTGCGGGCGCCTTTTTCTCCGGCCTCTTGGATCCGCTTCTGGGCTTGGACGCCGAGGGCGCTGCGGAGGAAGACCTTGCGCCGGAGCCGACCGGCCCAGCGGTGTTCTATGAGATCCCGGAGATGCTGGTCAATTTGAGCGCCGCCGGACGCAAGACCGGATATTTGAAGATAACGGTCGTCCTGGAGCTTGTTTCTCAGGAGGACTTGGCCGCGATCGAGGGTGTCATGCCCCGCGTCGTGGACAGCTTTCAAGTTTATCTGCGCGGTTTGCGGGTCGAGGATCTGCAGGGCTCCGCCGGTTTGCAGCGCCTGCGCGAGGAGTTGCTGCTCCGCGTCGCGACCGCCGCGCAGCCGGTGGAAGTCAAGGACGTCCTGTTCCGCGATATGTTGATTCAGTAACCGGCAGGACCCTCGGTGTTGTTCGCGGCATGCAACCCCAAGGTCATGGCCGGCCGGCGAAAGCTTTGATGTAATGGCAGAAGATACCGACCTAGAAGAAGGCGGAGGCGACGTCGACCAGGACGCCATGATGGCCGAATGGGAGGCCATGGCCGACGATGACGGCGATGGCGATGGCGACGGCGAAAGTGGCGGCGACGATGCGCCGGCCGGGTCAACCCGGGTCCTAGACCAAAACGAGATCGACAGCCTGCTGGGCGTCGACGGCAGCGCCGTCGACGATGGCGACAAGTCGGGCATTCAGGCGATCCTGAATTCGGCCCTGGTTTCCTACGAACGCCTGCCCATGCTCGAGGTCGTATTCGACCGCCTCGTCCGCATGATGTCGACCTCGATGCGGAATTTCACCTCCGACAATGTCGAGGTTAGTCTCGACAACATCAGTTCCGCGCGCTTCGGCGACTACCTGAACTCGATCCCGCTGCCGGCGATGCTAGCGGTATTCAAGGCCGAGGAATGGGACAACTTCGGCCTAATGACCGTGGACAGCGCGCTGATCTATTCCATCGTCGATGTGCTGTTGGGCGGGCGCCGCGGCACAGCGGCCATGCGTATCGAAGGCCGGCCCTATACCACCATCGAGCGCAATTTGGTCGAGCGCATGGTTCATGTCGTGCTCGGAGATCTTTCCGCCGCGTTCGATCCCTTGTCGCCCACGACCTTCCGCTTCGAACGTTTGGAGACCAATCCGCGTTTCGCGACCATCGCGCGCGCCGCCAATGCGACGATCGTGGTCACCCTGCGCGTCGATATGGAAGACCGTGGCGGGCGCATCGAATTGTTGATCCCCTATGCGACCCTGGAGCCGGTGCGCGAGCTGCTGCTACAGATGTTCATGGGCGAGAAGTTCGGCCGCGATTCGATCTGGGAAAGCCATTTGACCGCGGAGCTTTGGCAAACCGAGGTGCCGCTGAAAGCGGTTCTCGATCAGGTCGAGTTGCCCTTGGGCGATGTCCTCTCCTGGGCGCCGGGCAGCCGGCTGGAGCTCAATTGTTCGCCCAAGTCGGCGGTCGAGATGCGTTGCGGCGACGTCCCTCTGTTCACCGGGCACATGGGGCGCAAGACCAATCACATCGCCGTGCGGATTGCCGGCCAAGTCCAGCGTGACGACGAACAGGAGGGTTCATGAGTCCGGCGTTCTGGTTTTCGACCGGTCTCGATATTCTGATCGCGGTGCTGCTGATCGCGACCATCGCCTATGCGGTGTCGCTGAGCCGGAAGCTGACCCGGCTGCGCGACGATAGGGACGAGATGGAAGCCTTAATCGCCCGGCTCGTCGAGGCGACCGACAGTGCCCAGACCGGGATCGAGGGTCTACGCGACCATGCAGCCGAGCTTGGCGAGAAACTCCATCAGGGTATCGATCGATCGCGCGGCCGGGTCGACGAACTTGCCTTCTTGATCGAAAGGGCGGAGTCCTTATCAGGCCGCCTCGACGGATCGATTGCGGCCGCGCGCCCGCTCACGCCCATCCCGACCGATGCACCGGCCGCCGCAGGGCCTCCCAAGGTGGTCAAGCCGTCGTTCGAACGTCAATCCGCCAAGGTCCCGCCCGAAGAAGCCGGTTTGCTTAAGACACTGCAGGGGCTCCGCTAATGGCCGGCACCGCGAAACATCGCGCCAAGAATATGCGCCTGCGGCTGCTGCCGGTCCTGGTGGCGGTCGCCGGCTTGGCACTGGCGGCGCGGGTCACCGACGTGTGGCAAGGCTTCACGGCCATGGCCCAGGACAAGCCCTCCGCACAGGCACAAAATGATGCAGCGCCGAACGAGACCGCTGACGCAGGGGAAACTGTGCCTGGCGACCCTGGGGAGCCGGCGGAGGCCGCTCCCGGGACCGACGGCCGGTATCAGTTGCCGCCCGATCCTCTGAACATGACCGACCAGGAAGTCGACCTCTTGCAGGCCCTGGCTATACGGCGCGAGGAGATCGAACGTCGGGCGATGCGCTTGGAAGAGCGCGAGATCCTGCTACAGGCCGCCGAACGCCGGATCGAGGAAAAGGTCGCCGGATTGCAGGCCCTGCGCAAGCAGATCGAAGACCTGCTCAATACCCACGAAGAACAGACCGAAAATCAATACCAAAGCCTGGTGAAGATCTACGAGAACATGAAGCCCAAGAACGCGGCCAAGATCTTCGAGACCATGGAAATGGATGTTCTGCTTCCGGTTGTGGAGCGCATGAAGGAGCGCAAGGTCGCGCCGATTTTGGCCAAGATGGGCACCGAGAAGGCCAACGCCATCACCACCCAACTGGCACAACGCCGAATTTTGCCGGCCAAGGAATAGTGCCGCCGCTGGCCCGGGACCGGCCGGTTTTTCGGCTGTTTTTAGATAGTCTTAACCCCGCAGAGCTATGGTTTCCGGAGTATTTTCCAAGTCCGGGGGCTTTCGCAAACTTGCCGGAATCAAGGAGTTCTCAATGGCTGGCGTTGAAATGAACATGCCGATTCTGATCGTGGACGATTATAAGACCATGCTCAGGATCATCCGAAACCTCTTGAAACAACTGGGTTTCGACAACGTTGACGAAGCGACGGATGGGAGCGCGGCGCTGCAAAAGCTGCGCGACAAGGAATTCAGCTTGGTCATTTCCGACTGGAACATGGAGCCCATGAGCGGCCTCCAGTTACTCAAGGAAGTTCGCACCGACATGAAGCTGAAGGAATTGCCCTTCATTATGATCACGGCCGAAAGCAAGAGCGAGAACGTGATTGCCGCAAAGCAAGCCGGTGTCAGCAACTACATCGTCAAGCCGTTCAACGCTGCGACCCTGAAGGGCAAGCTGACCACGGTCCTGGGCAACTTCTAAGCTGCCATGACGGCTCAGGCGGCAAAGCATGCGCAAGTCGAGTCGCGGCTCGCGGCGCTGGGCAGGGTACCGCTCGGCGTCGACCCGGCCGATATCGCCGAGGTCGTCGAAAGCGTTCTGGGATCGATCTCCGGCGACAAGTCCGGCGTTAATCTAAAGCTGCATGAAGACATCTCCGCCTTGGCCGATTTCATTCGCTCAGCCAAGGCGGACATAACCGCCCTGCGCGCGGACGAAATCAGCACGAAGTTCATTCCGGCTGCCTCGGACGAGCTCAGCGCCATCGTTGGGGCGACAGAGAAGGCGACGAACGAGATTTTCGAGGCGGTGGACACAATTGAGGCCACCAGCAACGACCTCGCGCCCGAGGCCGCAGAGCCCATCGCCGAAGCAGTCACGCGGATTTACGAGGCTTGCGGATTCCAGGATATCACCGGCCAGCGCATCACCAAGATCGTCAAGGTGCTGCAAGAGGTCGAGGACAAGGTCGCCAGCCTGCTCGAGGCCTTCGGCGAGGAGGTTCCCAAAACTGCCACCGAAGACGCGGCTGCGGCCGTTGCCGAGCCAGCCGGCGGTGACGACAAGGTGGTGGAGTCTGACGGCGATCTGATGAACGGTCCGCAGCTTCCTACCAACGCCATGAGTCAGGAGGAAATCGACGCCCTCATGGCCGACTTCGGCTAATACCGTGGCACAGCTGCTACCCATGCCGGATAGGGGGGATGGCAACAAATACATCGTCCTTTTGCTCAGCCTGAAGCTGATCTTGCTGGCCTTCTTCATTCTCCTGAACGCGCTCTCTGAGTTCGAATCGAGTAAATCGAGCGCCGCCCTCGATAGCGTCAACCGTGCCTTCCGTGGCTCGGTCCAAACGCCCGAGAGCGCGACCTCGGCGGCGGCTTCGCTCGGCGTGCTGAAATTACCCGAAGACCTGACCAATGAGATCGGCAGCCTGTTCGAATCCTTTGTGCCTTCGGCCAAGGCCGATCGAACCTCCCGAGCCACGGTCATGACAGTCGATATGCCGGCGCGGGCCTTGTTTCATCCCGGTGAGGACGATATCCGGCCGGAACGCCAGGTCCTGATCCGCCGGGTGGCGCGCGCGATGATGCGCGACCCGGGCGGCATCGCGAAATACGAACTGGCGTTCGAACACGGCACGCCGAGCCCCAAGGCCCAAGGGGATGACGGCGCCCGGGGGGGGCGTGCGGTTCGGCGCGCCGATGCCATCGCCCGTTACTTGATCCGCCAGTCGATCCCCGAAGCGACCTTGTCGATCGGTCTACGGCCCGGCGATCCCGACCGAGTCCGCTTTATTCTTCGCCTGCGCGACGATCCGACACCGCTCCCCAGCAGGCGAAGGTCATGAGCGCCACGCGGCAAGGTGAGCGGACCGGGCGGATGCCGCCCGGCTCGTCGTACTTGGGCGACGTCGGTACGGCCCTGCGCCGGTCATTCTCCAACGCTTGGATGATGACCTTTACCGACTTGGTCGCGCTGATGCTGACCTTTTTCGTGTTGCTGTTCTCCATGTCGAGCGTCGAAATCTACAAGTGGCAAAATTTGGTCCGGTCGCTAGCCGGAGACCTGGATTCGATTCAGGCGCGCCAAGAAGCTAAGCCGGCGGTCGAATTTCAGATCGAGCAAGATTTCCCGCCGCCGGCGGCCGATTTGGATTACCTGACTCCGGTCATCCAACAGCAGCTCTCAAGCGAGCCGGAGCTCTCTGTCGGTGTGGTCTGGCGCGCGCCGGGCCGCACCGTGATTTCATTCCCCGCCAAGGCCCTATTCGATGGAACTAGCGGAACTACCGCGCCGCGTGCGCAGCCGGTCGTCTACGCCCTGAGCCGCCTGATCCAAACCCTGGGCAATCTGATCGAGGTGCACGGCCATAGCGCCCCGGCGGGGCCGAAAGTGGGCGAGGCCGGCGGTTGGCAATCCTCCTTGGCGCGGGCGCGCGCCCTGGCCGAGGGTATGATCCAGGTCGGATATGACGGGCCAATGGTGGCCCGGGGATTCGGCGGCTCGCGGCATGCCGCGCCCCAGAGCGGAAGCGCACCTGGCCTCGGTGAGCGTGTCGACATCGTCATCTACGAGGTCGCGCCCCATGCGCCGTAACGCCATACTCGGGGCAGCGCTGATCCTGGCGGCTTTCTTCGCCGTGCAAGGCGCGGCCGCCGCAGAACGCGTGACACTGCGGGTCGGCGAGCATCCGGGCTTCGACCGCCTGGTCTTCGATTGGGCACGGCCAGTCGGCGTCGAGCTGGAGCCGGGGCCGGACCGGGCGTTGTTGCGCTTCGACCGGGCGGGGGAGTTGGACCTCCGTCGCTTGCTCAAAGATCCGCCGCCAAGCGTACGCAAGGTCGTGCCGGAAGCGGGCGCGGGTGGCTTGAACGTGGTGGTCGAGATCGCACCGGGTAGCAAGCTGCGCCTTCTGGAAAGCGGCAATTCGACGGTCTTGGATATCCTGCGTCCGGATACTCCGGTGGACGCGCCGGCAGCCAAACGCGGCGCGACTAAAACGGCCAAGGCGCCACCGAAACCGGCTCAGGCAGCAGTCCCGAAATCGTCTCCCGAGCCCGCCCCAAAGAACGCCGCAAAAGACCCCGTCGCGTCGCCGGTGGTGACGGTGCCGGCCAAAACCGGTGTCGCGCCACCGATTCCGCTGACGGACCGGATTGAGGGTCAGGCGACGCCACCCAATACGCCTCACGCCGGCTCGCTCGCCACGCGGACCTCGCGCGCGTCGGCCCCGCCGGCCAACCTCTATGCACCGGTGCCGCTGTTGGCCGCGCCGCCAAAGTCAAAAGGACCGGCAACGAAAAGCCCAACGCCGGGCGAGACCAAGACGGCAGCCGCGTCTCGCGTTCCGGTAGCGCCACCCCGAGCCAAGCCGGCCCGGACCGTCCAGAAAGTCGGAGCGCAAAGCAAATCCAAAGCGGTGAAGAAATCGGATAGCAAGGGCGAGGACGGTGGCGCGGCGCGGCTTCTGGTGCTCGCCGACCAAGAACTTTTCATGCCCGAGGGCACCGGGTTCAGTTTCCTCAAGGGACCGCCCCGGACCCTGAACAACCTGCGCTTCCAATGGGATGCGGAGGCCGCCTTGGCGGTATTCCGGCGAGGCCCGCATCTATGGCTGGTGTTCGACCGGGCGGCGCACGGCGACGTTACCGCGGCCCTAAGCGAACTGGTGCCCGAACTCGCGCCGATCGAGCAGTTCGATGCGCCCGAGGCGACTCTGTTGCGTTTGACCGCGCCACCGATCCTGGAGCCACATATCGAGCGCGAAGGCACCACTTGGGTGGTCGCTCTATGGCCCCGCTCGCCGCGGCCGGCCCCGGTTCAGGAGATCGGCTCCGAAGGCGAGCGGCAGCCCTCTGGCGTTGAATTCACCATGCAGATGCCAGGCCGGATTGTCGCCTTCGCAGACCCGAGTTCCGGCGCCCCCTTGATGGTGGTTCCGGCGGCGGTGGCGGGTCAAGGCTTGACCACGGCTCAGACGTATCCGCAATTCCAGGCCTTGCGCAGCCTTCAGGGTCTGGCCCTCGAGATCGTTGACGAATCGGTACAAGTCAGCGTTGCCGCGCCCGGCGTACGGATTACCCATCCGGACGGCATCGTTCTGTCCCATGGAGCGTCCCTGGCGAGACTCAAATCGAACCTCTACGAAGCACCGGTCGGGCCGCGCATGTTCGATCTTCCCGCTTGGCGGCGGGGCCCGCCGGGCCGTTACCTAGCCATTCGTCAGGCCCTGCAGGCAGAATTGGCGCAGGCGGATACGCAGCATCTGCCGGCGGTGCGCCTGGATTTGGCCCGCTTCTATTTCGCCCACGGTTTCGTCAGCGAGGCGGGCGGGCTTCTCGATTTCGCCGAAGCCGCCGATCCGGTTCTGCCGATCGACCCGGAAATCCGTCTCATGCGCGGCATCGCCAGGTTCTTGGGCGGGGATTACAACGTGGCGTCCAAGGATCTGTTCCACCCCAGCCTGCATGGCGAATCAGAGGCTGAACTCTGGAACGGCGCCATGGCCGCCGTGGCCTTCGATTGGGAGGTCGCGGTGCAGAAGTTCGAGGATCATGGCCATCTGATCGCCGACTACCCCCGCCGGGTGCGCATGGGCCTGCTCTTCATGGCGGCGGAGGCCGAGTTGGCCACCGGCGATCTGGAAACCGCCTCGGCCTATCTGGCGGAGGCGCGGAAAGAAACCCCGAGCCTGGACGAAAGATCGCAGATCGCGGTGCTGAGGGGCTATATCGATCAGAAGAACGGTGCGGCGGCCAAGGCTCGCGGCCTATGGCAACAGGTTGTGCAGTTTAGCGAACATCGCCCATCCCAAACCCGGGCGCGCTTGGCCCTGCTCGACCTGGCGGTGTCCGAGCAGCGGGTCACGGCGGCTCAAGCGATCGAGGAATTGGAACGCTTGCGCTTCACCTGGCGCGGCGATCACATTGAGCTCGCACTGCTCCAACGCCTGGGCGATCTTTATATGTCGCAGAGACGCTATCGCGAGTCCTTGAAGGTATATCGGCAGGCCACAGCGAGCGTACCCAACTCCTATTTGGCGCGCGATGTGGCACAGCGCATGGGCGATGCTTTCTTCGACATTATCGCCGGAGCCGAGGGGTCGGATATGGCGCCGATCAGCGCCCTCGCGCTCTATCAGGAATTCAAGGAACTGACACCGCCAGGCGTGAAGGGCGATCAAATGCTGTCGCGTCTTGCCGACCGCCTGATCGAGGTCGATCTGCTGCCGCGGGCGGCGGATCTCTTGACTGCCTTGGTTAGGTTCCGGCTTTCGGGCGAGGAAAAGGCCGCCGTCGGCGCCCGCGTCGCCACGCTCCATATGCACGAGGACCAACCCGAACAGGCGATCGCGGCCTTGGGTTTGAGCGAGGAGGGCGGCTTGCCGGACGAGCTTAAACGGCGGCGTGTCTATCTGCGCGCGCAGGCCCTGTCGCGCCTGGCGCGTTACGAGGAAGCGACAATCCTGATCGGCGCCGACACCAACCCGGAGGCCTTGCGCCTGCGCGCCGATATCCTTTGGGAGCAGGCGAATTGGCCGGCCGCCGCCTTGATCCTGGCCCAATTAGTGCCAGAGCAGCCGCGCGCGGACTTGCTGTTGAGCGATGCCGAAAGCCGCAACGTGGTCGACTTGGCGGTTGCCTTGACTTTGGCCGGAGAGACCCAGCGCTTGGCCGCCCTGGATGCCGCTTACAAGGAAGCCATGGCCAGTGGTCCGGACCGGGAAGCCTTCGCCCTCTTGACCGAGGACCCGGCAAACCGGGCAGACGTCTCAATCGCGGAGCAACTAGCCGCGGTCACGAAGGTCGAGGACTTCATGACCCGCTACCGCGACGGCGCGACGCAAACCAATTAGGTTGGGACTCGTGACCGGGTGGGTACGTCTGGCGATGCCCGCTTACTGATCCACAACGATCAAGCGCCGATTTGAAACGGTATCACTCCGCCTTGCGCACGCCGATCTCGTCGTTGAGAATTCGAACCTCCCGCTGCGGGAAGGGGATCTCGATGCTGTGCTGCCGGAGCGCGCTCCAGATCATCAGGAGCAAATCGGCGCCGACCCGGTTCTCGCCATCGTCGATGCCCTCCATCCAGAATTCTACCAGGATGTCGATGCCGGAGTCGCCGAAGGCGGCGATCTCAGCATCCGGCCGTTCCTCGATGGGAATGCTTGGACCCGAAAGCACCTTGGGATGGCTCGCTACGATCTCGCGCACGATCTCGAAAAGGTGCTCGAGATCGGTGCTGTAGGCGACCGAGAAGTTCAACGCATAGCGCTGCTTGATGTTGTTGTGGGTCCCGTTGGTGAAGCTGGACGTGACGAAGGTCTCCAGCGGCACCATGATATCCTTGCCGTCGAAAGTCTCCAGCGCGGCCAAGCGCATGCTCATCTTCCGGAGGCGGCCTGCACGTCCGTCCTCCAGCTCGATGTAGTCGCCGATGGTGATCGAGCGGTCGAACAGGATAATCAGACCGGAGATGAAGTTGGAGGCGATCTGCTGCAGGCCGAAGCCGAGTCCGACTCCCAGCGCGCCGCCGAACACGGCCAGCGCAGTGAGGTCGATCCCCATTACTTGAAGCAGCAGCAGAAAGATGACGACGAAAATGCCGATCTCGAACAGCTTGGAGATAACCTCCCGCGTGGCCATATCGAGCTTCGGCTGGCGCTGGATCACTTGCCGCGCGGCGGTATTTGACAGCCTTCCCAGCCAGAACAGGATCGCGCCGAACAGCACGGTGCGGGCCAGCGCATAGAGCGAGACGCGGATGTCACCAACTTCCAGCGACACGCCGTCCAGGTAAGCGGTAACGTCGTCGAGCCAGCCCAGCACATGGAACACGGCGATCGGAATGCCGCCCCAGGTGCCGAGCCGGACCACCGTCTCACTCGTCACGAAGTGGCTGACGAAACTCCAGATGAGGAAAATAACTGCCAGACCTTGGGCGACGCGCACCATCCAGCTCTGCGCCACCATGGTGCCCGTAAGCTCCTTCATCACACCCAATGCCAACACGATTAGCACCGGCAACAGCAGCGCACGCATGTTGAAGAGGGAAGTGCGGAATCCGAGCAGCGGTCCCGGCTTGGGTGCGGCCTTAAAGAAACCGACGCGCGAAACGAGCACCCGCTCGAGGATCTGCGCCGTGTTCGCCCAGAACGCGGCCAAGTCTACTGGTTATTCACGTCCCATCCGTTTCATACCCCACGTCCTCTCGGCAATCCCAACTGGCCGAAGACGGTAACACACTCGGTTCTGGCCGGCGGCTCGGTTATCGGTCGGGGCGTGGGAAGGCGGTCACTTGGGCTCACGCGGCGATACGGCAGCTATAGGGTTGTTCACCGTGTGCGTCGCGACGTCGTGCGGGAGTTTGCCGTGATGTTGTCGCCCGACAGAGCCCGCAGAACGTGGACCGACGGAGCCGCGAGAGCGCCTGAAGGATCGATTGTGGGTGTGTCTCGCCAGCCCAGGTGCGCTCTGACGCCACGGCCACCCGCGCAGGACTAGCCGCCGTAGCTTTGCACCAGGCTGCCGGCGACCAGGTACCAGCCGTCGACCAGCACGAAGAAGATCAGCTTGAACGGCAGCGAAATCATGATCGGCGGCAGCATCATCATGCCCATGGACATGAGCACCGTGGCGACAACCATGTCGATGATGATGAACGGCAGGAACAGCAGGAAGCCGATTTCGAAGGCCCGGCGCAACTCGCTGATCATGAAGGCCGGAATCAGCGACCGCATGGGCGTCTCTTCCGGTGTTGCGATCGGCCCGGTCTTGGCCATGTCCATGAACAGCTTCAGGTCCTGTTCGCGCACGTGACTCAACATGAAGTCGCGCACCGGCGTAGTTGCCCGTTCGACCGCCTCCATCTCGGTGACATCTTCGGCGATCAGGGGCTGAAGCGCCTCGTCGTAGATAACCTGCAGAGTTGGCATCATGATGAAGAGGGTCAGGAACAGGGCTAGGCTGATCAGGACTGAATTGGGCGGCGTCTGTTGAATCCCCAGGGCGCTACGCAGGAACGACAGAACCACGACGATCCGTGTGAACGAAGTCACCATGACCAAGATCGACGGTGCCAGGCTGAGGATCGTGACCAGCGCTACCAATTGGATCAGGCGGCTGGCGGTCGAGCCCTGCGCCTCCGGCCCCAGGTCGAATTGAAAAGTCTGAGCCAGCGCCGGCCCGGCCGGCGCGCTGAGGGTTGCCAGCGCGACCAACAGGCCGGTCACACCCAGCGTAATCGCGAACCGGGATCGGGTCATGCTTCGAGGCTTCCGGGCGGTGGCGCGGCTGGGTGCGGAGCGGCGCCCGGTACATTGCGCGAGCCCGCGGCGCTCTGCGCCGGCGGGCCGCAGCTTTCGATCAGGAGATCGCGGTTCGGCCCCAAAAGGATCAGGTGTTCGGTGGCATCTCGGCGCAGGATTACCAGCTTACGCCGGGAATCGATGACCTTGACCTCGACCACGGCTAGGCGTGGCACCGAGCCCTTGGTGGCCCGCAGGGCGCCACCCAGGCCGAGGCGCCGTGCGCCCCAGGCGCATGCGCCGATCAAGGCCAAGACTGCGACCAGGGCGGCAAGGAACCGCAGATAGGTTTCGATTTCCATTCCCGAATGGGACCCTATGTCTTGGGCTTGTCGGCACGCGCGGCCTGGCTATAAGCGGAGATGGCCAGGGCGCCCTCGCCGGAAAGCTTCAAGTTTTCGCGCAAGCCCTCGAGCCGCGTGTTTATCAGGCCAGCCAACTGACTGAATTCGTCGATCAAGGCGGCGAGTGCGGGGCGTAGCGACGCGCCCTCGCCATCGCGCAGCTTTTCCAGGCCGTCGCAGAGAGTCTCAACCCGTCTCTCGACCGGGCTCACGTCGATCAGGTCGCCAGCGATCAGACGGTCGCGGGCGTGCTTGATCACGGCGCCGATCGCATCCATCTCGGCGGCGATGTCGTTAGGTCCGCTCATGGCTCTGTGGCGCTTTCGTCCAGCCTGGCCTGGGCCCGGTAAACGTAGGACAGGATCTCGGCAACCGCGGCGAAGGCATCCAACGGTATCTCGCTGTCGAGTTCGACGGCGCCGAGAATCTCGGCTAAATCGGCGTCGCTACGCACCTTGATGCCACGGTCAAAGGCGATTTCCAGGATCTGGGCGGCCACCGCCCCCCGGCCTTTGGCGGTCACCCGGGGCGCACTCCGGCCCCGGCCGTCACCTTCCAGGGCGACCGCGACCGGCGTCGCCGCTTGCGGCGGCGGGTCCGGCTCGCTTTGGGGTCGCTTCATAACGTTGTCATCGACCAAGGGTCAGGTGTCCGATTCGCTTCGAATTCGGGACCGGCGCGGCGTGCGCCAATCTGACCTCAATGGTGACGATACATGCTTAATGAATGGTTTAGCGCGCCCGGCGAGGCACACACTCCGGCGCCGTCAAAGGCGATTTCTGGTAGAGGGTCTGGGGCAGAAACCAGATTCCGGCGCTATTCGCCGGCGGCGCCCATCTTGCGTTTGCCGCCCACGACTCCGGGAAAGGTTTCCGTACCCGCCGCCGCGGCGGCGCGGTTTTCCTCTTGAATCCGCTCGAAAATCTCCCGGCGCAGCACGGTCGCGTGCTCCGGGAAGGTAAATCCGAGCTTAATGGATTTGCCGCGAATATCTACGACCGTGACCTCGATCTCATCGTTGATGATGACCGATTCCCCGATCTTTCGGGTTAAATAGAGCATCCCGGCCCCTCTTGCGCCGGCGCCCCCTCCGGGCCGAACTTAACATTCGGTTCACCTAGATGGGACGCATTAGAGACCGATTTTATCCGATTTCACCAATTCTTAACAAGCCGCGCGTGATACTTGCCCTCACGGGGGAAAAAAGGCGTTGTGGGCCGAAATGGCCTTTGGGAGCGGAATGGACGGTAAACTCAACCTTTTCTCCGTGATCGCCAAGCGCATGGACTGGCTTGGCCAGCGCCAAAACGTGCTCGCGGACAATATAGCCAATTCCGATACGCCGAATTTCGTGCCCCAGGATCTCGACGATTCGCAATTCCTCGATGTCCTGCGCCGCCGCCTAACGCCCGTGGATCCGCAACGGACCCATGGCACCCATTTGCCCGGAACCGCTTTCCGTGACGGGCCGGCGCGTCCCGGGGACCAGAAGCAGCCTTACGAGACCTCGCCCTCGGGCAACGCGGTCGTCATCGAAGAACAATTGATGAAGGTCGCCAAGACCCAAGGCGATTATCAGACCATGACCAACCTCTACCGCAAGCACATGGACATGTTCCGCATGGCCCTGCGCGGCGGCAGTTAATCGTTCGGCGTGAGGTAACGGCAGCATGAGCGACCTCTTGAAGTCCATGGATATTTCGGCCTCCGGCATGAAGTCGCAGGGCACGCGCCTGCGGGTCATTTCGGAGAACGTCGCCAATGCCGGGTCGACCGCGCTAACCCCGGAGGGCGAGCCCTACCGGCGCAAGTTGGTCACCTTCGGCAGCACCCTGAATCGCGAGTTGGGAGTCGAGTTGGTCGACGTGCGGCGGATATCGCGCGATGCCAGCGACTTCGGCCGCCGATACGAACCGCACCATCCCGCCGCCGACGCCACCGGATACGTCACCACCTCCAACGTCAAGAGCGTCGTCGAAATGGCGGACATGCGTGAGGCGCAACGGAGCTATCAGGCGAACCTGAAGGTCTTACAGGCGTCGCGCAAGATGCTGCAGCAGACCATTGAATTATTGCGCTAATCGCGCTGAACCCTATGCGGTGGCCAGAAAGGCCGCCGGCGGATCGCCAAGAAGGCCAGCAGCCACAGGGTCGTAGGACCCGGGAGCGATGCCATGCCTATTAACTTCACCGACGCCGTTTCCGCCTACCAGAAGATCGCCAACCAGGACACGCTACCTGGCTTTGGCGCGCCGGATCAGGCCAAGTCGAGCGACTTCGCCGGTATCCTGCGCGAGGCGACCCAAGGCGCCGTCGATACCCTGCGCCAGGGCGAGGCGCAAAGCCTGAAGGCGGCGGCCGGCACCGCCGATATAAACGACGTCGTTACCGCCGTCGGCAAGGCAGAGCTTACTTTGCAGACAGTGGTCACCCTGCGCGACAGGGTCATTCAAGCCTATCAGGAAGTTCTGCGCATGCCGATCTGACGCTGCGGCATGGACGAGAGATTTTTCGGGGGATCGGCAGCATGAGACCGGGCACGAAACCGGGTTCGTTCCATCGCGGGGGCGGCGCATGAACGCCGTCGACGTCATGGAGGTCTCCCGCGAGGCGGTGATCGTGATGCTGAAGGTTGGCTCGCCAGTGCTCATCTTGGCGCTTATGGTCGGCCTCACGATTTCCCTGTTCCAAGCCTTGACCCAGATGCAGGAGATGACCTTGACCTTCGTGCCGAAGGCGCTGGTTATCTTCACCTCATTGCTGATCTTCGTGCCCTACATGCTGGGGGTTCTGGTCACCTTCACTGAGGGCTTGATGGACCGCATCGTCGCGTTGGGTTGACCGGGGGCGGGTCGGGCGATGTTCCAGGAACTTCTGCCGGCCAGCATTTTCGCCGGCTTGTTGGTCTTCGTGCGGGTCGGCGCGGCCCTGTTGCTGTTGCCCGGCTATTCGGCACCCTACGTGCCGGCGCGCTTGCGCCTCCTGCTCGGCCTTATGATCGCCCTGGTTGTGACTCCCGTGGTCGCCCCGATCTTGCCCGCGATGCCGGAAAGCGCCACAGCCCTGGCGCTGATCATTCTGGGCGAAACCTTGATCGGTTTGTTCTTCGGCACCATCGGCCGGCTGTTCTTGGCGTCGCTGACCACCGCAGGCATGTTCATCGCCTACTCCAGTGCCATGGCCAACGCCCTGACCAACGATCCCAGCGCCGCCCAGCAAGGTTCGATCGCCGGGTCGTTTCTGACTGCGGCCGCCGTGATGCTCATCTTTGCCCTGGACTTGCACCACTTGATGTTGATGGCCGTGGTCGACAGCTATCGCCTATTCACGCCGGGCCAGGTGCCGCCAATCGGTGATTTCGCCGACATGATCACGCGGATCGTGGCCGAGACTTTCCTGCTGTCGTTCCAGATCGCCTCGCCGTTCATCTTGGTCGCCCTAATTTTCGTTCTGGGGCTCGGCCTGCTGGGCCGCCTGGTGCCGCAGATGCAGGTCTTCTTCGTCGCCATGCCGTTGCAGATCATCATCGGGCTGGCCGTCTTGGCGGTCACTCTGCCGGCCGCGCTGCGATGGTTCGTCGGCGCTTTTGAAAACGCCTTCGTTCCCTTCGTCGCGCTCTAGGGGCGGGCGGGCATGGCGGAGGACCAAACCGACGACTCAGACAAAACAGAAGATCCGACACAAAAACGGATCTCTGAAGCACGCCAAAAAGGGCAGGTCGCACGCTCCCAGGAGGTCAACCACTGGTTCATCATCCTGGCGGCGGCCCTCTGGCTTAGCATCTTCGCCGGGCCCATGGCGCGACGCCTGGTCCAAGCCCTGCGCAGCTTTATCGAACAGCCCCATGCCATCCGGCTCGATAGTTTTCAATTGCGCGACGTTCTGATGGATACGGCGGGTCAGATCGGCCTGGCCCTGATGGCGCCTCTCGCGCTGGTCACGTTGGCTGCCTTGGTCGCCGGCTTGATTCAAAACGGTCTGGTCATCTCGTCCGAACCGATCATCCCGAAAATTGAGAAGATCTCCCTGACCAAAGGCCTGAAGCGCATGTTTTCGGCTAAGTCGGTCGTCGAATTCGTCAAAGGCGTGGCCAAGGTCTCGATCGTCGCCACGGTGGTGATGATCCTCTTGTGGCCCAAGGTCGGCGTGATCCCCAATATCGCCGGGTTGAGCCTGAGCCAGTTCACCGACTTGTTGCAGGGTCTGGCCGTGCGGGTCTTGATCGGCGTGTTGTCGGTGATGACCTTGATCGCGGTGCTCGACTTCATGTTTCAGAAGCAACAGCACCTGAAGCAATTGCGCATGTCCAAGCAGGAGACGAAGGAGGAATTCAAGCAGACCGAGGGCGACCCCATGGTCAAGGGACGCTTGCGCCAGATCCGCATGGAGCGGGCGCGCAAGCGTATGATGGCCGCCGTGCCAGAGGCGGACGTGGTGATCACAAATCCAACCCACTACGCGGTCGCCCTGAAGTACAACATGAATTCTATGGATGCGCCGCGCCTGGTCGCCAAAGGTATCGATTCCCTGGCCATGAAAATTCGCGAATTGGCCGAGGAGCACAAAATCCCGATCGTCGAAAACCCGCCGCTGACCCGCGCGCTTTACCAAGCAGTCGATCTCGACCAGGAAATTCCGGCCGAACACTACAAAGCGGTCGCCGAGATCATCGGTTACGTCATGCGGCTCAAGGGGACGATATCGGGCGATCCGGGCCGCTCGCCGTCCTAAAGCCAAGTGCGGGGGCCGATCGGGACGGCTTTCAGTTGGGACCGTTTTCGCTTGAATAGCCGCGGCTGGAGTTCAATTCGTTTTGACCACGCGATCGCTAACTGTGATACAGCCGTCCTGCACGACCCTTGCGTAAATGCTGCGCAGGTGCTTGGCCCTGCCTTCGGGACCGTTGACAAAGACCACTGCGGGGCTGCCATAGCGCTCCACAAAGCTCTTGCAGCCGGTGTGGGCGACAGTGGTTATTTCGATCACGGCGGTGCCAATTTGCAGGCGCTCGCCGGGTTCGGGCCGGATCACGATGGCCTCCAATACGCCGTTGTCTTTGGGCGAATCGAGAATATGAGGAAGACCCGCCCGCAACTCGGCGCGCGTCAGATGCTTGATCATGGACCACCTCTGAATAATCGGCTCCATTGTCACCATGGCTGAAATGCCGAAGGAGCGCCAGAATAGAGCCTGTCCGGCGGCTGCAGCGGGGAGGCTTCGACCGTCCGATGTGGCGGCAAGAAACCGGGCCGAACCGGCCTTCTGCCCGGCGCTCCATGGCTTGCCCGGCGCGAGGCCGGTGTGCTTTACATAGCTTGGTCCGAGTTCGCTTGGAGGGCGTGGACGGCGTGAAACGCGGGATCGGTTTCCCCCCAGCGGCGTTATCCGGTTTGGCCGGGTTCGGCTCGGCGCTGTTTGGCGCGGTTCCAGCCAAGGCCGCCGAGGTGCTGGGGTTGGCCGTCGTATGGCCGCCCAGCATGGAAGTCTTGGTGCTGGCCGGCCTCGTGCTCAGCGCCGTAGCGATCGTCGCGGCCCTGATTTCCATGGTCCGGCTGCGCCGGGCCTATGCGCTGCAGCACGATATCTTCGGCGCGATCCCGCAGCCTCAACAGGTGGTCGATCCGGACGGCCGGAGCCTGCTGGTCAACAACGCCTTCATCGAGTTTTTCGGCGACACCGATATCCCGGCGCCTGAGCTTCTAGCCGAGGAATTGTCCGGCGACGAAGACGCGCGAGTCCAACTCGAGCGCTTGGCCGCCAAGGCCCGTAACGGCGTTGCCGGAAACCTGGAGCTTCGGGTCCGCCCGCGCGGCGATCCCGGCGGGCCGCCCGAGTGGCGCTATGTGGTGGCCTATCCGGCGGCCGGGCGTCCCGGCACCGTGCTTTGGATGATCAACGACATCACCCTCCGCCGGCAGATGGAGCAAGTCGTCAAAGAGGAGCAGGAAAGCTTCGTCGACCTGCTGGAATACGCCCCGGTCGGGTTCTATTCGGTCGATGCCTACGGCCGCTTCCTTTTTGCGAACCGCACCTTGTGCGATTGGCTGAGCCTGTCCCACGAGGACATGGAAAACAGCATGATTTGCCTGCACGACGTGATCGCCGAGCCGTTGCCGCCGGGCACGCCGCCGCATCACCCCTTTGCCGAAGAGGCGAAAACGCGCGGCGAGACCATGCTGATCGACGGTGAGGAGGGCCGGTTCCAGGCCGCGATCCGGCAAGATGTGGTGCTCGGCGATGACGGCGCGGTGCTGCGCACCCGCTCGGTCGTGCATAACCTGTCGCGCGAGCGCGCGGTCGCCGAGGCCCTGGAGCGCTCCGCGGAACGCTTCGAGCGCTTCTTCATCGACGCGCCGGTTGGCATCGCGCTTCTGGACGAGGGCGGCCATCTGACCGAGTGCAATAGCGCTTTCGGCAAACTGGTCGGTCGGCGAACCGAGGAATTGACCGGCCGCTCCCTGTTCGATCTGGTCAAGCAGGAGGACCACGACCGGATCCGGGCCAGGCTGAAACCCACGGCGGCCGACCTGGGCGCGGTCGAGGCGCATCTGATCGGCGAGGCCGAGACCGTCTGCGCGATTTACCTCAATGCGATCGGCGACGATCTGGAAAGGCCCGCAGGCTATATCGCTCATTTCATCGATACCACCGAGCAGAAGAAGCTGGAAGACCAGTTCGCGCAATCCCAGAAGATGCAGGCGGTCGGCCAATTGGCCGGCGGGATCGCCCACGATTTCAACAACCTGCTGACCGCGATGATCGGTTTTTCCGATCTTTTGCTGCTACGCCACCGGCCGGGCGACCAATCCTTCGCCGATGTCATGCAGATCAAGCAAAACGCCAATCGCGCGGCCAACCTAGTGCGCCAATTGCTGGCCTTCTCGCGCCAATTGACCTTGCAGCCGCGCCGCCTGAATGTGACCGATATCCTGGCCGAGCTCTCGCACCTGTTGCAGCGCTTGCTGGGCGAGAATATGGAACTGAAGATGGTCCATGGCCGCGACCTGGGCATGGTGCGCGCGGATCAGGGCCAGCTCGAACAGGTCATCATCAATCTGGCGGTCAACGCGCGCGATGCCATGCCCGACGGTGGCAAGCTCGAGGTCCGCACCTCCAACGTCACGCTGAGCAGCGATCTGAAGCGCGGCGCCGAGGCGGTGCCGGCGGGCGACTATGTTCTGATCGAGGTCGAGGACAACGGTTCCGGCATTGCGCCGGAAAACCTGGACCGCATCTTCGATCCCTTCTTCTCGACCAAGGAGATCGGTGCCGGCACCGGCCTCGGTCTCTCCACGGTCTACGGCATCGTCAAGCAGAGCGGCGGTCAGGTCTTCGTCGACAGCCGGGTCGGGGAGGGGACCATCTTTTCGATCTATCTGCCCCAGGCCGCGGCGGCCGAGGAGGGCGCGGCGGTCGAGGAACAGACGGCCAAGGTGACCCGCGACCTTTCGGGCATGAGCACGGTTCTCCTGGTCGAGGACGAGGACGCGGTGCGTGCCTTCGCCGCCCGGGCTTTGCGTAACAAGGGGTACGAGGTGCACGAGGCGCCATCCGGCGAGACCGCGCTGGAGATTATCAAGGAAAAGGGCGACAGCCTGGATATCCTGGTGACCGACGTGGTCATGCCCCGGCTCGACGGGCCGGGCCTGGTGCGCGAGGTGCGCAAGACCCATCCGAACCTCAAGGTTATCTTTATTTCCGGCTACACCGAGGATTCGTTCCGCAAGAAGCTGGGCGAGGAGGAGGGCATCCACTTCCTGCCCAAGCCCTTCAGCCTCAAACAACTCGCCGCCAAGGTGAAGGAAGTAGTCGAGGAAGCGCCGGGCAAGGGCACCTGCGGCGCCGCGGCCGCTGACGACAACAATGGGACCGCGCCGGGTGCGCCCAATCCGGCCGCCGCGCCATCGCCGGCCGTCGCCCCGGCGCCCGAGGCGCCATCCGCGGCCACGCAGCGCGAAGCCGGCGAGTAGACCGGCCGGGGCCGACGGGAACCGCCGTACGGTTCCACTTGTCGCATGACAGTTGCCGGCTCATTAGGTCAGTGGTGCAGCTTCCACGGCCCAATCGTTTTTGGATGCGCAGCGACAAAGGAGGATCCCTATGGATATTCAGAGACTAACGGCGGTTTTTAAGTGGTGCGTAATCATAAACGTCGTTCTGTTCGTCCTCTCGGCAACCATGATTATGGCGGCGCCGGATTTTGTGTACCGTATGCAAAGCAATTTGATTCCGATTCCCCGGGAAACCTTCGACGCGATCGTTTACGGCCTCCTCGGGTTCTATAAGGTCGTTCTTGTGGTGTTCGTCGTTGTTCCCTACGTGGCTTTGCTGATCGTCGGGAAAAAGGACCGCTCAGGGGGGCTGAGCGCTTAACGCCTATTCCATGCGCCGCCGGGATCCGCCCCAAAAATACCTCCGCACTATGCCTTTGACGGTCCGTTCTCTCTATGTTCCATTTTTTAGGCGATTGTATACTTGACATACCATGACCCTGTTCCCATATCCTATTGAGACAGGGAGCAGACCATGGCCGTGAACCTTACAGACGCGATTTACAACGACGAAACCAAGGCCCGCGAACACCTAGAGAACATCAGGTGGCCGCAAGGGCCGTATTGCCCGCATTGCGGCGAAGCCGAAGCCATTACAAAGATGCAGGGCAAGTCGCACCGCCCCGGCCTCTACAAATGCAAGTCCTGCCGCAAGCCCTTCACGGTCACGGTCGGAACCCTGTTCGAGCGATCCAAGGTGCCGCTGCACAAGTGGGTCTTGGCTACCCATTTGCTGTGCGCCAGCAAGAAGGGCATTTCCAGCCACCAGCTACACCGCATGCTGGGCGTCACCTACAAGACCGCATGGTTCATGACCCACCGTATCCGCGAGTCCATGCGCGACTCGCACCCCGGCCCCATGGGTGGACCCGGCAAGGCCGTCGAAGTGGACGAAACCTATTGGGGCGGCGAGAAAGCGGTCTTCAAGTCCGGCAAGGGCTGGACCAAGGGCCAGGGCACCAAGAACCATTGGAAAGTGCTTACACTGGTCGAACGCGGCGGGCGTGCCCGTTCCTTCCATGTTCCCAACGTCAAGGCCGCGACCCTGCGCGAACATATCGTCCGCAATATCGACCGTTCGTCGCACCTCATGACCGATCAAGCGAACTTCTACCGCAAGACCGGCAAGGAATTCGCCCGCCACGAGTCGGTCAATCACTCGATCCGCGAATACGTGCGCGGCGATGCCGGTACCCAGGTGGTCGAGAATTACTATTCCATCCTCAAGCGCGGCCTAACTGGCGTCTATCAGCACGTCGGCGAACAGCACTTGAAGCGCTATATCTGCGAATTCGATTTCCGCTACAACACCCGCACCCGCTTGGGCGTATCCGATGCCGAACGTGCCGAGAAGGCTCTAGCCGGGATCACCGGTAAAAGATTAACCTATCGGCGGACTAACGAAGCCCGTTACGCCTAAGCAAAAGGCAAGAGCCTTTCTGCGCTGGCGCGCGAAACGCGGAGGCTAACATGGTTGGTGAGGTATTCGCTGGTCTTAGCGCGTTTAAGACCATGTTCGATCTTGCGAAGCGATTGAAGGATATTGGTGATTCCACCACTCGCAACGCGGTCGCCATAGAACTTCAAGAAAAAATCTTGACCGCACAGACGCAACAAGCGGTGTTGATTGAGCGTGTAGGCGAGCTTGAAGCACGCGTGGCTGAGTTTGAAACATGGGACAGCGATAAGCAGCGGTATCAACTGACCGAATACGGACATGGAGCGTTCGCTTACGCCTTGAAGGAGGATATGAACAACGGCGAACCGCCTCATCGCATATGTGCTGGTTGCTACCAAAAGCGTCAAATTTCCATCCTCCAGCCTACGGCAGAGTTACAAAACAGAATTCGGGTTTATGTCTGCAATTCATGTAAGGCGAAGGTTGCCTTAAGAAACCCGCCCGAAAGCACAACACAGAGCGACCAACCTGGAATTAAGCCCCGTGACAGCTGGAGCCCGCGCGGTTAGCTCTTAGATTTTACTGCTCGCTTGGGTTTCGGCTGACCCCTACCCATAACCTCGTCATGAGGTTTTGGCGGCGTTTTGAGCATGCGACGCAGGACTTTATCGCCGGTTGAGCGATGATCTTCGCCCGGTTCGCGGGGTTTATCCCGTAAATCCCCATCTTTCCCACGATTTTTCGACATATCCACAAGGAAGCCACGTTGCCAAGCCGCGAAAGCTGTGCCAGGACTCAGAGTTGCGTACCGGGACCGATTCGCTCGGTCCCGGCTCGCTGGCGGACCCGGCCGGAGTGGTCTCTGGTTGTCGCCTAGGCCACCCCACCGGGTCACCGGCTCCGTAGCTCAACTGGATAGAGCCCGGCCGCCCGTACGTTCTTTAAGGTCGGAGATAGAGGTTCGAGTCCTCTCGGAGCACCAGCCTAAACCCCACCTTCCGCTACGAATCGTAGCGCGCCTCACAGTGTCCATTTAATGGACGGATTGTCCATTCCAAAACTTCACAAAAAGTGATGCCGCTCTATTTTGGTACGTCACGTATACAATCGCCATTTTTTACTTGAATCACCAGGAACAAAATAGGTACATTGGTCGCATTGCGAAGCCCCGCACCCTATGGGATAAGGAAGATCACATCATGTCGAAAACCGCGTTGCGCTTGGTTGAAGAGGGTTCAGTGGATAAGAAGAAGGCATTGGAAGCGGCCCTCAGCCAGATTGAGCGCGCCTTCGGCAAGGGCTCGGTCATGCGCCTGGGGGCGGATCAGGTGGTCGAGACCGAGGTCGTCTCGACCGGCTCGCTCGGTCTGGATATCGCGCTCGGTATCGGCGGCTTGCCGCGCGGCCGCGTGGTCGAGGTTTACGGCCCGGAAAGCTCCGGCAAGACCACCTTGGCGCTGCATGTGATCGCCGAGGCCCAAAAGGCCGGAGGCACTTGCGCTTTCATCGATGCCGAGCACGCGCTCGACCCGACCTATGCCGTGAAGCTGGGCGTGGATGTGGGCGAACTCCTGATTTCCCAGCCCGATACCGGTGAGCAGAGCCTGGAGATCGCCGATACCCTGGTGCGCTCGGGCGCGATCGACGTCCTGGTCGTCGACTCCGTGGCCGCCCTGGTGCCGCGCGCCGAGCTCGAGGGCGAGATGGGCGATCAGTTACCTGGCCTGCAGGCGCGCCTGATGAGCCAGGCGCTACGCAAGCTGACCAGCTCGATTTCGCGGTCGGGTACCATGGTGCTGTTCATCAACCAATTGCGCATGAAAATCGGCGTCATGTTCGGCAATCCGGAAACCACATCCGGCGGCAACGCGCTCAAGTTCTATTCCTCGGTCCGCCTCGACATCCGCCGGATCGGCGCGATCAAGGACCGCGACACCGTGGTCGGCAATCAGACCAAGGTGAAGGTGGTCAAGAACAAGCTGGCGCCGCCGTTCCGGGTGGTCGAGTTCGACATCATGTACGGCGAGGGGATTTCCAAGCGGGGCGAACTGCTCGACCTTGGGGTCCAGGCCGGGATCGTGGAGAAGTCGGGTGCCTGGTTCTCCTGCGACGGCCAGCGAATCGGCCAGGGGCGCGAGAACGCCAAGAATTTCCTCAAGGACCACCCCGAAATGGCCACTGCCATCGACCGCAAGGTGCGCGAAAATGCCGGCCTGGTTTCTGCCGCCATGCTCGAAGGTCCGGACACGCCCGATGCGCCGGAGGCTTCGGGAGGCGACGCCGAAGCGGCCGGAGACTAACTCGGTGCCTTTTGAAGCAGTTCTATCTTAAGCCAGCCTGACTAAAGCGAAGCGTAGCGGCCGGGTCTCCATCGGGGCCCGGCCGTTTGCCGTTCAGGCGGCGGCGGAGACGCTGTTGAGGCGCTCCAGGGCCAGGGCATCGGCGGCCTGCGATGTTGGGATCCCCTCGGCCTCGGCCCTCCGGAAGATCTCCCGCAAGGTCTCGTAGATACGCGCCACGTGGCGCTCCGCCTCGCTCTTTTTGTAGCCCGGCCCCTCATGACTGATGTTGATCACGCCGCCGGCGTTGATGACGTAGTCGGGCGCGTAGAGCACGCCGCGCTTGGCCAATTCGACGCCGTGCCGGGCCTCGGCCAGTTGGTTGTTGGCGGACCCGGCCACGATCGCCGCCTTGAGCTGCGGCAGGCTGTCGTCGTCGATGACTGCGCCCAGGGCGCAAGGGGCGAACACATCGGCCTGGACCGTGACGATCGCATCGGGTGAAACGCTCTGGGCCTCGAAGGCCGCCTCGGCCCGGGATATGGCGGACGGGTCAATATCGGTCACGGTCAGGCGGGCGCCGTCGCGGTGCAGGTAGCCGCACAGGTGGCTGCCGACTTGGCCCAGGCCCTGGACCGCCACGTGGATGCCCTGGAGCGAGTCTTTGCCCAAGCGGTGAGCGACGGCGGCCTTGATCCCCATGTAGACGCCATAGGCGGTGGAGGGCGAGGGGTCGCCCGCGCCGCCGGAGCGAGTGCCGGCAACATGGCCGGTATGATGTTGCATGATTTCGACGTCGGCCTGAGTCACGCCGACGTCCTCGGCGATGATATAGCGCCCGCCCAGGGATTCGACGAAACCGGCCATTGCGCGGAACAAGGCGTCGCTCTTGTCCCGATGCGAATCGCCGATAATGACCGATTTGCCGCCGCCATAGGGCAGGTCGGCCAGGGCCGACTTGTAAGTCATGCCCTTGGATAGGCGCAGGACGTCGGTCAGGGCCTCGTCCTCATTGGCGTAGGGCCACATGCGGCAGCCCCCTAGGGACGGCCCTCGACGGGTGTTGTGAATGGCGACAATGGCCTTCAGGCCGCTCGTCTTGTCGTGACAAAAGACCACTTCCTCGTGGCCGTCGAATTCGCGGTGGGCGAAGATCGTCATGGTGCTCCCTTGTGACACTTAGATGGTCCTTTTCACGATCCTTTCAGTAGTAAGGGAACAATGGTAAATATTTTGCAATAACAATAGCTTAAGCAACGAAAAAACGACATGAAATTAGCTTTGGGCGGGCTTCGCGTGCCGCTGGGGGCAGGAAGGCCGAATCTTTGGGTAATAAAATTACGCGGCCCCCCGGCCGACGCTAGGCCGGGCCGGGGGGCCGCGGAATCGAGATGGTGCTGGGCCTAGGCGTCGATCAGCAGCAGCTGGCGGCCTCGAATGGCCTGGTCTGGGATCCGGCCCCGGATTGGTCCGAGGCGTTGCCCGATTGGTCCTCGCGAAGCAAGGCTGTCACCGTGTCCCGGATATCGCATCGCGCCAAGCCGATGTCGCGCAATGCTTTGTCAGGCAGGGCGTAAAGCTCACGGATCGCGGTCCGCTTCTTCTGCCAGAGGCGCAGGGCGGCGAAGACTTGGTGTACTGGCGCCCGGCCCTCGCCGATGCCGTTGTAGCCTGGTCCCCGGTCCGCCGATTCCCAGCCAAGCTTGTTGGTCAGGTAGTGTATAAATCCTAAGACGTACATCGTCCGAACTCCATACCAGGGTTGACTGATCTCTCTAATTTGGCCCCAATAACAGGCCTTTACAAACGAGAAAAAATCTCACGACATATGAGGAAAAGTATCGTATAGTGGATCTATGTTTCGCGACCTTCCACCGCTCAATGCCCTTCGTGCCTTCGAGGCGGCGGCACGCCATCTGAGCTTCAGCAAGGCGGCCGAGGAACTCGGCGTGACCCCGGCCGCGGTCAGCCATCAGATCAAGGGCCTGGAGGACTTCCTGGGGGTTACCCTGTTCCAGCGCCTAACCCGGGCTTTGAGCCTGAGCGAGGCCGGCCAGGCCGGCCTGCCGGCCCTGAGAGAGGGCTTCGCCAAGCTGGCGGAAGGCAGCGAGCGGCTAAGCGCCCAGGCGGACAGCGATACCCTCACGGTGAGCGTCGGGCCATCCACTGCCGCCAAGTGGCTGGTGCCCCGTTTGGAGAGTTTTCGCCAGACCTGTCCTGGGCTTGATCTGCGTATCGACGCGACCGATCGACTGATCGACTTTCGGCGCGATAGCGTCGATGTCGGCATACGTTATGGCCGGGGCCAGTATCCGGGTCTGCGCGCCGATCTCTTGTTTGAAGAACACTATTTACCGGTTTGCAGCCCAAGGCTCATGGTCGGCCCGCAGGCGCTGAAACGGCCCAACGATCTGCGCCATCACCGGCTGCTGCACCTGGATTGGGGCGTCGAAGAGGACACCGCGCCGAACTGGCGCATGTGGTTGCTGGCGGCCGGGATCGAGGACATCGATCCGAGCCGGGGGCCGCGTTTCAACATCGAGAGCATGGCCGTCCAGGCGGCCATCGAGGGCCAGGGCGTGGCCTTGACCAGCCAGTCCCTGGTCCAGGACGATTTGAAACAGGGCCGTCTGGCTCGCCCGTTCGAGCTCAGCCTCTCCGATCGAAGCGGCTTCTCCAATTATCTGGTCAGTCTCGCCACCCGTGCCGATGAACCCAAGATCGCGGCCTTCCGCGCTTGGATCTTGGCCGAGGCCTCGACAACCCAGATGGGCGTCGACGCGACCGCCTAAAGCTCTGGCGGCGACCCCGCATCGCCAGTTCGCCAAACAGACCGTTCAGGTTCGATTGATGGAAACGCCGCCGTCCACGAGAAGCGCGGCGCCGGTGGTGAAGCTCGAAGCTTCCGACGCGAGATATAGGGCCGAATGCGCGATCTCCTCAGGTGTGGCTTGCCGCTTCAGCGCATGCATGCCCTCAACGAAGGCCACCGCCTCCGGGGTATTGGCAAAGACGCGCGCCATGGGGGTATCCGTCCCGCCGGGTAGCAGGGCGTTCACCCGAATACCCTGCGGCCCGAATTCCGCGGCGAGCGCTTGGGTCAGGCCGATCAAGCCTGCCTTGCTGGCGGCATAGGCCGCCATACCGGGCATGCCGGCCGTGTAGCCGACGAAGCTCGAGGTGAAAATGACGGTGCCTCCTCCGGCCTCCAGCATCGCCGGAATCTGATACTTCGCGCCGAGAAAGGCGCTGGTCAGATTGGTATCGATGGTCTCTCGCCACGCGGCCTGTGTGATCTCGGGGGTCCCGCATAGGGTGCCGAGTGTCCCCGCGTTATTGAAGGCCACATGAAGGCTGCCGAAGCGTCCGAGCGCCACCTCGACCAAGGCCTTCGCGGTGGCCTCGTCCTTGATGTCGCCGGCGACTGCGACCGCCTGACCGCCAGCCTCGGCGATCTCATCGACCAAGCTGTCGAGCGCTGCCTGGCGCCGCGCAGCGACTACGACCTTGGCACCCTCCTGGGCAAACAACTTTGCCGTGGCATATCCGATGCCGGAGCTGGCCCCGGTGACGATGGCGACTTTTTCGCGAAGCGCGTTCATGTCACATATCCATTCTGTGTGCTTGGCCCGACCGATAGGGTGGCCTCTCACACAGCAGTGCCTAGTTTGCGCTTCGCTTTCCCTCCGTTTCTTGTTCGTCAGTTGTGTTTGTTCGGTCCGCGCCGGTCGGCGGGGCGCCCTCGTCCTTCGACAGGCTCAGGATGAGGGCACTATTTCATAGGTTTTTCCTCACCCTGGGCCTGTCGAAGGGCGAGGAAAAATCCCCGTCGCAGAGTGCGCCGAAGGGTGCGGCCGGCTAGACCCGGCCCTCGAGCGCCGCCAGGTACATGGTCTTGAGCTCCGCCGGGCCGACCGCGATTGGGTTGCCCGGTGCGGTCGGGTCCTCGGCGGCCATGCGGGAAAGTTCGTCCAAGCGCGTATCGTCGACGCCCAGGCCTTTGAGAGTGTGGGGAATCTCCAGCTCAGCGCGCAACGCGATCACCCAATCCATAATGGCCTGGAACGACGGATTCGGCAGGTCCAGCCAAGCTGCCAGGCGGGTCATCTTGTGCTCGATCGCGGGCCGGTTGAAGGCCAGGACATAGGGTGTGAAGACCGCGTTGGTCAGGCCGTGGTGGGTGTCGTAGATCGCGCCGACCGGGTGGCTCAGCGCGTGGATCGCGCCCAGGCCCTTCTGGAACGCGGTCGCGCCCATGCTCGCCGCCGCCAGCATGTGCGCGCGGGCGGCCAGGTTCCGGCCGTCGCTGACCGCCGCCGGCAGCCAGTCCTTGACCAGGCGCAAGCCCTCGACCGCGATGCCCTCCGCCATGGGATGATAGCCGGGCGCGCAATAGGCCTCCAGGCAATGGGCCAGGGCGTCCATGCCGGTTGCCGCCGTGATGTGCGCGGGCAGGCCCAGGGTCAACTCGGGATCGGAGATCACGATTCCGGCCAGCATCTTGGGATGGAAGATGACCTTCTTGGTGTGGTCCGATTCGTCCAGGATCACCCCGGCGCGGCCGACCTCTGACCCGGTGCCGGCGGTGGTCGGCACCGCGACGATCGGCGGAATGCCCTCCGCGTTGGCCGCCTTCCAGTTGTCGCCGCGGTCCTCGAAGTCCCACATGGGTTTGTTTTGCCCGGCCATGAATGCGATCGCCTTGGCCGCGTCCAGTCCGCTGCCGCCGCCCCAGGCGATAACCCCGTCGTGCCCGCCCTCGCGGTAGACTTTCATGCCGTCCTCGACATTCTGGCCGACCGGATTCGGCTTGACGTCGCTGAACAGGCCGCTCGGTAGGCCCGCTGTCTCGTTGGCTGCCAGGGCGTCGCTGACCATGGGCAGCTTGGCCAGGCCCGGATCGGTGACCAGCAGCGGCCGGGACATGCCCAAGCTCTTGCAGGCGGATGGCAACTCTGCGATGCGGCCGGGGCCGAAGCGTACCTGGGTCGGATAGTTCCAGTTACCGCGCAGGGTTTTTGGATCGATGGTCATGGAATAAGCCTTTTGAAACAGGGCGTGCTCAGATGGCGACGCGCAGGTGGAACGACTTGGGCCGGGTCAGTTGCTCGAAGCCGACTTGACCGAGGGAGCAGCCGCGCCCCGAGTGCTTGACCCCGGTCCAAGCCAGGGCCGGGTCCAGGTAGTCGCAGCGGTTCATGAACCAGGTTCCCGTCTCGACCCGGTCGCCGACCGACAGCGCGGCCTCTTCGTCCGTGGTCCAAATCGAGGCGGTCAGGCCATAATCGCTATCGTTCATGAGGGCAATGGCTTCCTCGTCCGACGCGACCTTCATGATGCCGAGCGCCGGGCCGAAGGTCTCCTCGTTCATGATCCGCATAGTGTGATCGACCTCGACCAGGACTTGCGGGCCCAGATAGGGCGTGCCCGTCGCGTCGGCCGGAAACCCCTTGGGGTCGATCAGGGCCTTGGCACCTGCGGCCTCGGCGTCGCGGATTTGGCCGCGCACGAAGTCGGCCGCCGAGGCGCGGACCATGGGCCCCAGCGAGGTGCCTGCCTCCAAAGGGTTGCCCAAGGTATATTTGCGCACCAGGGTGGCCACGCCCGCGACGAATTCGTCATAGACCCGGGCGTCCACATAGGCCCGCTCGATGCCGCAGCAGGATTGGCCGGAATTGAAGAACGCGCCGTCGACCACGTTCTCGATGGCGTGGTTCAGCTTGGCGTCGGCGCGCACATAGGCTGGGTCTTTGCCGCCCAGCTCCAACCCGGCGCCGATGAAGCGCGTTGCGGCGGCCGCCTGCACCGCATGGCCGCCGGGAACTGAGCCAGTGAAGGACACGAAATCGATCCCGCCACGACCGGTCCCATCTTGGCCGATCAGTTTCGCGGTCGCGTCGTGACTCATGTGCAGGAACTGGAACACGCCCTCGGGCAGGCCGGCGGCCTGGAACGCCTCGGCGAAGCGTTCGGCGCACAGCGGTGTCTGGTGCGAATGCTTCAAGATCACCGCGTTGCCGGCGACCAGCGCCGGAATCACCGCGTTGACCGCGGTCAGGTAGGGATAGTTCCAGGGCGCGACCACGAAGACCACGCCCAGGGGCTCGCGCCGAATAAAGCGGGTGAAGCCGGCCTTAGGCTCGACCGCGATGTCACCCAGGGCCTCCGGCGCGATGGCGATCATGTGCCGGGCGCGCTCCTCGAACCCGGCCACCTCGCCGGGCGTGTAGGCCAGGGGGCGGCCCATCTGCCGGGTGATTTCCTCGGCAATTTCCGCCTTCTTGGCGATGAAGGCATCGACGGCCTTTGTCAGCAAGACTTGACGTTGCGCGATGGCCGTATGCCGCCAAGCGGCCTGTGCAGCGCGCGCGCGCTCCAGCGCGGTCGCAACCTCCGACTCGGTGGCCAGCGGTCGCTCGACGACGACGCTGCCGTCGATGGGGGAAAGGCATTTCAGGGTTTCCAGCATGGCACAGTCTTCCCGGTTAAAGCGTCATCCAAAGCCGCGTCCGCGCGCTAGTCAAGCTCAGGCCCGCTCGAAGCCGCGCTTGACCTCCCAGTCGGTGATGCGGCGGTCGTACTCCGTCTGCTCCCAGCGGCCGGCGTGCAGGTAGTGCTCGATCACCTCGTCGCCGAAGGCGGCGCGCAGCATGCCCGAACCGTCCAAGGACCCGAGCGCTGCACGCAGGGTGCCGGGAATTTCGCGCGCGCCGGTTCCTGCGTAGGCGTCGCCCTTGAAAGCGGGCTCCAACGCCCGTTCGTTCTCGATGCCGTCGATTCCGGCCGCCAGCAGCGCAGCCATGGCCAGGTAGGGGTTGAGGTCGGCGCCGCCAACCCGGCATTCGACCCGTACCGCCTTGCTGCCGGCGCCGCAGACCCGGTAGCCGGCGGTGCGGTTGTCCAGGCTCCAGATCGCCTTGGTCGGCGCGAAAGTGCCGGCGACGAAGCGCTTGTAGGAATTGATATAGGGTGCCAGGAAATAGGTGATCTCGCCGGCGTGATGCAGCAAGCCGGCTAAGTAATGGCGCATCAGCGCCGACATGCCGTGCTCTGCCTTGGGATCGTGGAACAGCGGGTTCCCGTCCAGGCTCCAAAGCGATTGATGGATGTGCGATGAGTTGCCGGCGAAGTCGTAACTCCATTTCGCCATGAAACTGATCGAGCGGCCCTTGGACCAGGCGATTTCCTTACAGGCGTTCTTGATGATGACGTGGCGGTCGGCCATGGTCAGGGCGTCGGTGTAGCGGACGTTGATTTCCTCCTGGCCGGCATCAGCCTCGCCCTTCGAATTCTCCACTGCTACGTCGGCGCCTTGCAAGCCGGTGCGGATGGCGCGCATCACATCCTCTTCCTTGGTGGTCTGGAAGATGTGGTAGTCCTCGTTATAGGCACTGATCGGGGTCAAGCCCCTGTGGCCCTTGGCTTGCGCGTCTTCGTAGGTTTCCTTGAACAGGAAGAACTCCAACTCCGAAGCCATGAAGGGTTTCATTTCCATGGCTTCGAGCCGCGCGACTTGCCTTTTTAGGATGGCGCGGGGCGAGTGGGGAACTTCCGCGTGGGTGTTGTGATCCAGCATGTCGCAGAGCACCAGTGCCGTGGAGTCCAACCAGGGCACTCGGCGCAGGGTCGAAAGATCGGGCTTCATGGTGTAGTCGCCGTAACCGCTTTCCCATGAGGTCGCCTTGTAACCTTCGACGGTTTCCATCTCCAAGTCGGTGGCCAAGAGGTAGTTGCAGCTATGGGTCTCCTCCCACGCGCTGTCGACGAAAAATTCGGCCTGAAAGCGCTTGCCCATCAAGCGTCCCTGCATGTCGACCTGGGCCGCGATCACGGTGTCGATTTGGCCGTCGGCGACGGCTTGCTTGAGTTCCTCTAAGGTCAATTTTCCTGCCATTTAGGCCGCCGTGCCTGTTTTAGGGGAGGAGATAAAAATAGCGCCGGGGTCGAAGTTGTCTTAACTCGTGAGGTCGTCGTCCCGGACTTGATCCGGGACCATCGCTCAGGCCGCGTTTCGGTCTAACCAACGATCCCGGAACAAGTCCGGGATGACGCCATTTTCGGTTTAAGCCCCATCCCCCCGGGAAGGGTCCCGGGGGGCTAACGCCGCGGAGCCGAGATCAGCCGTAGCGATATGGTCGGCCGGCCTTGCTCATGACCGCGTTGTACTTCTTGAAGATCTCGACCACCCTGGCGCTTCTCGGGCTCTGTTTGGCGATCTCGTCCCAGAACTTGAGGGCTTCCGCTTCCACCGTTGCCCACTCCTCGTCGGGAATGGAGGTGAGCTTTAGCTTGGTGCCTTGGGTGCGCAGATCGGCTTCGCCGCCCCAGTACCAGTGCTGGCGATAGTAGTGTGAGGAGTCCATGCAGAGGTTGAACAAGGTCTTCAGGTGTTCGGGCAGCTCGTTCCAGCGTTCCTCATTGGCGAAGTAAGACCCGCACCAAGCGCCGGAGATGTTGTTGGTCAGGAAATAGTTGGTCACGTCGGCCCAACCGACGGTGTAGTCCTCGGTGATGCCGGACCAGGCGATGCCGTCCAGTTCGCCGGTTTGGACCGCGACCTCGATGTCTTCCCAAGGCAGCGTTACCGGGACGACGCCAAAACGCTTGAGGAACTTCCCGGCGGTGGGAAATGTGAAGACCCGCTTGCCCTTCAGATCCGCAAGACTGCGAATCGGCTCGACGGTATTGAAGTGGCATGGGTCCCAAGCGCCGGCACTCAACCACTTGACGTTTTCCACCTCGCCGTAAGCTTCTTCCCAAATTTCCTTTAGGCCGTACTGGTTGAACAGCACCGGCACATCCAGGGAATAGCGGGTCGCGAAGGGGAAGTAACCGCCGAACACGGACACATCCACCGGCGCGGCGATCGAATCGTCGTCGCTCTGCACCGCGTCGATGGTGCCCCGCTGCATGGCTCGGAACAGCTCGCCGGTCGGCACAAGTTGATCGGCGGTGTAGAGC
This sequence comes from Kiloniellaceae bacterium, assembly GCA_021776095.1. GTDB lineage: Bacteria > Pseudomonadota > Alphaproteobacteria > Kiloniellales > J153 > JAJFGN01. Next base: position 63,732 of record JAJFGO010000035.1, on the reverse strand, counting down.
TCGATCTCCATGTCGCCATTAGCCACCTTATTGAAGGCGTCGATGGACGGCTTGATGACGTGGGCGGCCAGGGCTGGGCCGGCGTAAGTCTGCAGGCGCCATTTAATCTTGGTCTGCGCCTTCACATAGGGCGCGCTCACCGTCGTCGCGGCCACGGCGCCCGCTGTCGCCATGCCGGCCTTTTTGAGAAAATCGCGTCTTTGGGTCATTTTACGTCTCCCTGTTTTGGTGTTCGAATTGAAACTTCACGGCATTCGGCCTACCTGGCCAGACGTTCTTCATGTCGGTCTTCAGTTCATTCTTTAGTTCACGGCCCATAATGTAAATTGGGCAGCCACAAGGCGATCTGCGGAAACGCCATCACCAGGATCAGCCCGAAGGTCATGACCAGCACGAAGGGAATGATCGAGTGGTATATATCCGACAGCGTAACTTCCGGCGGCGCCATGGCCCGCATGAGAAATAGATTGTAGCCAAAGGGCGGCGTCATGTAGGCGATCTGGCAGGTTATGGTGTAGAGCACGCCGTACCAGATCAAATCGAAGCCCAGGGCGCCGACCAGCGGCACGTACAAGGGCGCGACGATGACCAGCATGGCGGTATCGTCCAGGAACATGCCCATGATGATGTAGGATAACTGCATCAGGATGAGAACTTCCCACGGCCCCAGTTCCAGTTGCCCGACAAAGAACCCCTCGATCGCCTTGACCGCGCCCAGGCCGTCGAACACGGCGCCGAAGCACAGGGCCGCCATGATGATCCACATGAACATGCAGCTCACGCTTAAGGTCTTGCGGACCGTGTCGTGTATGACCTTCCGGGTCAATCGGCCTTTGACCAAGGCCGCCAGGGTCGCTGCCACCGCGCCGACCGCCGAGCTTTCAACCAGGCTGGTAATGCCCATGAGGAACAACCCGGTCATGGAAAAGAATATTGCCAGTGGCAGGACGCCGGCGCGCAGTAGACGAAATTTCTCGGTCCAGCCGACTTGCCGTTCTTCCAGCGGCAGGGGCGGGCCCAGTTCCGGCTGCAATTTGCACCGAACAGCGATGTACAGGATGAAGAGGCCCGCCATGAGCAGCCCGGGAACCGCCCCGGCGAGCCAAAGTTGACCGATGGGTTGCCGGGCGATCATGCCATAGAGGACCAGAACCACGCTGGGCGGAACCAGGATGCCGAGTGAACTACCGGCCTGTATGACCCCGGTCACCATGATCTTGTCGTATCCGCGCCGCAGCAACTCGGGCATGGCGATGGTAGCGCCGATCGCCATGCCCGCCACGCTCAATCCGTTCATGGCCGAGATCGCGACCATCAGGCCGATGGTGCCGATCGCCAGACCGCCATGGAGTGGGCCCATCCAGACATGGAACATGCGGTAAAGATCGTCCGCGATCTTCGACTCGGACAGCATGTAGCCCATGAAAATGAACAACGGCAGGGTCAGCAGCGGGTACCACTTCATCAGCTTGACGGTAGCGCTGAAGGCCATCTCGGCGCCACCATCGCCCCAAAGCAGCAAGGCGGCGGTAACGGCGACAAACCCGATCGCGCCGAACACGCGCTGCCCGGTCAGCAGCATCACCATCATGGTCGAGAACATCATGAGCGCGATGAATTCGTAGCTCATGAGAGCGGCTTCCCCCTGGCCTTTGCCAGATCCTTGAAGAATGTGGCGACGACCTGCAGAATCATCAGCGTTATACCGATGCACATGGTGATCTTGATCGGCGCCATGTACGGCGCCCAGGCCGAATAGCTTTCCTCACCGTACTGCAAGGCATAGCGTGTGCTGGAGATGCCGCCGAACAGCAATAGCGCCAAATAGAAGAGCAAAAACAGGATCGTAACCGCATCCACCACGGCCTTGGTGCGATCCGACCAGCGGTCGTAGAGCAGGTCGACCCGGACGTGGGAATGGACCTGCATCGAATAGCCACCGCCCAGCAAGTAATAAGCGACCATCACGAACTGGGCCATTTCCAAGGTCCACAAGGAGGGCTCGAAGAAATTCTTGCTGATCGTGGAATAAAAGAGAATCCCAAGCATGCCGAAAATCAAATACATGGCGAACAAACCGACTACGCGGTTTGTCGCGTCAACGTATCTGACATATGCCTTTATAAAATTCGGCATTCGTTGCTTCTCGTCTGTCCTTTACGACTGCGGTCCCAGCTGACCGAACTGCGCTAGAGTCTCGCTTAGCCGGTGGGCAAAACGCATTCTGGGTTATCTACCATCTTGGGCATTGACGCCATCGCCTCCGCCGCGCGGTCAGACAACCATTCACCCATGGCCCGCTGATTGCCGGGGTTTTCGATCAGATCATGCCGAATCTCGAGCATCACGTTCAAGAGGCCTCGCGGCAGGGCGTGCGTGGCTAGCGTGTGCATAACCCCATCTTGCGGGCCGTAGGGCTCGTTCCGACGAATGACATAGTCGCTCTTGGCTTGGCTCACGTCGATCAGGGCGTCGGCGAATCTGCTGTCCGTATCATGAAGAATGCCGATGTCGAGGTCGCGCTTCTCCTGCCCGAATACCGGGGCGAAAGAGTGAACCGTGATAACGACTGGCTGGCGCCGTGCCGCCACTTGCTGGTCGATGCATTTGACCAGGGCACCGTGAAAGGGCGCGTAGTATTGCTCGGCCCGGGCCTGCCGCTCCGCCGTGGAAAGGTTCCGGTTACCGGGAATTTCATGGTTCTCGCTGATTGAGGCGATCGCGCTTTCCGCTTCCAAGGGACGGTTGCAATCGTAGATGAGGCGCGAAACTCTTTGCCAGACGAGCGGCGCATCCAGCTTTACCGACATCACCTGCGCGACCGGCAGGGCACCCGGATCCCAGGCGATGTGGCTTTGCAGCAGATCGCGGGAAAGCCCCAGATTATCGAAGGCCACCGGGATGACGTTGGAGGCATGTTCGCAGACGAGCACGAACTTTCCGGCGCCGGAGGGATTTGTCACCGCGACCGTTTTGTCCCATGACGGTATATCTGTCGCCCCGCCAACCCGCATCGCGAAACCCGCCCCCCGTATTGATTTTTTTATTCTGAAGATATTTTTTCAGAACCGTTATGGAAGTCAAGTATTTTTCTGTATGATTTCGATCATCGAATTATTGCCTGGTGAATTCTATTCAGTGATGCTTAGAGTTGAGCGTTCGCGCCGGCATCTTGGAGAGGTAAGGAGACATGGAGATCGGGCAGGGCCTGACCCTCGCGGAACGCATACGCGATAAGTTCGAGAGCCTGACCCGGGCCGAGCGGCAACTGGCGAATGCCATGCTGGAAAATTATCCGGTCTCCGGCTTGGGCAGCATAACCGCCGTGGCCGAGGCCTCCGGCGTGTCCTCGCCAACCGTGGCGCGCATGGCCAGGAAACTTGGCTTCGGTGGGTTTCCGGAACTGCAGGCGGAACTGCGTGCCGAGCTTGAGGCCACCATCTCGAACCCGATCGTGAAGCACGACCGCTGGGCGGAAAACGCGCCGGACACCCATATTCTGAACCGCTTCGCCGATGCGGTGATGGATAATATGCGCCAGACCCTGCGGCATATTAGCCCCGAAGCCTTCAACGCCGTCGTCACGCTGCTTTCGGATCGGGACCGCGATGTGTATGTGGTTGGCGGCCGCATCACCCGGTCCCTGGCCGATTACTTTTTTACCCATATGCAGGTCATCCGCAATGGCATGACGCTGATCGCGCCAAATTCCAATACCTGGCCTCATTACGTCTTGAACATGCAGGCGGGTGACATACTCGTCGCCTTCGACATTCGCCGCTACGAGCACGAGATTTCGCGGCTTGCCGAGATGGCCAAATCGAAGGGTGTGACCTTGGTCCTTTTCACCGATCAATGGGGCTCTCCCGCCGCCAAACACGCGACCTACAGTTTACACTCCCGCATCGAGGCGCCCTCGGCCTGGGATTCCTCGGTGGTCACCCTGTTTATTGTCGAGGCGGTCATGGCGGCGGTGCAAACCGCGACTTGGGAAGAGACCAAAGACCGAATGAAAACGCTTGAGGGATTGTTCGACCGGACCAAGATGTTTCGAAAGTTTACCTGAGCTTCGCGAACCAGACCGTCAGGTCCTGCGGCCGCGCCGGTTCTGGCGGGCCGGCAGCGTTCGGATACGGTTCCGGGGCCCGGATTCGGTCGGGCCCAAGCCCGATCATCGGCTATTGGCGACTCGGCAGACTCGTTTAACGTTCGCCTTCATGGTTCGACGCCTGCTACCGGTCCTTGTCGCGCTCCTATCGCTCGGGGCGGCGGGGCTGCATGCGCAGATCGTGGAGCTGGAATCCTACGTAACCCGTGGCCGCGAGTTGGCCAAGCTCGGCAAGCCCGACCAGGCCCTGCCGTATTTCCTGCTGTCCCTTGAGTTGGCCGAGGAGCGTTTTGGCGCCGACGATCCGGCCCTGGTCCCCATTATCGATGAAGTGGCCGGGGCCCAGGTGGCCGGCGGGAATTACCTCGACGCCGAACCGCTGTACGAGCGCGCCTTGCGGATTCAAGAGCGTGCGGCGGCCCAGTACCAGACCGGAATCGTGCGCACCTTGAACAAGTTAGGTGAGATCTACGAAGCGACCGAGCGTGCGCCTGAGGCGCTGGCCCTCTATCGCCGGGTCATTACGGCCTGGGCTCCGGTGCTGGGCGGCGACCATCCCGATGTCAAGGCCGCCGGCGGGCGTCTGGCCAGCCTGGCGCTGCGGGTGCCTCTCGAGCTATCCAAGACCGAAACAGCCAAGACCGAACTAGCCAAGGCCAAACCTGCCAAGGCCGAACCGGCAAAAACCGAGCCACCCGCCGCTGAGATGGCCAAGCCCGAGTTGGCTAAGCCCGAAGCCACCGCGGCACAGCCTCCGCCGGCTGCGGTCCCGGCGCCCGAGCGGCGGGTCGTGAAGCTGGTCCCGATGCCGGGCAAGAAGCCGCCGCCTAAACCGGTGCCCAAGCCGAGCCGGAAAATGGTCTCCAAGCCGGCCGCCAAGCCGCCCCCGGCTGCGGCGGCGCGGGCGCCGCCCAGTCCGCCCCCTAGCGCGCCCACCAGCCAGCCAAGTGGCGATGCGCTCTATGCCGTCCATCTGACCTCGATCCGTGAGCCGCGCGCCGCGCCCGCCGAATGGGCGCGTTTGCGCCGTTTGTATGGCGGTTTGCTGGCGGATCTGGCCCTTCAGGTGGCTCGGGCCGATCTGGGGGCCAAGCGCGGCATCTATTACCGGATCAAGGGCGGGTTTCTGGCGCGGGAGGCGGCGCAGGCGCGGTGCGCCACCTTTGCCAAGCGCGGCGTTTGGTGCGGCGTTACGGGCCCGGAAGCGGGATCGGCGGCGGGTTCAGTGGTCGATGAGGAACCCGAGTTGGCCGCGCCGTCGGTCGCCTCGCCGATGGTGGCGGGTCCTGAGTCGGTAGCGACGGGCTACCGGATACATCTGACCTCGATCCGCAAACCCGGCGATGCAGCGGGCGAATGGCGGCGCTTGAAACGCGCCTACGGTACACTTCTTGAAGGTCTGAGCCTCGCGGTCGCGCGGGCCGATCTGGGGCCCGGCCGGGGTATCTACTACCGGGTCCAGGGCGGCGAGTTGACCCGGCAGCGGGCGCGGGCGCTCTGCGCGGCCTTTGCCGCGCGCAATATCTGGTGCCGGGTCGTGCGGCCCGGCGGCGGCGAGGCGGCCGAGGGGCCGCAACGCCTGGCCCTGCAAAAGGGGCGCCGCCGGCCGGTGCGCCGCCGCGGGACGCGCCGCGGCCGTGGCTCGCTGTGTCCGCCGGTACCTTGGCGCGACCGGGGCTGTCGACGTTCGCCTTTTGCCGAGATGTTCGCTTAGCTAGTATCGCCACCATGAACGATGTTTCCCCAACGGTCGGGGCCGGGATAGTGAGTCGCGCGGCGATATCGGCCGCCGCCGGGCGCATCGCGCCCTGGATCCGCCACACGCCCGTGATCGAGATCGGCGGCGCAGCCTTCGGCCTCTCCGAACCGCTGACCGTCAAGCTCGAGCTTTTGCAGCACAGCGGCTCTTTCAAGGCGCGCGGTGCCTTCAACAACCTGCTCGGCGCGTCGGTCCCTGAGGCGGGCGTGGTCGCGGCCTCCGGCGGCAATCACGGCGCCGCCGTCGCCTACGCCGCGAGCAAGCTGGACGTGCCGGCGCGCATCTTCGTGCCCGAGATCTCCGCCCCGGCGAAGATTGCCCGGATTCGCGATTTCGGCGCCGAGGCCGTGGTCGGCGGCGCGCGCTACAACGACGCCCTGCAGGCAAGTGAGGATTGGGTCGCGCGCAGTGGCGCGATGCCGGTCCATGCTTACGACGCGACCGCGACCCTGGAAGGGCAGGGCACGGTGGCCCTGGAATTCTCCGCCCAGGCGCCGGCCTTGGATACCGTCCTGGTCGCGGTCGGCGGCGGCGGGCTGATCGGCGGCATGGCGGCCTGGTACCAGGGCGACGTCAAGCTGGTCGCGGTCGAGCCGGAAACGTCGCGCGCCTTGTACGACGCGCGCGCCGCCGGCGCTCCGGTCGATGTGGAAGTTGCGGGCATCGCCGCCGATTCGCTCGGCGCGCGCAGCGTGGGCGCACTCATGTTCCCGATCGCCCAGGCCTATGTGGACCAGGCCGTGCTGGTGCCCGACCAGGCGATCCGCGATGCCCAGGCCTGGCTCTGGAAGGAGCTGCGCACGGCGGCCGAGCCTGGCGGCGCGGCGGCCTTGGCCGCGCTGCTGTGCGGCGCTTACGAGCCTGCGCCGGGCGAGCGCGTCGGAATTTTAGTCTGCGGCGGCAACGTGGATCCATCCTCGATCGCCTAAGGGAGGTGGCACTCATGTGCGTGACCCGAGGTATCCTGCTCTGTTTGGTCTTGCTCATTCCGGCGGCCCTGGCCGGCTGCACCGGGCGGGTGAATTCCCCGCTCGGCACCACCACCACCGTGATCTTGATCCGTCATGCGGAACGGGTTCATACCGCGGACGCCCTTAACGATGATGGACGGATCCGGGCGGCGGCCTTGCCTGCCGCGGTCGCCGACCTAGACATCGCGGCGATCTACAGCCCGCCGCGAGAGCGCAACCTGGATACGGTTCGGCCCCTGGCCGCGCAGCGCGGCATCGAGATTAGGGTCATCGAGATCGACCGGGTGCCCGAACGGCTGGTCGGCGAGCATCCGGGCCAAGCGGTGATGTGGGTCGGCAACACCACCAACCTGGGCAACATCTTCACGCGCCTGGGCGGTGAGGGGCCGCCGCCCAACACCTACGGCGATATCTACATCCTGTCGGTGCCCGATGATGGGCCGACTCAATTGGTCAAGCGCCGTTTCGGGCGTTAGAGCGGTTCCGTTTTGTAAAGATCCGCTAATCGCGTAGGGCGCAGAGGAATGTGATCTGGCCGATTGAGGGGCGTCGCGCGTCGTGCTCGGCCAAAAAGTCGTCCAGCTTGCCGGCGGCGTCGAGAGCACGCACCCGGTCCTGAGCGGCATTGAGTTCTTCGGGATCAACCAGGGCCCAAAAGGAATCCCCGTCGCGCCAGACCTTATCCAGGGGCCCGCGCCCGTCGAAGTAGGCCGCGCCCTGGCACACCGCATCGAGCGGCACGAAGGCGCCGCGCGCGGCCAGGCCGGCCTCGGTCCAGATCGTGCGAACGGTCTCGATGGGCGCGAAATTGCGCTGTACCCTGTCATGGGCGCGCGGGGCCAGTCGGTAGTACCAATAAGCGTCGCGCAATTGCTCCTGGGAACAGTGGTTGAGCACCAGCATGCCGCCAGGGCGCAACACCCGGGCGACCTCGCCCATGACCTGGCGCAGGCGCGCGAAGTTTTCTCCGGCGTCGCCAAGGTGGTGGACCACCTGGTTGATGATGACCGCGTCGAAGTTTTGGTCCTCGAAGGGCAATTCGGTAATCGGCCCTTGGTGGAATCCGATCTGGCCGGCGGCTTCGTGCTCGGCCAGCTTGGTGCGGGCCTGGGCGAGCATGCCTTGGCTGAGATCGATCGCCGCCATGCGCCCGACCCGCGCGACCAGGGCGGCCGAGTAGGCCCCGGTGCCGCAGCCGGCGTCGAGGACCCTGAGTTCGCCGAGCGGTTTTTCGTGCCGGGCCAAACACCCTAAAATGATTTCACTGCCGACTGCCTGACGGGTCGCGTCGTAGTGCTGGCTGGTTTCGTCGTATTTTTCGAAGCTGCTCAAAGCGTAAGCCCTCCCTCGCCGTGCCGCCGAAGAGTCACGGCGAGTCCGGTGGCGAAAAGCGCCGAACCACACGTTCCATGGTCAGGCCCTGCACGATAATCGAAAAGATGACGATCACATAAGTCACTGTCAGCAACAGGGGCTTATGGGCGCCCGCCGGGAGCGACAAAACCAGGGCCACGGAAATGCCGCCGCGCAGGCCGCCCCAGGTCATGATCGGGATCGCGCCCGGCGTGAAACTGCGCCGGAAGCCCATGGCCTTGATGGGCAAGGCGACAGCAACGAAACGCGCCGCGATCACCAGGGGAATGCTCGCCAGGCCGAGCAGAATATGATTGGCGTCGAAGGCCAGGGCCAGGATCTCCAAGCCGATCAAGAGAAACAGGACCGAGTTTAGAATCTCGTCTATCAGGCGCCAGAACGATTCGACATAACGGTGGGTTTCCGCGCTCATGCCGAACTTGACGCCGGTATGGCCGATCAGCAGGCCGGCAACGACCACCGCGATCGGTCCGCTCACGTGCACCGCGGTGGCCAGGGCGTAGCTGCCCATGACCAGGGCCAGGGTCAGCAGAACCTCCAAGGCGTAGTCGTCGATACGCCGCATGACTTGAAACACTAGCCAGCCGGCGAGGCCGCCCAGAAGCGCGCCGCCGCCGGCCTCGACGATAAAAAGTTCACCCGCCTCGACCAGGCCCATGGGTTCCTCGCCCACGGCGCGAAACGCGATGGCGGTCGCGATCAAAAACACCACATAGGCGACCCCGTCGTTGAACAGGCTTTCGCCGGCGATCTTGGCCTCCAGGGATTTGGGCACCTTCACGTCCTTGAGCAAGCCGAGCACCGCGACCGGGTCCGTGGGCGAAATCAAGGCGCCGAACACCAAGGCAATCAGGAAGGGCGCGCCGGCCAGGAAATGAAACCCCGTGGCCACGATGGTGGTGGAAATCAGCACGCCGATGCTGGCCATCAGGGCGACCGTCCACTTCTGGTTGCGCAGCGCCTCGAAGTCCACGTGTAGCGCACCGGCGAACAACAGGAAGCCAAGCATGCCCTTAAGCAGCGCCTCGGAAAAATCGATCTCGAGGAATTGACGACGCACCGCCTCGGCGACACCGAAGCCGGGCACGAGCGCATCGAGGGCGATCAGCGCCAAGGAACTGGCGAGCGCGATGACCACCAGCCCAATGGTCGAGGGCAAGCGCAGGAAGAAGTGATTGAGGACTCCGAACGCGGCTGCCAAGCAAACCAGCGTCGCGGCGATATCGAGGGCGTTCACGGGGCGGCACTCCTGCTTAAGGGACCACTAGAGCATGGTGCCGAAGGTTGGGATCACGTTGACGCCGTTTTCGTTTCAGTTTTGAAACCGGAATAACTCATAGCATAAAGCCGAAATTGACGTCAGCTATTCGATCTTCGGTGGCCGCCACGCCGCGCTGGCTACAGCTGGAACGGCCCTACGGGAGCAACGGAAATGGTGGCGACTGGAAGTCGCCGCTCAGCGGGCCGTCCCCGAGAGGCCGCGCCCGCCTTTGACCAGCCACTCTTCGAATTTCGCCGACAGTTCCACATGGTGTGCCGCCCACCAGGCCGCGTCGCTCTGCAGGGGGTTCGCCATGTTGTCGGCCGCGGTGGGCAGGTGCGTCTTGGTGATGTCGGCGACCATGGCCATGGACGATTTCCTGGCCGGGCCGTAGGAGATGTACTTGGTTTGCTCCGCGAGCGGGCGCGAGCCTGTCGAGAAGCGGATGAAATCCATTGCCTTGGCCCGGTTATAGCTTCCCTTGGGGATGCCCCAGGAATCGATGTCCCAAATCTGCCCGTCCCATATGATGGTAAAGGGCTTACCGCCCTCGACAATCGGCCCGTAGACGCGCCCGTTCCAGACCGAGGTCATGGCCACCGCGTCGGTCTCCAAGAGCTTGACCGGGTCCGAACCGGATTTCCACCAAACGATGCTGGTTTTGATGTTGTCTAGAACCTTGAAGGCACGATCTTGCCCGGCTTCGGTTTCGAGCATCGCGTAGACGTCGCCAGGCGCCACGCCATCGGCCAGCAAGGCCCACTCCATAACGACGCGAGGGTCGCGCCGGAGGCCCCGTTTGCCGGGAAACTTTTTCACGTCGAAAAAGTCCGCCAGTTGGCTTGGCTGACTATTCCCAAAGGATTCGTTATCGAAGGCGACCACCGTGGCCCAGACCGTTTGGCCGACCCCGCATTCGGTGAAGGCGCCCGGGATGAAGTCGTCTTTCGCCGGCGTTCCGTCAGCGCCGGGCGGTAAGGCGCTGTGGTCGATCTTTTCCAGCAGGCCTTCGCGGCAACCCCGGATCAGATCCGAGAGCTCGAAATCCACAACGTCCCATTCGACGTTCGCGGTTTCGACCTGAGTCCGGATCTCCTCGAGGCCGCCGTTATAGGTTTCCATCGATACCCATTCGCCGCTCTTTTGACGGTAGGGTTGCACATAGGCCAGCATCTGGCTCCTGGTGTAGGTGCCGCCCCATGACACGACCGTCAGTTCTTTCTGCGCCGCGGACTGTGCCGGCGCCGCGACGGCGGCCATAAGCACAAGGGTTAAACCAAAGGCCGCCACTCTGTCACACGATCGCATTTTGTGTTCCCTCCGTTTCGGACCTTTACGATGGATGTCGTTTGCCGGGTTAGGCGTGCAGTTCGCCTGCCAGACTTGTGCCGTCGGGCGCTTTCGCCACACCGGGTGCGGGCACCGCGCTCGAATCTTCATGCAGCGATTTGATGATGCCGTAGGTCATCAAAAGCATGATCACGCTGACCGGCAAGGCCGCCGCGATGGATGCGGTTTGCAGCGCTTTCAGACCGCCCGAGAGAAGCAGGACCGCCGCCACGAAGCCTTCCCCGAGGCCCCAAACGATGCGGAATCGCTGCGGCGGGTTCTCGTCACCCATGCTGAGCATGGTGGTGATGACCAGAGTGCCCGAGTCGGACGAGGTGATGAACCAGGTCGCCAGAAGGAATGTGGCCAAGGCCGCCATGGCCCAGTTCAGCCAAGCGAAGTCGGTGACCAGATCGATGGTGCCGTAGAGCGCCGACGGCAGGTTCCAATCTCGAATCAACTGCGCGACGCCGGCCGTGCCCACGCCGCCGGCTGCGTTCAATTCCAAGTAAATGGCATTGCCGCCGAAGATGCAGAGCCAGAAGAACGCCAGGGTGGTCGGCACGAACATGACCCCCACCATGAACTCGCGGATAGTACGCCCACGGCTGATCCGGGCGATGAACATGCCGACGAAGGGCGCCCAGGAGATCCACCAGCCCCAGTAGAAGATGGTCCAGCCACCCTGCCAGGCGGCGTCGCCTTTAGCATTGAATGTGGTGAAGCCCATGGGAATGACGTTCCAGAGATAATCGCCGACCGTGGTGACGAAGAACCCCATGAGCCACTTGGTCGGTCCACCGAACAGGAAGAAAGCGAGCAGAACCACGCTCAACCAAATATTCCATTCGGAGATGATTCGGATTCCGTTACCGACACCCGACACCGCCGAAAGGGTGGCGACGACGGAAATGATCGCGATCAGGATCACCTGAGTGGTCACGCCCGGATCGATTCCAAAGAGATGGTTCAAGCCGGTCGCCATTTGGCTGACGCCCAGGCCCAGGGATGTGGCGACGCCGAACACGGTCCCGAAAACCGCCAACAGGTCCACCGCGTGGCCGATCGGCCCGTAAATTTTGTCGCCCAAAATGGGATAAAGCGCGGAGCGCAAGGTCAAAGGCAGCTTCTTTCGGAACCCGAAATAGGCCAAACAAAGCCCGATCATCACGTAGACCGCCCAGCCATGAAATCCCCAATGGAAATAGGTCACGCGCATGGCCAGGACCGCGCGGTCTACGTTCATTTCGGTAATCATCGCGTGATCGGCGAAGGGATTGTTAGGGTAGCCCCAGGGCTGGGTGTTGTCGAAATAGAACATCGGTTCGGCAATGCTGAAAAACAGCAATCCGATGCCGACCCCGGCCGAGAACAGCATAGCGAACCACGAGAAGTTGCTGAATTCAGGCCTGCTGTCGTCGTCGCCGAGTCTGATGCTGCCGAACCGGCTGACCATGAGATAGAAACAGACGAACATCATGACGACCAGGGCGCTGATGTAGTACCAATTCAGCGCCGACTCGATCCAGCCGCGAATCGATGAATAGATCGAGTTGGCGAAGTCCACGTTCAGGGCGGTGAAAACCACGAAGGCCGCGACCATGCCTTTTGAGGCAATGCCCATGGCGGGATGAAGGCCCTTCCACATGCCGTCCTTGGCGACATGCTGCGACATATTATCCTTCACGGCATTATTCCTTCCCTGTGAGCACTCGGCGGTTCGCAATGACTTGCGACGAAATGGCTATGCCATCGCTCGATCACACCATCGATTAGATTGTGACACATACATGTTCGGTTTGCCCGAGGCCCTAACTCTATAACCTGAGCGACCTAATTTTGATGATTTGGGCCGAATCGGACTCCGCGCTCGCGGGCATGCGCGCCACGAGTTGCGACGGACGAGAAGGGGAGCGATACCAGCCTATTGCGCCTCGATGTTCGCAGGGCCGATACAGTAAAATGTCTAAATGCGGCCTGAGCTCGCCCTGGCGCCGTCGCGTTATCGGGCGAGCGCCCGGTCCAGGAAATCCAGGCGGTCTTGGCCCCAAAACAACTCGTCCTTGTAGATATAGCTTGGGGCGCCGAAAACGCCGCGCGCGAGCGCCTCCTCGGTTTGCGCCCGGTAGGTTTGTGCGGTACCCGGCGCGCGGGCCTGGGCGAACAGGGCCTCGGCGTCCGCGCCGCTCGCCCGGACGATATCTGCCAGGGTGGCTTCGTCGGCGATGTTGTGGTCCTCGGCCCAGACCGCGCGCAGAATTCCATGGGCAAGACGCAGCGCCGCGCCACTCTCGTAGCCCGCCGCGATCACGCAGCCGGCGGCGAGCGTCTCGTCCGCCGGGAAGAACTTCGGGTGCGGGTTCAACGGCAAATCGCGAAAGGCGGGCCAACGGGCCAGCTCGACCAGGCGGTAAGCCTGGCGTTCCGGGGCCCGCTTTGGCAATGGCAGGCCGCCGGTCTTGGGAAAAATCTGGCCCAGGCTGACTGGCTTGACCCGGATCTCGGCGCCGTGACGCTCGGCGATCTTCTCCAGTTCTAGGCTGCCCAGGTATGTCCAGGGCGAATTTAGGGAAAAGTAGTAGTCGATGACCTTAGCCATAGGGCGCGCCTTCCGTGAGTTGTTCAAGCGGGCTAGGCTAGACCCGCGCGGCCGCGGGCAAAAGGCGGTCCGGTAAAAAAGCCGGTCAAGTTTGACAATTATGTCTGCCGACCTGGAAAATCGGGGACGCCGGGACGATCTCTAACGTAATACTCCAAGGCGCGCGGACCGGTGGGTGTCGGTCTGCACGCCAAGCCAATGTCGATGACGAGAAGGTAGTCTTGCCATGACGATCAAAATGCGCGGCGCGGCACACTTGGCCGGTCCCCTGTCGGTTCTTGCTTTGGTGGCGGGTTGCGCCGGCGGGCCGGTGGTCCAGCCGGTCAATCTCTCGTCCGGCTATTCGCCGGACATCCTCAATTATTCGGCAGGTAAGGGAGGCATGTTGACCGAGGTGGTCGGCAATCCCTTCGCCCGACCCAAGGGCGAGCTCGATGCCGCCGTGGTCGAGACCGCGCAGAAATCCCACTTCGGGCAAAAGATCCCTTTCTTCACGCAGGCGCCTGAAAACTATACCTCACCTTACCGGGTGGTCTTCGCCATGAACCCGGTCAACGGCACCAGTGCCCGCACCCTATGCGACGGCAAGGCGGAGACCCGGCGACGGGAGCCGAGCGAATCCGACCGGGTCGCCGCCGCCTTGTGTGCCCGAGAGGTCGTGATCTCCTCGGTTAATGGCAGTGTCGCCGGGCCGCTGGGGCCGCGCGATCCGGCCTTCACGCACTTGATCGCGCAAATGACCCAGGCCTTGTTCCCGCCTGTCTCGACGGAGCGGATTGGCCGCGACAACAAGTTCGACCTGTAAGGCCGGTCCGCCCGTTATGCAGGCGCGGGGACGGTATTCGTCATAAAAAAGAAGGGAGCCGAATTGGCTCCCTTCCTCTGCCTTCAGTACTTCCGCCCGTCTTGCGCCTCACTTTAATGCCAGGCATCGGACGGTGCGGTAATCAGTCGGCCGGATTAGTCGAGAACCTGCAGATTCTCCGCCGCGGTCTTGCCATTGCGGCCCGTTACCAACTCGTACTCAACCTTCTGTCCTTCGCGCAAGCCGTCCAGCCCGGCGCGCTCGACCGCCGAAATGTGGACGAAGGCGTCTTTGGTGCCGTCGGAAGGCTGAATAAAGCCATATCCTTTGACGGCGTTAAACCACTTAACAGTTCCGGTAGCCATAGTATCTCCCTTCGACGGGCTCTCCGGCGCCACACCATGCGGCGCCACTTGCAGACTGGGGTGCCACTTATCTTGGGAGTAACTCAGCTAGGCGTGAACCAGCGCTGATCGCCAAGGCCGTGTGTAACCAGTTATGGTAGAGGTAAAACAACCCATAGAAACTTGCAAGCGGCTTTTCAATCTCCAGGTCTCAAAATCGTTCGCAATTTAACGTAAAATATTATTATATATCAATATGTTCTGTAATTTCCTTATGGGAAAATAGCAACCGCTGGCGAGGGCATTTGCGGGCGCCGGCGGGCTGGGCCGTGCCCACAAACGCGCGCCCGCGCGGCCCGGCCAGGCTGGACGCTACCAGATTAGGCCGGGCCGCGCGGTTATCGGCGGCATCTCTTCAGGGCCCGTAGTCGACCGCCGTGGACCACGCGGGGTCTTCGTGCTTCGCCCAGTAGAGCGCGCTCAAGCGCGCGGTGAGGGGCCCCGGCCGGCCGTCGCCGACCGGCCGCTGGTCGATGCGGGTTACCGGCATGATGCCGCCCGCGGTCGAGGTGATGAAGACCTCCTCTGCACCCACCAGATCGGCGGCCGAAAGCGCACCCGCGCTCACCGGGATTTCGAGTTCGTGGCATAGTTCGAACGCGCTTTGGCGCGTGATTCCCTCGAGCACGCCGTGGTCCGGAGTTAGCAGCGCGCCGCCGCGGGCGGCGAAGATGTTGAACCCAGGCCCCTCGGTCACGCCGCCCTCGCCGTCGCTCAGGACGACGTTTTCGGCGTCCCGGTCGTAAGCGTCGAACAGGCCGGCCACCAGGTCGAGCCAGTGATAGTTCTTGACGGTCGGATCGACAGAAGACGGCGGGATCCGCCGAATTCGGGAGATCGCAATGTTCAGGCCCCGCGCTTGCTGCTCCCGGTCTGCGACCGAAGAGTAGGGAATCGCGAAGGCCAGGAAGGTGTTGACCGCATCGCGCGGGTCGCGGCTAAAGGTCGGCGAAAAGCCACGCGTGCAAACCATCTCCACGTAGGCCTCGCGCAGGCTGGCGCGGCGCACGCATTGCATCAAGATGTCCTGCAATTCGCCGCGACCGACCGGCAGCTTCAAGCGCAGGCGCTCGACCGAGTTCAGGAACGATCGATGTGTTTGTCCAGGCGGAAGAACCGCCCTTTCCAGACGTGGGCCACGTCGTAGGTCGCGTCCGAGCGCAGGAAACCCCAATCCAGCACCGAGATCTTGGCCTCGGACATGGCGCAATAGCGCCCGTCCACATAGGCCGTGCCAGGGGGGAACTGCGTTGCGGCGGCGGTGCTTGGCCTCGTGTCGGCCACATCGGGCCTCATCCGTCGTGTTCGATATCTTCCGGACAACTCTGACGGTCTGGGACCCTTTTGTCCACACGACGCGAAGGCGCGACGAATTGGCCGGAGTGGTAAAAAGCGTTGCAAATACAACCTTTTCGCGATAAAGACGCCGCAATGTGACAGTCCAGGAGGGGGTGAACTCGATGCAGGTGGAGGAGATTGACCTCGCGGGCGAGCACTTCGTCGCGGCACACGATCACTGGCGGAAAATTTGCGGTGCGGATCGCTGCTGTCCCGATCCGCAAGCCCTTGATCCCGTCGAAATGCCGCGCCATACCCTGCCGTATTCCGAGTTGGTCGAGGTGCTGACGGACCCCTTGGATTTTCGGTACCGCCTGATCGGCACCGCGATCCATGATATCAGCGGATCGAGCTACACTGGCTTGACCGTTAGGCAGATCCCGACACAGGCGCCGCCCAGCCGCATGTACGACTTCTTCGCTCTGGCTTACGAGCGCAAGGCGCCGGTGTGCGCGCGCCTGCCCTACGCCGGACCGGACGACCTTGTCGACACCGTCCGGAATCTCTTGCTCCCGCTTGGCGATGGCCTAGGCAAGGTCTCGATGTTCTGGAGCATTGTGGAAATCGTCCGCCGCAAAGCCGGCGACAGGAGTTAGCGTCCCGGCACGGCAACTTTTCCCAGGCTTAGGTTTGGGTGGTGACGTCGCGCTGGCGCAATGCGCGGCGGACGATCTTACCCGTCGCAGTCATAGGCAGGGCGTCGATGAAGGCGACCTCGCGCGGGTATTCGTGGGCCGCCAGGCGCGCCTTGACGTGGGCCTGCAGCTCGGCCGCCGTGGCCTCGCTCGCCACCGCGCCTTCGCGCAGCACGACGAAGGCCTTGACCCGCTCGGTGCGCAGTTCGTCGGGCACACCGACCACGGCGGCCATGGCGACGGCGGGGTGCTTGAGCAGGCAATCCTCGATCTCGCCGGGACCGATGCGATAGCCTCCGCTGGTGATCACATCATCGTCGCGCCCGGCGAAGCGGAAATACCCGTCCTCGTCGCGCGCGCCGGTGTCGCCGGTCAGAAGCCAATCCCCGGCGAACTTCTTCGTTGTTGCTTCCGGGTTGTTCCAGTATTTCAGAAACATCACCGGGTCCGGCCGCTTGACCGCGATGTTGCCGTGCATGCCATGGGGCAGGGGGGCGCCGGTGTCGTCGACGATGGCGACTTCATGGCCCGGCACCGCGCGGCCCATGCAGCCTGGCTTGACCGGCATCAATCCCGCGCAATTGCCGACCACCAGGTTGCATTCGGTCTGACCATAGAACTCGTTGATGGTCAGGCCAAAGGTCTCGCGCCCCCAATCGAGCAGCCCTTCGCCCAGAGTTTCGCCGCCGCTGCCGATCGAGCGCACATCATAGCGCCAGCGCGATCGCGGGGTGTCGACGCCGCGCATCATCTTGAGCGCGGTCGGTGGCATGAAGGCGTTGCGCACGCCGAACTCGGCCATAAGCCGGAAGGCCTCTTCCGGCTCGAACTTGGCGAAGCGATGCGCAAGGACCGGCACCCCGTGATGCCAGGCCGGCAGTAAAACGTCGATTAGACCGCCGATCCAGGCCCAGTCCGCTGGGGTCCAAAACAGATCGCCGGCCTGGGGAAAGAATTCCTGCGGGAACTCGACCCCCGGCAGGTGGCCGAGCAGCACCCGATGGGCGTGCAGCGCGCCCTTGGGCGGCCCGGTGGTGCCGGAGGTGTAGATGATCATGGCCGGGTCGTCGGCCAGGGTATCGGCGGGGGCGAAGGCGTCGCGCGCCTTGGCGGTTTCTTCGTGGAAGCCCAGGGCGCCCGCGCCGGTACCCTCGGTGCAGAGGATCAGTTTCAACGCGGGCAGTTGCCCGCGAATCTCCGCGACCGTCGCCAGGCCCGCATTATCCGTGATCAGGGCCGCCGCGCCGCTGTCGCCCAGGCGGTATTCCAATGCCTCGGCGCCGAACAGCGCGAACAAGGGCACCGCGATGGCGCCCAACTTGTATGCCGCGATGTGGGCGAGCGCCGTTTCCGGCGCTTGCGGCAGGAGGATACCAATCCGATCGCCGCGCGCGATGCCGTGCGCCGCCAGGGCATTGGCCAGTTGGTTCGACAGACGGGAAAGGCCGCGGAAGGTGAAGCGCTCGACCTCGGGTCCGGGCTCGTCCGGCCGGCGCTTGTGGATCAGCGCCAGGCGGTCCGGCTCGCCCGCCCACTTGTCGCAGATATCGATCCCGATGTTGTAGCGCGCCGGCACGCGCCAGCGGAACCTGGCGCAGGTGTCTTCGTAATCGGTGCCGCGTTCGAGCATAACCGGAGCATAGACGATCCGGCGCGCGCCAGGTACCGGCTTCGGCGGGGGCTCCCAGGCGGGCCCGCTTAGCGGACTAGGCTAGTTCAGCTTCACGCCTTGGCAGAGCTGGGCGAACTTTCCGGCGTCTTCCATGTTCCATTGGGCCTGGGGTTTGCGCATCATGACGCGGCACCAGCCAACCGGGCCGTAACCGCCCAAGGCGGTTTTCATGGCGTCTTGCGTAGCCGTCTCGTCTTGGTCCAAATCCGCGCAATTGGCCTGTATGATCTTGTGCGATGCTTGCATCTTGCTGCCGGCCGCGCCCATGCGTGCCTGGAGCGCCTGGAAGCGGCGGGCCTGCAATTGGTCGAGTTCTTGGGCCTCCTCCAGGGTCGTGGGCAATTCCATGGATTTCCGGAGTTCGGCATGGGCCACCAACTGGTCGGCTTTTTCGAGCATGGACCGGCAAACGTCCCGCACCGCCGCCTTCGGCGTGGTCTGGTCGATCTTGAGGGGCTCGAACATCATGGCCTCGAAGTTGTCGAAGGCCGCGACGAGAAGGTCCTCGTGCGATTGAGGCGCCCCGGCCTGGACGCCCAATTCCGCTTGGAGCTGCTTTTCCACCATGGCGTCGAGGTCCAGGTTCATCTCCCGCGCGCGCCGCAGCAGTTCCGCATCGATCCGCAGGACCACGGGCTCCTTGGCCCCTGGGGTGGTGCTTTGCGCGGCGGCCGGCAGGCCGGGCAACAGCGCGATCAGGACAAAGAGGACAAAACGTCGCATGTCAAAAGCTCCCAAAAGTATTCGTTTCCCTGTGATCTCCAGCGTTCCGCCGCCTCTTTTTTGGGGTCCCGGACGCGGAGGTACGATCGTCTCCATTCGAGGTTAGCGGATTAGAAATAGATTGAATAGAGCGGCCGGTCGATCGACGGCCAGTGGCGGCTGGCAGGCGGAACCGCTTCTTACGTGGAACCATCGTTAGTGCCCGCAAATTGGAGGCCCCGTTGCGTTCATGCGCCGCTTTGGGTCAAACTCGGTCCATTGACGGCGGAGTGGGCTGTCGTTGCCTGTGCCCCGCCGCGTTTCGGTCGGGCCGCGACCCAATACGGTAGGGCCGTTGTCTTGGCCAAGCGGTATCGACGGGAACAATGTGACCATGATGCCCAAATGCATATTTTCCATCTGCCTCGCCATCGGAATTTCGATGAGCCTGGGCGCATGTACGAGCCGTATCACCGGGTCGGATCAGATCCTGATCTTTGCCCGGGAGGTGTACTTCGGCGGCCCGAACGACAAACACGTTGCCGTGGCGCGGGAGCTAATTCGCTGGAATGGCCCCTTGCGGGCCTCTATCGAGGGCCCGGGCGCGGATGACTACCGCGATCAAGTCACCGGCTATTTAGAAGATTTCACCAGACTGACCAAGCTTGAAGCCAGCCACGTCGATGAGCCGGGCGAAGCGAATTTGGTCATCGTTTTGAGCGACGGCGATTCCTATTGAATCAACGGCGAAATGGCGCCGTGTTACGCTAGGTTCGAAGATAGCGACGGCATTATTCAGCGCGTCGATATACGCATCGGCGTTACTAAACCGGCGGAGATCGAGCACTGTCTCGCACACGAGCTCTGTCACGCTTTCGGGCTTCGATTTCATTCGACGGCGGCGGAGTCCGTGCTCAGTTCGGTTCACGGCGAGAATCGCCCGACACCGGCAGACGACTTAGCGCTTTCGATTTTATACGACCCCCGGCTACGTCCAGGCGCCGAATTTCACGAGGTCGCCAAGACCTTGGAGGAGCTGACGTCCAAGGTTACCCGCGACTTCGGCCACCATTGGGCCGCGGTCTTGCCCGCGGCGTCGCGCATCGAAATTCTACAGAACGCGGACAACGGCTATGTCTCGCGCTATTTGCGGACGCGGTACCCTAAAAAGCACATAAACGTCGATTACGCCTATTGGCGCGGGCCCAGGGTTTTTCGACCGTCCGCCGTTGTCGTCTTGAATACCGCCGAGCGGGGATATTTCATCGACGATCTTCCCCCGCTCAAGGACGCCATTGCGAAAGTCGGTTGGTTGAGCCGAAAGACCCTTCAGTTCGGGGAACAGGGTAAGCACAAGGGCCACCACGGGCTATTGGATACGGTCAAGTTTCGACTGGAAAGCCTGGACAACACCGAATGCCTGGGGTTCCGCCAACGCTTAATGAGCTACCCCACGATCGGCAGTGGCAGTACAGATCTATTGATTGGGTACCTCTGCGCCAATCCCGGCGCCTCTCTCGACATGAAGATTGTCGGCGGGCTTCTGCAAAGCGTGAAAATCCGCGGCATTTAGCGGCGCGAAAGTTTGGTCTGGCGAACAGCATTACATGTGTCGCGGTTCCGCCGTGCGGTCTTCGATCTCCGCTCCATCCTCACCGGCCCGAATTCCACAGCCGGGCTGTTGCGCTAGCCGGTGCGGGCGCCAAACTCGAGAACGGGTAGGGGGCTCCCGGAACCCGGTTTGGCCGCCCTCGGCCCCGGCCGGCGCGGGCTCCTGATATTTCCCTGTTTAGCAGGGAATAACAGGGAACCGGGCGGCGGTGGAATTCCCTGTTCCGGCGATAACAGGGAATTGGCCGGCGACGCGGCCGTTAACCCGGTCTTTGTGCCGTTCGCGCCACACTGATTGAAGCCCCACGGCCAGGGCGCTAGATTGCCCCGGACCCGCACCCCTCGATTCGGAGCCCGCGACACGGCCATGCCGCTCGACACCACCGATAGCCCGCACTACGTCCATTCGGTCTGTCCGCACGACTGCCCGTCGACGTGCGCCCTAGAGGTCGAGCGCCTCTCGGCGACGCGGATTGGCAAGGTGCGCGGCGCCCGGGACAACAGCTATACGGCCGGGGTCATCTGCGCCAAGGTCGCGCGCTATGCCGAGCGGGTTCATCACCCGGACCGCCTGACCCAGCCCCTGAAGCGGATAGGGGACAAGGGCGTCGGGATTTCCGCCTTCACGCCCATATCCTGGGACGAGGCCCTGGATGCGACGGCGGACGGTCTGATCAAGGCCGAACAGCGCCACGGGGCGGAGGCGGTCTGGCCCTATTTCTACGCCGGCACCATGGGTCTGGTGCAGCGCGACGGGATCGAGCGCCTGCGCCACGTCAAAGGATACTCGCGCCAGAAATCGACCATCTGCGTTACCTTGGCCGATTCCGGTTGGCAAGCGGGGGTCGGGGTGCGACGGGGCATCGATGCGCGCGAGATCGCGAAATCCGACCTGATCGTGGTCTGGGGCGGGAACCCGGTTTCGACCCAGGTCAATGTCATGACCCACATCGTCAAGGCGCGGAAGGATCGCGGCGCCAAGCTCGTGGTGGTCGATCCCTACCGCACCGGCACCGCCGAGCAGGCCGATGTGCATCTAATGGTCAAGCCCGGCACCGATGGGGCCTTGGCCGCCGCCGTTGGCCACGTTCTTTTGGCGGAGGGTTTCGCCGACCGTGACTACCTGGCGCGCTATAGCGATTGGGACCCGGCGTTGGAGGCGCACTACGCCGCCAGCACGCCCGAATGGGCAGCCGAGATTACAGGCCTCCGGGCCCAGGACATCGTGGAATTCGCGCGGCTCTATGGCCGGACGCCGCGCAGCTTCATCCGGGTCGGCTATGGCTTCGCGCGCTCGCGCAACGGCTCGTCGAATCTGCATGCGGTGACTTGCCTGCCGACCATCACCGGCGCTTGGCGTAACGAGGGCGGCGGTGCGCTCTATGCCAGCAGCACAATCTATCCCTTGGACCGGAGCTTGATCCAGGGGCTCGACCGTCTCGATAAATCGGTCCGGGTACTGGACCAATCGCGAATCGGGCCGGTCCTGACCGGCGACCCGCGCGATCTGGGGGCGGGCCCCCCGGTCACGGCGTTGTTCATCCAGAACACCAATCCCATGGTGGTGTGCCCGGACACGGCAAAGGTGCGCGAGGGCTTTCGGCGCGACGATCTTTTCGTGTGCGTCCACGAGCAGTTCATGACCGATACCGCCGCCATGGCCGATATCGTATTTCCGGCGACGACCTTCCTGGAACACGACGACATCTACACCGCCAGCGGGCACACCCACCTGCAGGTCACGCGCAAGGTGATCGAGCCCCGTGCCGGCTGTCGGCCCAATCACGCGGTGATTTGCGATTTGGCGACACGGCTGGGCGCCGAGCATCCCGGCTTCGCTATGAGCGAATGGGACATCATCGACGCGACCCTAAAGGCCTCGGGCCTGCCGGATGCGCAAAGCATGTACGATATGCACTGGCTGGACTGCGCCCTGCCGTTCGAGACCATGCATTTCTTGGATGGCTTCGGCCATGCGGACAAACGTTTCCATTTTACGCCCGATTGGGCCGCGGTCGGTCCAGACCCGGCACCGATGCCGCCTATGCCCGGACATGCCCCGATCATCGACGCGGCGGATGACGAGCACCCGTTTCGCCTGGTGGCCGCGCCAGCACGAACGTTCCTCAACACCAGCTTCACCGAGACCCCGGGCAGCCGCAAACGCGAAGGCCGGCCCACGGTTCTGATCCACCCGCAAACCTGCACCCGCCTGGGCCTCGGCGACGGCGACCGGGCCCGGCTCGGCAACCGCTTGGGCTCCGTGGTGCTGCACGTGCGGCCATTCGACGGCGTGCAGCCCGATGTGGTGGTGGTCGAGAGTATCTGGCCGAATGCCGACTTCGAGGAAGGCCTGGGCATCAACACCCTGGTCAGCGCCGATGCCGGGCCCCCCAACGGTGGCGCGGTGTTTCACGATACCGCCATTTGGATCCGGCCGGCATGACCTGGTCCGACGACGGCTCGTCGGCGCGCCCGCGCCATCCGCATGTCATCGTGCTCGGCAACGAAAAGGGCGGCTCGGGCAAGTCGACCACCGCCATGCATTTGACCGTGTCGCTGTTGAAGCGCGGATTTAGCGTCGGCTGCATAGATCTCGATGCACGCCAGGGCACCTTGTCGCGCCAAATCGAAAACCGGCGTAGCTATGCCGAATCAAGCGATAGCCCCCTCGAGATACCGGCCCTGCACAGGGTCCACGGCTCGGCCGCCGATTTGCGCGGCGTTGCCAACGCGGAGGAACGAGTCGCCCTGGACGCGGCCTTGAGCGCTCTGGCCGACCGCGACTACATCGTTATCGATACGCCGGGTAGCGACAGCTACCTGTCGCGTCTCGGTCACGCCAGCGCCGATACCCTAATCACCCCCTTGAACGACAGTTTCCTGGACTTGGACGTTCTGGCGCGCATCGATGTCCAAGGCCGCACGGTCTTGGGTCCCAGCACCTATAGCCAAATGGTCTGGGAGCAGCGCCAGACCCGGGCCAAGGCAGGGCTGAAACCGATTGACTGGATCGTCATGCGCAACCGCCTGGGTCATGTCGACGCGCGCAACAAGCGCGAGATCGCGGCGTTGCTGGACTTACTGGCCAAACGCATCCACTTCCGCATCGCGCCGGGGTTCGGCGAGCGGGTGATCTTCCGCGAGTTGTTTCCCAAGGGCTTGACCCTGCTTGACCTGCGGGACAATCAGCCTGGAATTCGCCTGAGCCTGAGCCACATCGCGGCCCGCCAAGAGGTTCGGGCCTTACTCCAGGCGGTCGGCTTAACCGGCGAGCCGAAGCTGGGTGCTTCAAGTGAGGCTGGAAATAGGGCCATGGCCGACGTCGAAGCTACTGGGCGGCCGGCGGCCGAGACCGAATTGACGGAAACCGAGATCCACGAGCGGCAGGCCTCGGATGCGCCTGCCCCTGGAACTGGCTAGAGGTACGGCCCATTTCTAAGTGATGCGACGTCCTTTTCGGGCCCCTTCAAGGCGTTATGATCGGGTATGACCGACGATAAGAAACTGCCCGATAGATCGACCCAGAGCGCGGTCGACGATTTTCTGCGCAAGGTCGCGGTAACCCCCGCCGTTTCGGCGGGGGAGGGTCAAGGCCGCCTGATCTTCGCCATGGACGCGACCGCCAGCCGGCAGCCAACCTGGGACCGCGCGAGCCATATTCAGGCCGAGATGTTCACCGAAACGGCGGCCCTGGGCGGTCTGGAAATCCAGCTCGTCTACTATCGCGGTTTCGGGGAGTGCAAATTCAGCCCCTGGGTCAAAACGTCAAAGGATCTGCTGCGCCGCATGACCGGCGTTTTCTGCATGGCCGGGCAGACACAGATTGCCAAGATCCTGCAACACGCGATCCGCGAGACCGAGCGCAAACGTGTTGCCGCCCTGGTCTTCGTTGGCGATTGTGTCGAGGAGGATATCGACAAGCTGGGCCATTTGGCGGGGCAGATGGGTCTGCTCGGCGTGCCCTGCTTCATGTTTCACGAGGGCGAGGAGCCCGTGGCGCGGTCAGCGTTTCAACAGATTGCTCGCCTCTCCGGCGGCGCCTATTGCCCCTTCGATGCCAACAGCGCGCAACACCTGCGCGATTTGCTTTCGGCAGTGGCCGTGTTCGCGGCGGGTGGCCGCCGGGCCTTGGAAGACTTCGGTCAACGCCGGGGCGGTGCTGCCAAATTACTAACGCATCAGATTAAGTAAATTCAGTAAGGCTCTGTAACTTTTGATTTCATATTTTTTCCTGGGTCTGTGCCTGCTAATCGGCTTTTTGCTGTTGGCCCGCTGGTTCGTGGCCTCGGAGCCGCGCAAGGTGGTCGGCGTTTTGCGCTGGGCGGCGGCGGGTGCCGGTCTGGTTGTCGGCGGCTATCTCTTATGGGGCGGGCGCCAAGCCCTGGCGGCCATCACCTTACCCATGCTGATCCCGCTTATTCTGCGCTGGCGGGCCATGTGGAACCAGATCAAGGCGGCACGTGGGCCCAGCCCCGGGCAGACCTCGTCGATCCAGACCCGGATGCTGCGTATGACCTTGGACCACGATACCGGGGATATGGACGGAGTGGTCATCGAAGGTCAGTTCCGGGGCCGTGATCTCGGCACCATGACCATGGAGGAACTAGAGAGCCTATGGCGGGAATGCCGCGCCGGCGACGCCCAATCGGCGGCGGTCCTTGAGGCTTACCTGGACCGGCGCCACGGGCCCGAGTGGCGCGAGGCGGCGGGCGCGGGCCCATCGGACGCCGGGCAGGCGGGTAGCAGTCACGCTGGGGCTGCGGGCGCAGGCGCCATGACCCGGCACGAGGCCCTGGAGATTCTTGGCCTGAAACAAGGCGCCACATCGGATCAGATTCGCGCGGCCCATCGCCGTTTGATGCAAAAGCTGCATCCGGACCGAGGCGGATCGAACTACCTGGCCGCTAAGATCAACGAGGCCAAGGATTTTCTGCTTGGCGCCTGAGGTGTTGCCCGAGCCACAGCGTACCGGCTCGGGACTTACAATAAATTCACGTGTCCTTGATATTGCGGGTCGGACATGGCTAATTCCTCCGGCTCCCAGGGGGACGGCGGAGCACCCCGCCAAAACCACCCATGAGGATATCCAATCCCGATGCGACGGCCACCGCGCACAGCAATTTTTCCGGTTGGCGGCCTGGGCACCCGGTTTCTTCCGGCGACCAAGGCCATGCCCAAGGAAATGCTACCGATCGTCGACAAGCCATTGATTCAATATGCAGTCGAAGAGGCTCGCGAATCCGGCATCGAGGAGTTCATTTTCGTTACGGGCCGCGGCAAGACCGCGATCGAGGATCATTTCGACCACGGCGCCGAACTGAACGAAGTGCTGAGCGCCCGTGGCAAGGACAAGGAATTGCGCGCGGTCGAGGACATGTTGCTGGATCCGGGCCAGGTGGCCTATATCCGACAGCAGGAGCCGCTGGGCCTCGGCCATGCCGTCTGGTGCGCCCGGCGCATGATACGCGACGAGCCGGTCGCGGTCCTTTTGGCCGACGACCTGATCATGGCCAAGACGCCCTGCCTGAAGCAGATGATCGAGGCTTACATGACGACCGGCGGCAATATTGCGGCGGTCATGGACGTTGCGCCCGAGGAGACCGAACGTTACGGCATCCTCGACGTGTCCAGCGACGACGGCAAGCTGGCGTCCGCCAAGGGATTGGTGGAAAAGCCGGCACCCGCGGACGCGCCCTCGACCCTTTCGATTATCGGCCGCTATATTCTGGACCCGGCGGTTATGGTCGAGTTGAACCGGCAGGAAGCCGGGTCGGGGGGCGAAATCGAACTCACCGACGCCATGGCGCGGACCATCGGCCGGGTTCCGTTCCACGGCCTGAGGTTTGCAGGCCGGCGCTTCGATTGCGGCAGCAAGGCCGGGTTCCTCGAGGCTAACATCGCCTTCGCGCTGGAACGCAGCGACCTACACCAAGACATGACCCGGATATTGCGGCGCTATGCCCAAACCGGCAAGGCCGGACCGGACACGGGCGCAACGGTCGCGTGAACGGCGTTCTGACGGGAGCTATCTGAAATGCGAATCGCTATGATCGGCGCTGGTTATGTCGGGCTGGTGTCCGGCGGTTGTTTTTCCGAATTTGGCATCGAGGTGGCCTGTATCGATCAGGATGCCGCCAAAATCGAGCGATTGAACCGGGGCGAGGTGCCGATCTACGAACCCGGCTTGGACGAGTTGATAGAGCGCAACGTTGCCGAGGGCCGCTTGACCTTCTCGACCGATTTAAAGGCGGCGGTCGGGCTGGCGGACGCGGTCTTCATCGCGGTTGGGACGCCGAGCCGGCGCGGCGACGGTTATGCCGACCTAAGCTATGTCCATGCCACGGCGCGCGAAATCGCGCAAGCCATGAACGGTTACACCGTGGTGGTGACCAAGTCGACGGTGCCGGTCGGCACCGGGGCCGAGATCGCCCGCATCATCCGCGAAACCCGTCCGGACGCGGACTTCGATGTGGTCTCAAATCCCGAGTTCCTGCGCGAAGGGGCGGCGATCAACGATTTCATGCGCCCCGACCGGGTCGTCATCGGGACCGAGTCCGAGCGTGCCCGCAAGCTGCTGCAGCGCATTTACCGGCCCCTGTATCTCATGGAAACGCCGATCGTTCATGCCACGGTCGAGACGGCTGAGTTGACCAAGTACGCGTCTAATGCGTTCCTCGCGGCCAAGATCACCTTCATCAATGAGATCGCCGATCTTTGCGAAAAGGTCGGTGCCGACGTTCATGACGTGGCCCGGGGCATGGGCTTGGACGGGCGGATCGGACGTAAATTCCTGCACGCCGGGCCAGGTTATGGCGGCTCGTGTTTTCCCAAGGACACCCTAGCGCTAGCGCAAACCGCACGGCAGGCCGACGCGCCGCTGCGGATCGTCGAATCCGTGATTGAGATCAACGACACGCGCAAAAAGCGTATGGCCAAGCGGGTGATCTCGCGCTGCGGCGGCTCGGTCGCGGGTAAGACCATCGCGGTTCTTGGGTTAACCTTCAAACCGAACACGGACGATATGCGGGAGGCGCCGAGCCTGGAAATCGTCCCGGCGCTTCAGGCGGCGGGGGCCAAGATCCAGGCCTACGATCCTCAGGGTGTGGAGGAGGCCAAGAAATTGTTAACCGGGGTCGACTATTGCGAGTCCGCCTACGACGCCATGAGCGGCGCGGATGCCCTGGTAATCGTCACCGAATGGAACGCCTTCCGGGCCTTGGATCTGGCCCGGATCAAAGCGGAAATGAAGACGCCGGTCATGATCGATCTGCGCAACATCTACAACCCGGAAGAAATGGCGGCCGCCGGCTTCGACTACACCAGCGTCGGCCGCCCGCAGCGTCAGGGGGGGACCGACCATGCCAAGTGATGCGGCGCATCGCTTCGATCCTAGCGTTCTGCGCGAATACGATGTGCGGGGCATTGTCGGCCAAACCCTCTCCCTAGACGACGCGCGGGCCCTGGGCCGCGCCTTCGGGACGCGGGTTCGCCGCGCCGGTGGCGCCACGGTTTGCGTCGGCTACGACGGGCGCTTGTCGTCGCCGGACATCGAGGCGGCCTTGGTCGAGGGCCTCGCCGCCTGTGGGATCGAGGTGGTGCGTATCGGCTGCGGCCCTTCGCCGATGTTGTACTACGCGGCGGTCGCCTTGGGGGCCGACGGCGGTGTCATGGTTACAGGCTCGCACAACCCGCCCGACTACAATGGCTTCAAGATGATGATGGGGAAGGGCTCGTTCTTCGGCGAGGATATTCAGGATCTGGGCCGGCTGGCGGCGGCTGGCGACTTTGAGACCGGTGCTGGTACGACCCGACAGCAAGCCGTATTCGACGACTATGTCGCTCGCATGCTGAAGGATTTTGACGGCGGCCCGCGAGACCTGACGGTCGCCTGGGATGCCGGTAACGGCGCGGCGGGCGAGGTCATGGCGGCCATGAGCGCGCGCCTGCCGGGCCGTCATATCCTGCTCAACGAGACGATCGACGGGACCTTCCCGGCGCACCACCCGGACCCGACCGTGCCGAAAAACCTGGAACAGCTTAAATCGACGGTCTTGGATCAAGCCTGCGATTTCGGCATTGCGTTCGACGGCGATGGCGACCGCATCGGCGTGATCGACGAGAAGGGCCGGATCCTTTGGGGCGATCAGCTTCTCATACTCTATGGCCGGGATATCCTGTCTCGGCGCCCCGGCGCCACCATGATCGCCGACGTCAAGGCCAGCCAGGTTTTATTCGACGAGTTGGCCCGGGCCGGCGGCAACCCGGTCATGTGGAAGACAGGCCATTCGCTGATCAAGTCCAAGATGGCTGAAACCGGGGCGGTTCTTGCCGGCGAGATGTCCGGTCATATCTTTTTCGCCGACCGCTATTTCGGGTTCGACGATGCGCCCTACGCCGCCCTTCGCCTGATCGATTTGATGAGCCGTTCGCCGGAAAGCCTGGCGGCTTTTCGCGATTCCCTGCCGGCAGTGGTCAACACGCCGGAAATCCGATTCCCCTGTGCGGAAGAGCGTAAGCGCCCCGTCATCGCGGAGGTACGCGACCGTCTGGAGGCCGAGAAGGCGCAGGTCAACGGGATCGACGGCGTGCGGGTGCGGACCGAGGACGGCTGGTGGCTGCTGCGGGCCTCAAATACCCAAGACGTCCTGGTCGCGCGGTGCGAGTCGTCGAACCACGCGGGTCTCAAGCGCTTGCTCGCAGCATTATCTGAACAGATAGTCGCCAGCGGCTTGGCTATTCCCGACGACCTGGATACCCTCGCCACCGGCTGAACGCAGCACGGCCCGGCGGTGGGTATTTTAGACTCCACCGCCGGGCCGTCGCCGGTCTTCGAGGTCGCGCCCTTGGTGGGCGCTCTGCCTGCTACATGGAGACGCGAAGCTGTGACAGGTCGTTCGCGACCTCCTTGAATACCTCTTGAAGGTCCGCGGCGGTCGGCGCCTTATTGTAGAATGGCGAATCAGGGCCCGACGCGACGTCCTTCATCAATTGTTCCAAGGTGGGGGAATTCACGGCGAACTGAATGGTGTAAATCACCACGCCCGACTCTTTGATTATCGTCGATAAATCGCGCAGCCGTTGGTTGGCCAAGGTTTGCGCACCGGTGTTGAAACCAAGCTGGGTCTTGTAACCGTCGCCCGACCAACCGGTGTACTCGCCGTCGGTCAGCAGGATGATGGCCTGGGTGCGTTGTCCGTCCGGGTCCGGGTCAGCCTCGGTGAAAGGTGCCGCCGGGACCAGCGTCCGCCAAGCCCAGGCCAGGCCGCCGAGCATTTCGGTCGAGCCACCGGGCAACGTCAAATCCGCGATAGCTGCGGTGATCGCAGCCTTGGTGGTTTGCAGAGGCGTGATGCCGTGGGAAAGGCACGAAGTGCATTCATAACCCGAGACCGCCAAGGGACATTTAGCGAAGCCCGAGACCGGCTCGCCCTGCCAGTCGATCACTTCCCAGGCCGGCCAATCCTTGCCGCCGACACCAATGGCCGGACCAACCATCATGTCCGCGTCATCGCCGACCCCGCCGGTCAGGTAACGGGTGAACACGCACCCTTGCCACTCGACATCGTATTTGCCGTTGCCGTTGACGTCCGTGTAGCTTTCGCCAGAGTTGCGTACGCCGTTACCGTTGTCATCGACGAAGGGCTCCGCCGCCGGTGGCATCGACAGCAGCGGGACGGGCGAATTGTTCGGGACGTAAACTTCGCTTTGGGCCGCCGCAGTGATCGGGTTGGCAAAAGCTGGTACCGCAACCGTCGTGGTCGCGCCGGCATTGAAGGCGATATTGGGATTCATGACGTTGACTTTGCCGCTCCAGGGCACCACACCGATTTTGAGCAGCGGTGCCAGTTCGTCGGCCCCGTAAAGAATATCCACTAGATCTAATGCGGCGGCTCGGGCCAGTTCCATTCGAGATTCGCCGGCCGGTGGGTTGTTGCTGCCGTCTACGGCTTTGTTCATCGACCCCGACATGTCGATCGCGAGGACCACGTCCAGCAATTCCGTCTGCCGGGTGATCTCCGAGGTGGCGGCGACCGTTAGGTTGTCGAAGCCGAGAACCTGAGTGAGCGTCGTGCCGATCGTCGCCTCGGCGGTCAGCGTAATGACCTCGTTACTCGGATCGATCGTGAAAATCGGCCCGGTAACCGTGGCGCCGAGATAGCCGTTCGGGAAGTTCGCGTCGAAGTACATTTGGATGTCGGCGTTGCGCGTGTCTGAGTACATCACCCGCGCGCCGGCCAGGCCTGCGGCGTCGAGCGCGCTCGACAGGCGCGATTGCACCAAATAGCCGCGCATGGCGTCCACGCTGATGCCAACGACCCCCACAAAGGCCACCGCGCCGACGGCCATGAACATACCCATGCCGCCTCTTTCGTCCTTCAAGGCGCGACGGCATGCCTGACAGAAACGCGTGAGAATTGAAGCGATCACGGTTGCACCTCATCGATGACAGCGTTCATTTTTGCCGGATCATTTTCCACCTGAAAGATAAACCGAAAATTAATGTTTCAAGCAATTGTATGTAATTCGCCACGTATATTTTTACATTTAATTTAATATATATTTCCTATTATTATAATATACTTGTAGATATTATGATTTATCTGCCGGATTAATTGTTATTTAACTTGCGATCTTCAGAATCTCCGCATTGTGTCGCGATGGACCCCGCGTGGCCGGGACATTCGACGTGCCATGTGGACCGCGTGTGAAAGACGGAAGAGGGCTGACATGACCGATCACCGATTCTGGCGCCCTTTCCTGCGATCCGAGGACGGCAGCTCGCTGGTCGAGTTCGCCTTCGTCGCGCCGATCATTTTTTTGGCTATCGCGGGCATCATCGATCTGATGATGGTGCTTTTCGTCACCTCCCTGATGGAGGGCGGCCTGCAGAGCGCGTCGCGTTTGGGCCGAACCGGGTTTCAACCGGCGGGCATTACGCGCGAAGACGCGATTCTGCAGGAAGTTAACGATGCGACCGTCGGTTTGCTCGATACCAATGAGCTGACGATTACCACTAGCGTCTATCCTTGCTTCGACGCGATCGGTCAGCCGGAGCCCTATGTGGACGACAACCCGGCAAACGGCAGCTATGACCCGGGTGAGGCCTTTACCGATGTGAACGGTAACCTGTTATGGGATTCCGACATGGCCGCGTCCGGTTTGGGCGGGCCGGGCTCGATCGTGCTGTATGAGGTGTTTTACGATTGGGCGGCGCTCACACCCATAATGGGGCAATTCTTTGGTCCGGGTGGCAAGATCCCGCTATCGGTTAGCCTTGCGGTCCGCAACGAACCATTCGGCACCCCAGCCGTGCTCTTGACCGGACCGGCGGGCCCGGGGACCACCGGATGTTAAGCCGAGCGGGCAAACGCGCTTGGGCCTCTTGGCGCCGCTTCGCGGCCGACCGGCGCGGCGGCGTCTTGGCCGAGGCCGCGATCTTATTGCCGGTTCTCACCGCCTTGCTCTTAAGCGGTGTCGAGGTCGGCCGCTTTACCTTGCTGCAGCAAAAGCTGAATCGAACCGCGACCTCAATGTCCGATTTGATCGCGCAAACGGATTCGACCATTACCTTGACCCAGGTGGCGAACCTCTATCAGGCCGCAGACTATGTGATGCGCCCCTTCGATCTGACCCAAGATGGGGTCGTGATCGTGTCATCCGTGTCGCAAACCGCCGGCGCCGCGAGCGTGGACTGGCAATGCATTGGCGACAGCGGCATAACTGCGATTAGCAGCCTGGGAGTCTCGGGCGGAACGGCGACCTTGCCGACCGGCTTTATTTTGCGCGACGGTGAATCCGCGATCTTCGCCGAAGTGGTATACGATTTTGTGCCCTTCGTGGCGCCCGATGTGATCGGGACTAAAACCGTCCGTCACCAAGCGATGTTCCGGCCACGCTTTGGCGCGCTTAGCTCTCTCGCGCCCGGTACGGTGCCGGCTGGCGCGCCGACCTGCACGCCCTGATTGCCTTACCGAAGCGGCCCGGCGAGTTCGTTTCCAGACGTCGAGAATTCAGTTGGTGGCGACTGCGTCCGCTTGATTCTTGAGCGCTAGGGCCGAGAGGTCCTTGACCACCAGGCAGTCGGTTTTCAGAACCTTGAGTTTGCGGCACGCGCCGCGCGCCTCGCTTCGGCTCAGGCCGAACAGCCGGGCCCGATAAATGCGCCCGCGCTGGCCGCGGATCGAGGGCACATGGACGCGGGTATCGCCCAGCAGGTCTGGAATCCGGGCCGCCGCCTTGATCGCCGCGTCTTCCGCCAAGCGGTAGCGGTAATAGGCGCCAACCTGAACGCCCCAGACCCGCTCAACCCCGCCGGGCCGCTGTTTGCGCACAGTCTTGCCCGCGTTGGCCGCGGGTTTTTCCACCGTATCCTTCGCCACAGCGGCGAGGGCCGGGGCCGGATGCGCCGCGTCGGTCGGTGCCGCCGCCGCGGTCTTAGCCCTAGGTTTATTCGCCGGTCCGGCTTTTGCCACGAGGGGCAGGCTTGCCGCCGCCAGGAATCCCTTGTCGAGCAGACGGGCGACCTGCCGATCGCGCGACTTTGGCGAACGCCCACCGAACACCACGGCAATTATGCGCCGCCCGTTGCGCATGGCGGAGGCGGCGAGATTGAAGCCGGAGGCCCGGATATACCCGGTCTTCAAACCGTCCGTGCCCTCGTATTTGCGCAGCAGGCCATTGTGGTTGCGGTGCTTGCGCCCGTTGTAGGTGAATTCGCTGGTCGCGAAGTACTCGTAGTACTGTGGAAAATCGCGGATCAGGGCACGTGCCAGGATGGCCATGTCGCGCGCGGTACTCAGTTGCCGCCGATTGGGCAGGCCCGAAGCGTTACGGAAACTGGTCCGCTTCATGCCCAGTTTGCGGGCCTTCTTGGTCATCATTTGGGCGAAGCGGCTTTCCTTGGTGCCCAGGGCCTCGGCCATGACCACCGCGGCATCGTTCGCCGATTTCGTGACCAGTGCCAGGATGACTTCGCGCACCGCGATCGTCTCGCCGCGCTTCAGACCGAGCTTGGAGGGCGGCATGCCGGTCGCCCGGCGCGATACCGGAAGCTCCTGATCCAAGGTCAGGTTGCCCTCTTGCAGGGCCTCGAAGGCCATGTACAGGGTCATCATTTTGACCAGCGAGGCCGGATAATTCCGGGTGTCGGCATTGGTCTGCTCGATCACCTTGCCGGTCTCGAAATCGATCACGATCGAGGCGTAGCGCGCCTGGACATCCGAGGCTGCGAATAGCATGGTAAAAGCGACGGCCAGAACGGTCGCGAGTGCGCCTGGGCGAAGTCTTTGAAAACCTTGGTGGGCCCGGTAGCTTGTTAGTTGAATCAAAACGGGCCCCCAGTAATAAACCGGTATCTTCATGATTTAGGTTGAAATTCTATGTACTTGAACCGGCCATGTCCAGGATAATGGCCCTGGCCTTGCTATTTGGTTAAAAGTTGATGGGTATGTATCTCAAGTTTCGCTTAGGTTCGGGAGGTAGAGCCAAGCAGAAACCAAGCCGGGGATCCCGCTTTGCCTGGTGCCGGGGCCCGGTATCCGTGGCCTGCCTGGTCGGTCTTGGGCTGCTCACGGCCTGTACCTACCGCGGCGGCATAGATCTGCCCCTGACCCAAAAGGTGGCCTGGTTCAGTTATCTTAACGGCGACGACATCCGTGAGGCCTGCGTGCCCGGTGCGCCGGCCCGCTACCGCCTGGTCTACAACGGTGAATACGACCGCCAGGTGCGAACCTACGAGATCCTGGGCGGTCTAGGGGCCGGGCCCGGCGGCGGAAATCTGACCGTCAGGGTCCAGAGCGGTGGAGGCATCGACCTCACGGGGCTGTCCCTGAGCGATCTGGGCGGCTTGGGCGGCTGGAAAAGGGCCGAGGCGGCCCTAAGCGCCGGGGACATGGCGGCTCTGGAGCGGGCCCTGGTGGAAAGCGGTGCGTTCGGCCCGGCGCCGGACGGGCTCAGCCTGGCTTCGGAGGAATTCTATTGGCTTTTCGTCGGCTGTCGGGATGGCATGGTTCACTTTAACGCCTGGCGCTTCCCAGGTGACCGTTTCGCGGCACTGCGCTTTCCGAATCTGCTGCTGGGCCACGACGCGACCGGCGTCCCAGTCAACCCGCCGCGCGACGTCGGCCCCATAGACCGGGTCCAGCGCGGCGGCGTGCGGGAGGACGCGACCCCACGCTTCGATCTAGCTGTCGGCCAGAACGGCCTGCGCGGCTTGGCGCCCCGGTTCTAACGAACAGTCTCAGTCGTCGGCAACTAGCGTGAGACGGTCGCTCCCGCCGTGCGGCAGCAATGACTCGGCCCAAGGCCCGTCCGGCATCTCGTCGGCCAGCTTGGTGATGTGTTCGTTCCACCACACCCGCTGCTGCAGCAGGTCGTCGTATTCGAAGTGGACCTGGCGCCACTGTTGCCCACCGCCGGGCAGGACCAGCATATCGATGGGAAAGCCGACGTCGGCCGACGAGGTCCGGCAGGAGTCGAACGACAAGTAGGCCAGCTTCAAAGCCGTGCGGATCGAGGTTTCCGGCTTTAGCGCCCGGTCCAGGATTGGCTTGCCGTAGGCGGTGTTGCCGATCGAGAGGTGTGGCGTGCGCTCGTCGATCTCGATCCAGTTGCCTTCCGGATAGACCAGGAAAACGGTCGCCGTTTGGTCGCCCGCCAAGCGGCCGGCGATAAGGGCGTGCAGGTCGAAGGGCAGGTCCGAGGCCTCGAGAGCGGATCTGTCCTCCTTGGCGACTCTCCGCAGGCACTTCGTATAGGCGTCGACCGCGTCGAGCAGGCTCTGCGGGCCGTCCCCGGTCTGGGTTCCGGTCTCCCGGTCGAGGTAGGCCAAAGTCTTGTCGCGTAGCGACCGCAATCCGGAGGTCATGACGCAAAACGGCTGGGCGTCCGGCCCGTGCAGCGACACCTTCCGTGCGTTGCTGAGTTGCCGGCCGCTGGTGATTCGGCCGTCGGCGACGCATACCAGGCCGTCTTCGACCTTCATGGCCAGGCAGTAGGTCATGGGGCTTCGCTCCCGCTCAGGCATATCCGAAACGCGCGCGACTTTGTCATGCCCGGAATATCGCGGCAAGCGCGTCATGAGCCGGAGGCCTGGGACGGACAAATTCGTGCTGCATCGCACAATCGTACCTTGACAAACGTTAGGAAACTTCCTAATTCCTGCGCTATTGCGCCGCAGCATTATGGAGCTTTGTACCCGCGTAACTCTAACGCGATGCCAAGTGAATAAGGCGGCCGCTTCGTCAGACCGGCGCCGGGCGCGCATCAACTTAAAACGCAGATCGAGGAGTTATCCCCAAATGGCCAGAAAGAAAATCCTTGCCGCGACTAAGCCGCGCGCGAAGGCCGTAAAGCGAGAGTTGTCCCTACAGTTGCCGATTGGCGCTGAGCCAAGCAAAAAGCCTGCCGCCGCGGCTAAGCGGGCGTCCGCAGCCAAGACGACCAGGACCACCGCTTCGGTTCGGACGATCAAATCCGCCCCGGCGCCGGCGACGCCAGTGAAGGCCGCGCGCAAGCCTGCGACTAAGCCTGCGGTTGAGCTTGCCGTCGTGGCCGCGGTTGCGCCGGTCCCTACGCCTGCCGTCAAACCCACCCCTCAGGCCGAGGCCCAGTCAGTTGCCTTGCGGCTCGACCTCACGCCCAGCGCGGTCCAGGACGAATTGGCCGCCGCCGGCGAGGACGTGATCGAAACCTATGAAATCTACGGTGCGATCGCGGCCAAGGGCGCCGAAAGCCTGGGCAAGGAGGTTGTCAGCTTCGCGGGTAGCTCGGTTCAGGCCCAACTCACCCTCGCCGAGGCCCTGATGCAGGCCAACACCGTGCAAGAAGCCTTCGAGGCGCAAAGCGTCTATGCCCGCGAAAGCTTCGGCAGCTTGACGACCGAGTTCGCCAAGCTAACCGGTCTGTCCATGGACCTAACGAAAGAGTTCATGGCGCCGATACAGGCCCGGGTTGCCGAAACCACACGCGGCCTTTGGTAACTCGTCGCGGTTTCGCGGGACCGACCCGTAGGATTCAAAAAAGCTAGTTGGGGGACCGGTTCCCGAGCGGCCGGCCGTCAAATGCGAACAAAAGTGGTACCCGGCCCAGGTAGGGATCGGGGGCCGCCAGAGATTTCGGGCCCGGCGGCCGCCGCCGGGCCCGGACTTGTTTCGGCCGGGTCAATTGGTTAACCCCCTTGAGATATTTCTATTCCCCGCCACATGATTTGCGGGGAGGGGCAAGTTTCGCGTCTATGGGGATTTTTCCCGCGTCACGAATTCGCTAGACTAGCCGCCGGGAGCATGGAGTGAGGGATATACTGACCGAAGATCGACCAAGTTTGGGACCAGAACGTCAGCCATGAGCCAAAAGGACAAACAAGGTAAAGACAGATCCTCGACCGATGTCATCGTCAAGACCAAGCCAAAGACGAAGACACCGTCGATGTATAAAGTGCTGATGCTGAACGACGACTACACGCCGATGGAGTTTGTCGTCCACGTGCTGGAGCAAATTTTTGGCAAGAATAGGGCGGACGCGACCAAGATCATGTTGCATGTGCATCAGCGGGGCGTCGGAATCTGCGGCGTTTTCACTTATGAAGTCGCCGAGACTAAGGTAACCCAGGTCGTCGACTACGCGCGACGCCATCAACATCCGCTTCAGTGCACCCTAGAAAAGGAATAGGCGCCGGATGCTCTCGTCCAATTTGGAACAGACCCTACATCGTGCCTTGGCCTACGCGAACGAGCGCCGGCATGAATATGCGACGCTGGAGCATTTGCTG
Organism: Kiloniellaceae bacterium; assembly: GCA_021776095.1. GTDB lineage: Bacteria > Pseudomonadota > Alphaproteobacteria > Kiloniellales > J153 > JAJFGN01. The sequence continues at coordinate 26,393 of JAJFGO010000035.1, read as the reverse complement.
CTGGCTCTGACCGAGGATCCGGACGCCGTTGCCGTGCTGCGCGCCTGCGGGGTCGACATGGAGCGTCTGCGCGAGGATATCCACGATTACATCGACAACGAACTAGCAAATCTGATTTCGGTTCAGTTGGGCGACGCCAAGCCGACCGCCGGGTTCCAGCGCGTCCTGCAGCGCGCCGCGATTCATGTGCAGTCTTCCGGCCGCGAGGAGGTGACCGGCGCGAACGTCCTGGTCGCCATGTTCTCGGAGCGCGAAAGCCACGCCGTCTACTTCCTGCAAGAGCAGGAAATGAGCCGCTTGGACGCCCTGAACTATATCAGTCACGGTATCGCCAAGGTGATCGGGCAATCCGAAGAGCGAACCGTCGAGGGCGCCGAGGATGCGGCCGGCGGCGAAAAGGTCGTGCAAAAAGGCCGCGAGGCCTTGGACGCCTATTGCGTCGATTTGAACAAGAAGGCCAGCGAAGGCCGTATCGATCCTCTGATCGGCCGCTCCCACGAAATCGACCGCACGATCCAGGTGCTGTGCCGCCGAACCAAGAACAACCCGCTTTACGTCGGCGAGGCCGGCGTCGGCAAGACCGCGATCGCCGAGGGCTTGGCGCGGCGCATCACCGAAAAGCAAGTGCCGGAGGTCTTGCACGACAGCACCATCTTCGCTCTCGACATGGGTTCGCTTTTGGCTGGAACCCGCTACCGCGGCGACTTCGAGGAACGCCTGAAGGCGGTGGTCTCGGAATTGGAAGCGCTCGACGGCGCGATCCTCTTCATCGATGAAATCCACACCGTGATCGGTGCCGGGGCGACGTCGGGCGGGGCGATGGACGCGTCGAACCTGCTGAAGCCGGCGTTGCAGAACGGCAGCCTGCGCTGCATGGGCTCGACCACCTACAAGGAATACCGCAACTACTTTGAAAAGGATCGCGCCCTCGTGCGGCGGTTCCAGAAAATCGACGTGAACGAGCCCTCGATCGAGGACGCGGTAAAGATCCTGCGCGGCTTGAAGCCCTATTACGAGGAGCACCATCAGGTCCGCTATACCAACGAGGCGATTCGTACGGCGGTGGAACTCTCGGCGCGCTACATCGGCGACCGCCGCCTGCCGGACAAGGCCATCGACGTGATCGACGAGGTTGGCGCGTCGCAAATGCTGTTGCCGGAATCGCGCCGGCGTAAGGTCTTGGGCGTGAAAGACGTCGAGGCCGTGATCTCCAAGATCGCCCGCATTCCACCCAAGAGCGTCTCCAAGGACGACCGCACCGCGCTGATGCACCTCGACCGCGATTTGCGGACCATGGTGTTCGGTCAGGACCAGGCGATCGACGCGCTGGCCGCTTCGATCAAGCTGGCGCGCGCCGGCCTGCGCGAGCCGGAAAAACCGATCGGTTCCTACCTCTTTTCCGGACCGACCGGCGTTGGCAAGACCGAGGTCGCGCGCCAACTGGCCCGCTCGCTCGGCATCGAGCTGACCCGCTTCGATATGTCGGAATACATGGAGCGGCACACGGTATCGCGCTTGCTCGGGGCGCCGCCGGGCTATGTCGGCTTCGATCAAGGCGGCCTTCTGACCGACGCTATCGATCAGCACCCGCACAGCGTCCTGCTGCTCGACGAGATCGAGAAGGCGCATCCGGATCTCTTCAACGTCCTGCTTCAGGTTATGGATTACGGCAAGCTGACCGACCATAACGGTAAGTCGGTCGATTTCCGCAACGTGATTCTGATCATGACCACCAACGCCGGTGCCGCCGATATGGCCAAGCCCGCCATGGGCTTCGAGCGCGAGGCGCGGACCGGTGACGACGAGGAAGCGATCAACCGCATGTTCACGCCGGAGTTCCGTAACCGGCTGGACGCAATCATCCGCTTCAAGAATCTCTCGCCGGATGTCATGACCCGCATTGTCGACAAGTTCGTTATGCAACTCGAAACCCAACTCGCCGACCGCAACGTGGTGATCGAGTTGAGCGACGCGGCGCGCGAGTGGCTGGCCCGCAAGGGCTACGATCCACTTAACGGCGCCCGGCCTCTGGCCCGCGTGATTCAGGAGCACCTGAAGCAAGCCCTGGCCGAGGAACTGCTGTTCGGCAAGCTCGCCAAGGGCGGCGTAGTGCGCGTCGGCATCGAGGACGACAAGCCCAGTTTCACCTTCGCCGCCAGCGAGGGCACCGGAAAGAAGCCGCCCGGCAAGGGCCCCTCCGGCAAGGGGTCGGCACGCAAGGTCTCGCCCGGCAAGGGTCCCTCCGGCAAGGGCGGCAGCGCCAAGAAAGACACCCCCGAACTGGTGGAGTAAGCGCGGCCGGTGGGGTTGGTCTGTCTCGATACCCATAGCGATCGAAAAGACCGTTTGCTTGATCGCCGCGATCGCACGGCCCTCAAGATGTCCTTATGCTGATCGCCCGTCGCTATGACCCTTGATCTTCTCGCCGGCTTTCGCGTTCTCGATCTCTCGCAGTATTTGCCCGGGCCTTACGCAACCCAGATGCTGGCCGACCTGGGCGCCGAGGTGGTCAAGATCGAACCGCCGGTCGGCGATCCCATGCGCGCCTTCGGGCCGCGCGACGGCGACGGCGTTTCCGCCTTCTACAAGCTGATCAACGCGGGCAAGACCGTGCTGCGCCTCGATCTGAAATCGGACCGGGGCCGGGCCATGCTGCAAGACTTGGTCCGCGGCGCGGATGTGCTTTTGGAATCGTTCCGGCCCGGCGTCATGGCCCGCCTGGGGTTCGGGCCTGAGGATTTGCGTGGGCTCAATCCCGGCCTCGTGCATTGCGCGCTGTCCGGCTTCGGGCAAAGCGGCCCTTACGCCGAACGCGCCGGGCACGACATCACCTATATGGCGCTGGGCGGCGGCCTTGCGACCTCGGGCACGCCGACGCGGCCGGTCTTCGCGCACCCGCCCACGGCGGACTTCGCCGGAGCCCAACAGGCGGCCTTGAGTATCCTCGCGGCGCTGTTGCGCCGGGTGAAGTCGGGGCAGGGCGCGTCTATCGACATCAGCCTGGCGGAGACGGTAATGGCCTGGCAGGGCGTCGTGCTGACCGGGGCCCGGCGCACGGCGACGGAGGCCGGGCGTGGCCAAGGCCTGCTGAACGGCGGCGCGGCCTGCTATGGGATTTACGAGACCGCCGACGGGGGCTTCGTCGCCCTGGGCGCGCTGGAGGAGAAGTTCTGGGCCAATTTCTGCACCGCTCTGGAACGACCCGATTGGATCGTGCGCCAGAACGAGGCCCTGCCGCAACGCGCGCTCATGGACGAGGTCGCGGCCGCGATCCGGTGCGAGACCCGCGATACTTGGGTGGCGCGCCTGGCCGAAGTCGATTGTTGTTTTCAGCCGGTGCTGGAACCGGGCGAGGTGCCCGACGATCCTCACATACGCGCCCGCGGTCTGGTCCGGGAAACCGAGGGACCCGAGGCCCGGACCGAGGTTCTGTTCCCGGCCCTCTTCGACAGCCAAACCCCAAGACCGCGCGACCCGCTGCGCGAAGCGAGCACCGGAGAGATTTTGAGGGCTTGGAAAACGCACTAGCGCGGATGCTTGGTTTTGCGTGGTGACCAAAGCCGGCTATTGCTGGAGGATTGCTGGGACACTTGTTCTTGATCTCCGGCGGTGACGTACATTTTCCTTTTTTGGACCTGACGCTACTCCCAAGGCCTATACTAAGTTTGCATTCGGCAACAATGTCGAAAGCATTTAGGTTGCAATCCATCTCTGCAGGAGGAGTGCGATGATTGTGCAATCGCTATTCAATGAACTGTTCATTCAAATTCTTCGAACGTTAACCGGTCAGTTATTTACAAAAGAGCAAATTAGGCAGATCACCCAGCACTCTTTGGGACGCTATCTTGCCGAACTATTTCCTGAGGACGAGAAGGCGCTTGATCGTGCCCAACGCCTATCGGCGGCCAAGCAGCACATGGAGAGCGCTGCACGAATAATGAGTGAAATGAGGCTGGAGCTCGACGCTCAGACCGAAACATTGTGACCTGAGCCCCTTCTTCCCTCCAGTCAAGAGTAGAGCCCGTTCTGGTTTTGGCCCATCTGGGCTGGCTGCGCAATGGGGCGGTGAGTGGAGCCCCCATAGCGCTCAGGCGATCCGCCCCATTGCCTGGCAAACGCGATCGGCGTTTGGTTGTTCAGGCTGGAATGGGGTCGGGTTTGGTTATAGTCGTCGCGCCACTCGGCGAGCACGGCCCTCACTTCGGCCAGGGAGGTAAAGAGCGTCTCGTTGAGACACTCGTCCCTGAATCGGCCGATGAAACTTTCGGCGAAGGCATTCTGCTGTGGCTTGCCCGGGGCGATGTAATGCCATTCGACCTTGCGCTCCTGGCTCCACTTGAGGATCGCCATGGAGGTGAGCTCGGTGCCGTTGTCCGAGACACAGGTCGTGGGTTTGCCGCGCCGGGCGATGATGACATCGAGTTCGCGGGCAACCCTGATGCCGGACAAGGACGTATCCGGCTCGAGCGCCAGGCACTCTCGGCTGAAATCATCGACCACGGCCAGGATGCGAAAGCGCTGGCCGTCAGTGAAAGCGTCAGAGACGAAATCCAGCGACCAGCGTTGATTGGGGGCCAAAGGCAGAACCATAGACCGGCGTGTGCCCAAGGCCCGCTTGCGGCCGCCCCGGCGCTTCACCTGGAGCCTCTCCTCGCAATAAAGACGGCGGAACTTCTTGTGGTTCATATGGATGCCCTCGCGTTGCAACAGGACCTGTAGGCGCCGATAGCCAAACCGCCGCCGCTCGCAGGCAAGCTCCCTGATGCGCCCGCGCAGAACCGGATCGTCCGGTCGCAGAGAGCGGTAGCGAACCGAGGACCGATCCGCCTCGATGACCTGGCAGGCCCGCCGCTCGCTCAGCCCATGGCCCTCGCAGGCATAGGCCACCGCAGCGCGTTTGGCGGCGGGCCCTACCACTTTTTTGAGTTCAGATCCTTGAGAACCGCGTTGTCCAGCATGGTCTCGGCCAGAAGCTTCTTCAGCTTCGCGTTCTCGTCCTCCAGCGCCTTCAGGCGCCGCGCGTCAGAGACCTCAAGGCCACCGTACTTGGCCTTCCACTTGTAGAAGGTCCCCTCGCTGATCCCATGCTTGCGGCAAACATCCGCCGTTCTTTGGCCCGCCTCCTGCTCCTTTAAAATCCCGACAATCTGTTCCTCGGTAAACCGCGAACGCTTCATCTGTCCGTCTCCTTATCATCTGACGGACTCTACTCATTCTTGGAGGAGTTTGCGGGGCTCAGGTCAATTGGAGCAACTGGTTAATGAAATAGAGGAAAAAAAGTCGCTTGTGAAACGGTATTCCTCACTCGCGCAGACGAATCAAGAAGCTGCTTCGGCTATGCGCATGGAGATGGAAGAAGTCATTAGTCAAGAGCTCGTTCGGCAATCGGAACATGGCAAAACAATAAGAAGGATCGCATCCGCGGTAATTTGGGGAGTAACTCTTATTCTAGGTGCAGCACTTGGGGCCTATTTCAAAGACATCATCACTTTTATGGGTTTTGTCTAGTTCTAGGCTACGCGGTCTAGTCACGAGAGTAAGCATTTAAGACGAAGAGATGTTGCTCGACTTCGGCATGTCCAACGCTCCGATCTGAATCATTCTTTTGAGCCACTATAGAGCCTGTAACAGCATTGAACGGCTCATTGGACTTTCGTAGCACAGCGCAATTGTACTAAGCATCTGCTTTTGGCCAAGAACGGTTGTGTAGAAGTGCCTACCGCTGCATTTACATTATCACGCTTGGCCGACAAACAAATCCACCGGGGGTGCGCCAAAGCTCCCGAATGTCACCGATACTCTCAGCCGTCCGAATACAGCCGCTCGGCCTTAATCTCGGCGGGCGCATCGCGGATTTGCTGTAGCAGCCGTGAGTCGATGGCGTAGTCGCCAAGCAATCGCGCATCCGCGCGAAAGCGCCTAACGGCGCCGCGCGTGCCCGGGCCGTTTAGGCCGTCGTGCGGTCCCAGGTAGTAACCGCGCTTCGCCAATTCGCGTTGCACCTGCAGGACGATCCCCATCACGGGGTCGCCGAAGCGATTGATCTTGGGCTGGACGAATTTCAGGTGATCGAGCAACTCCGGGCTCGGTTCCCCATCGATCGTCAGACCGGCGTCCAGTTGATAGGCGCGAATCGCGGCGCGGGTACGCGCGCCCATGACGCCATCGACCCCACCCGGGCCATAGCCGTGGGCCAGCAATTCCATTTGGATGCCACGCACGTAGGCGGTCCGGACACCGGCCGGTGTCTGATATAAGTCTGCAGCGGTGCGCACCACGGGCGTCGGGATCGCCACCGGTTCCATTGCCGGACCGGCCGCCGCCACGCCGCCGGAGTTTCCGCTCAGCAGCAAGCCCAGAATCGCGCAGAGGATCTTTTCACTTCGCCGCATGTTCCACTCCATCGGTTCAACCAGCGGACTTATACCAAATTGCCAGTCCTGGCCGGAAGGCGTTATCCTGTATTTGGCAATCTCGGCCTATAGCGACTCATATGGGACGTGGAGAAGCGGATGATGGAGACTGCGAAGACCGGCCCCACCTCGAGCGGGACCCCGGCGACAGCACCCACGGTGCTGCCGGTCGCCATGGGCGACATTCTGGAAGTCCTGGCGGCGGGCGTGCGCGATTTCCGGGCCGCGCCGGTCTATGGCTTGTTCATCGGCGGCGTTTACACCCTGGGCGGCTGGGTTCTCATCCTGCTGTTGGTGCGCTTTGGCTTGCCGTACCTGGTGTATCCCCTGGCCGCGGGTTTCGCCTTCATCGCGCCCTTTATCGCCACCGCGCTTTATGCGGTCAGCCGCCAACTGGAACGGAACGAGCCGCTGTCATGGGGCCAGGTTCTAGGTTCGGTGCGCGGTGCGGCCGGGCGCGATCTCGGCTGGATGGCCCTGGTCACGGGATTCTCGCTGTTCATCTGGATGGATATCGCGGCGCTGCTGTTCTTCGGCTTTCTCGGTCTGCAATCGCAAAGCGCCACGGAGCTGTTGCGTGAGATTTTCACAACCCCCATGGGTCTGCTGTTTCTCGCGATCGGCAATGGGGTGGGCGCGGTCCTGGCACTGGGTGTCTTCTCCTTGTCGGTGACGTCGTTCCCCATGCTCTACGACCGCGATATCGATTTCGTCACCGCGATGATCACCAGTGTGAAGGTGGTCTTGGCGAACCCGGCCGCCATGATCGTTTGGTGCGCGGTCATCGCCGCGCTGATCGGAGTGTCTCTGCTTTCGGGATTGGTCGGGCTTCTGGTGGTTCTACCGATCCTCGGGCATGCCTCGTGGCATCTCTATCGCCGCGCCGTCGCCCCCGCACCGGGTTAGGGCGTTTCGACGTTCCGGCGGAACGGGCTGTAATCGCCCAGGATCTCGATCTCGGCTTTGACCTCGCGGTGCTCGTGCTCGAGGAAGCGCGCCACCGCGTCGCGCAGGCCCGGGTCGGCGATCCAGTGCGCGCTATAGGTTTCGACCGGCAGATAGCCGCGCTGGATCTTGTGCTCGCCCTGCGCGCCGGCCTCAATCCGTTTCAGGCCGTGGGTAATGGCGAACTCGATGGCCTGGTAGTAACAGGCCTCGAAATGCAAAAAGCGGTAGTCGCCCAGGCAGCCCCAATTGCGCCCATAGAGTGCCGCGCCGCCGATCAGGTTGAGGGCCCCGGCAACCAGCCGGCCCTGGTCCTCGGCGACCACTAGGGCGACCCGATCGGCCAGGGTTTCGCCCAGCAGGTGAAAGAATTCCCGAGTCAGATAGGGCTGGCCCCACTTACGGTCCGCCGTGGTCATGTAGAAGCGGTAGAAGGCGTCCCAGTGGCGCGGCTCGATCTGGTCCCCGGTTAGGGTGCGCACCGCGATGCCGCTTTCGGCCACCTTGGCGCGCTCCTTGCGGATCATCTTGCGCTTGCGCGAGGCGAGCGCGCCGAGGAACTCGTCGAAGTCGGCGTAGCCTGGATTCTCGAAATGATACTGCCGGCCCCGGCGTTGCAGGAATCCGGCCGCGCCCAGGCTGTCCCATTCCGGCCGGGTCGGGAAGGTGACGTGCAGGGAGGACACACCCGCGCGCCGCGCCAGCTCGATCAGCCCGGCGATCAGGGTCGCCCGGACCGTCTCGGCGTCGGCGCCCGGGCGGACCAGAAGCCGCGGTCCGGCGACTGGGGTGAAGGGAACACTGGCCTGCAGCTTGGGGTAGTACCGCCCGCCGGCGCGCTCGTAAGCGTCGGCCCAGGCCCAGTCGAAAACGTATTCGCCGTAGGAATGGGACTTGAGATAGAGCGGCACCGCGCCGCGCAAGGCACCGTCCGGGGCCTCGAGCGCCAGGTGCTGGGGCCGCCAGCCGGTCTGGGCGCTAACCGAGCCGCTGTCCTCCAGCGCGCTCAGGAACGCATGCCCGACAAACGGGTCGTCCGGGCCGGCGCAGGCATCCCAGGCCTCGGCCGAGATATCGCGGACACCGCCCAGGACCCGCAGGCTTATTGCGTCGCCATCGTCGGGCATGATGGGCCTCTGCCTGCTTGCGCCGGAAATGCACCTAACCAATATAGGTTGGGCGCGGGCCTATTGGGAGGGTCAGAAGAGGGGTCTGGTCACGAGTTGGGGCACCCCCCGAGCACACATCATTATATGCCAGGCAACGGACATGTCGCCTAGTACACGGTGCCGCCAAGGCGCACCTATACCCTTGCCCGAACCGAGGCTGTGCCTGGGGGGAGGGTTGTCCGAAAGTCAGGAGGGCTGCCTTACCGGGAGCCGTGGACAGCCCCAAGCGTAAAGGAAAAGCCTTCTAGAGGGTCAGGCGGCGATGCCTTCGCGCCAAGCGCTCGAGCTCTTGCAGGTCCGGCAAATCCTTTCGCCGGGCCAGCTGCTCATGAACTCCTCTCGGCACCTCAGGCACTTACGCGCCTTGGTGTCGTATTGACGGTCGGGTTCGGGTTTGGAGTTTTTCTCGGAACTGCTCATGTCTCTGAATTTAGCAACAACGGAAGCAAATTGCGATAGTTTTGTTGCAGCGCAATAGCAAAAATTCACGAAACCTTAACGATTACGGCCATTTCCCACTTTGAGCGAAGTGGCGGCCGGCGAGTTGGCCTAATATCTATACCACGAGGCGCGCCTTGTGGCGCCCAATTCGACCGAATCCACATATTTGGACGGCTAGAGCAATATCTGAACGGATAGAACCGATACGCTTCGATTCGTTCAGATGAAATTGCTCTACTCTTCAATGAGGTAGAGCAGCTTTATCCGGTCCCTTGGATCGCTGAATGCGATTCCAAGGGAGCGGATGCTGCTCTAGTCGGCCGAATCGGTGGCCTTGGCCTGAATGAAGCCTTGAAATGCCACGCGGATTCGCGCCTGGCGGGAACCGGGCCCTCAGGGCCGATGCGGCACCGAGCCTATTCGGCCTGCAGGTACCAGGCGTATTCCTTGGGGCTGATCTCGTTCTCGAAGGTATCGAGTTCGGCCAGCTTGCAGGCGACATAGGCCTCGACGTAGGCAGGCCCGAAATACTCGGCCAGGACGCGCGATTGGGCCATGCACTCCAGGGCCCGGCGCGGCCGGAAGGGCAGGGCGTCGTCATAGGCGTAGCCGGCGTTGCCCTCGGTCGGCGGCGGCGCCTCAAGCTGGCCCGCGATCCCGTGATGAATTCCGGCTAGGGCGGTGGCCAGGGCCAGATAGGGGTTGGCGTCGGCGCCGGCCACTCGGTGCTCGATGCGCCGTGCGCTGCCCGGGCCGAGCGGCACCCGCAAGGCGACCGAGCGATTCTCGTAGCCCCAGCAACGCCGGATCGGCACGAAGATATCGGGCAGGTAACGCCGGAACGAATTCACGTTCGGCGCCAGGATCGCCATGGATTCGGGCAGGATATCCAGAACCCCGGCGATCGCCTGGGTCAGGATTGGGCTGGCGACCTCCGGCCCGCCGTCGAAGACGTTGCGCCCGCGCCGGTCCAACAAGCTGACGTGCAGGTGCAGGCCGCTGCCCGCCGCGTCCAGGTAGGGCTTGGGCATAAAGGTGACTTGATAGCCGTGGCGCCGGGCCACGCCCTTGACCGCCCGCTTGAACATGACGCATTGGTCGGCCGCGCGCATGGGGTCGTCCACATGCTGCAGGTTGATCTCGAACTGCCCGGGCGCGTATTCCGCGGTGATCGCGCCGGTTTCCACATCCTGAGCCGCGCAGGCGCGGGTGATCTCGTCGAGCAGGCCGGCGTAGGCGTCGACCTCGACCATGCCATAGACCTGGGTACCGCTTTCGCGCTCCCCGGTCACCGGCGACAGGGGCGGCCGCGGCGCGCCGGTTTCGACGCGCTGGGGGTCGATCAGATAGAACTCGAGCTCGAAGGCGACCACCGGCTTGAGACCAAGCTCCGCCAGGCGCGCGACCTGGGCCGCCAGAACGTTGCGCGGTTCGAACTCGTGCGGCGCACCGTCGCCGCGCGTCAGGGTGACCATGACCTGGCCCGACGGCGGTTCGGACCAGGGCGCCGGTTTGAGGGTGCCGGGGATGGCCTTGGCGCTGCGGTCCGGGTCGCCGTCACTAAAGCCCAGCCCAGCGGGATCGTGGCTGTGCCCCATGGTATCCAGCAGGAAGACCGAGCCGGGAAAGGCCAGGCCGTCCGTCATGATCTTTTCCAACTGGGCGATCGGGTAGCGCTTGCCGCGCACGACCCCGGACAGGTCGGCGAAGATGGTGTCCAAGTGCACGAGATCCGGATGTGCGCTCAGGAATTTGGCGGCCTCGCGCCCCACCTTGGACGCCGGTTTGGCCGGGGGCTTGGTCATGGTGTCATTTCGCGCACGGCAAGGTTAAGAAAGCGCGTGCGCGCCGATCCCGAAGTCGCTGGCCGGTTAGGAAATCTCCGCGATGCAGTCGACCTCGACCGCGACCCCCATGGGCAAGGAGCCGGCCGACACCGCCGCGCGGGCGTGCTTGCCCTTATCGCCAAAGACCTCGACCATAAGGTCCGAGGCGCCGTTGATCACCTTGGGTTGATCGGTGAAATCGGGCGTTGAATTGACGAAACCGCCCAGTTTCACGATCCGTTGGACCCGGTCCAGATCGCCGCCGCAGGCTGACTTCAACTGCGCGATGATGTTGGTCGCGCACAGCCGCGCCGCGGCTTGGCCCTCTTCGAGGGAAATCTCCGCGCCCAGCTTGCCTTGATGCTTGAACTGGCCACCCTCGACCGTGACCTGGCCGGAGACGAAGACCAGGTTTCCGCTCTGCACGTAGCCGACATAGTTGGCGACCGGTGCGGCCGCCGCCGCGATCTCGATGCCCAGTTCCTTGAGGCGTGCGTCGATCTTTCCCGCCATGGCGTTTTCCCCTGTTTCTAGGATGTTGGTGTTTCGCCCCAGTTACGTCCCTGCGGCGAAAGAGCGCGGAGGATAGCCGGGCACCCGGCACCCGGCAAGATCTTGCGAGAGGCGGCCAATTGGCCCAAGTTGACGGCCACGAAATCCTGAAAGCGGAGCCGCAATGATCGGCGAACTGGACCTTCTCGCCGCCCTGGTGATGTTTTGCGTGGTGACCTTGTTCACGCCGGGGCCGAACAACGTCATGCTCATGACCACCGGGTTGAACTTCGGCTTTCGTCGCGCCCTGCCGCATCTTTTCGGCGTGGCGCTCGGCTTCGGGGCCATGGTGTTCGGCATCGGTCTGGGCCTCGGCGCCATCGTCACGGCCTATCCGGTCCTCTACGACGCGATCAAGTACCTGGGCGCGGCCTACCTGTTATATCTGGCCTGGGCGATCGCGAACGCCGGCCCGGTCGAGGCGAGCGGCGAGGCCCGGGGCCGGCCCTTCACCTTCCTGCAGGCGGCCGCGTACCAATGGATCAATCCGAAGGCCTGGGTCATGGCGGTTGGCGGCATCTCGACCTATGCCGCGGTCGCGGTGTTTCCTTTGAACGTGATCGTGATCGCGGCCTTGTTCGGGTCTTTGGGCATCGCCTCCGGCGGGCTTTGGGTCGGCTTCGGCACGGCCTTGCAGCGGCTGCTCAGGAACGCGCGTGCGGTCCGGGTCTTCAACTTGATCATGGCCCTGCTGCTGGTGACCTCGCTCTACCCCATCGTCGCCGACGCCTGGACCTAGGACGCGGACCCGATGCCCGGCAGCTCCCAAAGGCATGGTTATGGTACGCACCGCCCGGAAAGTTTCGAGCGTTACTACAAGCGCTCGATCCTGAGCGAAGGTTGCAGCTGCTCGGAACGGGTGCTCGATCCCAGTAGCCGGCCGGATGGCGCCGGGCCCCTGCTTGGCATCTTGCTCACGATCCCGGCCGCGATTCTGCGGGCTTGGGGCCGGCTGACCCGGCGCTAGGTTCAATCGACAGTATTTGAGCCATCTCGGACGCCTCGGTTTCCGAGCCTGCGCCCGGCCGGGTCGGGGCCGGATCTTCTCCGGGCGGCCACAACCTTTCCCTGCAAATGTCACGCCGATACAACAGAGGAAATGCTATTAAAGGCAATCTAATGTGTAGGTAATTCAAATAAATACCGTCCATTGCTTCCAGCTAGGAGGCTGATATGCAAAGACTGCGCACGGCCGGTTTGGTCGTTGTCTTGTTTGCTTTACCGGCGAGTGCCTGGGCTGCCTGCCGGGACCGCGATTTGGCGGGGACCTACGACCTCCGCGCCGACAGCACCAGCGACCGCGGCGTTGTCACCACGACCTGCGAGATCGGGGTCACCCGTAACGGCACGGTGCGGGCCGGGGCGGATTGCCGGCTCAAGACTCAAGACGGCGTCGAGACCGGGGCCAAGGTCGACGGCGGCGAAATCGGTATCTCGCGCCGCTGCCGGGTGACCGGGCAGATCGTGATCGACGGTTATCCGAGCGTGATCACCCGGGCGCGCATGACCCGCAACAAGGAACGTGTCACCGGCGCGGGCACGAATTCCCTGGATGGCTCGCCGGTCACCTTCAGCGCGACCCGCCAGGTGGCCGCCGTGGTGGCCGAGCGGCCGACCCGCGCGAGCCTACGGCGCTGGTGGCGCCGGCTCTGGAACTAGGTGGGACGGAGGTGCGCCACGAAAAAAAGTGTTTGGCTAAGCGACGAAAATAACCATATGAAATATGAGGAAAATATGGGGGCGGCGTTGCCTAAGGCGACACCGTAGGGCGTTAAGGTCGCCGCGGTGAGTCATGCTCCCAGCCAAACCAAGGCGGGCGGCCATGAACCCAGGGCAAGGCGGACCCGGAACATCCCGGCCGTGGCGTAGCGTGGTGGCACTGTGTGTCTTGGCCGGCATTTTCATACTGGCCTTTGCGATGCTATCGGCGCCAGCCGGTGCCGCCGCCAGAACCGCACCCCTGGGCCTGCAAAACCCACCGGGCACCCTCGCCGATACGCCCGACATAACGGCGCCGGTGGAAATCGACGGCTACGTCCTCTTTTCCGTTCGCGCCGGCACCGCGGAGCAGGCCCGCAAGCGCGCCCAAGCTACCGTCTCCCGGATCGTGGCCCTAGCCGAAGACCCGGACATCATGGTCGAGACCCTGCGCGTCTTCGATCTCAGAGATCAGACCAACGTGCTGGCCGGTAAATCCTTGGTGATGTCGGTCTTCGATTTGGACACCCGGGCCGAGGGCTCGACCCGCATGGCGATCGCCGGGGCTCGTAAGGACAGGATCGCGCGGGCGATCCAGGATTACCGGCGCGAGCGGACCCGGACGGTGGTGTTGGAAAAATCCTGGTACGCCGGCGGCGCCAGCCTGGCCGTTATCGTGGTCCTGGTCGTCGTCGCCTGGCTGTTCAGGCGCCTCAATGGACTCCTGGAGCGGCGCTACAAGGCGCGCATGAAGGACGTCCAAATCCAGTCCTTTCATTTCCTGGAAGCGGAGGACCTTTGGTCGGCTATGCGCGGCGCCATCGGGACCGTGCACGGGCTGGCCGTGCTCGCCCTGCTCATAGGCTATCTGCATTATGTGCTCGGACTTTTTCCTTGGACCCGGCCGGTCGGGCTGCACTTCCTGCGTTTGATCTTAGGGCCGCTCGAGACCATAGGCGCGGCTACGCTCGCTGCCTTGCCCAACCTGATCTTCATTCTGATCCTGGTGCTGATCGTGCGCTACGCGCTCAAGATGACCCGGCTGTTCTTCAGCGCGGTTGCCTTGGGGCGGGTTAAGCTGGCCGGCTTCGACCGGGAGTGGGCCTTGCCCACCTACAAGATCATCCGGCTGTTCGCAATCGCCATCGCTGTGGTGGTGGCCTATCCCTACATACCCGGGTCGGACTCCGCCGCCTTCAAGGGTGTCTCTATATTCCTCGGCCTCGTGCTCTCGCTGGGTTCGACCTCGATCATCGGCAACCTGATCGCCGGCTATACCATGACCTATCGCCGCGCCTTCAGGATCGGCGACCGCATCAAGGTCAAGGATACCGTCGGTGACGTGATCGAGATGCGGCTCTTGGAAACCCACCTGCGGTCCCTCAGGAACGAGGAGATCGTGGTGCCGAACACGGTTATCCTGAACAACGAAGTGGTGAACTACAGCACCCTGGCCAAGGACCAAGGGCTGATCCTGCACACCGCGATCGGGATCGGCTACGAAGTGCCCTGGCGCCAGGTCGAGGCCATGTTGCTGCAGGCCGCCGAACGCACCGAGGGGCTGCTGCGCCAGCCGCCGCCGTTCATTCTCAAGAGCAACCTGGGGGAGTTCTGCGTCCAGTACGAGTTGAACGTCTATGCCGACGACCCCGCGTCCATGCCGCGGCTCTATTCGCAGCTCCACGAAAACGTCCTCGACGTGTTCAACGAGCAGGGCGTGCAGATCATGACTCCCGCCTATCAGAGCGACCCCCGGAACCCCAAGATCGCCCCGCCGGAAAAACGCGCCGCCGCGCCGGACCCGGCCGGCAAGATGCGCCAAGTGCGTGAGGTGACGTCGTCGTCAGGTTAGGAGGCCGCGCGCGACTTGACAGCGGCCATGAAGCGGTCGCGGATCACGACCGGCGGGATCTCGATCACCGGCACCGGGATGTTGCCCGACTCGCATTTGCAGACGATGACGGTCATGCGGTCGGACTCCAGGGCGTGGCGCAGAACGTCGGCGGTCTCCGCCGCGTCGCACTCGATGACATGGGCGCAGCCGCAGGCCGTGGCGACCGCCGCGAGGGATGTTTTCCGGCCGGCATAGGTCGGCTGATCGCCGGTCGAGCCGTAGCTGCCGTTGTCGATAATCAGTAGCACGAAGTTGTCGCAGACGTTGTTGGCGATGGTCGCCAGGGTGGCCAGGTTGGTCAGCACCGAACCGTCGCCGTCGATGGCGACGACCTTGTCCGGCTGCGCCAGGGCCAGGCCCAGGCCGATGGAGGAGGCCAGCCCCATGGTGCCCAGCATGTAGAAGGTGCTCGGCTGATCGTGCAGCAGGTGAAGCTCCTGGGACGGCAGGCCGATGTTGCAGACCACCAGCCGGCCGTCGAGCACCGGCACGATGGATTTCAGGACCTCGCTGCGGATCATGCCGCGCCCCTCCAAAATGTGGCGTCCATGAGGATGGCGGAGGGCTTCTTGCACATCTGCGTGTGCTTCAGGATGCCGTCCAGTTCCGCCGCGTCCTCGGGCCGGTGGAAGTGATAGGTCGGGATCGCAAGCTGGTTGAGCAGCGCCTTGGTGTGCACCGCCATCTCGACCTGGCAGGCGACCTTCTCGCCGATCTCGCCGCGATAGCTGATCAGCATGGGCAGGGGGATCTGGTAGAACTGGATCAGGGTCGCCAGGGTATTAAGGGTGACGCCCAGCGCGGTGTTCTGCATGACGATGGCCGGCCGCTTGCCGCCCATGTAGGCGCCCGCGCACAGGCCCATGCCCTCGTCCTCCTTGTTCGAGGGCACGTGCAGGATGCGCTCGCAGTCCTCGATGGCCTCGATCACCCCGGCCAACTGCTTGCAGGGCACCGTGGTCACGAAGGCGATCTGGTTGGCCACCAGGTCGTCGACGATTTTTTGGCTTAGGCTGTCTGTCATGCTCGGTGTAGCCCTCGGTTTCCTCGGCGTCGCATGGGCCCAGGATAGGTCAAACCCGGCGCCGGGTCACGTCCCGCCGGGGCGGGATATGGGGGAGGGGCGCACACCTCCAGCCCTCATCCTGAGCTTCCTCATCCTGAGCCTGTCGAAGGACGAAGGACAAAGAACGAGCGCGGCAGGCGCAAAAAGGCGTGAAATTGCCGGAATCCCATTCCCTGTTATTCCCTACTGAACAGGGAAATATCAGGATAACCGGCGCCGGCGATTTCGCGACGGCCGGGTGCCGGCCGGGCCCGCGCGCGAAAGCGCCGCCGAAAGAGGTATCGAAAGGGCGGTCGAGAAATCCCATGAGCCTCGCTCCACACCGCATACATGGCTTCGGGCCAGCCTAGCGGTTGCCCGGTTCCGCGCAACGCGAGGACTGTGGAGATTCCGCGAGATGAATACGGCCCCGTCGCCCCGTAGTCATCCGGCGCAATAGCGTTAGCGTATTGCGCCGGATGACTCATTCGCCCGGTTCGCCGGCCGTGACGTCTTCGTGCGCGCCCCCCGCCCACTCGATGGGATAAAGGCCGCGCCGCACACAGGTCTTAAAGGTCGAATACGGCCAGTCCGACGCTTGCCGGACATACCCGTGCTTAACCGGGTTGAAGTGGACGTAATCCATATGCGCGGCATAGTCCGCGTCGTCGCGAATGGCGTGCTCCCAGAAACGTCGCTGCCAAACACCGCGTTCGCCGCGCCGGCGCCGCGCCGCGGATCGGCGTTCGGTGGCGGGCAGTCCCTTGGAGAATTCGGTCTTGATGAGGCGCCAACGGGTCGCGTAATCGTCGTCTCCCGGCGGCAGGGTCCAAACGCAATGCATGTGATCGGGCAGCACCGCCCAGGAATCAATTGAAAATGGCCGCACCCGCCGCACGCGGCGGACCGCGTCACGCAGCAGATCGACCCGCCGCGTCAAAAGGTCGTTCCCGTGCCGCTCCAGCAGGTTCACGGTGAAGAAAAAGCAGCCGCCGGGAACCCGGATGCGCCGATAGTCCGGCACTGTCACATCCCCTTACTTTGGATAGGCCCAGGCCGAGTATGCCAAACCAAGACATCCGGCGGAATACGCTTCGCTATTCCGCCCTACGTAGGCAACGCGGGCTGCGAGGCTAGGATCCCCTACGATGAAATTTGATCACAGTACCTGACTCGATTATTGAATAACCAACGTCGTATTGCTTGGTACCGATAGCTTTGGTTACACACACGTGAAGTTGACCGCAGAACAATGCGGAGCCCAACAGTGAAAGGCCATTTCCCCCTTCACCGGACATGAAGTCAATGAGACCATGAATAGATTTCAGTTTGAATTTGCTGATTTTGGCTTCGACACTGAAATCGACGCCCTTTCTCAGCGCCTCCGCCCAAGCCGCCGCAAATGCTGTCGATGGGTATCTTAACTGCAACACCAAACATCCCCCGAACTTTCGGACCAATACGTTAGCGCGTAGCGCCGGATGACTCATTCGCCCGGTTCACCGGCCGTGACGTCTTCGCGCTGCCCACTCGATGGGCTAGAGCCCGTGTCGCTCCAGCAGGGTCACGGTGAAGAAAAAGCAGTCGCCGGGAACCCGGATGCGCCGATAGTCCTGCACCGTCACATCCCCTTACTTTGGATAGGCCCAGGCCGAGTATGCCGCATCGAGGCATCCGGCGGAATACGCTTCGCTATTCCGCCCTACGCGGGCTGAGGGGATGCTCCTCCGCGCTGGCGGCTAAAATCGAGAAGATGGTTTGTCAATACGAAGACGCGGCAAACGGCGTAGACGATCACTGACCCATAGCTTTGCCCTTTGAATTTGGGATAGTTCCTTTTTGAGAGATTTCCGGAACGCTTCGTTCATCGTCAGCTCGCTGATTCTTGAAAAATCAGTGCTGAGTAGAGTTAGAAGTGAATTGAAGTTCTCAATTTCTTGAAGCGTCCAGGCGCCGTCTTTGGTTCTCAGGTCAGGGCCACTAAAATTCGTGATTCTGACGTTGATAGTTGCTGGCGGTCCGGGAGAAAAACTCTGAACATTGGAATGAGTTAACCGAACGCGACTTATGTTTGCTTTCTTGAGCCCATCGCAGACCGGACCGGCAATATCGTGCACTATCTTAAAGCTAGGGTGCTTTGCGTATAATTGTTTGAACCGTTTGGACTTTAGGCGAAAAGATATTTTTGGAGGCGGCGCTGCCCCTGTCACGTAGCGGTCATTGTTTACAGCGCTGAGAAGAATATCTAGGTGCTGTTCTAGCCTTCCCCAACTAAGATGCGCGAGCCCAATAGCACGAACAATGGGTTCAGCGTAGGGTGGTATCTCTTCAATTGGAATTAGGTTTATAGTGGTTCCTGCCATGGCAATGATCCCTGACTTATCGGCTGACCCGAAGTTTTTAGAAACAGTGCTGAGGAAGTTGAAACCGCCGTCAAAGTCGCGCTAATCGCATCAAGCGGGCCCACCACATACGGGGATTGTTTTCTCGTTGTAGTAGGCAAGAAGTGCTTTGCCCGTGTGTTGGAGCGAGATTCTGAAGACGGCTCCATCACCGCAGACTTTTACCAAAATCTGGAAAAATATCGGTCAGGTCGGGTGATGGAGCGCGACTTCACGTTATGGCGCTATTTGTCGCCAGCCATATCGTCAAGGTTGTTTGACTTCTTGCTGTCCGGGTTTGTGCGAAGATGCGTTTTCTTGTCGGCAGCTCGGACAACATGAGTATTCTCAATTTCGCCCCGGTCCGCCATGGGAATGGCTTGCTCAACCGACGTGAAACGAGAATTGTCCTCGAATTTAACGTGAGTAATATCGCCCTCGCTGTCCGCGCGGGCATCTACAATTTTACGCTTCTTGGTCACTTACGATCTCCTTCATTTGTAGGGGAGCCGCTTGACCTGCATCCGAATCGGATATACTAAATTTTGTCACCTATTCAGACACGTCCCGCAACGGCTCCAAAAAATTGTGCGGGAAACCAGTTACAGGCCGGGGCTGCAACCCCGGCCTTTTCTCTGGCAATCAACTTTCGCTTCTGCCTCGATTCGAGGCGTCGTCGTTATGTCTAGTTGCAGTCAATCTATACAAAGAAAATGGTGAACTACGGCGGTGAATCTACGCGCCATTCTGCAGCGTTCAGGCAACTCGTCTTTCACCCTCATCATAAATATCCCTCAACTACACCCGCTGGTGCCGCCGCAGGAGTCGCACTTCATGCAGGTGCCGTTGCGCACCAGGGTGAAGTTGCCGCATTCGTCGCAGGGGTCGCCTTCGTAGCCTTTCATGCGCGCCTCGCGCACGCGCTCCAGGTGGATGTCGACCCGCTCCGTCGTCACCACGGTACCCAGGCTCACGGATGCCGCCATGGCGCCGACGCTCACCGGCGCGCCCGAGGGAACGCCGGCCGGGGCGCTCGCCGCTTGGCTCTTGGCGTTGCCCGCGCCCGGGGCGGCGCCGCCCTTGGCGCTGGTGCCGTTGCCGCCGTTCGCGCCGCCGTTCAGGACCACGAGCTGGTTACGCATATAGCCGGTCGAGGCCATGCGGCGCATGGTCTCCACCACGTTGTCGCGCTCTTCCTCCGGCAGGGAGCCTTGGGCCTCGCCGGCGCCGATGGAATCGGGCAGCAAGTCGCCCGGTTCGGCATGGGCCAAATCGGTCCGGCCCAGATATGACACCGCCAACTCGCGGAACAGATAGTCGATCACGCTGGTCGCCATCTTGATGGCGTCGTTGCCCTCGACCATGCCCGAGGGCTCGAAGCGGGTGAAGGTGAAGGCCTCGACGAATTCCTCCAGGGGCACGCCGTATTGCAGGCCGATGGAAATGGCGATGGCGAAGTTGTTCATCAGGCTGCGGAAGGCGGCGCCTTCCTTGTGCATGTCGATGAAGATCTCGCCGAGATTGCCGTCCTCGTACTCGCCGGTGCGCAGATAGATCTTGTGCCCGCCGACCACGGCCTTCTGGGTATAGCCCTTGCGCCGCAGCGGCAGGCGCGCGCGCTGCACCTTGCGTTCGACGATGCGCTCGATAACCCGCTCGGCGACCAGGCTGGCGCGGGCCTGGGCCGGGGCGGCGGCGACTTTCTCGCTGAAGGTCTCCGCCTCCTCGTCGTCGTCCTCGATGCCTTCGAACAGGCTGGACGCCAGCGGCTGCGACAGCTTGGAGCCGTCGCGGTACAGCGCGTTCGCCTTGAGCGCCAGACGCCAGGACAGCATGTAGGCGTCCTTGCAGGCCTCGACGGTCGCGTCGTTGGGCATGTTGATGGTCTTGGAAATGGCGCCGGAGATGAAAGGCTGCGCCGCCGCCATCATGCGGATGTGGCTTTCCACGCTCAGCGCGCGGGTGCCGCTGCGGCCGCAGGGCGTCGCGCAATCGAACACCGCCAGGTCCCGCGTCTTCAGGTGCGGCGCGCCCTCCAGGGTCATGGCGCCGCAGCAATAGGCGTTGGCGGCCTCGATCTCCTGGCGGGTGAAGCCGATCTCGGCCAGCATGTCGAAGCCGATGTCGTCCATCTGGATCGATTTGAGGCCCAGAACCTCGGTGCAGAAATCCTGACCCAGGGAATACTTGGAAAAGGCGAACTTAATGTCGAAGGCGCTGCCCAGCCCGGCCTCGATCAGTTGCAGGGCGGTGTCGGTGAAGCCTTTCTCGCGCAGGCGGGCGTGGTTGACGCCGGGTGCGTCCTCCAAGGTGCCGCGGCCGACCGTGTAGCGCACGATGTCCTCGATCTCGCTTTCGCTGTAGTCCAGGGTGCGCAAGGCTTCGGGCACCGTGCGGTTGATGATCTTGAAATAGCCGCCGCCGGCCAGCTTTTTGAACTTGACTAGGGCGAAGTCCGGCTCGATGCCCGTGGTGTCGCAGTCCATGACCAGGCCGATGGTCCCGGTCGGCGCGATCACGCTGGCCTGGGCGTTGCGGAAGCCGTGGGCCTCGCCGAGCGCGAGCGCCCGATCCCAGGCCCGGGTCGCGGCCTGGGCCAGCACCGGGTCCGGGCAAGCCTCGGCGTCGAGCGGCACCGGCCTGACCGCCAGGCCCTCGTAGCCCTTGCTCAGGCCGTGCGCGGCGCGGCGGTGGTTGCGGACCACGCGCAGCATGTCCTCGCGGTTCGGCGCGTGGCCGGGGAAGGGGCCCAGCTCCGCCGCCATCTCGGCCGAGGTCGCGTAGGCGACACCGGTCAGGACCGCGCTGATCGCGGCGCAGACGGCGCGCCCGGCCTCGGAATCGTAAGGCAGGCCGGCGGCCATGAGCAGCCCGCCGATGTTGGCGTAGCCCAGACCCAGGGTGCGGTACTCGTAGGACAGGCGCGCGATTTCATGCGCCGGGAACTGCGCCATGAGGACCGAGATTTCCAGGGTCACGGTCCACAGGCGCACGCCGTGCTCCAAGGCCGCGATGTCGAGGGTCTTGGCTTTTTCCTGTGCCGTGGCGTCGTCCGCCGCGCCGCTGTCCTGGCGAAAGGCCATGAGGTTGAGCGAGGCCAGGTTGCAGGCCGTGTCGTCCAGGAACATGTACTCGGAACAGGGGTTCGAGGCATTGATCCGGCCGCTTTGCGGGCAGGTGTGCCACTCGTTGATGGTGCTGTCGAACTGAATGCCCGGATCGGCGCAGGCCCAGGCCGCGCCGGCGATTTGATCCCACAGGGCGCGGGCGTTCAGGGTCTTGTGCGGCTTGCCGTCGGTGCGCCGGATCAAATTCCAGTCGCCGTCGTTCAGCACCGCCTCGATGAAGTTGTTGGTGACCCGGACCGAGTTGTTGGAGTTCTGGCCCGAGACGGTCAGGTAGGCGTCGGAATCCCAATCGGTGTCGTAGGTCTTGAAATCGATCTCGGTGAAGCCCTGGCGCGCGAACTGAATCACCCGCTGGATATAGTTCTCCGAAATCTCGCTGCGGCGCGCGGCGCGGATCGCCAGCTTGAGCGCCCGGTTGCGCTTGGGATCGAAATGGGCCTCGCCGTCCAGGCCGGTCGCGTGGCAGGCCTGGATGATCGCGTTCAAATGGCGCCGGCACAGCTTTGAGCCGGTCACCATGGCCGCGACCTTTTGCTCCTCCACCATCTTCCAGTTGACGTAGCTCTCGATGTCCGGGTGGTCGATGTCGACCGTGACCATCTTGGCCGCGCGCCGGGTGGTGCCGCCGGATTTGATCGCCCCGGCGGCGCGGTCGCCGATCTTCAGGAAACTCATCAGGCCGGAGGACTTGCCGCCGCCCGACAGGGGTTCGGCCTCGCCGCGCAGGCGCGAGAAATTGGTCCCCGTGCCGCTGCCGTATTTGAACAGGCGCGCCTCGCGGACCCACAGGTCCATGATACCGGCCTCGTTGACCAGATCGTCGTTGACCGACTGGATGAAGCAGGCATGCGGCTGCGGCCGCTCGTAGGCCGAGGCCGAGGGCATGACGTCGCCGGTTTCGTGATCGACGTAGTGGTGGCCCTGGCTGGGCCCGTCGATGCCGTAGGCCCAGTGCAGGCCGGTGTTGAACCACTGCGGCGAATTGGGCGCCGCCATCTGGCGCGCCAGCATGTAACGCATCTCGTCGAAATAGACCCGGGCGTCTTCCTCGCCGTCGAAATAGCCGCCCTTCCAGCCCCAGTAGGTCCAGGCGCCGGCCAGGCGATCGAAGACCTGGCGCGCGTCGCGCTCGCCCTCGAAACGCCGGTCCTCGGGCAGGGCGGCCAGGGCCGCCTCGTCGGGCACCGAGCGCCACAGCCACGAGGGCACCGTGTTCTCTTCGATTCGCTTGGCGATCTTGGGGATGCCGCGCTTGCGGAAATACTTCTGGGCCAGGATGTCGCAGGCGACCTGGCTCCAGGCGGCGGGGACCTGAATGTCCTCGGCCCGAAACACCACCGATCCGTCGGGGTTCTTGATTTCGCTCGCGGTCCGGCGGAACGCGATGTTCGTGTAGACGTCTTGCCCGGCTTCGGTGAAACGGCGCTCGATCCGCATGCTTCTAGGTGTCCCCTCGGCTTGATGTGAATGGGTATCGTCCCCGCGCCAACACCCGTCCGGACATGGCCGATTCTACCCGAATCGGGGCCCCTGGGGCTCTTGGCCGACCGCCCCCGCGTTCCCGCCCCCCAGGCCGAAAGCACAAGTGTTGTGGTCGATTTGGATTTAACCACAAGATGCTGTGGCCTGCCACAAGAAGATTCAAAAATCTGGTGGAAGACGACGAGATCGGGAGTTTTCTGCGGGTTCGCTCGGTGCGGCTTGCGGACCGGCCCCGAGGGGCGCTTAAGCCGCCCTTTACGGCTCGGTAGCTATCACCTTACGATCGGAATTCGGCTTCGGGAGGGGGAGCGCGCCCATGACCACCGGCACCGTCCTTTTGATCGTCCTCCTCGGCGGGGTGGGGTTTGTCGCGCTCTACGGAGTCGTCCTCTACAACCGCTTGGTCGGGCGCAAGAACCAGGTGGCCGCGGCCTGGAGCCAGATCGACGTTCAGCTCAAGCGCCGCCACGACCTGATCCCCAACCTGGTCGAGGTCGCCAAGGACTACATGGACTACGAGCAGGAAACCTTGCAGCGGGTGATCCAGGCGCGGTCCCAGGCGGTGTCCGCGCGCGAGCAGGGGCCGGAGGCCTCGATGCAGGCCGAGGGGCTGCTGGGCGCGGCGCTTGGCAAGCTCTTCGCGCTCGCCGAGGACTATCCCGACCTCAAGGCCGACGGCAACCTCTCCCGGCTCCAGGAGGAATTGGCCTCGACCGAGAACCGCATCGCCTTCGCGCGCCAGCACTACAACGACTCGGTCATGGTCCTGAACACCCTGGTCGAGACCTTCCCCGCGGTGATCGTGGCCAACAGTTTCAATTTCGCCAAAGCGGTCTTCTTCGAGGTTCCCGACGGCGATCTCGAGCCGGTCAAGGTCGACCTGCGCTAGCCGGGCGCCGCCATGGCCGAGTCCGCGACCAACGACTCCGGCCTCAGGCGCACGGATTTTCACGGCGCCATCCGGCGCAACCAGCGCAATACCGTGTGGTTGTGCGCGGTTATGGTCTTGGTCGGGGCGCTGCTCGGCTATGTCATCGGCTGGGCGTTTGAGATCGTCTATCTGATCCAGGTCGCGCCAACCCCCGAAATGTCGGCGGCCGATCCCTGGGCCCTGGCCCTGCGGGTCAGCGACTGGGGCCTCACCGGCACCGCGGCCATGTCGGTGCTCTCCGGCCTTTGGATCGTTGTCGCGCTCACGGCCGGGGACCGCATCTTGCTGCGCATGGCCGGCGCCCGCGAGGTCGCGCGCGAAGAGGCGCCGGTTCTGCACAACGTGGTCGAGGAGATGGCGCTCGCCGCCGGCCTGCCCAAGCCGCGCGTGGCCCTGATCGACAGCCCGGCCCTCAATGCCTTCGCCACCGGGCTCGACCCCGAGCGCTCGGCGATCGCGGTGACCCGGGGCATGATCGATACCCTGGACCGGGACGAACTTCAGGGCGTGGTCGCCCACGAGATGAGCCACATCGCCAACAACGACGTGCTTTACGCCACCGCCGTCGGCGTGGTGGTCGGGCTGATCGCGCTGGTCTCGGATACCCTGCTTCGTATTGCCCGTTACGGCCGGATCGGCAGTGGCGGCAGGCGCAGCGGCCGCGACAAGGGGGCCGGGGCGCTGGCGCTGATCGCCTTGGTCATCCTGGTGATCTGCCTGATCTTGGCGCCGCTCGCCGCCCGGCTGGTCCAGATGGCGATCTCGCGCCAGCGCGAATACCTGGCCGACGCAACCGCGGTGAAGCTGACCCGCCAGCCCCGTGGCCTGATCGGCGCGCTGGAAAAGATCGATGCCACGCCCGAGCGCTTCCAGGGCGCCAACCGGGCGATCCAGCACCTCTTTATCGCCAATCCCCTGCGCAAGTTCGGTGCCGAGGCGGGGGCGCTGTTCTCGACCCACCCGCCGACTCCGGCGCGTATCGAACGCTTGCGCGATTTGGGCTGATTTAGGCCCGCTCGGCGAGCGGCAGGTTGACCAGGAGGTTCTGCGGCTTGAGGCGCAGGGCGCCGCCCTCGGTCATGGCCAGGGCCAAATAGACCGGCCGGCCGGCGATGGCGGCGGGCATGACGCTGGGCTCGGCGAACTCCAGCCGGAACAGGCTCAGCAGGCGGGCCAGGCGCTCCTCGCCGACCTCGACCCCGTTGTAGAGGTCGTTGAGCAGCGCACTGCCCTGGGCATCCAGGCCGATGTGCCAGACCCATTTTTCGTCGGCGATTTTCTGGACCGGCTGGATCGAGACCTCGACGTCCAAAAAGTGGCGCACCCAGCCCTCCAGCAAGCGGGCCAGCGCGTCCAGCCCGGCACCGGCGAAAGACAGGTCGAGCACGGTATCGTGGGCCTGGTCGCGGCTCCAATAGAGCTCGGCGTTGGCCTCGCTCAGCACGTCGAGCTCGACCGTGCGCATGGGCGTCTGCGCCTCGGCGACCAGGCGGCCGAGGCCGCCGAAGCCGCCGGTGGTGGCGTACATGTCCACGGTCTCGGCATCGGCCGCCATGATGACGCCGTCGTTGATGGTGACCTTCTGTTCGCGGAACAGCAGCTCCCCGGCGCGGGCGCGCAGGGGGTCTTCGGTGCCCTCCAGAATGTTGCGGGCGATGACGTGAGCCATCTGGTCGATGAACAGGGGTGGGACCGGGGCACCGGCAGTCGTTCCCTCCGCCGTGCCCAGAAAGCAGCCCAGATAGCATTCCTCGACCGTCCCGGCCGCCACCAGGCGGTCGCGAAAGCCGAGCACAACCTGATAGTTCTCGCGCGCGTCCGGGTCGACCAGGGCGGCCAAGCGCGCGACCGCCACCGCCTCGCGCGGGTTCTTCAGCAGGGCTTCGTGCAGGGTCCGCTCGGCCGCGCAGGAGTCTTCCACCGGGCGCACCTCGGGCCGCTGGAAATACGCGCGTAGAAAATCGTCGCTCACGGCCAAGTGGCCGCGCTCGTCGCGCGTCAGCAAATGAAACCCGGAATCGCGCCAGAAATCAGGCATGGCCAGAGTCTATAGGGGCGCAAAGGGAAACCGGCAAGGGGGGCGGGGCAGGGACCGGAGCCAAGAGAGGCTGCGGGGCGGCCTCCGCTTACAGGATCCATCCCCGCCCTTCGTCCCTCGTCCTTCGACAAGCTCAGGATGAGGAAGTTCGGGATGAGGAAGGTCAGGGTGAAGATAGGATCTGGCTTAAGGTGAGGATAGATCCCGGCTCAGGCTGAGGATAGATCCCGGCTTAAGGTGAGGATAGGTCCTGGAACCAGCGCCCTCATCCTGAGCTTGTCGAAGGACGAGGGCGCGCCCCGCGCGATGTCCGAATAGGATCCCGCTCGGATGTCGGCGTGGCGCGTGGCGTGGCCCGAATCGCGATGTATAATTGTGCCGGGCACCCTGGCCCCAGAGCACCCCGCCGCCCGGCGCACACGAAGGAGGCACACCGTGAAACCGATCACC
>JAJFGO010000034.1 GCA_021776095.1 Kiloniellaceae bacterium | reverse complement strand
GCGGCATCCAGATCGAGGCCCGCGAAGGCGACCTGTTCGCCTTCGTCCTTCAGGCTCTTGGGCGTGCGGACCGGCCAGCCCTGGTCTTGCGCATAGGCCTGCACCGGCGAGGGCCGCGGCTTGTGACCCCGCCCGGCGGGGCGCGGCGGCTGGGTATAGACCGCGGCGATCTCGTGCCCCGCCTCGGCCAGGGCGCGCAGGACCGGCAGGGCGAAATCCGGCGTGCCCATGAAGGCGACGCGAAGGGGGTTTGCGGTGCGGCTCATACTGCGGGCGAGGCTAGCACGGGCCGGCGCTTCGGGGGACCGTGTTCAGAGAACCTGGTTCACAGAACGTGCGCCGGGTCGGCGTCTTGCTGCTTGCCCGACTTCTTGGCCTTGAGCAGCTTGCGCAGGATCATATTGCGCTTCAAGGCGCTGATGTGATCGACGAAGAGGATGCCGTCCAAGTGATCGATCTCGTGCTGAATGCAGGTTGCCAGCAGGCCCTCGGCCTCCAGGCTGCGCAGTTCGTTCTCCCGGTCCAGGTAGCTGAGCTTGATCGCGCCGGGGCGGACCACCTCGGCATAATGATCGGGCAGGGAGAGGCAGCCCTCCTCGTAAGCGAGGTCCTCGTCGGAAACCCAGGTCAATTCCGGATTGGCCAGTTGCAACGGCTGCGCCGTCTCACCTTCTTTGGCCAGGTCCAGGACGATGACCCGCTTGAGCACGCCCACCTGGGGCGCGGCCAGGCCGATGCCCGGCGCCAGGTACATGGTCTCCAGCATGTCGTCCATCAGCTTGGCGACCGCCTCATCGACACGCGCGAGCGGCTTGGCGACCTGTTTCAGGCGTGGATCGGGCGCGGTGATGATGGGCAGGACGGCCATGGGGGACGATGCTATCGGGAACCTACTAAAGGATTGCAGGATTAGGTATTTGCTGATCCTTCCCACGTCAAGCGGCCACGCGCCATTGGAGGCGCCGGTGGCGGCGTGGTAGTCTGGAGTCTTCGCGGGAACACTTCGAGTCTGGGGGCTCGGTGTCATGGATATGACCCTGATCTTGGCGGTTTTGTTGGCCTTGGCGGTCGGCGCGCTCTTGGCCGTTTTCTGGGCGCGCGGGCGCGTGGATCGGCGGGACGAGGCCGGCGCGCTCGCCACCCTGACCGGGCGTCTGACTCAAATGGCCGAAAGCCAGGCCGCCAGCCAGGCCCAGATGGCCGAACGCCTGCAGGGCCAGGAACGCGCGCTCGCCAAGACTGTCGAAGAGCGCCTGGGCGATTTTTCAAAACGGGTCGGCGACCGCTTGCAGGAAACCGCCACCCAAAGCCAAACCGCCCTGGGCGATTTACGCGAACGCCTGGTCGTCATCGACAAGGCGCAGAGCAATATCAAGGAGCTGTCCAGCCAGGTGGTCGGCCTGCAGGACATCCTGGGCAACAAGCAGGCGCGCGGCGCCTTTGGCGAAATCCAGTTGCGCGACATCGTGGAGATGACCCTGCCGCCCTCGGCCTATGCCTTTCAGGCGTCTTTGGGCGACGGCAAGCGGGTCGACTGCTTGCTGCGCCTGCCCAACCCGCCGGGGCCGATCGCAATCGATTCCAAGTTCCCGCTGGAAAGCTATCACGCCCTGCGCGAGGCCCGGGACGACGCCGCCCAAACCCTGGCCCGGCGCGGCCTGACCATCGCCGTGCGCAAGCATGTCCAGGATATCGCCGCCAAATACATCGTGCCGGGCGAGACCGCCGAATCGGCGCTGCTGTTCCTGCCCAGCGAGGCGGTCTATGCCGAACTACACGCCAACTTCCGCGACGTGATCGAGGAAAGCTACCGGGCGCGAGTTTGGATCGTCTCGCCGACCACCCTGATGGCGACCCTCAATACCGTGCGCGCGATCCTGAAGGACGTGCGCATGCGCGAGCAGGCTGGGGTGATCCAGGCCGAGGTGCAGACCCTATTGAAGGATATCGAGCGCTTGGACCAACGGGTCGGAAAGCTGCAATCGCACTTTCAACAGGTGAACGAGGATGTCCGCCAAATCCGCATCTCGACCGACAAGGTCAACAAGCGCGGCGAACGCATCACGGAGTTGCAGCTCGAAGACGCCGAGGACGGCGGCACGCCCGAGGTCGAGGACATTGCGCCGCCTCTAATCGCCCGGATCGGCGAACATTAACTGATATCGAGTTATTAGCGTTATCTATGCTGTTAATTTAGAGAATAACTTATTTTCCGTTAACTATGGAAAAACATTATTCTTCAGTATCCTGGACAGAAACTATCGACTGATTCTGGCCCGATATTGAAAGGAGGCCTCGCCTTCGGCCGGGATCGTCACGGTCCAGGCGATGCGGTGCGCGGTTTCGGCCTCGTGGGGCAGACTTTCGCTCAGTATTTTCCAACCCGGCGGCATCTCGCCGATCACGCGCACCTCGACCGCCTCGTCCTTGGCGTTGCGCAGGGTGATCTCCTGGGCGATTTCGTAGGATCGGTTGGAGATGCGCTCGAAGGCGGTGTGTCGGGATTCCCCAGTCAAGTCGAAGGCGCGGCCCAGGGTCAGTTCAAGGGTTTCGCCCTCGGCGGTGTGGCCGATCCGGTCCTCTCCGGCGAACAAGGCCCCGCCCGCCGCCGCCTCATAGACCCGAATAGTGCCGCCAGGCAGCGGGCGGCCCAGTCCGGCGGCCTCGGTGTTCTCGACCTCCAGGACGATGGCGGCCTGGACCGGGCCAATCTCTCCAGCGCCCTGGTGGGCATTGATCAACTCGGTAAAGCGATAACGCCGGGTCGCGGTCACACTGGGCGCCCGGAACAAAGTCAGTTGCTTGGCTTCGCGGTCCGCCAGATCGACCGGCCGGTCGTAGCTGTAGAGGTAGCGGTCGCTCGCCGCCTGTTGGGCCGGCATATCGGCAAAGTTTGCGGCCATAGACTCCATGGCTACGGCGCCTCTCAGCACCTTGGCGCTGCCTTGACCGGTTTGATTGACCTCACCCGCAACCAGACGCAGCTTGGCATTCTCGAATTCGGCGCCGCTATTGTTCGTCAGGGTGATCAGGCCGGTCAGGTCCATGCGGGTACCGCTCGCGTCCAAGCTGGCTACATAATCCGCCTGCCAGGACAGGCCGCCGGTGAGATAACGCAGCGCGAGGTCGCGCGGTCCGGCGCGCGCGCTCTCAATTTCCACTACCACAGTCGGACGCACGCGCAGTCCCGGCGGCAAGGCGTTGAAGACGATCCGGCCCGGTTCGGCGGTTTCGATCCTGTCGCCGATACGCAGAACCGGCCCCGAAGCAATGGACAGCAATTCCGCGTCGAAGACGGTTTCCTCTCCGCTTTGCGGATGCCGGCGCACGACCCGCACCTCCTGGCCGACCGCAGCTTCCAGAAGGCGCTGCGGGGTCAGCAGGTCGAAGTCGTAGACCTGTTCCAGGACCCGCAAATCCGCGCCGCCCAGAATGAGGGTTTCGGGGCGCAGGCCGGTGCCGACATCGACCAGCGCCAGGCGGTTGTTCCCGGCCGTCAGGTCAATGCCGCGCACTTCGTCGATCATGGCCAGGTTTTGCCCATAGACGGTTAAGGAAACCGCCTTGCGCGCGTCCCGCCCGACCTCGCGCTCCGGCACTTGGGCCCCGGCCCCGGCCGCGCCCAGCACGGCGCACGTGATCACCACGCCTGTGAGCACCCGCCTCATACCCATCGTGATCGATTCCATCTCCGGTTTCTCCTCCGCTTGGCGCAACAGACTGGTTCGTGACTAGGGCCGGATCGCGGCCATTTCAGGACGACTTTTTGCCGGCCCGCTATGACCCTTTCAAGCGGGGCGCCGGGCCTTCAAGGCGGCGTTGAGGGTGCCGTCGTCCAGGTAGTCGAGCTCCCCGCCGACCGGTACACCCTGGGCCAGGCGCGAAACCGCGACACCGGTTCCAGCCAGGCGTTCGGCGATGTAGTGGGCCGTGGTCTGGCCGTCGACCGTAGTGCTCAGCGCCAGAATGACCTCGGCGACCGGCCTTTGGCCCTGGCGCGACTCCTCGACCCGGGCAATCAGGGGCCCAATGTTCAGTTGCGCCGGCCCGCGCCCATCGAGGGCTGAAAGCGTGCCGCCGAGGACATGATAGAGCCCCTTGTAACCGCCGCTACGCTCGACCGCCCAAAGATCGGCGACCTCCTCGACAACGCAGATCAGGGTGACGTCGCGGCGCGTATCGCGGCAAAGGGCGCAAGGATCGGCCGTGTCCAAGTTGCCGCAATTGGCGCAGGTCCGAATGTTTTCCGCCGCCTGCCGCAGGGCGCCGGCCAGCGGCAGCATCAAGGTCTCCGGCCGCTTGATCATTTGCAAAACAGCACGGCGCGCCGAACGCGGGCCCAGCCCAGGCAAGCGGGCAAGCAGCTGGATCAGTCGCTCAATCTCGCTGACAGTCATACGCAAGCGCGGCGTGTTGGGCTCAGAACGGCAGCTTCATGCCGGCCGGCAACTCAATCCCGCCGGTCAATTCACGCATACGTTCGGCGACCTCGGCTTCGACCTTGGCCTTGGCATCGTTGGCGGCGGCCACGATCAGGTCTTCCAGGACTTGGACGTCATTGGGATCGACCAGGGCCGGATCGATCCTGATCCCGCGCATCTCGCCCTTGCCGTTCATGGTGACCTCGATCATGCCGCCGCCGGACGCGCCCTTGACCTCCGCCTCCGCGAGTTGGGCCTGCAGTTCGGCCATCTTGGACTGCATCTGCTGGGCCTGCTTCATCATCTGGCCGAGGTTCTTCATGGTGTGTCGTCTCCGTCATCGAAGGCATGGGGGTCGCCGCCGTCGCCCGCCGGCCCATCCGCCGGGTTCGGCGATTCGGATGGCGTTGCCGGCAAGGGGGGCTCGCGGGTTTCGCTCAGGCGGGCACCGGGAAAGGTCTCCAGCACCGCACGCACAAGGGGGTCGCGCATGATCTTTTCGCGGCTTTTCTCGGCCGCGTCCCGAGCTTGGTCGCGCAGGGTCGCCTCGCCCGCTTCTTGCGTGATCGTGACCACCCAGCGTTCGCCGGTTGCGGTCTGAAGGACGCGGCTCAAATCGCCGGCGAAGCTGCGCGGCGCGCCGGCACGCGGGCACACCTCGATCCGGCCGCGCTCGAAGCGCACCAGTTGGACGTCGCCGGCCAGGTGATTGGCGAGGATCGTTTCGCGTTGCGCCCGCAGCAGGGCCAAAACTTCGGGAAAGCTGCCGGGCGGCGGCACGGTCGGAGATTGGCTTGGCTCGGTGCTGTTAACCGAGCCCTGTAAGCGGGGCGCGGTTTCCGCCAGGGCGGCACGCGGCGCGCGCGTACCGGCGGAAGGCCCCGGTCCGACGCCATGCGGCGCGGACGCGGTTTCGCGGGCCGCGGAAGACATCGCATCAGAGGCGCCACTGCTCGCCCCGCCTTGCCCGCCCGCCGCGGGGCCGGCTTGCTGGCCGCCGCCGCTGTCCCGGTTCAGGCGCGCAACAAGTTCGGCCGGACTTGGCAGTTCGCTAGCATAGGCCAGGCGGATCAGCACCATTTCGGCGGCGCACAAGGGTGCGGGTGCGGCACGCACCTCCTCAAGGCCCTTGAGCAGGATCTGCCAGGTTCGGGTCAAGGCGGCCAGGCTCAAGGCCTCGGCCTGCGCCTTGCCGCGCACCTGTTCGGCCTCCGGCACTTCGGCGCCCTCCAGGGTCTCCGGCACTAGTTTGGCCCGGGTCACCAGATGGGTCAGTTCCAGAAGGTCCTGCAGCACTACGCCCGGGTCGGCGCCGGCGCGGTGCAAGGCGCCCAAGATATCCAAGGCCTCGGGCGCGCGGCCGCGCATGACCGCTTCAAACAGATCCAGCACCTGCACCCGGTCGGCCAAACCCAGCATATCGCGCACCTGGGCTTCGGTGACCCGCCCGTCGCCCAGCGCGATCGCCTGGTCGAGCAGCGAGAGCCCATCGCGCACCGAACCGTCGGCGGCGCGTGCGATCACCGCCAGGGCCTTGTCCTCGGCCTCAACCGCTTCCGCCTTGGCTATGCGCGCAAAATGCGCGTTCAAAACGTCTTGTTCAACGCGGCGCAGATCGAACCGCTGACAACGGGACAGCACGGTCACCGGCACCTTACGGATCTCCGTGGTGGCGAAGATGAACACCACATGCTCCGGCGGCTCTTCCAAGGTCTTGAGCAGGCCGTTAAAGGCCTGCTTCGAGAGCATGTGGACCTCGTCGATAATGTAGACCTTGCGGCGCGCCTGTACCGGGCGGTAGCGCACGCTTTCGATCAGTTCGCGAATGTCGTCGATGCCGGTGCGGCTGGCGGCGTCCATCTCTATCACGTCGACGTGCCGGTCGGCGGCGATCGCGGTACAGTTGGCGCAGACGCCGCAGGGCTTGGGCGTCGCGTCGCCCGTGCCGTCCGGGCCGATGCAATTGAGCGCACGGGCCATTATGCGCGCCGTCGTGGTCTTACCGACCCCGCGAACGCCGGTCAGGATATAGGCCTGGGCCAGGCGGTCGCTTTCGATCGCATTGGTCAGGGTGCGGACCAGGGCCTCCTGACCGATCAGATCCTGGAAATCGACCGGGCGGTACTTGCGCGCCAGCACGCGGTAGGCCTCCCGCGCGGCCCCGGCGGGGGCCACCGGCGCCTCGCTGGCTTGTGCGTCGGCCGGCTGGTCGGTCATCCGGAATCCTCGGCTGCGCGGCGCGCCGGGGGGCCCGGCGCAAGGGGCGGTGGAGGGCTGGACCGGCGACCCGGAGCCATCTCGTTACGGCTGCTTCCTTCCGGACCTGACCGGGTTGGCGAGCAGTCCGTCCGCGGCCAACCCTCCGAGGCGATTATATCGGTCATCCGCCACCCCGGGGCAAGGCCCGGATCGCGATCAACCTTCCTCCAAGGTCAGCCAAGAGCCGTCGCGCGCCAAAAAGGCGGCGCGGACCAGGCGGCAATCGCCATCGTACCAGAGCTGGTGCTGGATCTGGCCCTCCAGGGCATAGTGGCGCGCGGTCACCCGGCCACCGCCGCGCGGGATCTGTTCCTCGCCCAAGTCGCGGGCGCGGATCACCTTGACGATCCCGTCGGTGGTATCGAGCAGGGCCTCGACGGCGACGGTATCGTGATGCCACAGGCTGGAGGGAATGATGTAGCCGGAGACGGTGAATTTCAGGCTGTTCGAGACGCCGGAGAAGACCCCGTCGCGACGCTCGGCGCGAACCCGGCGGCGGCGCCCGTCGTCCTCGGTATCGGATACCAAGGCATCGAGCCAACCGTCCCGCCAGGTTTCCTCCGCCCGGTGCACGAAGCGAAACTCGTCCGTGCCCAGAAGGCCGGCGCGTATTTCGATATCGCTGCGCACCACGAAAATCGCATCCGCCCTGGCAGCCGAGATGGCGGGCTTCGGGCGCGAAAAGGCAATGTCATGGCGCCCGACAACCTGATTGTGGCGCAGGATCAGAAACTCGCGCGCGCCGTCCGGGGGAAAAATCGCGCAGGCGGCGCGGGCCGGAGATCGGGTGACCAGGGCACAAAAGCTGCCCGCGGCCACTCCGGCGAGCATCCTACGCCTGTTTAACCCGCCGGGCTCATCGCTTCTCATGGGCCGATTGCCTGCCATTGGACGCTTTTTACCTGCTCTCGCCCTCAAGATTGCTGTATCGCGCCGTAAAGGGCAAGAAATCGACCCTATGGCCATTTATGGGTAACCTTGGTCGCGCGCTCTAACGCCAGGAGAAACCCAACTTCGCGGACACCTACCCGAAAAAGCTCACAGTAAGTTCACGCGCTATCGCCGGCCACCTTCATCAATGGCAACGTAACGCGAACCCGGCTTCCCGGGCCTGGCGGAAACGCGGCATCGCCGCCATGGTTGCGGGCAACCTGACGGACGATTGACAAACCTAGGCCCGCGCCGGCGGAAGACGACTGTCCCTTGCGGAAACGATCGAAGGCAACACCCTTGAAATCGTCTGGAAGCCCCGGCCCGTCGTCTTCGACCTCTATTACGGCTTGCCTTACCCCATCGCAGCTTTCGATACGGAGTGTTAAAGAGATGTCGCCCATGCCATGCACCAACGCGTTGTAAAGCAGGTTGACGATCATGTCTCGCAAGTCATCGCCGTGGCCAAGTATTTCAACCGCTTCAAAAGCGTCCACATCGAGGGACCGGTCTGCGTCCTCGGCGAGCGGAAGGACCTGCGCCGCCGCTTCACGCAGAACCCTGGCCAGGTTGACCTTGGTGTCGCTCAAGTTCGATGTCCGGGCCGAGCTGTCCTTGCGCGCCAGATCCATCAATTGGGCTACGATGCGCGTCAGGCGCGCAACGTCCTTTTCGATTTCGGGCCAATCCACGGCACCGCCACGGGCACGTTGCAGGCGCAGGCTCAAAACAGCGAGCGGGGTACGCAATTCGTGCGCGGCATTGGCGGTCAGACGCCGTTCCGCAAGGTACGCGTGGGCAAGTCTTTCCAAGGCGCCGTTGACCGCATCGACCAGAGGCCTGACCTCGGCCGGCAGTCGGTGAGTTTCGATCCGGGCGGAGAGGTTGGCAGGGCCGATCGCCGCCGCGTCTTTCGACGCATGTGACAGAGGCCGCAAGCTCCAACCGCTGACCAGCCAGATCAGCAGAAGCGAGCCAAGCAAGAAGGGCACGAAGATGACAAACTGTTCGAGGCTTTCCTCTACCAGAAAGCTCTCGGCGAGCATTTCCAGATCGGGCCGGTCGCGGCCGACGACAAGGATGTATCCCTCCGGCGCACGAGCCGCCAAGGTGGCACGTTGACCCGCCCCAACGCCGGAAAACCACGTCTCACCGAAGATCTCGGCCTCCGGCACGGCGAGAAAAGGCAAAGGGTCGGCAAGGTTTTCGGAAACCGCAACTGGAACGCCGTTGGCATCATAAAGGGTAAAGCTGAATCCAGAGCCGACTTGTCCATAAACCGCCGCCCAATCGGGCGGCGGCGTGATAATCACGTCTCTCTCCCGCTCAAGGCGCAATCCGGCCAGCAAATCGTGCGCCTGACCTTGCAGCCACCGTTCGCCAATATCCTCGCTGGTTTCATTAACCTCGAAATAGAAAAAGATTGCCGCTGCGATAACGCCAAAGATGAAGACCAACGCCATGGCGATAGCTAGGCGTCCTTGGAGGCTGAATCGTCGCCGCACTATTGCGACCCGGCAACCAGGCGATACCCGATCCCGCGCCGGGTTTCGATCCGAACTTGCGCGCCAGCTGCCTTGATCCTACGGCGCAAGCGCGACACCGCTGCCTCAATGGCGTTCGACGTGACCGGCTCGTCGAACCCGTACAGCCGGTCTTCAAGCACATCCTTGACAACAACTTTGCCTGCGGCCCGCAACAACTCCTCAAGCAGGGTGGCTTCTCGCCTGGGCAGGTCCAAGGGAGCGCCGCAGACTGACGCCGTGCGTGAAATCCTGTCGAATGTTAGGTCGCCGTAACCATAGCTGTTCCGGTCACGCGCGCCCGGCCGGCGCAACACGGCGCGCAGACGGGCCTCCAACTCGACCAAGTCGAACGGCTTGACGATATATTCATCCGCGCCGGCATCCAGCCCGCGGACCCTATCGTCCACAGCGTCTCGGGCCGTTACGATGAGAACCGGCGGGCAATTCGATGGCGTGGCACGCAAGGCGGCCAGAACCGACATCCCGTCTTGGTCCGGCAAACCAAGATCCAGAATTACCGCGTCATAAGCGATTGCACGCAGGGCGGCCAGCGCCTCGTCGCCGAGCGCAACCGTGTCCATGGCAAAACCCTTTTGCGACAGATGATCACCGATCATCTCCCTCAATGCTGGGTGGTCTTCAACCAGCAAGACTCTCATCGCACAAATACCACGTTGCGTTGTTCGATTTCACAATTTCGCACCGCTACCTGGCGGCAAGCTGACAGCGGGCAAAAAAATTCCGGCAGGTCAGACTCTCGTCAGGTTATGCCCCAACTATCGCTCCACCGGAACCTTCTGAACGCCTTCTATTCCGATTCGGGCGAGAGGGCGCGCACCGGCGAATAGCATGAACGATTATCCAAAGCGACGCGAGAGGGAAGAACTTGACGGTTTGGCGGAACGTGATCGGCGCTTTTGCCGCCACCGCGATCGCGGTTGCCGGTTCCAGCCAGACACAGGCTCAGGCAATTCAGTGGGAATATATTGCCGTTACCCTCTTCGATGCCCGTCTCAACCCCTACAAGGCTTTGGGCAAGGCCGAGGTGGGTGGCGCGGTTGTTATCTTCGACGGAATGCTGCCTAGCGCCGTCGATCTTTCGCCCGCCATGGTGGCGCCAACCGCCATAGCGCCCCCGCCGCCCGATCTGGGACCTCCTCTGACAACGGACGCCGGGCAAGGGACCCAGGCTCAATCTGGCGCTGACGCGCCGACGGCAAAACCCGAGATTCAAGACCCAAGCGATCCAGTAGCGGGAAAGCACTATGCCGATGGGGTCTATGCGGTCAACTCCGACTACCTGCTCAGCTATCCGATGAACGCCTATCGAATATTGAGTGCACCGGCACGATTTGACGAAAGCGATTGGATCACGGCCGCGCTGGTCGCAAGTGCCACCGGCGCATTGCTGATGCTCGACGAGCCTTTGATGGATTTCTGGCGCGACGACATAAAAAGCGGCTTCACGGGCAATGTTTCGGACGTCGTCCAGGTTCTTGGGGAGCGGACGGATATTCTGGCCGGTACCGTTGGCGGTTACTTAGTGGCAGAACTCCTGGATTCGACCGGATTGGCCGACACGCGGCGAGAAAAATCGGCCGCCTTGCTCTCGCTAGAAAGCTTCGCTTTGGCCCACGGCTTCGTCGGCGGTCTAAAGGTCCTGACCGGCCGCAGGCGGCCCGATAACACGGACGAATCGTCGGATTTCCAGGGCCCGGGCGCCGGCGACTTCAATGCATCCTTCCCCTCCGGCCATGCCGGCGGCGCTTTTGCTGTCGCCGCCACCCTGTCGGAGATCTACGGTTACGACAATCCATGGGTTCCTTATTTGGCCTACACCTTGGCGACCGGCACGGCGCTGTCGCGCGTGGATAACAACCGGCATTGGTTTTCGGACGTTTTTTTTAGCAGCGTGATCGGATACGTCGTGGGCAAGACCGTCACCCGATACAGCCCCTTCATGGCGCGCAACAACCTCACGCTGCGGCCGTTTAGCCAAGACGACGGCGGCGGTATCGGCCTAGCCTACAAGTTCTGACCCAAGAACCAGCCTCTCGCGACGTGCCGGATTGCGCACGACTGCAGCGCCGTGGCACCTTCCCGACCATGACCGAAGACGCCCACCCGGGTACCCGCCCGAACAATTTCTATAGTGGGGTCGGCCTAGACCGGGCCGATTACCTGCGCCGCGATGCCGATTGGCT
Organism: Kiloniellaceae bacterium; assembly: GCA_021776095.1. Lineage (GTDB taxonomy): Bacteria > Pseudomonadota > Alphaproteobacteria > Kiloniellales > J153 > JAJFGN01. The sequence goes on along the minus strand of JAJFGO010000034.1, from coordinate 23,376 downwards.
GGCCGGCGCGCTATCCAGCGACAAGGCCCGTTTCGTGCCGGTCTGGCGCGATCAGAACCTGCTCGACGCAGGGCACGCGGCGCGCGCGCTCTGGCTCAGCGTAGCGGACCTCGGCGATCTACCGCATAAACCGGACGACGCGGTATTCCTGGGCCTGGAGGGCGAGGCGCCCGTGTTCGCCCTCGACCTTTCGGCGTTGGAGGCGCCGGAGGACGCGGCCGGAATCGCCGGGCGCGGGACCTTTCTGGATTTGCGGGCGATCGGGCCCCTCTTGGGCCGCCAGGAAGGCGCGGTCCTGGCCTATGCGCGCGGTCTCCTGCACTGGCACAAGCGGCACCACTTCTGCGGCCTGTGCGGCAGCGCGACCCAGGTCCGTCAAGGCGGCCATGTGCGCGCCTGCACGAACCAGGCCTGTGGAGTCGACCATTTCCCTCGGACCGACCCGGCGGTCATCATGCTGATCCACGACGGCGACGCCTGCGTCCTGGGCCGGCAGAAGAACTGGCCGCCCGGGATGCATTCGACCCTGGCCGGGTTCGTGGAGCCGGGCGAGAGCCTGGAAGAGGCGGTCGCGCGCGAGGTCCAGGAGGAGGTCGGCATCGCGGTCACCGGCGTGACTTATCACTCGTCCCAGCCCTGGCCCTTTCCCTCCTCGATCATGTTGGGCTTTCACGCCGAAAGCCGCCAAGGGCCGCTTAAAATCGATACCAATGAGTTGGGCGGGGCACGGTGGTTCAGCCGCCAGGAACTGCGCGACTCGCCAGAGGACGAAACCCTACGCCTACCGCGCCGCGATTCGATCGCACGCCGCCTGATTGAGGATTGGCTCGCCGAATAGGTTTGAATGTCTGGATTCAGGAACGTGGATCTTGGCGACCGGCTTTGGGGCCAATCAGATCACGGAATGAAACAGCCCGACCGCAGCCAAGGAGAAGGCGGCTAGGCCCAGCAACGGCGCCTCGACGGCCGGATGCAGGGAAACGGAGCGGTCGGAAATCAAGAGCACGCCGGTCGCGATCATCAGAGCGCCCATCAGGGACAACTCGGTCGCGCCCATGGTGAAGCCCATGATCGCAACCGGGATCCCCAGATTTTGGAGGAACACGGGCACCAGCGGTCCGGCCAGGGTCCGGCGTGTCTCCGGTCCCTCGACAGCCAGTTTCCAGGCTAAAATAGTGGTCAGGCCGACATAAAACAGTGTGCTGAGCGCCACCAGCAATCCCACCAGGCCCGCCGCGATCCCTGCCATTTTCCCTACCCCTGTTCTATATTCTTTTTTGGTTAGACTTGCCGTTAACCATTATTATTAAGGGTGAATCAAATAACGCCCCAATCCAACTCGCCCATACCCTTATATATGAAGTATTTTTCAGCTAAAATCTATATTAATTTTTCGCAATCCAGGTCGAACGGCCGGGCGATGTTAACCAAATTCATTAAGCTCGCCCAGGTATTGGCGGGTCAAGACTGGGTCCGCTCTGTGCCCTGACGGTAGGCGTTGGCCGGATAAACGCCGAGAATCTTCACCTCGCGAGAAAAGAAGCTCAATTCCTCCAGGGCCAAGCGAACCAGGCGCTCGTCGGGATGGCCTTCGATATCGGCATAGAACTGGGCCACGGCGAAGCTGGCATCCAGGATATAGCTTTCCAGCTTGGTCAGGTTAACGCCGTTGGTGGCGAAACCGCCGAGCGCCTTATAAAGCGCTGCCGGCACGCTGCGCACTCGGAACACGAAGGTGGTTATGACCGGCCCCTGGGCCGGGTCCGGGTCGATCGGGTCGCGGGACATGATCAGGAAACGGGTCACGTTATGCGCCGTGTCTTGGATATCGCTCTTGAGGACCTCCAGATCGTAGATTTCAGCCGCCAAAGACGAGGCGAGCGCGGCCTGGGTCGGATCGTTCAGCTTGGCGACCTCGGCGGCGGCACCGGCGGTATCGGCGTGGCCGCTTGGCTTAATGCCCAAACCGCGCAGGCCCTTGCGGCACTGCGAGAGGGCCTGCACATGACTGTGTACGGTGGTGATGTCCGCTAGCTTGGCGCCCTTGGGCGCCAGCAGCCGATGGTCGACGGTCTGAAAGTGTTCGCCGACGATGTGCAGGCCCGATTCGGGGAGCAGATGATGGTTGTCGGCAACCCGCCCGGCGGTCGAATTCTCGACCGGAATCATCGCCAGGGCGGCTTGTCCGTCGTTCACAGCGGCGAAGGCGTCCTCGAAGGAGGTGCACGACAGGGTGGTCATGTTCGGGTAGGCCGCCCGGCAGGCCATGTCCGAATAGGCGCCGGGCGAGCCCTGGAACGCGATCACTTCGCTGGAGCCGGCGGGTTTGTTCATGGGCTTCGGTCGCTCTTGTCGGCCTGGGAATGGGACGGCGCCCGCGGCTCAGGCATCCGGGCGGGCAAAAAGCGCGCGGGCGCGAGCCAAATCGGCCGGAGTATCGATACCGAAGGGAACGGTGTCAACGAGCCCGACGTCGATGCGCATACCCGCCTCCAGGGCACGCAACTGTTCCAGGCGCTCGCGGGTCTCGAGCGGCGAGGCGGGCAGCGCGACAAAACGTGCCAAGGCCTCGCGCCGATAAGCGTAGATCCCGATGTGATGATAGAGCGGCGCCTCGGCATCGCCGCCGTCCCAGGGCACCTTAGCTCGGCTGAAATAGAGCGCGCGCGCCACCGGTGCCACTCCCTGATCGAAGGCCGGACTTGGCGGTACGGCCAGCACCGCCTTCACCACATTCTGGTTGTCGCGCTCCGCAGGGTCGGTGATCCGGGCCGCCAGGCTGGCAATATCCACGCCGGGGTCGTTGAGCGGCGCCAGCACGGCGCGCAGCATGGCAGGATCGACAGTCGGCCAGTCGCCCTGCAGATTGACCGCCACATCGTGCCGTTTGTCCGGGTCGACCGCCTCCAAGGCCTCGAAGATGCGGTCCGAGCCGGACGGGTGATCGGGCCGGGTCAGCACCGCGCGCCCGCCGTGATCTTCAACCGCGCGGGCGATCTCCACTTCGGCGCAGGCGACCACGACCGGGCCGATCTCGGCCGCCAGGGCCCGGCGCAAAACCCAGACGATCATGGGAACCCCGTCGATCTCCGCCAGGGGCTTGCCGGGCAGGCGGCTAGCCTGAAGCCGGGCGGGAATGACAACGATCGGCGACATGGGCTTTTCCAAACAAGAGGGTCCGAACCGGGCCGCAGAATAGCCCGGGCGGCGGCGCGCGAAAATCCGCAATGTTCTGGCCCACCCAATTGAATTCCGGCGTGGTGCCGAAGCCCAGCACCCTATTGAACCCCGCCAGTGCCAACGCTATTGTCCGCGCACGACGGCCAGCAGGAACCGGGGGTTGAGGTGGGATCATGGATAGCCTTGAAATAAACAAGATCGTCGGCGCGATCCTGACGGCAAGCGTGATCGCCATGGTTAGCGGCTTTATTGCCGACTTGACCTTTCCCCGCAGCCAGCCCGCCAAGGCAGTCTACGCCCTCGAGGCCGACGAGTCGGGCGAGGCCGTGGCCGAAACGGCCGCGCCGGGTTTGGAACCCATCGGGCCGCTGCTGGCGAGCGCCGACGCCGCCTCGGGCCAGGCCGTCGCGAAAAAATGCGTGACCTGCCACACCTTCGACGAAGGTGGGAAGAACAAGATCGGCCCCAACTTGTGGAACGTGGTCGACCGGACAATCGGTGCCCAGGACGGGTTCTCGTTCTCCAAGGCCTTGACGGAAATGGCCTCGGAGTCCTGGACCTATGAGGATTTGAACGCCTTCCTGGCCAAGCCGAAGGATTGGGCGCCCGGCACTAAGATGAGCTTCGCCGGCCTCAAAAAGGCCCAAGACCGCGCGAACTTGATCCTTTATTTGCGCTCTTTGAGCGGTAGCCCGGCGGACCTGCCCGAGGGTTAGGGCGAATTCGGACTTTCGCCCCATGACCGACGAAAAGTGCCCCGAGGCCTTCATAAGCCTGGCCGAACGCCTGGCAGATACCGCGCGCGGAATCGTTCTGGACTATTTCCGCCAGGACTTCAGGGTCGAGCATAAGGCGGACGACTCCCCGGTCACCATTGCCGACCGAGAGGCCGAGGCGGCCATGCGGGCGGCGATCGCGGCGGCCTATCCGGACCATGGCGTGATCGGCGAGGAGCATGGCGCCGAGCGGCCGGATGCGGGCTACGTCTGGATTCTGGACCCAATCGACGGCACCAAGCGCTTCGTCACCGGCCACCCGCAATTCGGCACCCTGGTCGGCCTGCTGCACCGAGGCCGGCCGATCCTGGGTATGATCGACATGCCGGCCATGGAGGAACGCTGGATCGGCGCCGATGGCCGGCCAACCCGCCATCGGGATCGGCGCGGCGAGCGCGAGGCCCGGGTGCGAGCCTGCGCCGGCCCGGGCGACGCCGCGCTGTACGCGACCACGCCGCACATGTTCGAGGGCCCGGATTTGACCGCTTTCGAGCGGGTTCGCGTCCGAGCCGGCATGACCCTCTACGGCGGCGAGTGCTACGGCTACGGCCTACTGGCCAGCGGGTTCGCCGATTTGGTGATCGAAGGCGACATGGGCGTCTACGACTATCTGCCCCTGGTGCCGGTGATCGAAGGCGCCGGCGGCCGGGCAACCGATTGGGCGGGCGCGCCGCTCGACCTGAATTCGGACGGCCGGATCCTGGCAGCGGGCGACGCGCGCTGTTACGCCGCGGCCCAAGCCCTCTTGACCGGCGCCTAACGACGTATCACATCGGTTTGATCGCCAGCGGTTTCATGGCGCGGCGCGAGAGAATCGGTCTATAGTCGCGCGTCATCGCCTGCGTGCAGGAGTTCATGCGCAGTTTCCCTGTCGCCTTGTTTGTCTTGGTCATCGGATTCGGCCTGCCACTGCATCTTGGCGCGCGGGCCGCGGAAACGCCGTCGGATGCGAGCAAGATCCATGTCGCGCATGCCATCGCCATGCACGGCACGCCCAGGTTCGGCCCGGACTTCACCCATTTCGACTACGTAAATCCCGATGCGCCCAAGGGCGGCACCGTGCACCTGGGGGCCCGCGGCACTTTCGACAGCTTCAATCCCTACATTGCCAAGGGCGACCCGGCGGTAGGCTCCGCCAACGAATCGCTACTGGGCCGCGGCCTGGACGAACCCTTCACCTATTACGGCCTGATCGCCGAGACCATAGAGTGGCCGGAGGATCGCTCCTGGATCGCCTTTACTCTGCGGCCCGAGGCGCGCTGGCACGACGGTCAGCCGATCACCGTCGAGGACGTGATCTTCTCGCTCCAAATGATGAAAGAGAAAGCCAGCCCAATTCAGAAGTATTATTTTCAGGACGTGGTTTCGGCGGAAAAGATCGGCGAACGCAAGGTCCGCTTCACCTTTGGCGGCGGTGTCAACCAGGAGCTCCCGCTTATCGTTGGCGGCGACATGCCTATCCTTCCCAAGCACTATTGGGAGTCCGAAGGCCGCGACTTCGGCAAGACGACATTGGAGCCGCCACTGAACAGCGGCCCCTATCGAATCGCCGATTTCGAGCCGGGCCGCTACGTCGAGTTGGAACGGGTCGAGGATTATTGGGGCAAGGACTTGCCGGTCAACCGGGGTCAAAACAACTTCGATCGCATCCGCCACGACTATTACCGCGACGAAACGGTGATTCGCGAAGCGGTGAAGGCCGGAAACATCGATTTCTTCTCAGAGAATGCCGCCAAGGAATGGGCCGTCGCCTACAACGTGCCGGCGCTGGATCAAGGCTGGTTAATCAAGGAACGGCTGGAGGATAACAGCGCCGGCAGAATGCAGGGCTATTACATGAACACACGTCGCGCCATGTTTCAGGACCGGCGGGTGCGTCGTGCCTTGGCCTATGCGTACGATTTCGAGTGGACCAACGAGCACACCTACTACGGCACCTATTTGCATCCCAACAGCTATTTTTTTGGCAGCGAGCTTGCTTCCAGCGGCTTACCGAGCGGGCAAGAATTGGAGATCCTGGAACCCTATCGCGGCCGGGTCCCCGATGAGGTGTTTAACGAGGTCTACACGGTTCCCTCGACCGATGGCTCCGGCTGGCCGCGCGAGAACCTGGCCCGCGCCTTCGACTTGCTCGCCGAGGCAGGTTGGGAAGTCCGGGATATGAAATTGGTGAAAGTCGAAACCGGGGAGCCGTTCAGCTTCGAGTTCCTGTACCAACAGCAGGGCCTGGAACGCGCCATACTGCCCTTTTTGCACAACCTGCGCCGCCTGGGCATAGACGCGCGCCTGCGCTTGGTCGATTCCTCGCAGTATATCAATCGAATTCGCGCGTCCGATTTCGACATGATTGTTTATGGATCTGCCCAATCCCTCTCCCCAGGCAACGAGCAACGCATATGGTGGGGCTCCGCGGCGGCGAGTGACCCTGGTGGCCGAAATGTGGCGGGTATCCAGGATCCGGTCGTGGACGAGCTAATCGAAAAGGTTATTGCCGCGCCGGATCGCAAAAGCCTTGTCGTGACCACGCGCGCGCTGGATCGCGTTCTGCTGTGGGGCCACTACGCGGTGCCAAACCTGGCCGCGCCGTTCGACCGCTTTGTTTACTGGAACATGTTCGGGCGGCCGGACAAGGTTCCCATGCACGGCACGGCGATCACGACATGGTGGATCGACCCGGAAAAAGAGCGAACTTTGGCCGAACGGAAAACGCAGAAAACTCAAGGCGCACAGAACGAAATCGGCGCCGGGTCCTTGGCGCTCTACGGCGCCATCGCGGCCTTGGCGCTGTTCGGTTTTTGGAGCCTTCGGCGCATGCGCGCCCGAACGGCAAGCTAAGGAAAAACCAGGCATGCTGGCTTACATTGTGCGTCGCCTGTTCCTGATCGTGCCAACCCTAGTTGGCATCATGATCATCAATTTCGCGGTGATTCAATCCGCGCCCGGGGGACCGGTGGAGCAGCTGATCGCCCAAATCACCGGAGCGGGGGTTGACGTCACGACCCGAGTCACGCGCGCGGGATCGGATATCGCCGCATCGCAGCAGTCGAAGGACAGTGCCGGGGAAAAAAGTGGCTATCGCGGACGCCAAGGCCTGCCGGAGGAATTTGTCGCCGAGATCGAAAAGATGTACGGCTTTGACCAGCCGGCCTACCTGCGCTTCCTGAAGATGATGCGCAGCTATGCCACCTTCGATTTCGGAAACAGCTTTTTTCGCGATCAAAAGGTTGTCGATCTTGTACTCGACAAAATGCCGGTATCGATTTCCCTGGGGCTTTGGACGACACTTCTGGTCTATCTCATCTCCATTCCACTGGGAATCGCAAAGGCCGTTCGCGACGGCAGTCGCTTCGACGTCTGGACCAGCGGAATCATCATCGTCGGCAATGCGATTCCAGGTTTTTTGTTCGCCGTCTTGCTCGTCGTGTTGTTCGCGGGCGGCAGCTATTTCGACTGGTTCCCCTTGCGGGGCTTGGTATCCGACAATTGGTCCGAGTTATCCTGGCCCGGCCGAATCGCGGATTATTTTTGGCACCTCACCTTGCCGATCGTCGCCATGGTTGTCGGCGGCTTCGCCACCCTGACCATGCTGACCAAGAACTCCTTTCTGGATCAGATCAATCAGCAGTATGTGATTACCGCGCGCGCCAAGGGGCTGAGCCAGCAGCGCGTCCTTTACGGGCATGTGTTCCGGAATGCCATGCTGATTGTCATCGCCGGGTTCCCCAGCGCCTTCATCGGCATCCTGTTTACCGGCGCGCTTTTGATTGAGGTGATCTTCTCCCTCGATGGCTTGGGGCTGCTCGGCTTTGAGGCGGCGCTGACCCGGGATTACCCCGTTATGTTCGGGTCACTGTTCTTTTTCTCTCTGCTCGGTCTGCTGATGAACTTGGTGGGCGACTTGTCTTATACCTTAGTCGATCCGCGGATTTCGTTCGAGGCCCTGGAAACGTGACCGCGCTTGGCACAAGTCGGAATGCGCGAGCGCCGAATCGTTTTCTTGGCATGCCCATCACGCCCTTGACCCTGCGGCGATTGCACAACTTCCGCGCCAACAGGCGCGGATACTGGTCGTTGTGGGTATTCCTGGGCATATTTGTCGTGACCTTAGGGGCCGAGTTGATCGCCAACGACAAGCCGATCCTCGTGGTCTACGACGGCGCGATTTATACACCGGTCCTCAAGGCCTATCCGGAATCCGCCTTCGGCAGCCCCTTCGAGACAGAAGCGGAGTACCGCGACCCGGCGGTGGTAGGCCTTATCGAAGCGCGAGGCTGGATGATTTGGCCGCTCATTCGCTTCAATCACCGCACGGTTGCATGGGATCTTGGCCTGCCGGCGCCATCGCGGCCAGACGCCACGCACTGGCTGGGCACCGACGATCAAGCGCGTGATGTGGCGGCCCGACTAATCTATGGCGTTCGCATATCGGTCCTCTTCGGGCTCGTGCTCACCTTTTTCAGCACCATCATCGGCGTCGCCGCCGGCGCCGTGCAGGGCTATTTCGGCGGCTGGATCGACCTCCTATTTCAACGTTTCATGGAAATCTGGTCGGGTCTACCGGTGCTCTTCCTCCTGATCATCCTGGCCAGCATCGTGGAACCGAACTTTTGGTGGTTGCTCGGCATCATGCTGATGTTTTCCTGGATGAGCCTGGTCGGCGTGGTCCGAGCCGAGTTCCTGCGGGTGCGCAACTTCGACTATGTGCGCGCCGCGCGGGCGCTCGGTGTGGCCGATTCCGTCATCATGTTCCGCCATGTCCTGCCCAATGCCATGGTATCGACCGTGACGTTCATGCCATTCATCCTGTCCGGCTCGGTCACGACCCTGACCGCGCTCGATTTCCTGGGCTTCGGATTACCGCCGGGCTCGGCCTCTCTGGGCGAGCTTCTGGCCCAGGGTAAGGCCAACCTGCAGGCGCCTTGGTTGGGTCTGACAGGGTTCTTCGCCATCGCCATCATGTTGAGCCTGCTGGTCTTCATCGGCGAGGCTGTGCGCGACGCCTTCGATCCGCGCAAGCTCTTTGCCGGCGCACCGCCAGCCGAAGATGCCGCGACAACCCAGGCCGCCGGGTCGGCAACCCAAGGAAGCCAGGCATGAGCGAGCCCCTGCTGAAGGTCCATGACCTGGGCACCCGATTCGACGTGCCAGGCCGCCCGGTTGATGCGGTCAAGGGCGCCTCGTTCGAGATCGCCAAGGGCGGGTCGCTGGCCCTGGTTGGCGAGAGCGGGTCCGGCAAATCAGTCACCGCGCTGTCGATCATGCAGCTTCTGCCCTATCCCCTGGCGCGCCACCCGGCGGGATCCATCACATTTAGAGGCCAGGAGTTGATCGGGGCGCCGCGCGAAACCCTGCGCGATGTGCGCGGCAACGAGATCTCCATGATCTTTCAAGAGCCCATGACCTCGCTCAACCCGCTGCACTCGGTCGAGAAGCAGATCAACGAGACCCTGATCCTGCACAAGGGCCTAGACCGAGCGGCGGCGCGCAAGCGGACCTTGGAGTTGCTCGATCTGGTGGGCATCCCCGATGCGATCAAACGCTTGAACGCCTATCCGCACGAGCTTTCGGGCGGCCAGCGCCAGCGGGTCATGATCGCCATGGCCCTGGCCAACGAGCCGGACCTCCTGATCGCTGACGAGCCGACCACGGCCCTGGACGTGACCATTCAAGCCCAGATCCTGAAATTGCTCAAAGACCTGCAGGCCGAATTCGGCATGGCCCTGCTGCTGATCACCCACGACCTGGGCATCGTGCGCAAGATGGCCGATACGGTCTGCGTCATGACCGGCGGCGAGATCGTCGAGCAAGGCCCGGTCGGCGCCATCTTCGAATCGCCGCAGCATCCCTACACCCAAAGGCTTCTGGCCGCCGAGCCCAAGGGCACGCCGATTAAGGCGGTGCCAGACGCCCCGCTGGTCATGGCCGGGCAGGACATCAAGGTCCATTTCCCGATCAAGAAGGGCATCCTGAAGCGCACCGTCGACCATGTGCGCGCGGTCGACGGCATCACCTTGGACGTGCGCGAAGGGCACACCCTGGGCGTGGTCGGCGAAAGCGGCTCCGGCAAGACCACCCTGGGCCTGGCGCTGCTGCGCCTGGTGTCCAGCATGGGCACGATCCAATTCGGCGCGCGCGAGATTCAGGGTCTGGGTTCGAACGAGCTTCGCCCCCTGCGCCGCGAGATGCAGATCGTGTTTCAGGACCCCTACGGGTCGCTCAGCCCACGGCTCTCGATCGGCCAGATCATCGAGGAAGGCCTGAAGGTCCACGATTTGGGCGGCAACGCCGAGGCGCGCGAGGCCCTGATCGTCGAGGCCCTGAAAGAGGTCGGCCTGGACCCGGACGGCCGGCACCGTTATCCGCATGAATTCTCCGGCGGCCAGCGCCAGCGGGTCGCCATCGCCCGGGCCATGGTCCTCAAGCCCCGTTTCCTGGTTTTAGACGAACCGACCTCGGCCCTCGACATGTCGGTCCAGGCCCAGATCGTCGACCTGCTGCGCGACCTGCAGGCCAAGCACAACCTGGCCTACCTCTTCATCAGCCACGATCTGCGCGTGGTGCGGGCGCTAGCCAGCGAGGTCATTGTCATGCGCGACGGCCAGGTCATGGAGCAAGGCCCGGCCGCGCGCATCTTCGACGCGCCCGAACATCCCTATACCAAGGCCCTGATGAAGGCCGCCTTTGATCTGGAAGCGGTGGACGGCGACGTGGTGCGCATGTAGGAAGGGCCGACCCTTTCATAGGACTGCGTCATGGCCCTGGTTCTGAAAACCGATATCGAGCGCGGCGATTCCTGGCATCGTGCGTTTCGCGCGCTGTTGCCGGAATTGGAGTTGCGTGACTGGCGCGCGCCGGGCGCGCCCGAGGACATCGAGTTCGCCCTGGTCTGGGCGCCGGAGCAAGGCGCCCTCGCCAAGTTTCCTAACCTCAAAGCCATTTTCTCAATCGGCGCCGGGATCGACCACCTGGCCTCCGACCCCGATCTGCCGCCCGGCGTGCCCATCGTGCGCATGGTCGAACCAGGCCTGACCGCGGGCATGGTCGAGTTCGTGGTTATGAGCGCGCTCTATCACCATCGCTTCATGCTCGACTACGCGGTCCAGCAACGCGAAAAAGTTTGGCGGGAGATTGAGCAGATTCCCACCTTCCGGCGCCGGGTAGGCATTCTGGGCCTGGGCGTGCTGGGCAGCGCCTGCGCCGAAAAGCTCTGCGATTTCGGCTTTCAGGTCGCGGGCTGGAGCCGTCGGCCCAAGAGCCAGGTCGGCGTCGAATCCTTTCACGACGCTGACGGCCTGACGGCGTTCCTGAAGCGCAGCGATATTCTGGTCTGCCTGCTACCCTTGACCGATGAGACCGAAGGCATCCTGAACGCCGAGACCCTGGGCGCCCTGCCGCACGGCGCGGCCTTCATCAGCGTCGGACGCGGCAAGCATGTGGTCGAGACCGATCTTCTGTCCGCGCTCGACTCGGGGCAGATCGGCGGCGCGACCCTGGATGTGTTTCGCGAGGAACCCCTGCCGCCGGACAGCCCGTTCTGGAGCCACCCGCGCATCGTCGTGGTGCCGCACATAGCCAGCATGACCATCGCGGAAACCGCCGCCGAGGCCGTGGCCCAGAACATCCGCCGGGTGCAGGCCGGGCAACCGCCAGAGCACATTGTCGATCTGGATCGCGGATACTAAGGCGGTTTAGGGGTTCGACAAATCCTTGGCCACCTTCACGGCCAGGTCGTCGAATTCACGTAAGTGAACCGATCCTATGACCATGCGCCGAACCAGGACGCTGCGTTTACCGTCCGTGCAGCGTACAATGGCAAAAAAGAAGCCCCGCCGGAGCGGGGCCTCATTAGCGCTCTTCGGTCGCCAAGAGCGGAGGTCTAGGCGGCCTCTAAAGATCCTGATTTAGGCTTTCCCGCCTACGCAGCCGGCCAAAAAAGCCGAGCCCGAGGAGACCAACCGCCAGCAACGAAATCGCAGTGGGTTCCGGGACGGCGACGTACCCCCCCCCCGTCCCCGACCGGTTGTCGTAAATGGTGAGGTTGTCCATCCCCACGTCATAGGTTCCGTTGTCGTGGAACCGCAGCTTCGTGACCTGCCATGAGCTGGCAAAGGTAATCAAGGGGGAGGACCCTGTGTCGCCATCGCTTGCGTTGGATACTTCAAAGACGTTGTTGCGGTACCCGCCGATCGCGTCGTCATACACGTCGAGGCCGAAGTCCCGGCCGGAGGTGGCGTCGAATACGCCCCAATCGAACGAAATGGCCGTGATCTCAAAACTGGAAGCGTTTCTCGACAGAGTGTCGAAGTTCAGAGTCGAACTGTATCCCCGAGAGAAGATCGCATCGCTCCCGAAGGTGTTCGAGCTACCGAACCATCTTGCGTCACCGGCACTCACATTGTTACTGCCGAATGCATTCCGCAGGTAGGTGTTGAGACCGGAAAGCGACGTCGAGCTACCCTGGCTGATACCATCCTCGAAATCCAAGTTAACGATCAAGGCATTGGCCGGCGCAGCCAAGGCAAAGCTGAGCCCGAAAGCGGCAACCACCGAAGCGAGTGCTCTCATGAGTCTTCTCCTACCTGAAGTTTGGCATAGTTGCGCCCCGTAACAGTCCGACTTGACCTCAGGCGATCGCGAGATCCCGCGGTCACCGAAATTGATATTCTGCCTAGCCACTGCCCCTTCAAGGCGATCTCCCTGTTCTGATCGTCTCTCAGTCTGAGGAACCTAACCTCTGATCGAACGTCCAGCTTGCCTGTACTCGGCGCGGATAACGATCCTGTCTGCTCGTTAAGCAAGTTCCACGCCAATTCCGAATTCCTCCAATATTACAATAGCTTAGAAATATATGATTCTTGAGGCGATGATCGAATTGTAACGAATATTGACAGCAAAAATCGATCGACTCAGCACAAATATAGAAAAACCAATAGCTTAGATATTTTTAACTCAATTCCGAGTCGGAAATGAGTGTAAAGAATGCTGACACTTTTTACGGAAAGTAATTTCAGAATCAAGAACATCAATAAGTTAAGCATGAGCGTTTGAAGGTGTAGGTGTAAAGGATTCGGACATACCTCTTTAACGCGAACAGCCAGGCAATTTGCATTCAATTCCTTATCGGATGTCATCTATCAGTGCGGGCGGTTGCACTTGTCAAGCGGCGGATCGCACGTCCACCAGGCCACTCTGCGCTAATGACACGGTCCCAACGCGGTCCATCGGGCTTGCGAGCGCGCCTCTAATCAGCATGGAAATGTCTTAGAACGCGCCGATATGCCGCCAGTATTTGCCCCAACGCCAATATCGGCAACGCGGCGGCAGCTTAGCGATCGTTTATGAGTTGCGTGGTCTAGGGCAAGTCCTTGGCTACCTTAGCCGCCAGGTCGCCGAATTCGCGCAGGTAGACCGATCCCTTGACCGTGCGCTGAACCAGGATGCTGCGTCTGTCGTCCTTGTCGCGTTTGCGCCGCACAAGGTCGAGCCGACCCAGGCGGTCGAGCGCCCGGGTCACGGCTGGCTTCGACATGGCAAGATCGGCAGCCAGCCCGCGTACGGTGTGCGGCGGCGGCGTCAGAAAAACCTGCAGCAACAACGCGAACTGCCGCGCAGTCAAGTCCGGGTGTTCTTCGCGCAAGGCGCGGCGCATGACTCCATGCCAAAGGAAGAGCGCCGTTGTCGGCGTCAACGAGATCACTCTGTCGGCCATGTTCCAAGCGCGCATTCGTTTCGCAAGCGAAACGGATCTTAGCTCCGCGGGCGGACTCCGGCAAGGCGCCGAGCGGAACCTATTTCACGGTGATGCAGGTACACTTGGCCATGCTGGAGACCTTGTGGGACACGCTACCTAGCAACAGGCCCTCGATGTCGCCCATGCCGCGGCTGCCCAGGACAATGAGGTCGACGCCGGTCCGTTCCGCATAGGCCACGATGGCGCGAGCCGGATGGCCCGTCTTGACCTCGGTCTTGGGTTTGGCGATGCCGTGTTTCTTGGCCTTGTCCCGGGCCTCATCCAAGACTCGGTCGGTCATTTCATCGAGGATATATTGCGGCGAGCCGGTCAAATGCTCGACCTGCATGAAGCGCTTCACTTCCTCGGTAACCTTGAGCTCCTTGCTCACGGTCAGGAAGGTCAAGTCCGCGCCGTACTTCTCGGCCAGATCGCTCGCCACTTCTGCCGCTCTCAAGGCATGCTTGGAACCGTCCACGGCGCAAAGAATATTTTTGAACATGCACACCTCCCCTCGGGGTTCGGCCAAGGCTAACACAGCCGGACAAACGACCATAGTGTGCGGTGGCGCGCCGGGTATGCCGCCAAACGACGACTATATGGTGGTTCGCGCCACCTAGTGTGCGCGGCGTTTCAGGTATTGCAGGGCAGGATTATTTAGCTGGTGCCGGCCGTGCCGCGAGGTCGGCGATCAGCGCGAAGACGCCGCGCAGGCCCATGGCCTCACCGCCCTCGGGGCGCCCGGGCGTAGCCTTGGCATTCCAGCCCATGATGTCGAAATGAAGCCACGGCGTCCTGGGCCGGACGAAATCGGCCATGAACAAGGCGGCAATGATGGCGCCGCCATAGGAATCGCCCGAGATATTGTTGAGATCGGCCACGCTGCTTTCCAGCGCCTTGCGGTAGGGCGCGTGCAGAGGCATACGCCAGACCGGATCGTTCGCGGCCCGGGCGTGGCGCAACATCGCCTCGGCGGTCGCCTCGTCGTTGCAGAACATGGCCGGCAGGCTGGTGCCAAGGGCAACCCGCGCGGCGCCGGTCAAGGTTGCGAAATCGACGATCAAGGCTGGGTCTTCACCGTCCGCCTCGAACAGGGCGTCGGCCAAGACCAGGCGGCCTTCCGCGTCGGTATTGCCGACCTCGACCGTCAGGCCCTTGCGGGTCGCGATTACGTCCATGGGCCGCATGGCATTGCCGGATACGCTGTTTTCCACTGCCGGGATCAGTACCCGCAAACACAGGGGTAACTTGGCGGCCATGATCATGTGCGCCAGGCCCAGCACGTGGGCCGCGCCGCCCATATCCTTCTTCATCATCTTCATGCCCGAGGCCGACTTGAGGTCCAAGCCGCCGGTATCGAAGCAGACCCCTTTGCCGACCAGGGTGACGCGCGGCCCCCGCTTGCCCCAGCGCAGGTCGATTAGGCGGGGCGCCCGGTCGCTGGCCCGGCCGACCGCGTGAATCGCCGGGTAGTTCTCGCTCAGCAGGTCGTCGCCCACGACGACCGCGCAACGAGCCTTGTGGCGCTTGGCCAAATCCGCCGCCGCCTTTGCCAGCTCTTCCGGTCCCATGTCGGATGCCGGCGTGTTGATCAAATCGCGGGTCAGAAACACAGCCTCGCAAGTGCGCTTTACTGCGTCGCGATCTGCCCCATCCGGCCAGGCCAGGGTGGCGAATTTCTCGGCCGGCTTGCGATAACGGTTGAAGGCGTAGGTGCCCAGCGCCCAGCCTAAGGCCGCCTGAGACGGATCTGCCGGGCCAGGTGCGGCATTGAGAACGAAACCCGTGCCGCCTGGCGCCGCAGCGGTCATGGATCCGAGCTTGCCCGGCAGCGCCGCGTAAGACCACAGCTCGTCCTTCGGATCGATCCCGGCCAAGATCTGGCTCAGCCCGCCGTCTTCGCCCGGCAGCGGACAGAGGGTCCCGGCGTCACCGATGAAGCCATTCTGGTGCACCCAGCCGGTGCACTCCGGCGCCTGCTCGGCCAGCCAGGCCGGCAAGCTCTTCTTAGTCAGCGGCGTTATGGATACCGCGCCCGCTTTGTCGCGGTCGGTCAGATACTTGGTCATGGGTCCCCTGGGTATCGAGTCGGTATGAGGTGCTGGTGCCACAGAATAGGCGGTCCCCGGCGCCGGGACCAAGCGGCAAAAAAAGAATCGCGGGCCATGAAGCCCGCGATGAGGTCCGCCTGTTCTATCTTCGGCGGTAAAGATGCCGAGCAGACGGCAATGATGCGCCTTTCTGCCCCGCGCGGGATGCCTACCTGGCGGCCCGTCTTTTTTTGTTATTGGTTCCCTGTAACGGGGCTTTTCGCCCCTTTTTCCCCGATTCCCCTATTAGCCCCCCACAGCCACCCTCGACAATTGACCCAGCGGGCCGGCAAAGACTGTGTCCATGAAATTAACGAACTGAAGACCCAGGAAGACGACCGGCAACGACAGCGCCGTGACCGTGATGCTGTATTCCAGAGCAGCTGACGTCACACCGATTTTCATGATCTGCCTCCCACTTTCCGGTCCTTGGTCCCGTCGCGAAGCGCCGCTCCCTTTTGATGAGCAAGATATTAACAGAAATTTAGAGTATGTCAAATAAAAAACAACATTTGTATAGTTTAAGTTCTATATTTATAAATAAATTACAGTATTTTAATATCTTTTACTTCAAATTTATCTTAAATATTACAATGTGTCGGTTTCGACGTTGCCGATGACCGAGGGCCTCGCCCCTAGCCTTGACCCAGCGCCGAAGCCGGACACTAATCCGCGGATCGCTCACCCAAAGAGGCCGCCGTCATGACGAACTTCACGCTGGTTCTGGGCAACAAGACCTATTCGTCCTGGTCCCTGCGCGCCTGGCTGGTCATGCGCCAGTGCGGCGTAGCCTTCGAAGAAATTGTCATTCCGCTCGACCGGCCAGAGACTAAGGCAGCAATCGCACGTTACAGCCCGGCCAGGCGCGTGCCGGTCCTCCATTCCGGAGACCTTAAGATCTGGGACACCCTCGCCATCGCCGAGTTTCTGCACGAAACCTTCCCCCAGGCCGGCATTTGGCCGGCGGACCCAGCGGCCCGGGCGCTCGCCCGCTCGATCGTGGCCGAGATGCATAGCGGCTTCGAGACCTTACGCCGGCAGATGCCCATGGACCTGCGGCACCCCCCGATGCCGCCGCGCGATTCCTTACCCGAAGGGCAACTGGGCACGGACATTGGCCGAGTTCAGGAGATTTGGACCGATTGCCGGGCCCGATTCGGCCACGACGGCGACTTTCTTTTCGGTCAAGCCAGCGCCGCAGACGCCTTTTACGCACCCGTTGTCCTGCGCTTTGCGACCTACGGTGTTCCCTTGGAAGAAACCGCTGCGGCCTATCGCGACGCGGTGCTGTCTTGGCCCGCCCTGCGGGATTGGATCGCGGCGGCTAAGTCGGAGCCCTGGGTCATTACCAACAGCTAGGCGGTCTAGTTGTCGCCCGCCGGAAAGGGGATGCCGGCTTCGCTGTAGTAGCGCCGCGCGCCGGGGTGCAGCGGCACCACCAAGCCGTCCAAGGCGGTGAACACGCCGATCTGCTCGCCTTTCGGATGACCGCTATCCAGCAAGCGCCGGGTGCTGCGATGCCAGAGCGCGCCGGTGATCTGGTAGACCAAATCGTCCGGCACATCCGCCGAGACCAGCCATTGCGCGCCGACCGAAAGAGTGTCGGTTACAGGGGTGTTGAAATAGGTGCCGGCCGGGATCCGGTCGAGGGCAAAAAACGGATAGGCCTCGCGTAGTTTGTCCACCTTCGGCCCGACCAGGGGTACCAGTGTAATCAAGGCGTCGTCGGCCAGATTGACGATCGCGTTCGCCGGCGTTCCGGCCACCATAAAAAAGGCGTCAAGTTCGCCGGCGCGCAGCAGGTCGGCCGCGTCGCCGGCCGAATAGGCTACCGCCTTCAGGTCCTTGAGCTTGAGCCCAAAGGCCTTGAGAATCAGGCGGGCGTCAACCCGGGTCCCCGATCCCTCTCGGTCCAGGGACACGCGCTTGCCACGTAGATCGGCAACAGAGGCAATACCCGCGTCACGCCGCACCACAAGGTGCACCGATTCGGGAAAGAGATTGGCAATGGTCCGCAGCTTGGTGATCGGGCCGGTTTTTTTGAACTTGCCCTCGCCATTGTAAGCCCAAAAAGAAATATCCGCCTGACTGAACCCGGATTCCAGACTGCCATCGGCGATGCCCATGACGTTCGTCACCGAGCCTTCGGTGGATTGCGCCACACCGATCAATCCGGGCACCCCGCAGCTGCCGCCGACATCGCATTCGCGGCTGCCCGGCGGTTTGCTGATGACACTGGCGATAATTCCGCCAATGGGGAAGTAGGTGCCGGCGGTCGAGCCAGTGCCGATCCGAAAAAAAGTGATGTCCTGGGCCTGAAGTCCGACCGAGAGGAACGCGGCTGGAGCGATCAAGAGGGACGCGCATAGCCATATCCTGGCGCGGCTTCTAAGAGCCGACCGAAGTCTGCTCAAATGCAGCGCGGCCTTCATGGCGAAGCGGTCGTCCTTTGCATCGCGACCGCCCTTAAACCCAGGCGAACGCGAATATCGGGCAAGTCCATTTTGTATAGCAGGCCAAATCCGGGCGATCCAGGCCCGACACGACGAGGATTGACGATATAACGCCAAATTGAAAAGCTCCGTGACGTTTCTCTAACACCGTGACCCGAAGCAGCGGTCATGACGGGAGTCGAATCTTGAACTTGGCACTCTTGCTTCACCGCGCCGCGGCCAGCGGCCGGGATCGCCCAGCGGTCGCCTTAGGCAACCGGACGGTCCACACCTATGGCGCGTTGGCCCGCCGGGCCGCCGCCCTGGGTGCCGCCATGCGCGGACGCTTTGCCTTGGACGCAGGCGCGCGGGTCGCCCTGGCCATGACCAACACGCCGGCCTTTGTCGAAAGCCTCTTCGCGTGTTGGCACGCGGGCCTCGCGGCGGTTCCGATCAACGCCAAGCTGCACCCGCTGGAAGTACGCTATATCCTGGAGCACAGCGGCGCCGGACTGTGTCTGTCTACGCCGAACCTGGCCGAGGCCCTGAGCCCGCACACTAAAGGCCTTGCCGATCTTCAGGCCATGATCGACGTCGGTGCGCCCGACCGACCGTCGCGCGAATATAGCCGCATGCTGGAATCGGAACCGGACTCGCCTATGGCCTGCCGGGACGACGATCTAGCGTGGCTGTTTTATACCAGCGGGACCACCGGCCAACCGAAGGGCGCCATGCTATCGCACCGCAATTTGCGCGCCATGTCGCTCAGCTATTTCGTCGACGTCGACGCCATCGCGCCCGGCGACAGCATCTTGCACGCGGCCCCCATGTCCCATGGATCGGGCCTGTACATCCTGCCGCACGTCGCCGCCGGCGCCCTGCAGATCGTGCCCGAAAGCGGTCGCTTCGAGCCGGCGGAGATCGCCACCCTTCTTTGCGCGCACACGAGGGTCGCCATGTTCGCGGCCCCGACCATGGTCAATCGCCTGGTCGCCCATGCCGACGGCCCGGCGCGCCAGCCGGGAAACCTCAAGACCCTGGTCTATGGCGGTGGGCCCATGTACGTCGCCGATTTGAAGCGGGCCATGACCTGCCTGGGCAATCGCCTGGTGCAGATCTACGGCCAGGGCGAAAGCCCCATGACCATCACCTCCCTGACCCGCGCCGATCACGGGGCCCGCGATCATCCGCACTACGAGGCGCGCCTGGGTTCGGTCGGCCGGGCGCAAACTGTGGTGGAGGTCAAGCTCGCCGACGACTCGGATACCGCCGTGCCGTCCGACGCGCCGGGCGAAATCCTGGTGCGCGGCGATTCGGTCATGAGCGGTTATTGGCGCGATCCGGAAGCCAGCGCCCGGACCTTGCGCGGTGGCTGGCTGCACACCGGCGACATGGGGGTGTTCGATCAGGACGGCTACCTGACCCTGATCGACCGCTCCAAGGATCTGATCATCAGCGGCGGCGCCAACATCTATCCGCGCGAGATCGAGGAGGTCTTGTTGTGCCACGCGAGCGTTCTGGAATGCGCGGTCATCGGCCGGCCGCACCCCGATTGGGGCGAGGAAGTGGTCGCCTTTGTCGTCGCGCGGCCGGGCGAGTCATTGGATACGGACGCGCTCGACGCGATTTGCCTGGAGCGGGTCGCCCGCTTCAAACGGCCACGCACCTACATGGCCGTGGACAGCTTGCCGAAGAACAGCTACGGCAAGGTGCTCAAGACAGAACTGCGCGAGCTATTGCAGAATGCCTGATCGAATTCCGCCCAACAGACGCACCTCATGAGCGCCGCGCAGATCGGTATCTTCGCGCTTTTGGTCGCGCTTCTGACCCTATTGGTCTGGGGTCGTTGGCGCTACGACGTGGTCGCCTTCACGGCCCTGGTGGTGGCCGTCGCGGCCGGACTCGTGCCGATCGATCGGGCATTTTCCGGCTTCGGCCATCCCGCGACCGTGACGATCGCCTTCGTCCTGATCATCAGCCGGATCCTCGCGTCATCCGGTGCCGTCGATTGGGCCGCCGCCATCGTGCGCCCGGCGGCGGCCCACACATCGACCCATATCGCCGCCCTGTCCGGCCTAGCCGCCGCCTTGTCCGGCTTCATGAACAACGTGGGTACCTTGGGGCTGCTCATGCCGGTCGCCCTGCAATCGGCGCGCAAGGCCAAGCGTTCCGCCGCGCTCATCCTGATGCCGCTGTCCTTCGGCTCGATCCTGGGCGGGTTGGTGACCCTGATCGGCACCCCGCCCAACATCATCATCGCCAACTTCCGGGCCGAGACCACCGGCGAGCCCTTCGGCATGTTCGATTTCACGCCGGTGGGCGCGGTCGCGGCGCTCGCCGGGCTCGCCTTCGTGGCGCTGATCGGCTGGCGCTTGGTTCCCGCCGAGACCGCCGGGCGCGCCACCTCCGAGGACCTCTTCGACATCGAAAACTACCTAGCCGAGGCGGCGGTGCCCGAAGGCAGCAAGGTGATCGGTCAGACCCTGAGCCAGATTCAAGACGCAACTACGGAGATCGACGCCCTGGTGCTGGGTCTGATACGTGGCGAGCACCTGTTGCCGGGCCACGGCCGTTGGACGCCGATTCAGGCCGGCGACCGGGTGCTGATCGAGGCCGCCCCGGAGGAGCTCGACAAGTTCGCGAGCGCCCTGAAGCTCGAACTGGGCGGCAGCACCGAGACTGGCGAGAAACCCAATCGCCTGAAATCCGAAGACACCGCGATTGTCGAGGCGGTGATCGCGCCCGGCTCACGCCTGGACGGCCTGAACGTGCAATCGCAACGCCTGATCAATCGACACGATTTCGCCTTGCTTGCCTTCGCGCGTCAGGGCCAGCCCCACCGCGGCCGCCTGCGCAGCTTTCGCTTTCGCGTCGGCGATGTCTTGCTGTTGCATGGCGAGGCGGAGCGCGTGCCCGACGCCTTAGCCGCCTTCGGCTGCCTGCCCCTGGCCGAGCGCGGCGTCAGCTTGGGCAAGCGCGGCGCGGCACCGGCCCTGATCGCCATATTCGCCGCCGCTATCGTCATCGCCGGCCTGGGTTTGCTGCCCATCGCAGTCAGCCTGGGCGCGGCGGTCGCGGTCATGGTGGTCCTGGGCCTGCTGCCCCTGCGCGAACTTTACGAGAGCATCGACTGGCCGGTCATCGTGTTGCTGGGCGCATTGATCCCGGTCGGTAGCGCTCTGGAGTCAACGGGCGCGACCGAAATTCTAGCCAACGCCATCCTAGGCCTAACCGCGGGCGGATCGCCGGCGATTATCCTGGCGCTGATCATGATCGTGACCATGACGCTGTCGGACCTGCTCAACAACGCCGCCACCGCCGTGGTCATGGCGCCCATTGGCGTGAGCATCGCCGAGCGCCTGGGCGCCAACCCCGACCCCTTCCTCATGGCCGTCGCCGTGGGCGCGTCCTGCGCCTTTCTGACTCCCATCGGGCACCAGAACAACGCCTTGATCATGGGCCCCGGCGGCTACCGGTTCGGTGACTACTGGCGTATGGGCCTGCCGCTCGAAATCGTCATCATCGCGGTCTCTCTGCCCATGATCCTGTGGGTTTGGCCCCTATAGCCCGGGTTAGGGCGGAACCGAGTCAGGGATCGCTTGGGTTGCGCAACTCCGCCGCCAGGCGTTCGGCTTCGCGCCGCTGGTCCGGGGTCAGGAACGCAGCCATCATGTGGCGCAGTTCCCCGGCCTGATCGCCGGAAAGGCCGTAGTCGCCATTTTCCGCCGCCACGGCGAACCAGGCATAGGCCTTGACGTAATCCCGAGGCACGCCCAAGCCCTTGCCATAAAGCATGGCCAGATCAGCCTGAGCGGGGGCGTGGCCGGCCCGCGCCGCCTTGCGGAACCAGTGCGCCGCCTCGGCGAAATCGGCGCGGTGCCTCTGACCCTCGCTGTAGGCACGGCCGATTTTGTAGGCCGCCGCCGGATCGCCGGCCAAGGCACGCGGCAGCCAGGTCCTGAAGCCAGCCGCGCCATCAGCCTCGCCGAACAGCGATTTCGCCTTTGGGTTGGTCGGAGAGGCCGCGGCCCCGAGCGCGCCGTCATAACCGCCGAGGCACAACCAAGATACCGCCATGCCCAAGGCAGCGGCGCGGCGCAATCGACGCCCGATCCAACGGGCTCTCGCTCTATTCTGCATCCCTCGGCCTCCCTGGCCCCGGGGTTCAACCGGCCCCTTCGCTGGAGTTTATCCGATCTCCGCAGAAATTGGAAAAGCTAATTGTTTATAAAAGGTTATGGTTAATCGACGAGGTGTGAGGCAGACGATGGAGCGGACAAGAAAAAGGGGCGGACCGGCATGGCCGGTCCGCCCCGATAGCGGGATTTAAGCTTGGCTAGGCTGCGTTCATCGACTTGAGGAACTTCTCGATCTGGCCCGAGAGGGTATTGGACTGGGTGGCCAGGCCCTTGGCCGCCTCCAGAACTTCGCCGGCGGCCGCGCCGGTCTCGCTCGCCGCCTGAGTGACCCCGGAGACGTTGGACGAGACCTCGGCGGTGCCGCTCGAGGCCTGCTGGGCGTTGCGAGCGATCTCCTGGGTCGCCGCGCTTTGCTCCTCGACCGCCGAGGCGATGGAGGACGCGATCTCGTCGACCTTGGTCACCGTCTCCGCGATCGCCTTGATCGCAGAGGCCGCGTCCCCGGTCGCCCCCTGGATCGCACCGATCTGGGTCGAGATGTCCTCGGTCGCCTTGGCGGTTTGATTGGCCAGGGACTTGACCTCGGAAGCCACCACCGCGAAGCCCTTGCCGGCCTCCCCGGCGCGCGCCGCCTCGATAGTCGCGTTGAGGGCCAGCAGATTGGTCTGCTCGGCGATGTCGGAGATCAAACTCACCACCTCGCCGATCTTCTGAGCCGCCTCGACCAGACCCTCGACCTGGCTGTTGGTCCGGCTCGCCTCCTCGACCGCGTTGCGCGCGATGGTCGCCGATTCCGCGACCTGACGCGACACCTCGCTGATCGAGCTACTGAGCTCCTCGGCCGCGCTCGCCACGGTCTGCACATTGGTGGTCGCCTGCTCGACCCCGGCCGCCGCCGCCGTCGCCTGACGGCTGGTCTCCTCCGCCGTCGCCGACATGGACTGGGCGGTCGATTCCATCTCGGTCGAGGCCGAGGCCACGACCTCAACCACTTCCTTGACCGAAGTTGCCAGGCTGATCTGATCGGTC
>JAJFGO010000033.1 GCA_021776095.1 Kiloniellaceae bacterium | reverse complement strand
TCTTCCGCGCTGGGCAGCTCGTGCACCGAGGAGTCGGCGACGAAGACGGAGCGCCCCTCCAACAAAAGGGCCGTCATGCCGAACACGCGGTGCCCCCGCTTGGGACTGATGGCCCGACGGATATCGTCGAAGGCGACGCCGAAACTGCGCGTCAGGCCGGTCACCATGGCATCGGCTTCGCCGTGGGCGACCATGCAGGCGGCGAAGACATTGCGGTTTTGGTTGACCATGCGTTGGCAATCGCGGCGCAGCTTGCCTTTGCGCTGCAAACGCTCGAAGAGAAAGTCGGTATAGGCTGTATTGTGCGCGGAGAGCCGCGCATTGTGGATCTCCAATCCCTCGCCGGCGAGGCCGAGCGCCGCCAACTTCTGGCGCACGGTTTCTTCGCGCCCAACCAGGACCGGCGTGCCGTAACCGGCCTGTTGAAAAGTCAGGGCCGCGCGGATGGTTGCCTCCTCCTCGCCTTCGGCGAAGACCACGCGTTTGGGGTTCGCACGCACCTTCTGGGATATCAGTTGCAAGACACCCGCGGTCGGGTCCAGGCGCGCCGCCAGCTGGACCGCGTAGGCGTCCATGTCCGCGATCGGCCGGCGCGCGACGCCCGACTCCATGGCGGCCTGGGCGACCGCCCTGGGCACGGCGACGATCAGGCGCGGATCGAAGGGCGCCGGAATGATGTAGTCCGGTCCGAAATGCAGATGCCGGCCGGAATAGGCCCGGTCGACCTCGTCGGGCACGTCCTCGCGCGCGAGCGCGGCCAGCGCTTCCGCCGCGGCGATCTTCATGGCCATGTTGATGGTCGAGGCGCGGACATCCAGCGCGCCGCGAAAAATATAGGGAAAGCCAAGGACGTTGTTGACCTGGTTGGGATAATCCGAACGCCCGGTGGCCACGATGGCGTCGTCGCGCACTGCGCGGACTTCCTCAGGTGTGATCTCCGGGTCCGGATTGGCCATGGCGAAGATCATCGGCTTGGCCGCCATGGCGCGCACCATGTCCGCGTCGACCGCGCCCTTGACCGAAAGGCCGATGAAAACATCGGCGCCCGCCAAGGCCTCGGCCAGGCTGCGTTTGTCGGTCGCCGCGGCGTGGGCCGATTTCCACTGGTTCATGCCTTCGCTGCGGCCCTGGTAGATGACGCCCTTGGTGTCGCACAGGATGACGTGGTCGTGCGGCACGCCCATGGCTTTGACCAATTCACTGCAGGCGATGCCGGCGGCGCCCGCACCGTTGATGACGATCTTGATGTCGCTCATCTTGCGCCCGCTCAAATGCGCGGCGTTGATCAAGCCGGCCGCTGTGATGATCGCGGTGCCGTGCTGATCGTCGTGGAACACCGGGATGTCCAGCAGTTCGCGCAGGCGCTGTTCGATGATGAAGCATTCCGGCGCCTTGATATCCTCTAGATTGATGCCGCCGAAGCTGGGGTGCAGGTAGCGCACGCAATTGACGAACTCGTCGACATCGCGGGTATCGATACACAAATCGATGCCGTCTATATCGGCAAAGCGCTTGAACAGCACCGCCTTGCCTTCCATCACCGGCTTGGCGCCCAGCGCGCCCAGATCGCCCAGGCCCAGCACCGCCGTGCCGTTGGAGGCGATGGCCACCAGATTGCCCTTGGCGGTGTAGTCGTAAACCTTGGACGGGTCCTTGGCGATCGCCAAACAGGGCGCAGCGACTCCCGGCGAATAGGCCAGCGTCAGGTCGCGCTGGGTGGTGAGGGGCTTGGTCGCCCGGATCTCGAACTTGCCCGGCCGCCCGCTGGCATGCATCGCCAGGGCCGCGCGTTCCAGTTTCTGTTCGTCAGTGACCATATGAGTTTCGCCTCGGAGGTTTGGCGGTCGCGCCGAGTTCAAGGCGCGGCGATTTCGGCCCCGATGTTAGAGAGCGGCCCCGGCAGGGTCAAAAGGGATCGGGTGGGCGCGGGTGGCGGGCCGGCCCTAGGTCTCCGCTTGGCCCTGGCCCGGCCGGGTGTGCAGGTGGACGTCGGCGGCGCCGTGGCGGGTCAGGATGTCGCGGGCCTGGGCTTGGTGTGCGGCGTCCTCGGCCCGGATCCAAAGCAGGAGCGCGCCCGATTCCAGGGCCCTGGCGAAGCTTTCGGTGTGCGGAGTCGCCTTGACCGTGTTCAACAGTTCGACCAGGGCTGCGCCGGTGAATCCGGCGGCGACCGTGGCCGAGATGGCGGCGCCGAGCGGCCCGGTGGCGATGCCGATCAGGCCCGCCGCAGTGATCGGGCCGACGTAGTTGATCTCGCCCGCCAGGCCGGCCAGGGTTTCCTGCCAAGCCTCGCCCGGCGTTCCGGCGGCGCCGATCGATTCGTGGGTATCCAGGACCGAAAGGTCGGCATGATCGAACCCGCCGGCCAGCAAATCCTTGACCGCCACCATGAAGGGATCGCGCGCGGAAAAACGCCCGACAATCTCGCTGACCGTGGTGCCGTCGGCTGAATCGCGATCCTCGCTCAAATCCGTATCTCCCGTCCCTAGTGCTACGCCGTGTGAAATCTGCGCGACGGCCATTGTGCCCTGCCATGGCGGGCTTGCCCAGCCTGGCGCGCGCCGTGTTACCTTGGCTGCGCCACACCTGCAACGCCGAGATATCGACCCTTGTCCGACCAGAACATCGTAACGAAAGACACGAGCGTGCCCCCCGTCCCATCGCCGGGCGCGCCTGGCGTGGCCAAAGTCAGTCCGGCGACACCGATGATGGCACAGTATTTGGAGATCAAGCGGGCTCACGCGGACTATCTCTTGTTCTATCGCATGGGCGATTTCTACGAGATGTTCTTTGAGGACGCGAAACGGGCCGCCGCCGCGCTCGACATCGCCCTGACCAAGCGCGGTCTGCACAAGGGCGAGGACATTCCCATGTGCGGCGTGCCGGTCCATGCCGCCGACGGCTATCTGTCGCGCCTGATCCGCCAGGGCTTCAAGGTCGCCATTTGCGAACAGATGGAAGACCCGGCGCAGGCCAAGAAACGCGGCGGCAAGTCCGTGGTCAAGCGCGCGGTCGTGCGCGTAGTGACGCCGGGTACCATCACCGAGGACGAGTTGCTCGATGCCCGCGCGCACAACTACCTGGCCGCCCTGGCGGAGGCGGGCGGTGCACTCGCGCTCGCCTGGCTCGACGTCTCGACCGGCGATTTTCTGACCCAGCCGGTCGCCGCCGGCGGCCTGGCGGCGGCGCTGGCGCGTCTGGCGCCAGGCGAACTCCTGCTGCCCGAGCGCCTGCTGCAAAAGCCGGAGCTGTTCGAGCTCTTGGGCGAATGGAAGGCGGCGCTCTCGCCCTTGCCCTCGGCGCGTTTCGACAGCGATAACGCCCGCGCCCGTTTGGAGGCGGTCTATCGGGTCAAGGCGCTCGACGCCTTCGGCGATTTCTCCCGCGCGGAGATTTCCGCCGCCGGCACCTTGCTCGATTATGTCGAGCTGACCCAGAAGGGCCGCTTGCCGCGTTTGGCCCCGCCCCAGCGCCTGGCCCTGGGCGCGGTCATGGAGCTCGACGCGGCGACCCGGCGCAATCTGGAACTCACCGCGCCGCTGATCGCCGGTCAGGGGGGCAAGCGCCAAGGCAGCCTGCTGGCGGCGATCGACCGCAGCGTGACCGGCGCCGGGGCCCGCCTGCTGGCGGCGCGCCTGGCCGCGCCCCTGACCGACCCAACGGCGATCGGCGCGCGCCAGGACGCAGTCGCCCTTTTCGTGACGGAGGACCGCCTGCGCGGCGATCTGCGCGGCATCTTGCGCCGTTGCCCCGATGTGGAGCGCGCGCTTTCGCGCCTTACCCTGGGGCGCGGCGGCCCGCGCGACCTGGCCGCGGTGCGCGATGCGCTGGTCCAGGCCCGCGACCTGCAAGCCCTCTTGGCCGGTGCCGGCCCGGCGCCCCTGCCCTCGGACATCGGCGCGGCGGCGCGGGATCTGGGCGAACATGGGCCCTTGATCGATCGTTTGGCCCGGGCACTCGCGCCCGAGTTGCCGATCATAGCGCGCGACGGCGGTTTCATTGCCACCGGCTACGCACCGCAACTGGACGAGCTTAAGGTCCTGCGCGACGAGAGCCGGCGCCTGATCGCGGGCCTGCAAAGCGACTACGCCAAAGAGACCGGCGTTCCCTCGCTCAAGATCAAGCACAACAACGTGCTCGGCTATTTCATTGAGGTCACGGCGACCCACGCGGACAAGGTGTCCTGCGGTGCCGACGCGCCCTTCATTCGCCGCCAGACCCTGGCCGGCGCGTCGCGGTTCTCGACCGTCGAGTTGGGCGAGTTGGAACGCAAGATATCCAGCGCCGCGGAAAAGGCCCTGGGCGTCGAGTTGCAGCTCTTCGAGGACTTGGTCGGCGAGGTTACGGCCCGCGCCGAGGAGATCGCGCGCAGCGCCCGCGCCTTGGCCGCGTTGGATGTGGCCGCCGCCTTGGCCAAAGTTGCCGCGCTCGGCCGCTGGTGCCGGCCCAAAGTCGACGGGTCCAGCGCCTTTGCGGTGACCGGCGGGCGCCATCCGGTGGTCGAGGCGGCGCTCGCGGACTCCCAGGCCGGCCGCTTTATTGCCAATAGCTGCGATCTGGGCGCGGACAACCGGCTTTGGCTGGTCACCGGCCCGAACATGGCGGGCAAGAGCACCTTCCTGCGCCAGAACGCGCTGATCGCCGTGCTCGCCCAGATCGGCGCCTATGTGCCGGCCGAGACGGCGCACCTGGGCGTGGTCGACCGCCTGTTCAGCCGGGTCGGGGCGGCCGACGACTTGGCACGTGGGCGCTCCACCTTCATGGTCGAGATGGTCGAGGCGGCGGCGATCCTCAATCAGGCGACCCCGCGGTCCCTGGTTATCCTGGACGAGATCGGGCGCGGCACGGCGACCTTCGACGGCCTGTCCATCGCCTGGGCCTGCGTCGAGCATTTGCACGAGGTCAACCGCTGCCGGGCGCTGTTCGCCACCCACTTTCACGAATTGACCAGTCTGGCGGGCAAGCTGTCGGCGCTCGCCTGCCACACCATGCGGGTCAAGGAATGGAAGGGCGATGTGGTGTTCCTGCACGAGGTGGCGGCCGGCGCGGCGGATCGCTCCTACGGCATCCATGTGGCCCGCCTGGCCGGCCTGCCCGGGGCGGCGGTCGCGCGGGCGCAAGAGGTTCTGGAGATTTTGGAACAAGGGGAACAGGCCGGGGTTCTCTCTCGCCTAGCCGACGACCTGCCGTTGTTTTCCACCGCGCGGCGGCCGGTTACGGCCGTTACGGAGGCGAAACAATCCCCGGTCGAAGCGCGCTTGGGCGAGGTCAATCCCGATGAACTGAGCCCCCGGGCAGCGCTGGAGTTGATTTACGAACTGCGGCGGCTGGCCAAACCCGATTGAGGTCGGCCCCCGGTCCGCGTCGCCTTAGCCTTCGATGCACACCCGGGTTTGCGTGTCGGCCTGTTTCAGGAACGCCAACAAATCGGGCAGGGCGAGCGCGACGCAACCTTGAGTCGGACTGTAATCGGGGCGCGCGACGTGGAGGAAGATGGCGCTGCCCTTGTCGGGGATTGGCGGCGCGTCGTTGTGGCCCAGTATGCCGATCACGTCGTAGATCTCGTCGTCGCGCCACAACGCCTCGTGGCTGGCCGGGTACGGCAGGCGCACCGGCTGGTTATAGGCCGGGTCCTGGGGGGCGTCGCACCAGCCGTCCTCGGGCGTGAGTGCCGCGACGGGCAAATCGGTTTGCGGCTTGTCCAGGCGAT
This sequence comes from Kiloniellaceae bacterium, assembly GCA_021776095.1. Lineage (GTDB taxonomy): Bacteria > Pseudomonadota > Alphaproteobacteria > Kiloniellales > J153 > JAJFGN01. Next base: position 2,582 of record JAJFGO010000033.1, on the reverse strand, counting down.
CGGCCCGGTAAAGCAGACGGCGCAGCGCATAACAGCCGAGCGGCGTCGCGCCGTCGCCTTCGGTTTTCTCGGCCGCCGGACAGGTGCCGCCCGGGCCGATCGCGCAGCGCCAAACCGGCCCGCCCGCCTGGGCCTGCCAGTGGCCGTTCTCTCGCCGCACGATCAAATCCATTTTGGGTTTATAGCCAAGCGAGGGGGCCGCCCCAAGGGTTCAGGCGGGACCGGTTCAGATCGCTCAAAGGTTCCGGTCCGGGGGGCTGGGGGCCGGGCGGCCCGCGCCGCCCCGCTCCAGCGCCATGGCCCGGTATTTCTCTAAGCCTTGCATCATCTGCGCGTTGAAGCCGCCGGCCGGTGTGGCACCGGCTCCAAGGGCAGCCTCGGCGGGGGGTGACGCCGCCTGAGTGGCCTGAACTACTGTGTCAATATGCGCCGCTTCGGGCTTGGCCATGGCGGCCGCGCCCCGCCTGCGGAAATCGCCGAACAGCGCGCTCAGCGCCGCATCGCCGGTCAGCACGGGCGCCGGGGCTTGGCCGGCGAAGGATGCGGCGGTGGCCGGGCTCGGAACCGATGCTTGAGATAGCTCCGGGATGGGCGCGCCGCCGTGTGCGGTGTCTTGAGACGGCGCCGGGTTCGCGCTCGCCACCGCGATGTCGCCGGCCGGGCTCTCGCCCATAAGGCCGGCGACCAGGGTATCGCCCGGGTCGCCGTCGTTGACCTCCGCCACGATGGCGTTGACCACGCCGGCCAGCATGCCCAGCGGCCCGCCGTACAGCGTGGCGCCGGCGACGCGGGCCGGGCCGGAAATGGTATCGCCGGTCAGGCCGCGATACAGATTGCCGACCACCGGAATATGCTGCAGCGGGTTGATGACGTCGATCAGATCGCCGAAGCTCAAGTCGCTGTCCGGGATCTCGTCCTCGGGCACGGAGTCGCGCCGGTCGAGGGTCAGGGCCAGATGATCGCCCATGCCGGCGCGGGGCGCGCGGTCCAGGGCCGCGACCTCATGGGCCAGGGCGCTATGCGGCCCACCGGCGCGCGCACCTTCCTCGAACATCTCGGCGGCAAAGGACGCACCCCCGGACCCAGCCCGTGGCTGGGTCATGCCGGAATCCCGTCCCGAAACACCGTAGAGCGCGCCGGAGGCCTGGTCGGGCCCGGCGAGAAGGTTGCGGAGATACTCCATCGGGTTAATCCCGAAGCAAGATCGGCGCCAAGTTCAACGCTTTGATTTAAAGCGGCTTTATGGGGCGGCTATCGGCTCTTCCGGTGGAATCCCGGCAAATCCTGCCGGGCCGGGGCGGGCATTTGTACCCGAGCCGTGTGTCTCTTAAATTGGCCGCCCGGACTTAGACCCGAACAGGAAACCAGTATGAACGCCCCGGACAAACCGAAAGTCGCCTTCATCGGGCTCGGCATCATGGCCCACCGCATGCTGACCAACATGACCGCCCACGGCGGCTTTGCCCTGGCCGGCGGCTGGGATCCCAATGCCGAAGCGGTTGCGCGCACCCGCGCGGCCTTTCCCGCCCTGCCGATCGTCGACACACCCTCGGCGATCATCGAAGGGCCGGTCTCCGATGTGGTCTACATCGCCTGTCCGCCGGGCGGTCATAGGGACCACACCCTGGCTGCGGCGGCGGCCGGTAAGGCGGTGTTTTGCGAAAAACCCCTGGGGGTCGATCTTGCCGCCGGCCGGGACATGGTGGCCGCGGTTGAAGCGGCTGGCGCTCTGAACGCCGTCAATTTTCCCTTCGCCGACGCCCAAGCGACCAACGCGATCCAGACGGCAGTCAAGTCCGGTACCACCGGCGCGGTGGCCGGGGTCGACGTGCGCCTGCACTTTTCGCGCTGGCCGCGCGAATGGCAGTCCGGCGCCACCTGGCTGGCCGAACGCGCCGAGGGCGGCTACGTGCGCGAGGTCTTTTCCCACTTCGCCTTTTTGATCCAGCGTCTGTTCGGCCCGGCCCGCTTGGTGCGTGCCGCGCTGCGTTATCCGGCCGATCCGCTGTTGTGCGAAAGCCATGTCCTGGCGCAGCTCGATTGCGCCGGCGTGCCGGTTTCACTGGCCGGCGGCTCGGGCGGGGTCGGCCCGGACCGGGTCGAATTCACCATTTGGGGCCAGAAGACGTCCTACCGTCTGTGGGATTGGAACCGCTTGAAGACCTCGAGCGGCGGCGATTGGCGCGACGAGTTGAGCGAGGTCGAGGACCCGCGCCAGGATGGTTACATGCGCATGTTGGATAATTTGCGCGCCTTTCTGGACGGCCGGGCCAACACCCTGCCCAGTTTCGCCGAAGCCCTTTCGGTTCAGGAACTGGTCGAGGCGATTCTAGCCGAGGGCTAGGTCATGTCGTCGCCAACCAGGCTCAGGCCGAGCGAAGATTTTGGCTTTAGAAAAACGGCGGTTGCAAACTCAACTTGGTTCAGCGCTTCTGCTTGTCGCCGAGGCTGTTGAAGAAGTCGTTTGATCTGCTCGGATTGTCGTGATTCCCTTGAGTTGCTGAATCGGCGAGGGGATTGCGACGATGATGGGCGCGCCAGTTGGTCAGCAAGACCGTCTTTTCTATGAATTCGATCTGGAA
>JAJFGO010000032.1 GCA_021776095.1 Kiloniellaceae bacterium | reverse complement strand
GGGCAATGAGCTGAACCTGTCCGGCCCAGCGATCATTTTTGGCCGCTACGAAGAAAAGTATGTTCGCGAAGACGGGGTCTGGAAGTGGCAGCACATTACCGCCTTGCTTGATATCTTCGCAGAAGCGGACCTGCCGTGGGGCGGTATCACCTACCTACGTAAGAACCGATGAATGATACACAAAAACTGCAGTGGCTTTATGACATAGAGTCGATAAAGCAGCTAAAGGCACGCTATTGCGCGTTCGCGGATGAGAATTACGATCCGGACGGGATCTCCAGCCTATTTACTGACGATGGCGTCTGGGACGGCGGCCCCTTCGGCCGCCACGAAGGCCGAGCTGCGATCCGGACATTTTTTTCCGAGGTGAGCAAATCCATCACCTTCGTCGATCATTACGCGACCAATCCTTTGATCGAGGTGGCGGGCGACCACGCCACCGGGCGTTGGGACCTATGGGCCCCGATTGTAAAACAGCCCGAAGACATTGCTTGCTGGATCATGGGCAAGTACCGCGAGCGTTACGTGCGCGTCGACGACCTTTGGATGTTCGAACTGCTTGCACTGGACGTTACGGCCCTATCACCCTATGACGAAGGTTTTGCGCGTCAGCGCTTTCTCGAAATGCGATAGCCCGACGGTTGAGGGCTCAGGGGTGTTCGGGGTCGGCGGAGATCGGCGTCTGTTGGGCCGCCGCGCATTGCGACAATCAAGCCGCTAACAACCCTCCTATGCATTTTTAAATTACTCGGCATTCGCAATGGTAGGAAGCAATCGGTTCAGCGAACCATGGTTGCATCCATGTAGCCACTTGCGTTCATAAGTCCAAACTGCTTGATTGATCGGCAGTAAGGTTTAGTCAACCGCCTCATCCGACCCCACCTATCCCATGATGCTGGTTCTTCCTACAGCGCTCGCGTATGTAGTCGACGATTGGCGCCGTGAGGCTACCCATGAAGACTTCGTCGACCCCTCCTTCCTTCAGCTGCGCGATCTCCTGCACCGGGAAGACGCCGCCGACGATCAGCAGCACGTCGTCCATTTGATTGTCCTGCATCAACTCGACCACCTTGGGCGTGTGGGTCAGGTGCACGCCGCTGAGACAACTCAACCCGATGACATCCGCATCCTCCTCGATGGCGGCCCGCACAATGTTTTCCGGCGTTTGAAACCTTCCCAGATAGATCACCTCCATGCCAGCGTCTCGCAGCATACTCGCCACGATCTTGGCGCCGCGGTCGTGCCCGTCCAGACCCACTTTGCTGATCAGCACCCTGATCTTCTGTTCGGCAATTGTGTGTGCCATCAAGGCAGTGAGAAGGGCGCTTCACACTCGCCGAAGGGGTCGTACCTGAAGCCGTGGGCCTGCCTGATGACCCCCGATATCTCCCCGACCGTGGCGTAGGCCCGTACTGCTTCGATCACCTCCGGCATGAGATTCACCTTCTCGCCCGCTGCGGCGCGAACTTGGAGCCTAGCCAGGGCGTCTTTCACCAACCAGTTGTCCCGAGTCTGTTTGAGCCGGGTGACGTTGGCGACTTGCTCGGCCTCGCTCTCTGGTCGGGTATGGTGATAATCCACCGGCGTTTGGGTCTCTTCCTCCATGATGAATGCGTTCTGTCCCACGACTGTCCGCTGGCCGGCCTCCAACGCCTGGTGATAGTTGAGGGCCTCTCGTTCGATCAGGTCGTCGACCCAATCCGTCTTGATGGCTGGGACAATCCCCCCCATCTCGTCGATCTCGGCGAGGATCTTCCCCGCCTCGGCCTCCAACGCGTTGGTCAGGCCCTCTACGTAGTAGGAGCCGCCCAGGGGGTCGGCCACGGATGTGATTCCAGTCTCGCAAGCCAGGATCTGCTGCGTCCTCAGCGAGAGAATACCGGCCTCCTCGCTGGGGATGTTCACCGCCTCGTCGTAGCAGCAGAGATCCATGGCCTGGGCCCCACCCAGCGCCGCCGCCATAGCCTCGTAGGCCACCCGGACGATGTTGTTCAACGGCTGGGCCGATACTAGCGAGCAGCCAGCGGTGTGCACCGAGAACCTGAGCTTCAGCGACCGCGGATCCCGAGCACCATATCGTTCGCGGGCGATCCTCGCCCACATCCTGCGGGCGGCTCGGATCTTGGCGATCTCCTCGAAAAAATCGATATGGGCCGAGAAGCAGAATGAAAGCCGGGGGGCGAAATCATCGATAGCCAGATCTCTCTCCTGGCACTTGTCCACATAGCAAATGGCCTTGGCCATGGTGAGGGCCAATTCCTGAGGCGCATTGATGCCCATTTCACGGAAGTTGTAGCCATCGGAATAAGAGGAGTACACCTGGGGCATGCTCTGGGTGCAGTACTCAATGGCGTCGATGCCCAGTTTAAGGGCCAGATCCACGAGTAGCTTGCCCTCCGGCCACCAGCTGCAATAGAACGTGAACAGGGGATCGTTGAGCAGCGTACCTCGTAGCGAGGTTAGTGGGAGCCCCCGCTTCTCGGCGAGCACCGCCCAGGCACCCAGCTCAAACGGGCTCGCCATGGTGTTAGTGCCGTGCAGGATCAGAGGCAGTTCCGGCGGCAGGCCGTCCAGCATGACCTCGATGTCTTCGAGAGAGGTGAGATTAACCCCCTGCACGCCGACCTCGCC
>JAJFGO010000031.1 GCA_021776095.1 Kiloniellaceae bacterium | reverse complement strand
AGCAACGCAGGAATGCGCTCCGGCCACGTATGCTGAATTACTCCGGAGAACAAAACAGTGTGAAGCCCAACCGCCCTCGCCCCCGCAAGTTCTCCATGCCCCCCATCTCCAACAAACAAACACTCCTCCGGTGTTGCCTTCAAACGGCGCAGGCACTCGTGATAGATCTCCGGGTGAGGTTTGGCGAGGCCAAACTCGCAGGAAAACACTTCGACGTCGAAAAGGCCATGGAGCGGCGACCCACCCCATGCCTCGATCTCTGAGCTGTCGCAGTTGGATAGGACGGCGGTGCGAAGTCCTATACCGCGCATTTTCTGGAGAATTTCGACGTTTGCGAGCGGTATCGAGCCTAGGACGCGAGCGAATATCTGCTGGTGAGACAAAGCCGCGGCGGCCAAAAGTTTATCTGAAACAGCCACGTCAATGGTTCGTGCCAACTGCCGCATGATCTCTATCGGTTCCCGTATCGCACCGGTTAAACGCGGACCCGACGCTTCCGTAAGTGCGGAGGTCCACAGGCCGCGAGGGACACCCAGGACATCCGCCGTCCACGGCACGTCATCCCGAGCATAGTCGTGGGACGTGAGGGTATTAAACAAGTCGAATATGACCGCTTTGAGCATGGCGCTCCCGATGCCTAACAGGTAATGAACGGCATTGTCACGTTAGTCGGAGGCAACTGCAAAGAATCGTATTGACGCCCTTTCATGTTGCCGCACTCGCACTTTCCCATACATTGAACGCGTCGGTTCGAAACCGCTTGAACGTAGATCTGCTGAGTAAATGACGCTGGACGTAAAAGGTGTTGTAGACCGAGGATTGGATATTCAGGAAGCGTTGCGCAGAGCCTGATGACTTGAAGTGCTGCTGTTTGCGCTCTCGTCGTCTGATCGGCTGGTGCGAGTTCTCCGCACGCTTATCGTCAATGGGGATCGGGGTCCGGGATGACGAGCCTCCCTTAGGTAAGCGGCAACCTATGACCGCCCCGCATATCCCTTAATACGTTCCAATAACTCGTCGCTCAGGTCGATGCCGTTCTTTTCGACGCGGGCGTGGGCGGCTTTGCGGTTGGCGCCGGGCAGGCGGGCGCCCTCTTGATCCTCTATAGCGCCGGTTAGATCGGCGATGCGCGCGCCGAAATTGCCGCTTGAAAAGGCAACCGGATCGGCAGCGATGAAGAATTGCCCGGTGCGTGGCGGGCCACCGTCGTTGGTGCCGAAGGCACTGGCATGGATGCCCAGGGTCGCGCCGGTCAGCGCGGCAGCGAAGACCTCCACCATCAGCCCCGCACCGAAGCCCTTGTACCCCCCACTGGGCGCCATGCTGCCCTTGAGCGCCATGGCGGGGTCGGTGGTCGGCTTGCCATCGGAATCGAGCGCCCAGCCTTCGGGGATCGGCTCGCCGCGCTTGGCGTGCTGGGTCACCTCGCTTCTGGCGACCACGCTGGACGACTGATCGATCACAAAGGCCGCCTCGCCCTTACCGTCGGGCACCGCGCAGGCGAAGGGATTGGTACCGACCACGGGTTTGTGCCCGCCGATGGGCGCGATGGAGGCGGGCGCGTTGGTGAAACCGAGCCCCACCAGACCGGCCCGGGCCAGGGCCTCCACATGCTGTCCCAGGACACCGCAGTTGTAGGAATTGCGAATGCCGACGGCGGCAATCGCATGCTCGCGCGCCGCCGGGATCACCTGCGCGAATGCGGCGTCGATGGCCGGAAAGGCGAAACCGTCGCGCGCATCGCAAGCGAAGGCGGAGGCCGAAAGCGCCTCGACTTTTGGGGCCGCCTTGCCGTCGACCTTACCGCACAGCAGGTGCTCGCAATAGATCGGCACATAGGCCATGCCATGGCTCTTGATGCCATCCAATTCGGCGCCGATGACCGCGCGGGCCTGCGAAGTGGCGTTGGTCCCGTTACAGCCACTCGCGCTCAACGCGCGCTCGACCAGGGCCCGCGCATCGCGAAGGGTGAGATTTGCCATTGTTCGAGAGTCCTTCCCCGGTACGTTTCATTCGTTGTCGCTGGCCGCCGATCCAGCGCCGCGCGCGCGGGAGTCCGCGCTGGCCGGCACCAGGGTGCGGCAGGCATGGCGCGCGATGGTTTGCCATACTTCATCGTCAACCGCGAGGCCAGTCGATAGAGTCTGATCGTAACGCGCTTCCAAATCGGCGTTGCTGTGCGCTACGGACAGCGGCACGTCGAAACCGCCCGACCACGAATACCGGCACTCAATGGTCACATCGCAAGGGCCTTCGGCAGGCGCGGCCCAATCTCCAAAAAGCGTAACACCGCCGATCGAATGCACGCTCGCGGCCTGCCTGTTCCAAGTTAGCTGTAAACCCCATTCGTCCTCGGCATAATTGGCGGCCCAGGGCACGAGGAACCGAGGGTCCTTCAGCCCGCTGACCTTCAAGCACCCAGTTCCATTCGAGTTGGCGCGCGCGATAGCCAAGTCGATCAAAGACGAGCCGACAAGGACGGCAGAGCGCCCGCCCGTATCGAAGGTACCAGGCGCGGTTTCCGCAACGGAGATCGCGGACGAGTCACCAGTCCAGCGTTCCAGCACATCGACAAGGGATGCCAGTGCCGGTATGCCGCACGCCTCGAGCCACACAGTCGCGTCCGCCGCGTCGTCGTCCAAGCCGGCCGGTACGCCCGCACCGAACAGCGCCTTCTGGCACGCACGCTGCACCTCGTTCAAGGTCACAATCATCGCGCGCACCTAGCTGAGAAATGCCGGAAACAGCCAGTCGTCGGCGGTCTCGGCATTCAGGTTCTCGAACGCGGGCGCGCCCTGATACATGGTGATGCGGGTCCAGCGGTCGGATTTCGGATCGAATTTAATCGCACCAAACATGGAAAGCTTACAGCGTAGCAAGTCGACGGCGATCATGTCGCGCGCCAGCAGATTATCGCGAATTTCGGCATAGAGGTGCATACAAAGGCCCTGCACCCGGCGCACAATGCGCCGGTACTCCGGACTACGCATCAGGAACGCGGCAGTCGTCATGGTTGGATCGCAATCTTGAATCGCCGCGTAGAGGCGTTTCACGTCGCGCCCCACGCCGATGGGCATTTCCTTCTCCGCGCCCGGTTCCTCGAAACGCTCGCCCAGGCGCGGCTCCAATTTTTCCTCGGAGACATACCAAAAGAGGTGCTGTTCGGCAGGCTCGTCGTAATCGGGCTTGAGCGCCCAGGCGTAGTTAGTGCGGATCAGGTCGGCGAGAGTGGCCAAGGTCATGGCAGGATCCAGAGACAGACGTTCATGTGCCGCCATGGTGTCTTCCAGGTCGTCGACCAGGTCGCCGTGCGGCTCCAGGATCAAGCTGTTGACCATCTCCTGCCCCTCGATCGAGAGACGGGCCTCGGCGGCCTCGGCCAAGGCACCCCAAGGCGTGGACTTTTCGAACAGCGCCGACCCTTCGCCCGCCAGCCAATCGCGGAAGGCCGGCATCTCGCGGCGCAGGGTCTCGATACGCGCCATCTGACGGGCATCGTCGGTCCGCCACTCCGCCAGATGTTTGATCGCGCGGTCCAAGACCTCGCGAAACCGGGCCATGCGTGCGTTATCGGTGTCTTCGCGCGCACGCACCCGGGCAATGGCGGTCTCGCGCGCGGTCATCCAACGGTCGATCAGAATCGGATGACTAATCAGAAAGGGCGCCATGCCCAGGCCGGTCGCGTTGCCGATGCCGAACATCCGCTTAGAGGCGGGCGACAAGTCTACGGCGGTCCGCGGCGCCCGCGCCTGCGCCACATGGGCGACCAGGTCGAAGGTGAACTCGCGGGTCAGATACACGCTCAGCATCTCCGCCTCGAAGGGCCGCGAGAAAATGCCGCCGCCAAGAGTATTGGCCAGGTCGGAGAGGCCGAATTTACCGTTGCCGTAAACGGCGGTGGTGCGCATCAGGTAGCCGACGCCGGAAACCTCCTGGGCCTTGGGTTGGCGGCCCTCGGCGAGGCCTGCGACAACGGACTCGAACAAGCGCACGCTCTTGTTGGCGCGGCTGAGGACCAACTCCCGGGGGCTGCACCGCCCGGCTTCCTGCAAGGGCACGTTGTCGCGCAGGCGCGCGATGGTGGCCGCGTCGGGGTCGGCAAGACTGAGCGCGAAGGTCGCGTCCCAGCGTTCCGCGATCACCCGGTCGGTGCGGTCCTCCGGCGCCAGCTCGTGGCCGAAGGCGATCAAGCGGACCGTACCCTTGGGCGTTGCGACCGCGTAGACGGCGACCCCGACGCCCTTGTCGTCGAGATCGAAGCGCTCGCGAGTCAGGTGCCAGTCCTCCCGCGCGATGCGGCGCAGAAGCGAGCGCATGAAGCTGAGCCGGGTTTGATGAAAGCTGCCCAGACGCGCCAGGCGCATCACCGTATCGGGCGGGCGCAACTCGAGATCGGGTCCCAACGGTGGGTAAATCACAAAGCTCATGCCGCCGCGGCCCCGAAGGACCGCTCGAAGAAATCGAGCCAGTTTTCGCCCATGATCTTTCGCACGTCGCCTTCACTAAAGCCCACATCGCGTAGGCCCTGAGCGACAGCGCCGAAATCCAAGTTACCGCGAAACCATTCCTGCTGCGGCGGAAAGCCGGCCTGTCCGGCCGAGCCTTCGCCGTAATCCAGGGATTTGGTCCAGGTGCCATTGCGCATCCACTCGACCACGGAATTCGGTTGGTCCTGGCATAGATCTGACCCTATACCGAGCCGCTCCACACCCATAAGGTCCGCCGTGCGCGCCGCCATTTCGCAAAACGAACGCAAAGTGCAGTCGCTACCGTCTTTCAGATGGTGCGGATAGAGGCTGAAGCCCAACATGCCGCCGCTTTCCCCCAAGGCGCGCAATACATCCGGCGACTTGTTGCGAAGAGCGGCGTGCCAGTCGTGAGGATTGGCGTGAGTAATGGCGATAGGCCGTTGTGAAAGTTCGATAGCTTCCAGGGTTGACCGCGCCGCACTGTGGGACATGTCGATCACCAGGCCGACCCGGTTCATCTCGCGAATCGCCTCGCGCCCCATGCGGGTGATGCCGGAGTCCTCGCGTTCGTAACAGCCGGTCGCGAGCAAGCTTTGGTTGTTGTAGCTAAGCTGCATGAAGCGCAGGCCCAAATCGTGCACGACTTGGATCAAGCCAATGTCGTCTTCTATGGGCGAACAATTTTGTGCGCCGAAAATAATCGCTGTCTTGCCTTGCGCCTGGGCCCGGCGCACGTCCTCGGCGGTTCGGCCCGGCATAATCAACTCGCCATGGGTCTCGAAGCGGCGGTTCCATTCGATCAGGCGCTCGACGGCCTCGCGAAAGTCTTCCCAGTAGGACACCGTGACGTGCACCGCGCTGACGCCGCCATCGTGCATCTCGCGAAAAATGCGCTCGGACCACTTGGCGTATTGCAAGCCGTCGATAATCAAGCAGGGCCGCTCAGTCACAACGCCTCCTCATCAAGCCGCGACATAGGATGTCTTGACCACAGTATAGAATTCGCGCGCAGTGCTGCCCTGTTCCCTTGGCCCGTAACTGGAGGCCTTACGGCCGCCGAAGGGGACATGATAGTCGGTCCCAGCGGTCGGCAGATTGACCATGACACATCCGGCCTGGGCATGCCGGCGGAAATGGCTGGCGTATTTCAGCGACGTGGTGACGATGCCGGCGGTCAAACCGAAATCCGTATCGTTGGCGACCGCGAGCGCCTCGTCGTAATCCTTGACCCGGATCACGGCGGCGATCGGCCCGAAGATTTCCTCGCGGGCGATACGCATTTGGTTGTGCGCCTCGGTCAGCAGCGCGGGCGCCATAAAATAGCCGCGCGTCTGGCGCTTCAGGCGCTCCCCGCCCATGGCCAGGCGCGCGCCTTCCTTCACGCCGATATCCAGATAGGACAGGTTCTGGTCAAGTTGGTTCTGATCGACCACAGGACCGATCTGGCTTTCGGGATCGAGCGCGTTGCCGACCTTAAGCGCGCCCACGCGCGCCTTCAAAGCCTCGACGAAGCGGTCGTGAATGCCCTCGGTCACGATTAGGCGGGAACTGGCCGTGCAGCGCTGACCGGTCGCGAAATAGGCGCCGTTGACGGCCGCCGAAACGGCCGTGTCCAGGTCCGCATCGTCGAGAACCACCAGGGGGTTCTTGCCGCCCATCTCGAGTTGCACCTTGGCCATGCGCGCCACCGCGTCGCGCGCGATACGCCGGCCAGTCTCGACCGAGCCGGTGAAGGTTACGGCATCGACCTGCGGCGAGTCGACAATCGCCTGTCCAACGTCCCGGCCCGGGCCCAGAATCATGTTGAAGACACCGGCCGGCAGGCCGCTGCGGCCGATGATTTCGGCCAGGGCCCAAGCGCTGGCCGGCACCAATTCGGCCGGTTTGAAGACCACGCAGTTGCCGTAGGCCAGGGCCGGCGCGATCTTCCAGGCCGGAATCGCGGTCGGGAAATTCCACGGCGTGATAATGCCGATGACCCCCAAGGGCTCGCGCCGAACCTGCACCTCGATACCGGGCCGGACCGAATCCGCCACCTCGCCCATTTGACGCAGGGTTTCCGCCGCGTAGTAGCGAAAGAACTGCCCGGACCGGCCAACTTCGCCCGTTCCCTCGGCCAGAGTTTTGCCTTCCTCGCGCGCCAGAAGGGCGCCGAGTTCCGCCTTGCGCGCGATCAGCTCGGCGCCGATCCGGTCCAGGATGTCCAGGCGCTGCTCCAGGCCGCTGAGCGACCAGGCCGGAAAGGCTGCCTGGGCGGCGGCAATTCCAGCCTCCGCCTCCGCCGCCCCGCCCTGGACGTAAAGCCCAACCGGGTTTTCCAGATCGGATGGATTGGCATCCGGTGTGGCTTGCCCCCCGACCCAGGCGCCGCCGATGAAATGACCGTGTACGTCTTGCCCCACTAAGCGTCTCCAAGTTTCCGCGCGAAGACACACCAAACGGACCGGCCCGCTTGGCGCCCCAGGAAGAATTCGATTGAAGGGTCTTGGCGGTTCATATTACAAATTAAAAAGACCAATCTATTATTATTAGTTTTTTATGAATGTGACCGTCAAGCATCTACGCAGTTTCGTCGCGGTCGCGACCCATGGCAACTTTACCCGCGCCGCCGAGGCGCTGTCGCTGTCGCAGCCGGCCCTGACCATCACGGTCAGCCAGTTCGAGGACATGGTCGGCGTCAAACTGTTCGACCGCACGACCCGCAGGGTTCGCCTGACCGCGGAGGGCGCCGACTTCCTGCCCAGCGCGGTTCGCTTGATCGAGGATTTCGACGGCGTGATCAGCGGTATGCGCGATGTCGCGAAACGCCGCCGCGGACGGATTGGGGTCGCCGCCCTGCCTTCCGTTGCGGTCCGCCTCTTGCCGGACACGGTCGCGCGCTATTGCCGGCGCTATCCCTCGATCGGCGTCCACATGCACGACGACAACGCGAGCGGCGTGGGCCAAAAGGTGCGCCGCGGCGAGGTCGACTTTGGGCTCGCCAGCCGTTGGGAACCGATCGACGATCTGTCTTTCCGGCCTCTGATCAAGGATAGCTTTTGCATGGTCTGCCGGGCCGATCACGAGTTGGCGAAGGGCCGCGGATCGCTGACCTGGCGCGACCTGGCCGGATACGATTTCCTGGGCATGGCTGCCGATACCGGCATCCAGCAACTCTTGGGTGGCGTCAAGGACCTGCCTGCGAACCTGCGCGGCCCCAAGTTCGAGGTCTCCAATGTTGCCACCTTGAACGGCATGTTGGGCGCTGGCTTGGGCATCACGGTCCTTCCGGCGCTCGCCGTGCCGGTCCAACACGCGCCGAAGTTGGTGTTTCGACACCTGACCCGCCCCGTGGTTCAACGCGAGATATGCCTGATTACCCGCCGGGGCCGCTCGCTCTCGCCGGCCGCCCAGGGCTTGCGCGACATGATCGTGGAAAGCTTCCCCGGGCGCTGGCCCGCCGAACCGCCAATCAACTAATAAGTAATCTCAATTAATTTATTTGATATTTTAATTTCCAATATAATCGGCGAAGGCCCTAAATCGGCGCAACATGCGTAAAGCACGCGGTTTTGGAGCATCTGGCGGCCCCCGCTGTGGACGTACACACGCCTAGTTTTCTATCGCGACGTCACAACCCAAACAAAAATCCAGGGCGCCGCGGTCAACCGAACAGGAGGCACACTCATGGCGAAGCACGAACATTCCTACCTGCCCACACTCAAGCGCAATCTGGCCGAGGGTCGGATCGACCGGCGCGAGTTCCTGCGCACCTCGACCCTGCTTGGCCTTTCGGCCGGGGCGGCCTATGCCTTTGCCGGCAAGGTTACCGGCGAAACCTTCACCCGGCCGGCCCAAGCGGCCATGCCCAAGGGCGGCACCCTGCGGATCGGCATGCCGGTCGGTGAGGTGAAAACGCCCCACACCATCTCTTGGGCCCACAAGAGCAACCAAATCCGTGCGGTTTGCGAATACCTGACCCGCACCGGCCACGACAACATCACCCGCCCTTATCTTCTGGAAGGCTGGAACGCCAGTGACGACCTCAAGACCTGGACCCTGAACCTGCGCAAGGGCGTCAAATGGCACAACGGCCGCGACTTCACGGCCGACGACGTAATTTGGAACCTGCGGCACGTGCTCGACGCCAAGACGGGCTCTTCGGTGCTTGGCCTCATGAAGGGCTACATGCTGGATGATGTCGATACCGGCAAGAAGGACGACAAAGGCAACCCGGTCATGACGACCCGCCTTTGGGACGCCAACGCCATCGAACGGGTCGACGCCCATACCGTGCGCCTGAACGCCAAGACGGCGCAACTCGCCGTCCCGGAACATCTGTTTCACTATCCCATGCAGATCCTCGACCCGGAGGAGAACGGCACCTTCGGCGTCGGCTCCAACGGCACCGGCCCCTTCAACTTCGTCGAACAATCGGTCGGAGAGAAGGCGGTCTTTACGGCGCGCAAGGACTATTGGGGCGAGGGACCCTATATCGATCGCTTGGAATACATCGATTTGGGCGACGATCCCTCGGCCGCGATCGCGGCCTTGGCCTCAAAGCAGATCCACGGCATCGACTTCGCCGGCTCGACCCAGATCCCGGTTTTGAAGACGCTCAAGCACCTGACGCTCTATCAGGTGGCGACGGCGGAGACCGGCGTGGTGCGCGGCAAGTACTCGGTCGAGCCCTTCAACAACCCGAAGGTCCGCAAGGCCCTCAAGCTGGCGATCGATTCGGACCGGATCATGCACCTCACGCTCGGCGGGCTGGGCGCCCCGGCGCAACATACTCACGTCTCGCCGATCCATCCCGAACACCACGGCCTGTCCGGCGTCAAACGCGACGTGGCCGCCGCCAAGGCCATGCTGGCCGAGGCCGGCTATCCCGACGGGCTGGAGATGGAAGTCGCCATCTCCAACGACCCGGACTGGATGCCGAACGCCATGCAAGCCATGGTCGAACAGTGGAAGGAAGCCGGCATCGATATCAAGATCAACAAAATGCCCGGCTCGCAGTTCTGGGATATCTGGGACAAGGTGCCCTTCGGCTTCACCATCTGGTACCACCGCCCGCTCGGCGTCATGGTGCTGGGCCTGGGCTACCGCAGCGGCGTGCCCTGGAACGAATCGGAGTTCTCGAACAAAGAATTCGATGCGTTGCTCACCAAGGCGGAAGGCACGCTCGACGTGGAGGCGCGCCGAGAGATCATGGGCAAGCTGGAGACCATCATGTACGAGGACGGCCCGATCACTCAGCCGTTCTGGAAATCGGTTGTTACGTTCTATAACGAGGACGTGCTGGGCGCCGGCGCGCACCCGACCAACTACATCTTCGCCGAACAACTGGCTCTCAAGAAGGCTTAATCGTCGGCATCCTCAGCCAAGCCGAAGCCCCCGCGACAAAAATCGCGGGGGCTTTTTCTTGATCGGCGTATAAAGGGGCCCGTTAGCGATCGTACATCAGCGACGGCATCCACAGGGTGATTTCGGGCACGAAGACCATGATGACGATAGCGATGATGAGGACAAACACATAGGGCAAGGCGGACTTCGACAGGCTTTCGATGGAACAGCCGGTCAGCCGCATGGCCACGAAGAGATTGACCCCCAAGGGCGGGGTCAAGAACCCGATCTCGCAGCACAGCACGAAGATGATGCCGAAATGCACCGGATCGACGCCCATGGCTGTGACCACGGGCAAGAGCACCGGCGTCAGGAGGATGATCTGCGCGATGGTATCCATCCACATGCCGATGAAAATCAGCACGGCGCAGACGATCAACAGGATGACGTACTTGTTGTCGGACAAACCGGCGATCCAGTGGGCCATGTCCTGGGGAATGTTCTGCAGCGTCAGGATCTGACCGAAGATCGTGGCGGTGGCGATGATCACCAGCACCGAGCCGCTGATCGTCGCGCTGAAAATGAAGGTTTCCTTCAGCTTCTTCAGGGTCATCTCGCGGTAGATGAAAACCGAGACCAGCAATCCGTAGACCACCGCCACGACTGCCGATTCGGTCGGCGTGAAGACCGCGGTATAGATGCCGCCCAGGATGATGACCGGCGCCAGCAGGGCCCAGATCCCATCCTTCAAGGCGCGCCCGAAGGCGCCGAAATCCATCTTCGCGTCGGCCGAGCGGTAACCGGCCCGGCGCGACAGGAAATAGGCCATGGCGGTCAGCATCAGGCCGACCGCGATACCGGGCACGATACCGGCGGCAAAGAGGCGCGGGATCGAGGTTTCGGAAGAGACGCCGTAGATGATCATGGGCACCGATGGCGGGATCAAAATACCCAGCGTGCCGCCCGAGGCGGTCACCGCGCCGGCGAAGTTCGGCGAATAGCCCTGACGCAGCATGGAGGGAATCATGATCGAGCCGATCGCGGCCACGGTCGGCGGGCCGGAGCCGGAGATGGCGGCAAAGAACATGCAGGCCAGGATGGTCACGATGGCCAAGCCGCCATAGGTTCGCCCTATGAGCGGCATGAATATGCCGACAATGCGCTTCGACAAGCCACCCCGTTCCATGATGCCGCCGGCCAGGATAAACAGCGGTATGGCGATCAAAGGAAAGGAATTCAGCGACTCGAACATCACCTGCACGAGGAAGGTGATGGGCAGGTCGGCGATAATGATGGCGACCACGGCCGACAGGCCCATGGAGGTCGCGATCGGCACGCCAAGCAGCAGGCAGATGAGGAAAGTTACGCCAATGGCGAGACCGACACTCATAGCGCGTCTCCGTCCGGGCGCGCCATGGCAATTTCTTCCGCGGCCTCGAGCTCGGCCTCGCTCATGGTCTTCCGAAAATAGTCGGGGTCGAAGAGATTGACCGCGACCCGCAGGGTGAAGACGAAGAAGATCACCGGGATCGGCAGGAATATCCACAACATGTTGATGTCAGTGATCATGGCCCGGTAGGGGTACTCCATGATCGATTCCAGGTAGAGAAAACTGCCGTAGAGAACGACCAGGTTAAATCCGATCCACAGCAGGTCGCCGAGGCGCAGCAACCACACGGAGACGGCCTTGGGCAGAATGTAAAAATGCGCGGTGATGCGGATGTGGTGATAGCTGCAGGTTGCGTAACTGCACCCCAGCCAGCAGAACCAGATGAACAGAAAGCGCGCCATCTCTTCCGACCACTCGATCGGAAGCTTTAAGACGAAGCGGGAAGCGACTTGAAGGAAAACGACCGCGACCAAGAGGCCGAGCAGGACCAAAAGCATGGTGTAGTCAAAACGATCGAGCCACGACATCAATCGTCGCATGACATTTCCCCCTCCGACTTTTTTGGCCGCTGGGGCGGAAGGGACTCGAGCCCTTCCGCCCGGTGCGACTCTTAAGAGCTTAAACTCTACATCGACGACTTGGCCAGGCGATCGATCAGGTCACGGCCACCGACCCGCTTTTCGAACTCGGGCCACACGCCGCGTGCCTTGTCGAAGAACTTGGCCCGCGCATCGGCAGAGAGTTCGATGACCTCCATGCCGACTTCCTTGGCCTTGGCCAGGCCGTCCTTGTCGCATTGCGCGGTCAGGCCCCAGGAGTATTCGCCAGCGTCGCGGCCGGCATCCAGAATCGCGCCCTGCTCCTTATCGGTCAGCTTGGCGAACTTGCGATCGTTCATGACCACCATGCCGAAACCGGTGAAGAGGTTCGAAGTCGTCAGATGCTTCTGCACCTCGTAGTACTTCAGTGACAGGACATCGCAGGGCGACATGTCGGCACCGTCCACGGTCTTCTGCTGCAGGGCGGTGAACAGCTCGGCGAAGGCGACCGGGGTCGGGTTCGCGCCGAAGGACTTGTAGGTCGCGTTCATGACCGGGCTGCCCGGCGAGCGGATCAGCATGCCGTCCAAATCCGACGTCTGCTTGATCGAGTTGCGATTGTTGATCAAGGAACGGCTACCCCAGGCGGTGGTGTAAACCACGCGCAGGCCGGTCGCCTTGCGGAAGTTTTCGAAAATCTCGTCGCCGACCGGACCGAAGACTGCTTTCTGTGCCGAGGGAATATCCTGGAACAGGGCCGGCAGGCTGAAGATATCGATACGCGGATCGAACTGGGCCAGGTTGTTGCTCGACACGATGGCCAGGTCCTGGGCGCCGAGTTGCACGGTCTTGGCCTGGGACACGTCGTTGCCCAACTGCGCGCAGCAAAGCGCATCCACGGTGACCGAACCGCCGGTCAATTCCTTGACCCGTTCGGCAAAGCGCAACGCGCCCTTGTGATAAACGTTCTCGGCGCTGGAAACGTGGCCCAGCTTCAGAACCGTTTCCGCCCCGGCGGGTGCCGCGGCCATGGCCAGCAAGACCGTGCCGAGGGCGACTGAAAGTATTTTACGCATGTTCCTCACCTCCTGATTTCTTGTTTATGTCTTCAGCGGACACCCGTCCGCCGTTTGATTCAACCCCGCTAGGCAAGCAAGGCGTCTTGATAGGCAAATAAGGCCGCGGACCCGCCCGTGTGCAAAAACACGATGTTCTGGTCCTTGGTGAACTTCCCTTGGCGGATCAGGCCGATCAGCCCGGCCATGCCCTTGCCGGAATAGACCGGATCCAACAGCAGACCCTCGTGCCGCGCGGCCAGCTCGATCGCTTCGATCGTCCCCGCCGTCGGCTGGCCGTAGCCGGCGCCAACGTAGTCGCCATCCGCGACCACGCTGCCGCGTGCCAGTCCGCTCTTGATCCCAACATATTCGGCGGTCTCCGAGGCCAGGCGATAGACCGCCTCCTCCTGCTTGTCTTTGGGTTGGCGCACGCTGACGCCATAGACCTTGATACCGCTGTTGCAACCTTCGAGCCCAGCGACCAAACCGGCCTGGGTGCCCGCGCTGCCGGTGCCATGCACCAGGTAATCGATCCGCAAACCGGTATCGTTCGCCTGTTGAATCAACTCCACGGCGCAATTGACATAACCTAGGGCGCCGACGCGGTTGGACCCGCCGCCGGGAACGAAATACGGCTTGCCGCCGCGGGCCCGAATTTCTTCGGCCAACTCAAGGCCGGCCGCATTCATGTCGGTCCCGCCCGGGCGAAACCCTATCGACGAGCCAAAGAGCCGGTCCAAAAGCACGTTGCCGGTGGTTTCGTAGTCCGCCGCGGTGCCCGGCACGCGGCGTTCCAAAAGGATCTCGCACGCCATGCCGAACTTGCAGGCCGCCGCCGCCGTTTGCCGGGCATGGTTGGATTGCACCGCGCCTTGAGTGATGAGGGTATCGGCGCCTTGCGCCAGAGCGTCGCCGACCAGGAATTCCAGCTTGCGGGTCTTGTTGCCACCGCCAGCCAATCCGGTGCAGTCGTCGCGCTTGACGAACAGCTGAGGCCCGTCGAGCAGACGCGTCAGATTGGGCATGGCTTCCAGCGGCGTCGGCGCATGGCACAGCTTGACGCGCGAGAAACGAGATAGATTCATGGTGCGCTCCCTGGCCATTCGGTGAGGTTGACCGATCGTCGATCAGTTTGCCCTCGCCTTTTGATCAAGGGTAGTTTCGCCACCGCCGACAACGCAAATGCTATGTCGGAACCAAACTATGACGATTATGCATAGTTTGGTTCGTCCCCCTCAGCGCCTCGGCGCCGCCTGGGACGCGGCTTGCGCCGCCGTCCAGATCGCGTCGACCTGGGGGTTCTCTCGTTCCGGCGTCCGGTAGAGGCGTATGCTCAAGGGGATATCCCAGACCGCTCCACCGGCGCGGCACAAACGGCCGCTGCGCAGCTCCGGCCCGGCCGAGCTTTCGGGCACCCAGGCAATCCCCTGACCGGCCAACGCCATGGCCTTCAGCGCCTCCGCCATGGGATTCTCGTAAACCGTGTGCAGCCGGCAGCCCGGACGGTCCCGCAGCTTCAGATTTACCGCTTGGCCCAAAAACGCGTCCGGTCCGTAGGCCAGGTGCGGAATCGCCTTTGCGCTGCGCCCCCTCAGGGCGAACCGCGGCCGGCCGCCCTGCCCGCTCGGCACCGAGAGGGGAATCAAGCGATCCTCGCCGACCGGCAAGGCGATGAAGCGCAAGGGATCGATGACGATCGGCAATTCCGGGTGAACGAAACACAGAACGAAATCGACGCTGCCTTCGATCAGGGCCTGCAGGCAGTTGTGCATGTTGTCCGCCTGCATGGACGAATCGAAGGGGCCCGCCGCCGCCTTGATCGCGCCGGACCAGATGGGGAAAAAAGCCAAAGCGAGGGAATGCAGGGCGGCGAAGCGGACCCGGCCGCCGCCGCTGGCACGCAAATCCGCACGCGCCAGTTGCAGGGCGCGCAAGACCTCTTCGGCGACGGTGAGGAAAGCGTGGCCGGCCGGGGTCAGGGAGGTCGGATAGGTACTGCGGTCAACGAGCCGCGCGCCGAGCCAATACTCAAGCGCCTTGATCCTTCGACTGAAGGCCGATTGAGTGACATTGCGCTCGAGCGCGGCACGCGAAAAATTGTTCGTACGCGCCAGGCACAAGAAGTCCTCCAGCCAAGTCAACTCCATGGGCCGTCTCCCATACAACGTCGCATGCCGTTTCCGTGCGGCAAGCTTCCTGCGCCCGGGCTGAGCGCGCAACGGCTATCTGCCATGTCGAGTGAGCTCTCGACGCGCCCGGATTCTTGCATAAGAATATGCGCCCCGCGACCGTAACCAAGCTGGCCCCC
The DNA here is from genome assembly GCA_021776095.1 of Kiloniellaceae bacterium. Taxonomy (GTDB): domain Bacteria; phylum Pseudomonadota; class Alphaproteobacteria; order Kiloniellales; family J153; genus JAJFGN01. The sequence continues at coordinate 2,155 of JAJFGO010000031.1, read as the reverse complement.
CCGTTGCCTCACCCGCCGCCGCCCCGAACCCTTGCCCCCGGAGCCCCATCAAAGTGACCAGCAAACTTTTCTCGCCTTACACCCTGCGCGGCCTGACGCTGCCCAACCGCATTGTGGTTTCGCCTATGTGCCAGTACAGCGCGGCCGAGGGCACGGTCGGCGATTGGCATATCATGCACCTGGGCCAGTTCGCGGTCGGCGGCGCCGGCTTGATTATGGTCGAGGCGGCGGGCGTCGAGCCGGCCGGGCGTATCACCCTGGGCTGCGTCGGGATTTATTCCGACCGGAACGAGGCCGCGCTGGCCCGCGTGGTCGGCTTCTGCCGCGACCACGGCCAAGCCAAGATCGGCATCCAATTGGCCCATGCCGGACGTAAGGCCTCGAACAAACTGCCCTGGGACGGCGGCGGGCCCTTGGGCGCGGACGAGGGCGCCTGGCAGACCTTCGGGCCATCCGCCTTGCCCTTCGACCCGAGCTGGCACACGCCGGACGCGCTCGACCGTGCCGGCCTGGATCGGGTTAAGGCAGGCTTCGTGCAGGCCGCGCGACGCGCCGAGAGAATCGGGTTCGACTTGGTCGAAATCCACGCCGCCCATGGCTACCTGTTGCACTCGTTCCTCTCGCCGCTCAGCAACCGGCGCGAGGACGATTACGGCGGCAGCCTGGAGAACCGCCTGCGTTTCCCGTTGGAGGTCTTCGAGGCGGTGCGCGCGGTCTGGCCGGCCGAAAAGCCCCTGGGCCTGCGGGTTTCCGCGAGCGACTGGGTGCCGGGCGGCTGGGATATCGAGGGCACGGTCGCCCTGGCCCAGGCGCTCAAGGCGCGCGGCTGCGACTTCATGGATGTCTCGAGCGGCGGCAACGCGCCGGATCAGAAGATCGATCTGGGCCCCGGCTATCAGACCCGGTTCGCGGCCGCGGTGCGGCGCGAGACCGGGTTGGCGACCATGGCGGTCGGATCGATCACCGAACCGCTGCAGGCCGAAACCATCCTTAAAACCGGCCAGGCGGACCTGATCGCCCTGGCCCGCGGCCTGTTATATGACCCGCGCTGGCCCTGGCACGCCGCGGAAGTACTACATGAGCGCGCCTTTTGCCCGCCTCAGTACCTACGCGCGCACCCGACGCTCGCGCCCCGCTAACCCCCAAAGGGAGACTCCCGTGCCCATACACCCCTTCGATCACCTCTTCGACCTGGCCGCCTGTTTCTCGCCCGATTACGCGGAGGCGCGGGCGCGCTTCCTGGCCGCCGCCAAGGCCAACGGCGGCACCTTACGCGCCTACGACAACCCGCTGACCGGCCCCAAGGGCGAGGCCCTGGCGACCGACACCGCCTGGTTCGGGCCCAAGGACGCGGCCAAGGTTCTGGTTCTGCAATCGGCCACCCACGGGGTCGAGGGCTTCACCGGCTCGGGCGCCATCCTCGACTGGCTCCAGGCCGGCGGCGCGGCTCACCTGCCCCGGAATACCGCCGCCCTGGCGATCCACGCCATCAACCCGCACGGCTTCGCCTGGCTGCGCCGGGTGACCGAGGAGAACGTCGATCTCAACCGCAACTTCGTCGATTTCGCCGCGCCCCTGCCGGAGAACGCCGGCCACGACGACCTGGCCGACGCCCTGGTGCCGCGCGCCCTCAGCGGCCCCGACTTCGAGGCGGCGGAGGCCAAGATCACCGCCTGGCGCGACGCCCACGGCGAAACCGCCTTCAGCCTGGCGCGCGGCGGCGGGCAGTACAAACACGCCCACTCCATGTTCTACGGCGGCAGCGGGCCAACCTGGTCGCGCCGCACCCTGGAGGCGATCATGGACCATAACGACCTGGCGGCGCGCGAACGGGTCGCGGTCATCGACTATCACACGGGTCTCGGCCCCTTCGGCTATGGCGAGCCGATCTGCAGCCACGCGGAGGGCACGGCGGCCCTGGCCCTGGCCAAGCGCTGGTACGGCCAGTCGGTCACCGAACCGGCCGCCGGCACCTCGTCGTCGGTGCCCAAGGTCGGCCTGAACGAATGGGGCTGGGAGGCCAAGCTGGGTGAGCGGGTCGTCTTCGTCGCCCTGGAGTACGGCACCTACGCGCCGGAGCGCGGGCGCCTGGTGCTGCGCGAGGACCACTGGCTGCACGCCTTTTCCAACGCCGAGTGGGACGCGCCGGAAACCC
>JAJFGO010000004.1 GCA_021776095.1 Kiloniellaceae bacterium | reverse complement strand
GCCAACTCCAACGTCGCCAAGGTCATGCGCATGTTGTGGGAGGGCTTCGGCTTCGGCTGGGGCGAGACCTGCTATTCCGGCGTCACCTTCCCCCTGGTCGAGCCGGGCCTGGAACACGCGGCCAAGCTGGGCTATCGGCGCATCGTGGTGTTCCCCTATTTCCTCTTCACCGGGGTCCTGGTGAAGCGGATCTACGAACACACCGACCGGGTCGCCGCCCGGCACCCGGAGATCGAGTTCGTCAAGGCGCCCTATCTGAACGATCATCCCCAGGTCCTGGACGCCTTCGCCGAGCGGGTCGAGGAAATCCTGCGCGGCGAGAACAACATGAACTGCAAAATGTGCAAGTACCGGGAACAGGTGCTGGGCTTCGAGGCCGAGGTCGGCCTGGCCCAGGAAAGCCACCATCACCACGTCGAGGGCATCGGCACCGGGGATGCCAGCACCGGGGATGCAAGCACCAGCGCGGCCGATAACGGGCACGGCCATAGCCACGATCATGGGCACGATCACGGCCATGGACATGCGCATGGGGAGGGTCACGGGCACGCGCACGATCATGGCCATCATCCCTATCCGCACGCCGATCATCCGCTGGGGCCCAAGACCATGAAGAAAGAGCCGGCCTGACCGGCCGCGCACGCCATGGTCGCGACCCCGCCTCGCTCGATCCGCCCCCCCACCCCGACCCTCCCCCTCGAGGGGGCAGGGAAGACGCGGGATGTGTTTCCGCTTCCTCGCCGGAATGGAAACACGCGGGGCGCGATTTCGTTTCTCTCGCAAGAACACGAAGCCGGCGGGGCGTTGCTTGCTTCCCCCTCCCCCCTTGTGGGGGAGGGTCGGGGTGGGGGGAGGCCGGGGCCGCTGCGCTCGGCCACCCGGGATCGGCAAAGTGCATGCTTCGACAAGCTCAGCATGAGGACTTTTCTTGGTGCCCCAAACACTAGTCCTCAGCCTGAGCTTGTCGAAGGCCGCACCGGCGCAAGCCTCGCGGCCGGGTGAGCGCGGCCATGATCGATTACCTTCGCGATCCGCAGGAGATCACCCGCTGCTCCTTTGAGCTGGTGCGGTGCGAGTGCGATGTCTCGGCCTTGGCGCCGCGCGCGGCAGAGGTCGCGGTGCGTCTGGTTCATGCCTGCGGCATGACCGACATCCTGGACGATCTGGCCTGGGGCGGCGAGGTCGCCGAGGCCGGCGCCGCGGCCCTGGCCGGCGGCGCCCCAGTCATCACGGATGCGCGCATGGTCGCCGAGGGTATCACCCGCAGATTCCTGCCGGCCGATAACGAGGTGCTGTGCCCCTTGCAGGACCCCGCCCTCCCGGCGCGCGCGCACGCGGCGGGCACGACCCGCTCCGCCGCCGCGGTCGAGCTTTGGCGCCCCGACCTGGCCGGCGCGGTGGTGGCGATCGGCAATGCGCCCACCGCCCTGTTCCGCCTGCTCGAAATCCTGGCCGAAGGCGCCCCTAAACCGGCCGCGATCCTGGCCTTTCCGGTCGGCTTCATCGGCGCCGCCGAATCCAAGGAGGCCCTGATCGCTGCCGGAACCGGGGTGCCCTATGTCACCCTGCGCGGCCGGCGCGGCGGCAGCGCCCTCGCCGCCGCCGGGGTCAACGCCCTGGCCCTGGCCGCGTCTTGAGCGCCGCGCACCCCTGGCTCAGCGTCCTCGGCCTCGGCGAGGACGGACCGGCGGGCCTGGCGCCCGCCGCGCGCGCGCTGCTCGATAGGGCCGAGGTCTTGGTCGGCGGGGCGCGGCACCTGGCCATGATCCCACAAGACGGACGCGAACGCCTGACCTGGCCGAGCCCCCTCGCGCCCATGATCGAGGAGATCCTGGCCCGGCGCGGGCAAACCATCTGCGTGCTCGCGACCGGCGACCCGCTGCACTACGGCATCGGCGCGACCCTGGCGAAACGGGTTCCGGCTGCGGAAATGACCGTGGTGCCCGCGCCTTCGGCCTTCAGCCTGGCCTGTGCCCGCATGGGCTGGCCGCGCGAGACCGTGACCTGCCTGAGCCTGCATGGCCGGCCGTTGGCGCTCTTGCACCCGGCGGTTCAGCCGGGCGCGCGCATTTTGGCGCTCAGCAACGATGCCGGAACGGCCGCGCAAGTGGCCGATCTGCTCAAAACGCGCGGCTATGGCGACAGCCGCCTGTGCGTTCTGGAACACCTGGGCGGTCCCAAGGAGGGCAGGGTCGAGGCCCTGGCCAAGGACTGGGACGCGCCCGATCTCGCCGATTTCAACACCTTGGCCATGGCCTGCGTGGCCGGGCCCGAGGCGGCGTACCTGCCACGTACACCCGGCGTCTCGGACGAGGCCTTTCGCCATGACGGGCAGATGACCAAGCGCGAGGTGCGTGCCGCGACCCTGGCCGCGCTCGCCCCCGCGCCGGGGCAGTTGCTCTGGGATGTCGGCGCGGGCTGCGGCTCGGTTGCGATCGAATGGCTGCGCGCGGACCCGCGCAACCGGGCGGTCGCGATCGAGCGAAGCGACGAGCGGGTCGCGCTCTTGGCGCACAACGCGGTTGCCTTGGGCGTGCCGAGTGTTCAGATCGTCACCGGGGCCGCGCCGGAGGCGTTGCGCGGCCTCGAACCGCCCGACGCGGTCTTCCTCGGCGGCGGCCTGAGCGCGCCGGGCCTGATCGAGGCTTGTTGGACCGCGCTTGGCCCCGGCGGCCGGCTGGTCGCCAACGCGGTCACCTTGGAGGGCGAACAAGCCTTGGTCGCGTTCCGCGCCGCCCATGGCGGCGAATTGGTCCGCATTGCCGTGTCGCGCGCCCGGGCCGTCGGCCCCTTCACCGGCTGGCGGGCCCTCATGCCGGTGACCCAACTTCAGGCGGTGAAAACATGAGCGCGACGCTTTACGGCCTCGGCATCGGCCCGGGCGATCCGGAGTTGATCACCCTGAAGGCCTTGCGCCTGTTGCAGGCCGTGCCGGTGGTCGCCTATCCGGCGCCGGAGCATGGCGACAGCCTGGCCCGGCGCATCGTCGCGCCGCACCTGGACGGACCCGCGCCAGCGGGTGGGCGGACCGAGATCGCGATCCGCATGCCTTTGGTCGAGGCCCGCTTTCCGGCGCAAGAGGTCTACGACACCGCGAGCATCGAATTGGGCGACCACCTGCGCGCCGGGCGCGATGTGGCCGTCTTGTGCGAGGGCGATCCATTTTTCTACGGCTCCTTCATGTACCTCTTCGGGCGCATGGCCGAGACCTTTCCGGTCGAGGTGGTGCCCGGCGTATCCTCCCTGACCGCCTGCGCCGCCGTGCTTGGTGCGCCGCTGGCCGCGCGCAACGACGTCTTGACCGTGGTGCCCGCGCCCCTGCCCGAAGCGGAACTGCGGACCCGGCTGGCGCAAGCCGACGCGGCGGCGATCATCAAGGTCGGCCGGCATTTGGCCAAGGTGCGCCGGGTGCTTGGCGATCTCGGCCTCGATACCGAGGCGCGCTACATCGAACACGCCACCATGGCGAACCAGAGCGTGCGCCGGCTCGACGACGTCGGCGAGGACGCGGCACCCTATTTCTCCATGATCCTGGTCCATCGGCGCGGCGAGGCCTGGCGATGACCGGCGCGCCGGTGTTCGTTTGCCTGACCGCACGCGGCGCGGACTTGGCCCACCGCCTGGCCGCAAGCCTGCCCGGCGCGGAGGTGCGGGGCCGTCAAGGCCGGGTCGCGGACGTCGAGGTTCTGTTCGCTTCGACCGGCGAACAGCTGCGAACACTGTTCGCCGAACGGCGCCCCATCGTCGGGGTCTGCGCCGCCGGGGTTCTGATCCGAACCCTGGCGCCCTTGCTGAAAGACAAGACCGAGGAGCCGCCGGTCTTGGCCTTGGCCGAGGACGGCAGCGCGGTCGTGCCCCTGTTGGGCGGGCATCGCGGCGCCAATGAACTGGCCCGTCATCTTGGCGAACTCTTGTCGGTCGCGCCCGCCATCACAACGGCTGGGGACCTGGCCTTCGGGGTCGCGCTCGACGATCCGCCGAGCGGCTGGCGGCTGGACAATCCGGACCGTCACAAGGACTTCGCCGCCGCATTGCTGGCCGGGGCCCGGGTGCGCCTGGAGGGCAATGCGCCCTGGCTCGAAGACTCGGGCCTACCTTGGTCGCAAGACGGCGACCTGACGATTCGGGTCAGCGAACAAACCGGCGAACCGACGGCGAACACCTTGGTCTATCGCCCGGCCAGCCTGTGCCTGGGCGTGGGCTGCGAACGCGGCGCACCGGTCGGGGAGGTCATCGCCCTGGCCCGCGAAACCCTGGCCGCGCATAACCTGGCCGAGGGCGCGGTCGCGGCGGTGGTCTCCCTCGATCTCAAGGCCGACGAGACGGCGGTCCTGGCCCTGGCCACGACGCTGGGCGTGCCGGCGCGCTTCTTCGCGGCAGCGCGTCTGGAGGAGGAAACGCCGCGCTTGGCCAATCCCTCGGATCTGGTGTTCCGCGAGGTCGGCTGCCACGGCGTGGCCGAGGGCGCCGCCCTGGCCGCCGCCGGGCCGGAGGGCGTCTTGATCGCGCCGAAACGCAAATCGGCGCGCGCGACCTGCGCAATCGCCCGCGCGCCCGCGCCGCTCGATGCGCGCAGCCTTGGCCGGGGCCGGGGCAGCCTGGCCGTGGTCGGCCTGGGACCGGGCGATCCGGCCTGGCGCGCGCCGGAGGCCGAGGCCGCGGTGCGCGCGGCCGGCGACCTGGTGGGCTATAGCCTCTATCTCGACCTCCTGGGGCCCTTGGCCGCGGGTAAGACCCGCCACGACTATCCCCTGGGCGCGGAGGAAGCGCGGGTGCGCGCCGCACTCGACCTGGCCGCGCAGGGGCGCGAGGTGGCGCTGGTGTGTTCCGGCGACCCGGGCATCTACGCCATGGCCAGCTTGGTGTTCGAGCTCTTGGAACGCGAGGACCGCGCGGCTTGGCATCGTGTGGAGATCGCGGTCGTGCCCGGCATCTCCGCCTTGCAGGCCGCCGCCGCGCGCGCCGGCGCGCCCCTAGGCCACGACTTCTGCGCGATTTCGCTCTCCGACCTCTTGACGCCTTGGCCGGTGATCGAGCGGCGGCTGCGCGCCGCGGCGGACGGCGATTTCGTGGTCGCGCTCTATAACCCCGTGTCGCGCCGGCGCACCCACCAACTGGCCCAGGCGCAGGAGATCCTGCGCCGGCACCGCCCGGGCGATACGCCGGTGGTGATCGCGCGCAACCTGGGCCGCCCCGGCGAGGCGATTCAAATGATCGGCCTGGACGATTTGGACGCGAGCTTGGTCGACATGCTGAGCCTGGTCCTGATCGGATCGAGCGAAACCCGCCGGATCGCGCGGGGCGACGGCGGCACCTGGGTCTACACGCCGCGCGGCTATGGCGCCAAATCGCGCGCGACGTCGGAGGACGCGGCATGACGGTTCACTTCATCGGCGCCGGGCCCGGCGCGGCCGATCTCCTGACCCTGCGCGGGCGCGATTTGATCGCGGCCTGCCCGGTCGTGCTTTATGCCGGCTCGCTGGTGCCGCGCGAGGTGGTGGCCCATGCGGCCAAGGATGCGCGGGTTCTCGACACCGCGGCCATGACCCTGGACGAGATCATGGCCGAAATCGAGGCGGCGCAGGGGCGCGGCCAAGACGTGGCCCGAGTGCATTCCGGCGATCCGGCACTCTACGGTGCGATCGGCGAGCAGATCCGCCGTCTGGAGACGCTGGGCATTCCCTATACCATCACGCCCGGCGTGCCGGCCTACGCCGCCGCCGCCGCCGCCCTCGGCATCGAGCTGACCCTACCGGATGTCAGCCAGACCGTGATCCTGACCCGCACCGCCATGAAGGCTTCGGCCATGCCGAATGGCGAGGACCTGGCGACCCTCGGCGCCTCGGGCGCGACCCTCGCCATCCATCTCTCGGTGCGCAACCTGCGCCATGTGGTCGAGACCCTGACCCCGCATTATGGCGCGGAGTGCCCAGCCGCCGTGGTTTACCGCGCAAGCTGGCCGGACCAGCAGATTCTGCGCGGCACCCTGTCCAACATCCGCGCGCAAGTGCGCACCGCCAAGATCACCCGCACCGCTTTGATCCTGGTCGGCCGGGTGCTGGGCGCGGCCGACTTCACCGACAGCAAGCTGTACGACCCCGGCCACGTACACGTCTTGCGGCCCAAGCGGCGGGCTTGATCACGCCCCGCGGAAGTGTTCCGCCAGCACCCAGATCCCGATGACGATAAAGCCGACCCCGGCGATCGGCTTAATCGGAACCATCTCCAGATAGCGCGCGCCCTGGCTGCCGATGAGGACCGCGAGCCCGGTCGAGACGACCAGGGCCGAGGCGGCGGCCAAGAACACGGATAACGGATTGAGCGCGCGGTCGCTGGCAAACAGCAGAGTCGCGAGTTGGGTCTTATCCCCCAGTTCCGCCAGAAAGACCGCCAGGAAAATTGATCCCAGTTTCAGCATGCGACTCCTCCATTAGGCCCAGGGGCTCAGGGATGTGGGCTTGGCGGCTCGGGCACAGCCGGGACCCGCGCTTCGGCCCAGGCGGCGGCCTCGTCCACGCTCAGCACCGTCTCACCTATAGGCAGCGGCGGGCGGTCGATCATCACCACCGGCAGGCCTAGGCGCCGGGCCGCCTCGATCTTGCCGTAGGTCGCCTGCCCGCCGGCGTTCTTGCTGAGCAGCACCGCGATTCCGTGCTCCTGCATCAGGGCCGCCTCGTCCTCGGCGGCGAAGGGGCCTCGGCCCAGAATTAGGTGGTAGTTGGCCAGGAGCAGGGGCGCCTCGGGCGTCTCGATTGCCCGCACCAGGAACCAGATGTCGGGCCGCGCCGCGAAGGGCGCCAGGTCCTGCCGTCCAATGGTCAGGAACACGCGCCGGCCCAGATCGGACAGAACCACGGCTGCGGCGGCGGCATCCGCCGCCCGGATCCAGCGGTCGTTGAGCTGTTGCTGCCAGGGCGGGCGGGCCAGGATCAAGCGCGGCACCCCGGCGGCGGCGCACGCGGCGGCGGCGTTTGCGGTAATCTGGGCGGCATAGGGATGGGTCGCGTCGATCACGAAGTCGATCTTGTGCGTTGCCAGGTAGCGCGCCAAACCCTCGGCGCCGCCGAAGCCGCCGCTGCGGAACTTGCCCGGTACCGCCGCCGGTGCCCGGGTCCGCCCGGCCAGAGAGGTGATCATGCGCAAGCCCGACACCTGGCCGAGGCGATGGGCCAGCGCCGCGGCCTCGCCGGTGCCGCCGAGGATCAGAAGGGTCTTGTCCTCAGCCACGGGACACACCGACGATCCGGCCTTCGCGATCGACGATCAAGACCTCGACCGCGATTCCGGCGTCCGGGCCCGTGACGTCCAGCGCCGTCTCTCGGGCTTGGCGCGCCACGAGGTCCCCCAGGGCCAGGCCCGCGTCGCGCGCCATGTGCAAGACCTGGTTGGCGGTGTTCGCCGCCCGCGCCGCTGCCGCCAGCCGCTCATCGCCGCCGGCCTCGCTCAGCCGATCCGCCAGCCAGTCCATATCGACCTGACTGCGCCCCGAGTGCAGATCCAGGTGCCCGGCGGCCAGCTTCGCCAATTTCGCGAAACCGCCGCCGATGGTGATCTTGGGCACCGGATGACGGCGCAGGTATTTCAAAAGACCGCCGGCGAAGTCGCCCATGTCGAGCATGGCCGCGTCCGGCAAGCCGTGGTGCGCCTGAACCGCGCGTTCCGAGGCCGAGCCCGTGCAGCCCGCCACATGGGCGAAGCCGTTGGCGCGGGCCACGTCGATGCCGCGCTGTATCGAATGAATCCAGGCCGAGCAGGAATAGGGCACCACGATACCGGTGGTCCCCAAGATCGACAGGCCGCCGAGGATGCCGAGGCGGGGGTTCCAGGTCTTGGCCGCCAGGCCCTCGCCGCCGGGCACGGAAATTTCGATCTCCACGTCCCCCACCGCGCCATGCTCGGCGGCGATCGCGGCGACCGCGCCGCGCATCATGGCGCGCGGACCGGGGTTAATCGCCGGTTCACCCGGGTCGAGCGGCAATCCGGGCAGGGTCACGGTGCCGACCCCGGGCCCGGCCTTGAAGGTCACGCCATCCCCGGCCGCACCCCGGCGCACGGTCGCGATGACAAGCGCGCCGTGGGTGACATCGGGGTCGTCGCCGGCGTCCTTGACCACGGCAGCGCGGGCAAAATCCACACCCAATTCCTCGCGCGCCAGGGCGAAGGCGGGCCTTTGCCCCTTGGGCAACTCGACCACGACCGGATCGGGGAACGCGCCGCTCAATAGCGCGTGATAGGCGGCACTTGTGGCGGCGGTCGCGCAGGCGCCGGTGGTCCAGCCGCGCCGCAGGGGTCCTTCGGGCCGATCGGGCATGACGCGATTCTACAAGTTGCGGCTCATCCTTGGCTAGGCAAGGCTGGAGCCCTGGATTACGATCCGGCCATGGACGATATAGCAATCGATTTTCCGGATTTTCTGCCGGGTTGGGTTTGGTTGGCCGGTGCCGGTCCCGGCGATCCCGGGCTCTTGACCCTGCACGCGCTGCACGGCTTGCGCCAGGCGGATGTGATCGTCCATGACGCGCTGGTTGCCGAGGCAATCCTGAAGCTGGCCAAGTCGGACTGCGAGTTGGAGTACGCCGGCAAGCGCGGCGGCCGGCCCTCGCCGCGCCAAGCCGATATTTCCCATCGTTTGGTTCAACTGGCGCGCGCCGGCAAACGGGTCCTGCGCCTCAAGGGCGGCGATCCCTTCGTCTTCGGCCGCGGCGGCGAGGAAGCCTTGGCCCTGGTGGAGGCGGGGGTGCCGTTCCGCATCGTGCCCGGCGTCTCCAGCGGCATCGGCGGCCTGGCCTATGCGGGCATTCCGGTCACCCACCGCGACACCAATTCGGCGGTCACCTTCATCACCGGGCACGACCTGACCGGGGCGGTGCCGGAACGCCTGGATTGGGACGCCCTGGCGCGCGGCGCGCCGGTGCTGGTGCTCTACATGGCGCTCAAGCATCTGGATCGAATCGCCGAACGCCTGATCGCGGGCGGGCGCCCGGCCGCGCAGGCCACCGCCATCGTCAGCAAGGCGGCGACGCCCGAGCAGCGGGTCCTGGAGACCACCCTGGGCACCTGCGCCGCCGATGCCGCCGCCCAAGGCATCGAACCGCCGTGTCTGATCGTGATCGGCGAGGTGGTGCGCCTGCGCGCCGGGCTGGATTGGCTGGGCGCGCTGGACGGGCGGGTCTTGCAGGCGGACCCCTTGGGAACCCGGCGCGGGCGCGCCGCCGGATGAGCATCGGACCATGAGCGGCCCGGCACCCGGCCTGCTGATCGCGGCGCCGGCCTCGGGCAGCGGCAAGACGGTCCTGACACTCGCGCTGTTGCGGCTTTTGCGCCATCGCGGCGTCGCCGTTTCCCCGATCAAGGTCGGCCCGGACTACATCGATCCGGCGTTTCACGCGGCGGCCAGCGGACGGCCTTGCCTCAACGTGGATGGCTGGGCCATGCGGCCCGAATCCTTGGCCGCCGTCGCGGCGCGCGCCGGGGCGAACGGCGAACTTGTCATCGCCGAGGGGGTCATGGGCCTGTTCGACGGCGCGGCGGGCGAAGCGCCGGGCGGCGCCGGGTCGTGCGCCCAGATCTCGCGCCTGACCGGCTGGCCGGTGATCCTGGCGGTCGACGCCAAGGGCATGGCCGCCTCCGCCGCCGCGCTGATCCAGGGCTTCGCGAGCTTCCAGACCGAGGTTTCGGTCGCCGGAGTCGTCTTCAACCGGGTCGGCGGCCCACGCCACGAGGACATGCTGCGCGCGGCCTGCGCCCCGCTGGATATTCCGGTGCTCGGATGCCTGCCCCGGTGCGCGGAGTTGATGTTGCCCGAACGCCACCTCGGCCTTGTGCAGGCGGGCGAGCACGAGGCTTTGGAACGCTTTCTGGAGACCGCGGCGGAGATCGCAGGGGCCCATGTAAACATCGACGCCTTGAGGGCGCTAGCCAAGCCGTCCGGGCTCCTGGCCGGCGCCTCGAACGACCTCCTTCCCCCCCTGGGCCAGCGCATCGCCGTGGCGCGCGATCTAGCCTTCGCCTTTGCCTATCCGCTCGTACTCGACGCCTGGCGCGCGCGGGGCGCATCGCTCAATTTTTTTTCGCCCCTGGCCGACGAGGCGCCCGACCGCAACGCCGACGCGGTTTATTTGCCCGGTGGCTACCCCGAGCTGCACGCCGGTCGCCTGGCGGCCAACGGCATTTTTTTACTTGGGCTTCGCGACGCGGCGGCGCGCGGCGCAGCGGTTTACGGCGAATGCGGCGGCTACATGGTTTTGGGCCAGGGCTTGATCGACGCAGAGGGCGCGCGCCATGCCATGGCCGGTCTCTTGCCGCTGGAAGCGGCCTTCGACCGGCCGCGCCGAAGCCTGGGTTACCGCGAGGCGGTCCTGGTGAGCGACGGTCCGCTGGGCATGGCGGGCGCACGCTTTCGCGGCCACGAGTTCCATTTCGCCCAGGCCACCGCCGGCGACGGCACGGCGCCGCTATTCCGCTGCACGGCAACCGGCACAGGCGAAGCGCAATCCGTCGGCGGCCGGACCGGCACGGTCATGGGGTCCTTCCTACACCTCATCGACCGGGCGGCCTAAGACCGCATCACCCCCCCTCGACGAGGGCGAGACTGCCCGTGGAGGCATTGAGGCGAAGCGGCAGAATTTCCTGATATTCCGGCGAATCGTAGAACTCCTGGGCTCGCGCGACACTGGGGAATTCGATGACCACCAGGCGGGGCACATCCCAATTGCCTTCTTTCACGTCCGCCTTGCCGCCGCGAATGTGATAGCGCCCGCCGAAACGCTCAATCACCGCAGGAACCGCGTCACGGTAAGCCTCGAAACCTTGCGGATCGGTGACTTGGATATGGGCGACAAGATAGCCCGCCATAAAGATCTCCCCTTTCAGATATGCAATGCCAGGCGCCGAGCCTATCGCATCGAACGGTAAGGTGCGACGCCTCACGCAAAAACGTCTCACGCCGAAGTGTGCAAACGCGATTTGGGCCGGCGCGCGGTAACGCGTAAAATCCCCTTGGACGACAAGAACAACAGGGAGCGGCCGCCATGCGGCTTTCCAGACGCCGTGCGATCCTTTCCGGGATGGGCCTGCTTGGATGGGCGGCGGCGCGGCCGGCCTCCGCGGCCCTAGTCGCGACGCCGCGCCAAACCCCGGGGCCGTTCTATCCGCGCCAGGTCCCGCTCGAGTCCGATAGCGACTTGGTCCGCATCGCGGGCCGGCAGGGACCGGCGGCGGGAACCGTGACCCATGTGTTCGGCCGGGTCCTGGCCGAGGATGGCCGGCCCATGGCCGGGGCGCGGGTCGAGATCTGGCAGTGCGACGCTTTCGGTCACTACCATCACGTGGGCGATTCGCGGGCCGGCGTGGATCCGAACTTTCAGGGCTACGGCCAAACCAGCCTGGGCACGGACGCGGCCTATCGATTCCGCACCATCCGGCCGGTGCCTTACGGGTCGCGCACGCCGCACATCCACTTCGCGGTCTCGGGACCGGGCTTCCGCCGCCTGACGACCCAGATGTATGTGGCGGGCGAGGCCATGAACGCGCGGGACGGCATCCTGCGCCGGGTCACCGACCCCGCGCACAGGGCGGCCCTGATCGTGCCCCTGAAGGCCAGCGAGATGGAGGCCGGCGCCCTGGACGCGCGTTTCGATATCGTCCTGGGACGCAACCTATTCTCCTGAGGTCCCCAGCGCGCCGCACGCTTTCGTATCGTCGGGCTTCCATGACATAGTTCCCCTCAAATAGAAACGCGACAGGGAGAACGGCGAACATGCGTTTGGAGAACAAAGTAGCGGTGGTAACCGGCGCCGGGTCCGGTTTCGGCGCCGGGATCGCGGCCCGCTTCGCGGCCGAGGGCGCCAGCGTCGTGATCGCCGATATGAACGACAACGCCGGGCGCGCGATTGCGGAACGAATAAACGGCGATGGCGGACAGGCGGCCTATGTCCATGCCGACGTGACCTGCGCCAGCGAGGTCAAGGACATGATCGCCGCGGCGGCCACTCACTTTGGCCGGCTCGACATCCTGGTCAACAACGCCGGCTTCAGCCACCGCAATCAACCCTTGATCGAGGTCAGCGAGGACGACTTCGACCGAACCTACGCGGTCAACGTCAAGGCGATCTATCTGGCTGCGCGCGAGGCGGTGCCGGTGTTCCGCAAACAAGGATCTGGGTGCATCATCAACACCAGTTCGACCGCCGCGCTGCGCCCGCGCCCCGGGCTGGTCTGGTACAACGGCTCCAAGGGCGCGGTGAACACCATCACCAAGGCCATGGCGCTGGAGCTTGCGCCCGATAACGTGCGGGTCAACGCGATCTGCCCGGTGATCGGCGCGACCGGCATGCTGGAGACCTTTATGGGCAAGTCCGACACGCCGGAAAACCGCGCCGCCTTCGTCGCCTCGGTGCCCTTGGGGCGCATGTCGACGCCCGAGGATATCGCCAATGCCGCGCTGTATCTGGCCTCCGACGAGGCCGCGTTTTTGACCGGTGTTTGCCTGCCCGTGGATGGCGGCCGCACGGCCTGAGCGCCGGCCCCTAAAAACGAAAGGCCCGGGATCGCTCCCGGGCCTTTTACTCTTGATCGATGTGCCGCGCAGGTTACTCGCGCGCGACACCCATAATGTGCATCAGGAAGATGAACATGTTGAGGAAGTCGAGATAGAGTTTCAGCGCGCCCATGATCGCTTTCTTCTCGCCGACGTCCCTGCTGTCGCCTTCATAGTAGGCCAGCTTGATCTGCTGCGTATCGTAGGCGGTCAAACCGGCGAAGATCAGCACGCCGACCACCGAGATCAGAAGCTGCAGCCCGCTCGAGGCAAGGAACATGTTCACGACCATCGCGATGATCAGGCCGATAACGCCCATGATCAGGAACGTCCGCATGCCCGAGAGGTCCTTCTTGGTCGTGTAACCGACCAAGGACAGGCCCGCGAAGGCGCCCGCCGTGATGAAGAACACGCGGGTCACCGATGCGCCCGTGTAAATCACGAAAATCGAGGCCAGGGACATGCCAAACAGGGCCGCAAAGGCCCAGAACGAAATCTGCGCCGCGCCGGTCGACATTTTGTGGATGCGCGCGGAGAGGAAGAAAACCAAGCCAAGCGGCGCCAGCATCACAACCCACTGAAGCGGCGTACCGAAAATGGCCTGAAGCATCACCGGGCTGGTCGAAACGAAGAACGCCACGGCCCCAGTCAATGCCAAGGCCACGCTCATGTAATTATAGACCCGCAGCATGTACCTGCGCAGGCCGACGTCGACTTGCGCCGCTTCAGCCTGGGTGCGGGTCATAAATTTGCGGTCTGGACCGATTGCCATGAAAACCCTCGTTATTCCGTTGGGAAAGCCTAGGCTTAATATTGGCCCAGAAGAGTTTCGAATCAATAGATTCTCGCACACGCTGTGGGAAAATAGCTGCAGCCGTTAACCATGGCGGTGCCGGAAACCGGCGGTTTTCCAAAAAACCTAATGATTCCGCAGCAATGGGGCGGCTTTTTGGCCCAGCGCCCGCCAGGTCCCGGCAAAGCCGAAGGCCAGGGTGATGACCGCCGCGCCCAGGGCGGTGGCGATCACCGGTTGGGGCAGAAACACGAAAGGCATGTGCATGACCTCGGTCAGGATCAAAAACCCGGCCAGGCTGCCGATCGCCCCGGCGATCAGGGACGTGACCCCGCCGAGCAGGCCGTATTCGGCCAGGAAGGCGCGCGCCACATCGGCGCGCCGCGCGCCCAGGACCTTGAGCACCACGGCGTCGTAGATCCGCCGGCGATGGCCGGCGGCGACCGCCCCGGCCAGGACCAGCACCCCGGCGGCCAGGGCCACGGCCCCGGCAACGCGTAGCGCCGCCGCGATGTGGCCCAAAAGCTCCGTCACCATAGCCAGGACCTCTTTCACCCGGATCGAGGACACATTGGCGAAGCGGTCGGTCACGGCGCGTTCGATGTCGTCCTCGGCGCCCTGGTCCGCGCGCAGGGTCGCGATGAAGGTTTGCGGCGCCGATTCCAAAAGTCCGGGCGAGAACACCATGACGAAGTTGATGCCCAGTTGCGACCAATCGATGACCCGCAGATTGGCGATCTCGACCTCGACCTCCCGGCCCAGGATATTGATCGACAAACGGTCGCCGGGCCCAATGCCCATGAGGCGCCCGACCTCGGCGTCGAGCGAGACCAGGGGCGCGCCGTTGTAATCGAGCGGCCACCAATCCCCGGCCACCAGGGGCGACTCGTCCGGCGGCGCGGCCGACCAGGTCAGGCCCCGGTCGCCGCGAAACACCCAGGCGATATCGGGCGGAATGTTGAGGCGCTCGCTGGGCGTACCGTTCACGGCGGCGATGCGGCCACGCAACATGGGCACGCGTTGCAGGTCCCGGGCACCGGGATGGGCCTCGACCAGGCGCGTGAAGTCGTCCATCTGATCGGGCTGGATGTCGATGAAGTAAAAGCCCGGCGCGTTGAGCGGTAACTCGTCGCGCAATTGCCGGGCCAGGTTCGCCTCGACCAGGGCGATGGCGACCAGGACCGTCAGCCCCAGGCCGAGGGACGCCACCACGCTGCCGGTCGGCGCGCCGGGCCGGTGCAGGTTGGCGAGCGCCAGCCGCAAGGCGGTGCGGCGCGGGCGCGGCACGCGCCGGGCCAAGGCGACGATGGCGTAACCGGCCAGGCGAAACACCGCCAGAGTGGCCCCGGCGCCGAGGACGAAATAGAGCCCGAGCCAGCGATCCGCCGCACTGGAAATGGCCAGCCCGGCCAGCGCCAAACCGGCCAGGCCAATGACCGCCAGGACACGCCGCTCGGCCCGCCAAGGCGGCGTGGGGAAGGGTGCCACGGTATCGCGGAACAGATTGGCGCCGGGCACCCAGCGGGCCCGCGCCAAGGGCCACAACGAAAAAGCGAAGGCGGTCAAGAGCCCGAAGGCGGCGGCGCGGGCCAGCGCCAGGGGCTGGACGCCCATGGCGATCTGCCAGCCGAGCAGATCGCTCAGCAACCCGGCGGCAGCAAAGGGCGCGCTGGCGCCCAGGGCCAGGCCGATGCCGATCCCCAACAGGGCCAGCAACATGATCTGCGCCATGTAGGTGCGGAAGATCAGCCTGCCGGGGGCGCCCAGGCATTTCAGCGTGGCGATGGTCGCGGCGCGGCCCTCAAGGTAGGCGTTGACCGCGTTGGCCACGCCCAGGCCGCCAACCAACAAGGCGGTCAGCCCGACCAGGGTCAGGTACAGGCTCAAGCGCTCGACGAAACGGGTCACGCCGGGCGCCGCTTGATCGGGCCCGCGAATCCGCCAGCCGGCGTCGGGAAAGGCCACATTCAAGTCGGCCCGAAAGACGGTCAAATCGCTGCCCGCCGGCAGGCGAAGGCGATAGTGGTAGTGCACCAGGCTGCCCGGCTGGATCAGATCGGTTTCCGGCAAGCTGTCGCGGGCGACCAGGACATGGGGCCCGAAGGACACCACCTTAGCGGCGCGGTCCGGTTCGAAGGCCAAATCGGCGCGCAGTTCGTAGGTCAACTCGCCGACCTGCAGGGTGTCGCCCACCTCTAGGTCCAAGCGGCGCAGCAAGGCCGGCTCCGCCACCGCGCCCCAGACGCCGTCACGCCGCGCCAGGGCATCGGCCAAGTCCCCCGCGGGCGCCAGCTCGGCCGCGCCGTAGAGGGGATAGAGCGGACCGATGCCGCGCAGTTCGATCAAGGCGCGCCGGCCGTCCGGTCCCGGCGCCCGGCCCATGGCCCGCATATCGATGACGAGGGCAACCTCGGCGCGGTCGTTCAGCCAGTCCAATTGCGCTTGGTTCGCCGGGCGATGGACTAGGCGCAGATCCATGTCGCCGCCTAGAATCCGCCGGCCATCGTCGCGCAAGGCGTCGAGCACACCGCCGGAGACGGTGCCGACCACGGCGATAGCCGCGACGCCGAGCGCCAAGCAAGCCAGGAAAACGCCGAAGCCGCGCAAGCCGCCACGCAGCTCGCGCCGGGCCAAGCGAAGGGCCAAGCCCCAGCTGCCGCCGGTCGCTGCCGCCGCCGAGCTCATTGCGCCGGGCGGGCCAGCGCCACGGCCGGCGGCGCCGCGCCGTCCGCCTCGGGTCCGATCAACCCGTCGCGCAGATGGACCGTGCGTTCGCAGCGCGCGGCGAGATCGCGATCGTGGGTAATCAACAAGAGGGTGCTGCCATGCTGGGCGCGTAAGTCGAACAAAAGGTCGATCACCTGGCGCCCGGTGTCGCCGTCCAGGTTGCCGGTCGGCTCGTCCGCCAGAATCAGTTTCGGCGCCGCCGCGACCGCGCGGGCCAGAGCCGTGCGCTGTTGCTCGCCGCCGGAAAGCTGTCCCGGATAATGCCCCAAGCGGTGGCCCAGGCCGACCGAGCGCAGGCTGGCCTCGGCGCGGTCGAAGGCGTCGTCTCGGCCCGCCAGCTCAAGGGGGATCGCGACGTTTTCCAGGGCCGACATGGTCGGCACCAGGTGAAAGTCCTGAAACACGATGCCCAGGGTTTCGCGCCGAAAGCGCGCCAGGTCGTCCTCGCTCAGGCCGGTCAGCGTGCGCCCGCCGACCGCGACCCGGCCGGCGCTGGCGCGCTCCAGCCCGGCGATGATCATCATCATGGAGGATTTGCCGGAGCCCGAGGGCCCGACCACGCTGAGCGACTGGCCATCGGGCACGCTCAAGCTAAGGCCGCGCAGGATATGCACCGGCCCGGCCGAGGACGGCAGGGTCAATTCGACGTTCGCCAGGTCGATCATCGGCCAGAGTCCATGGCTTGGTTGAGTCCGGATGAGCACGGTGCGGTGGGCGGACGCCCCTTCGGATATGGCCCCTGGCGCTGGCCTGTCAATGCGCCGGGGCGAGCACCTGTGCGCCGACCGCTTGATTTGTCGGGCCCGGCACCGTACCTCTCAGGGTGATGCATTCCCCGAAACCAGCGCGTCCAAGACCAGCGGCCTTTGCCCGGCCCGGCGCTCGGCTGTTTCCGTTTTTCGCCCTACTGGCGGTGACGCTCGCCTGGGCCAGCCCGGCGGCGGCGGCGGCGGTCAAGCTGCTCGCTTTCGGCGACAGCCTCGTCGCCGGCTACGGCGTTGAAGTCGGGCATGCTTTTCCGGATCAACTCGAAGCGGCCTTGCGCGCGCGCGACTATGATGTGCGGGTCATCAACGGCGGCAATTCCGGCGACACCACGGCGGCCGGGCGGGCGCGCCTGGATTGGGCCCTGGCGGAAAAGCCTGATGCGGTGCTGGTGGAATTGGGCGCGAACGACGGCCTGCGCGGCCTCAACCCGGACAATACCTACCTGAACCTGGACGCGATCCTGGTCCGGCTCAAGGCGGAGAACCTGCCGGTCCTCTTGGCGGGCATGCTGGCGCCGCGCAATTTGGGCGCCCGCTACGCCGAGGCCTTCGACAGCGTCTTTCCGCGCCTGGCGGAAAAGCACGGTGTGGCCTTGTATCCGTTTTTTCTTGAGGGCGTCGCCACGGATCCGAGCCTCAATCAGGCGGACGGCATCCACCCGAACCGGCGCGGCGTGGCGGTTTTGGTGGAGCGCATCGCGCCCCATGTTATCGCGCTGATCGAACGGGTCCGCGCCGGTGACTGAGACCCAGACAAATGCAATCGGGGCCCCGGCCTCCGGTTTCGCCGCCGGCCACGGGGCCGGATCCGATTGGGCGTCCTGCGCCAAGGCCTGCCTGGAGGGCCTCGGCGAGGTGCCGGCCGGCGCGAACCTGGGCTTCCTCTATGCGACCGACGTTCTGGCCGACGACCTGAGCAGCCTGCTCGCCTTTCTGCGCGGCAAGACCGGCATCCAGCACTGGACCGGCAGCGTCGGCCTGGGCATCGCGGGCGGCGCCGAGGAAATCTACGACCGCCCGGCGGTCGCCATTCTGACCGCGGCCTTGCCGGAGGAATCGTTCCAGGTTTTCTCGCCTTTGGGCGGCGGCGCCGACGGCGGCAGCCTGGCCGGGTTCCAGCAGGATCACGGCGTCTGGCTAAAGCGACACGCCCCGGTCTTTGGCGTGGCGCACGGCGACCCGCGCACCCAAGCGCTGGAAGAAGTACTGCGCGCGCTAACCGCCGCGACGTCCTGCTTCCTGGTCGGCGGACTCAGTGCGTCGCGCGGGGCCTTTCCGCAAATCGCCGAAACCGTCACGGAAGGCGGCTTGTCGGGCGTGCTGTTCGACCCCTCGATCCCGGTCGCGACCGGCCTGACCCAAGGCTGCACACCCATCGGCGAGACCCACAGCATCACCGCCGCCCAAGGCGACGTTATCATGAAGATCGACGACCGCCCGGCGCTCGAAGTCTTCAAAAAGGACATCGGCGAGCTTTTGGCGCACGACTTGCGCCGGGTCGGCGGTTACATCTTCGCTGGATTTCCGATCACGGGCAGCGACACCGGCGACTATCTGGTGCGCAACCTGACCGGAATCGACACCGGAAACGACTGGATTCAGGTCGGCCATCAGGTCGAGGCGGGGCAACGCCTGATGTTCTGCCGGCGCGACCACGACAGCGCCCTGGCCGATCTGCGCCGCATGTTGAAAGACGTCAAGCGGCGCGCCGGCGACGACGCCAAGGCGGCGCTGTACTATTCCTGCGTCGCGCGCGGCAGCAACCTGTTCGGCGATGCCTCACAGGAATTGAAGTTGGTCCAGGCGGAACTGGGCGATTTGCCGCTGGCCGGGTTTTTCGCCAACGGCGAGATCTGCAACGACCGCCTCTACGCCTTCACCGGGGTCTTGGCGGTCTTCGGCTAAGGCGAAGAACCGATCCGCATCCGGCCGTTCCGGCCTTCATAAAATCTAAACCAAGCCGCCACCCTAATATCAGGGCGGGGTCACCGGTGGTGCGTCTCGCCACTTGATGCGTATCGGCTTTTCGCGGTAGGGGGTGCCTGCCATGCGGTTGTTCGTAGCCATCGCCTTGCCCGAAGACGTCCGCGACCGCCTGGCCGCTTTGCAGCACGGCGTTCCCGGCGCCCGCTGGGTCGCCCCCGAAAACCTGCATTTGACCCTACGCTTTATCGGCGAGGTCGACGGCCGCCAGGCCCAAGACATCGATGCCGCCCTGACCGGTGTACGGGTGCCCAGCTTCCCGCTGGCTTTGGCTGGCGTTGGCCATTTCGGGTGCAATGCCAAGGCGCGGTCCTTGTGGGTCGGCGTGGAAGCGGGCGAGCCCCTGAAACGCCTGCAGGCCAAGGTCGAGCAGGCCCTGCAACGCGCCGGGCTGGAGCCGAGGGGCGGCAAGTTCAAGCCCCATGTGACCTTGGCCCGATTCAAGGCGAACCCCGGCGCCCGGCTTTACGATTACGTTTCGCGCCATGGCCTGTTCCGCGCGCCGCCCTTCATGGCGGAGAGTTTCGTGCTCTATTCCAGCTTTCTAAGCCAAAGCGGCGCGATCTACCGGGCGGAAGCGGACTATGACCTGACCCGGGCCCCGATTGCCGGGGCGGCGACGGGCGAGGTGTCCCCTGGCGGGTCTTGAATCGGGCCGGCTGGAAATAGCCCGGCGGCGGTGCCATATTTCCCGTTAGGCACTCTTCTGGGAGAACCCGAGATGGACACAGCGACCTTTGCCGCCGGCTGCTTTTGGGGCGTCGAGGCGGCGTTCCGGCGCATGCAGGGCGTGACCGCGACCAGCGTGGGCTACACCGGCGGCCACGTCCCCGACCCGGGATACGAGCGCGTGTGCGGCGGCGATACGGGCCACGCGGAAGCGGTTCAGGTGTCCTTCGATCCGGAAAAGATCGGTTACGGCGCGCTGTTGGAGGTGTTCTGGGCGGTGCACGATCCGACCCAGAAGGACCGCCAGGGCCCGGATTTCGGCACGCAATACCGCTCGGCGATCTTCACCCACTCGCCGGAGCAAGACAGCGCCGCGCGCGCCGCCGTGGCGCGGCTGAGCGAAAGCGGCGCCTTTAGACAACCGATCGTGACCGAGATCGTCCCGGCCGAGGTCTTCTATCCGGCCGAGGACTATCACCAGCAGTATCTGGAAAAGCGCGGCAAGGCCGCCTGCCGGATTTTCTAATCCAAGGCGACTTCGGCGCGGGGCGCGCCGGCCTGGGCCACGGCCCAGGCGGTGCGGGCGCCACAGTGCGCGCGCAGCCCGGCGCAGAGATCTTCCGCCGCCGCTTCCAAACTGGCCCCGCCACCAAGCCATTGCACGCTCAAGACCGCGTCGCGGGTATGGGCGCCGGTCGCGCTGCGCGCGTCCTGGTACCAGTTCCAGCGCCGGCACAGGATCTTTTCGCCGTCGGCATAGACCACTTCGCCGGTCTTGGGCGGATCGCCCAAATCCTCGGGCCCGGCCGCCGGGGCGCCGCCCAGGGCGAAAAAGCTGTCGCCCGGCCGCGCGATGCGGAATGCCAGGGGCCCGGCCAGCTTGGCCAAGTCGTCGGCCCCGACCGGCAGGCCGTGGCGCGCCGATACCGCGTTATAGCAATCGACCAGGGTATTGATCCGCGGCAGGCCGCGGCCCTGCTGTAGCTGTTTGAGCAGGCGCTCGACCGAGCTTCGATAGCTGGTCTTCTTCACCCCGAAAGCCTTGTAGGCGGCGCGCCAGACTTGAAGCTCCGGGATTTCGTTGAGCGGCCGATCCGATAGCCACGCCACCGCGTCGGCCTCGGCCCGAGCCAAGGCAGAGTCCAGGTCCGGGTCGCCGCTGGGCCGAACGCTCAGACCCCGGGCCAGCACCGCCGCGACCCGGTATTCGGGGAAATCCGGCAGAATTTCGGATATGTCGAGGCTCAGGATCGCGCCGGACCTTTCGCTTGGCGGCTTAAAGCGCACCCGGTGTGACGGCTGTCACTTTGAGATCGGGCACCGCGTGCCATATCTAGAGGGAGACGAAGAGACATGTCCAGCCGCACCGCTCCGACGGTGTGCCAAGCGGCGGATCGGACGGCCCCGGACCGGATTTTCGCTCTCATTGCACCTCCTGCCTTCCACTGGCCCCGCGTTCGACGCGGGGCCTTTTTTTATGGCCCAGGCCATTGCGTGGAAGATTTGGGCGCGCAGGGCGCGCTCAGAGATAATCTTTCTCGACCGCGGCCAGCAGGCCCGGCACGCCCGCTTCGATCAGGTCCAGGGCGAATTCGAAGTCGGCCTCGCCGCCCGCATAGGGATCGGGCACATCCGCGCCGTGGGTCGCCTCAAGCTGCGGGGAGAAATCGAGGAACAGCGCGACCCGGCTCTTGGCCTTGCGCGGTCCTTTCCGCGCCAGTTCTTTGACATGGCCTTGGTCCATGCCGATCAAGAGATCGAAATCGTTGTAATCCCGCGCGTCCAGGTGGCGGCCCCGCAGCTCGACCATTTCATAGCCGCGCTGGAATGCCGCGCGGACCGCGCGCGGGTCCGGCGCTTTGCCGGCGTGCCAGGGCGCCATGCCCGCCGAATCGCACGCGATCCGGTCGCTCAACCCGGCGTCGGCGACCGCCTTGCGAAACACCGCTTCGGCGGTCGGCGATCGGCAGATGTTGCCGGTGCAAACAAACAGGACGCGCGCGCGGCGCATTTGCCGGTGTCCCCCGATGGTTACGCTGTCTCGTATGACAAGCCTTGGGTATTCTGTCGAGATGACGCGGATCGACAAGGCCCAATCCCCAAGCGGGCGAATCGTTATCCTGACCGGCGCCGGCATCTCCAAGGAATCCGGTTTGGAGACCTTCCGCGACCCCGGCGGCATCTGGTCGCGGGTCCGTATCGAGGATGTGGCGACGCCGGAAGCCTTCACCCGCGACCCCGAACGGGTGCACGGTTTTTACAACGCGCGCCGCCAGGGCTTGTTGTCCGACAACGTGCGGCCGAACGCCGCGCACCTGGCCTTGGCGCGCCTGGAATCCGAATGGCCGGGTGAGGTTCTGCTGGTAACCCAGAACATCGACGACCTGCACGAGCGCGCCGGCTCGCGCAATCTGATCCACATGCACGGCGAACTCCTGAGGGCCTTGTGCCTGCATTGCCGTGGCGTGGAGGTTTGGCGCGACGACATGGCCCTCGACAGCGTCTGCCCCACTTGCGGGCGCGCCGGTGGCCTGCGGGTCAACGTGGTGTGGTTCGGCGAGATGCCCTTCGAGATGGAGCGGATCTACCAGGCCCTGGCCGGGTGCGATCTTTTTATCTCGATCGGGACCTCGGGCAACGTCTATCCCGCCGCCGGCTTCGTTGCCGAGGTGCGCGGCACGGGCCGCGGCGCGACCGTCGAGCTGAACTTGGAGCCCTCCGAAGGACACAGTCACTTTACCGAGAGCCACTATGGGCCTGCGAGCGAGATCGTTCCCATATTTGTCGAGACGCTATTGCAGGAACGGACATGAGCGAGACCAGCCTCGAAGACACCTTGCGCGCCGCGCGCGCCTGCACCTTGTGTACGGCGCACCTGCCGCTTGGCCCACGGCCGATCGTGCGCGCCAAGGCGGCGGCCCGGCTCCTGATTATCGGCCAAGCGCCGGGCACGCGGGTGCATGAAAGCGGCGTGCCCTGGGACGATCGCTCCGGCGACCGCCTGCGCGATTGGCTCCAAGTGGACCATGATACTTTCTACGATGAGTCGCGCATCGCCATCATGCCCATGGGATTTTGCTATCCCGGGGTCGATGCGCGCGGCGGCGACAAACCGCCGCGACCCGAGTGCGCGCCGACCTGGCATCCAGCCTTGCTGGCCGGATTGCCGAACATCGCCTTGACTCTTCTGGTTGGGCAGTACGCGCAAGCCAAATACCTGGGCAAGCTGCGGCAAAAGAACCTAAGTGACACCGTGCGGGCCTGGGCCGACTACGCGCCACATTACATACCCCTGCCCCATCCAAGCTGGCGCAACACGGCCTGGCTGAAGAAAAATCCTTGGTTCGAAGCGGACCTGCTGCCGGTCTTGCGCGAACGGGTACGCGCGCTGATTTAGGCGGCACCCACGCGCTGCACCCGGTAACTGCACCGCCGGGCCCCGGTCAGGATGTGGTCGATCCGCTCGACCTCGATCCCGGGGCCCAAAACGGCGCGGAACAACTCCAACTCACCCCGGCACAATCCGCGGCAGGCCGCCGCCGCCGCGCAGACCGGGCAGTGGTTCTCGATCAGGAGGTATTGGCCGCGCCCGGCGCCACGCACCTCGGCCATGTAGCCTTCTTCCGAACGGATTTCGGCCAGGGCCTCCAAGCGCCGCTTCAGGGTCTTGAAGCGATCGACCCGGGCGCCGTAAGCCTTGCCCTGGGCCCGCGTGCGCGCGGCCAGCAGCTTGTCCATCCCCTTGGTTCCGAAGGCCGCGCCCATGGCGTCGAGCAAGCCGAGGGTCAGGTCCGCGTGGCCGTCGGGAAAGAAGGGCGCGGCGCTGGGGGTCAGGGCCCAGAGCTTGACCGGGCGGCCCAGGGGGCGCGGCGCCGGGGTCGCCGTCACGATGCCTTCCGCCTCCAAGGCATAGAGATGCTGGCGCACCGCCATGGCGGTCACGCCCAAATGTTCGGCCAGGATTTGCGCGTCCTGGGCACCGGCGCGCTTGAGGCGCTCCAACAAGGCGCGCCGGGTGCCGCCGGCCTCTTGAATGCCGTCCGCCTGGAGCATGAAACCAGCCTTCCTTACGATGCCGCCGTCACCGAAATCTTTATAAAGATACTTCTTTAAAAAGAAAGGCCCCGGTACTAGTATTTTATATAGATGATTCTTTAGAAAAGCTGGAGGGCGCCATGGCGGCCCAGACCCACCCTTCGAAAGACGCCGCGGCCGACGCCTTCGTGTCGGTCGCCGACTTGGCTAAGCTGCGCCAACGCGGCGTCATGGTGATCAAACACGAGCGCAAGCAGATCGCCCTGTTTCACGACACGGACGGCAAGGTCCATGCCTGCAACAACCGCTGCCCGCACGAAGGCTTTCCCTTAAGCGAGGGGGCCTTGAGCCGGGGCGCGGACGGCGCCTGCGTGCTGACCTGCAATTGGCACAATTGGAAGTTCGATCTGGACGGTGGCGAGACCCTGGTGGGCGGCGACCGCCTGCGCCGCTATCCGGTGCGGGTCGCGGACGGCAAGGTCTGGCTCGACCCCAGCGACCTGCCGGCCGAGGAGCGCGCGGCGGCGGCGCTCGCCGCCCTGGCGGACTCCTTTCCGGACCACGAAACCGACCGCATGGCGCGGGAGATCGCCCGCCTGAGCCGCGCCGGGCGCGATCCCCTGGAGGCCCTGCGCGCCGCCATTGGCTGGACCCACGACCGGCTCGAGTTCGGCACCTCGCACGCCTACGCGGCGGCCGCCGACTGGCTGTCTTTGCGGGCCTGGAAAGCCGGCGCCGATCCGGCGCTCGATCTTTCGCCCTTGGTCGAGGTCGTGGGCCACATGGCCTGGGATTCCCTGCGCCACAATGCCTATCCCTATCCGCCGGGCCGCGCGCCCTATGCGGCGGAGGCTCTGGCCGCGGCCATCGAAGCCGAGGACGAGGCGACCGCCTGCGCTTTGGCGCGCGGTGCGCTGTCGGAGGGGCAGAGCTACGCGGATCTCGAGGGCACCCTGGCCGCCTGCGCCCTCGCGCACTACGCCGATTTCGGTCATGCCGCGATCTACACCCTGAAGACCGGCCAGTTGATCGCGCGCCTGGGCCCGGAGGTTACGGAACCTTTGCTGCTCGCCCTGATCCGCTCGCTCGTTTACGCGAGGCGCGAAGACCTGATTCCCGAGTTCAAAGACTACGGCCGCGTTTTGGCCGCGTGGGGCAAGGCGGAAGGCACGGCGGCGAGGCCATCGTCACCACGCGCCGGGGATTTCGTCGGCCTGGGCGTGCGCGGCGCCCTGGAGCGCTGCCTCGACTTTGCCGGCGATCGCCAAGGTCTTTACGACGCGCTTCTAGGCGCCGCGGCCTGGAACCTTTTGCACTTCGACCGCGCGGTGGAGGCGCGCAACGACGCCCCAGTCTCCGACAACGTGGGTTGGCTCGACTTCACCCACGGGATCACCTTCGCCAACGCGGTGCGCCAGCTTTGCACCCGGTATCCGACACTCTGGCCCCAGGGACTGTTGCAGATGGCCTGCTTCGTCGGGCGCAACGCGGCCTATGTGGATAAGGGCTTGAACGGCGGCCCCTGGCAGGTCGAAGACCCTACGGCTTTCTTCGACGCGGCGGCCATGAACCTGTTCGACCACGGCCAGTTCGAATACATCGTCGCCGCGCACCAGCTGAAGACCTTCATGGCGGCGCGAGAGGAAGTTCTGAACGCCCCGAATGCACCTTGGGTGTCGAACGTGCTGGCCGGGGTGAATCGCTTTCTCAATTCGCCGATCAAGCGCCGTTTCGGCCTGCGCACGGCGCGCCAATCGCTCGATTTCGTCGCCCGGGAGGACTAAGCCGTACGTCATAGATATCGATATCCAGAGGAAAGAGCATGTCCTTCGAGATCAACAGCCTTGTGCCAGAGCTTTGGTGCTCAGATTTCGAAAAGAGCCTGAGTTTCTACACCGAACGCCTAGGGTTTAACGTTGCTCAACGACGAAGCAGCGATGCGCACGCCTATCTGTCCTTTCAAGATTCACAAATTATGATCGCGTGGTGGCAGCACGATGGGAGTTGGGAGCCTTGGTACCCAGCGCCCATGGAGAGGCCGTACGGCCGCGGAATCAATCTTCAATTCATGGTCACCAATGTCCGGCAGATACACGACGACGTCGTGGCCGCCGGCATACAACCGTTTTTGAAACTACATACAGCATCGATATGGCGGACCGATCGCATGGACGAACGCACCCAGTTCATGGTTCTCGATCCGGATGGCTATCTGTTGCGGTTTTCCCAAGTGACTTCCCACCGGCCGATCGAGCAGTCGGATATCGACGAACTAGATCGTGTGCATGCCAAAACCAACTAAGGCATCTGGGGTCAAGCCGGCATCACGGCCCATATCGTCGCTCCGCCCATGTCGCAGGGGTTTTTCCGGACATGATTTCGCCGTGGCGGCGGGGAGACAGGTGCTCGAGGGTCCGCATAGCGTGTTGAACCTGCCAGGCGGCCTCCGTTAAGCTGGCCGTGATTCCAACTCGCACACAAAGGTTTCCCGGCCTATGACGGCTATGCAGCCCTTGGAAGGCGCCAGTGTTTGGAGCGGCCGCGATCTTGCCAAGTCCTCGGCTTGGCTGCGCGATCTCACGTCCGGCGAGTTGGCGGCATTGGACGCCGCGCTCGCACAGGTGCGCGCCCGGGGCTTGGCTTGGCACGAGATTACGGCGGAGGCCTTTCAGATTCCGGCTTTGCGCCCGCTCTTGACCGAGATTGCCGAGGCGCTCGAAAGCGGGCTGGGGCTGTTCAAGCTGCGCGGCCTGCCGGTCGGGCGGTACGACGAGACGGCGCTGCGCCAAATTTATTTTGGCCTAGGCTTCAACCTGGGACACCCGGTGTATCAGAATCGCCGGGGCGAGCTCATGCGCGCGATCCGCGACGAGGGCGGTGATCTGGGCCAGCGCTATGGCCAGGTCGCGCCGGCCGGGCGCGATAACCCCTTTCTGTCTTCCTATGCGCGAACCTTGTCGAACGGTGTCTTGCGCTTCCACACAGACCGAACCGATGTGGTCAGCCTGCTCTGCGTCAGCCAGGCCAGGCGCGGGGGCGTCAGCAAGATCTGCAGTTCGCCCGCCGTGTATAACGAGATGCTGCACCGCCAGCCGGACCTGGCCGAGGCCCTCGTCGCCCCGATACCGCGCAGCCGCCTGGGCGAGGAGAGCGACGATGTGGCCAGCGTCTACAACCTACCGGTCTTCGGCTTGCGCGCGGGCCGCTTCACCAGCCATTTTTCGCTCACCTACATCGAGGCGGCCCAGTTGGTGCCCGGAGTGCCGCGGCTCAGTGAGAAGCAGCACGAGGCCATCGCGCTCCTGCTCACGCTGGCGGAGGAGCTCGCCTTCGAGATGACCATGGAACCTGGGGACATGCAGTTCCTGAACAGCCACGTGACCTACCATGGCCGCACACCCTTCGAGGACGACAAGGCCAGCGGACGCGACCGTCTGCTCCTGCGTTTGTGGCTCGCCATGCCGAACTCCAGGGCCTTGCCCCCGGATCACGCGGTTCTGTGGCGCAATGTCGAGGCCGGCGCGCCAAGAGGTGGCATCTCGCAGACAGCAGCGCGTTAGGCCTTACGCTTCCGCCTCGATGCGTTCCATGTCGTCGTCGGACAGGCCGAAATGGTGGCCGATCTCGTGGATCAGGACATGGCGCACCACATCGACCAGGTCCTCGCCGGTCTCGCACCAATAGTCGAGCATCGGCCGCCGGTAGAGGTAGACCGTGTCGATATCCTCGGGCGCGTCCTGCACGCTCTTTTTGGACATGTCGACGCCCCGGTAAAGGCCGAGCAAATCGAAGGGCGTCTCGCAATCCATCTCTTCAAGGGTTTCGTCGTCCGGGAAATCCTCGACCTTGATCACGACCTCGCCGAGGTACTGACGCAACTCCTCGGGAATCGTGGCGAAGGCCTCGCGGGCATAGGCTTCCAGATCGGACAGATCCGGCGGCGTGACGAAACGCCCAACGTCGTGCAGATGTGCCATCGTGCCTCTCACGGGGTTCGTTACCGGCCCGTACGCGCCGTTTCGCGACTCGGGCGGTTGTCACTGGCCGCGCCAGGCCAAGATGGCCCAGGACTCCGGCGGCTTCAACGCCCCATCGCGGGGGCTGTCACCGGCCTTTCGGGTTCTTAGGGCCCTCAATTCATCCGCATGGCGCCGTCCAGGCGCATGACCGCGCCGTTCAGCATGGGGTTCTCGACGATGTGCATGACCAGGCCGGCGAATTCCTCCGGCTTGCCGAAGCGGTGCGGGAAGGGGATCTGGCCGGCCAGGTTGTCCTGAACCTCTTGGGGCATGTTGAGCAGCAGGGGCGTGCCGATCAGGCCCGGGGCGACGGTCATGACCCGGATGCCGATCTTGGCGAATTCGCGCGCCGCCGGCAGCATCATGCCGTTGATCCCGGCCTTGGAGGCGGCATAGGCGACCTGGCCGATCTGACCCTCGACCGCGGCGATCGAGGAGGTCGAGACGATGACCCCGCGCTCGCCGTCCGCCAGGGCCTCGGCGCCGGCCATGTCGGCGGCGGCCAGGCGCAGCAGGTTGAAGCTGCCGATCAGGTTGACCCGGATGACCTGCTCGAAATCGGCCAGGGCCATGGCGCCGTTGCGCCCGACGATGCGCTTGGCCGGGGCGATGCCGGCGCAATTGACCAGAACCCGGCAGGGCCCGTGGGCCTCGCGCGCGCCGGCCACCGCGGCTTCCGCCGCCTCGGCGCTGCCCACGTCGCAGGCCAGGCCCAGGCCGCCGATGTCCTTGGCCACCGCGCTCGCCGCGTCCGCATTGAGGTCCAGCACGCAGACCTTGGCGCCGGCGCCGGCCAGCGCCCGCGCCGCCGCCGCGCCCAGGCCGGAGCCGCCCCCGGTGACAATCGCGGCGTGCCCTCGCATGTCCATAGTCGGGTCCTCCCTTCGCACGCCCCTAGGCGCGCCGATGAATTCGGCGCGCTCTATAGCAGACCGCCAAGGCCCTGGCGAGGGCGGATTTCCGCGACTTCGGCCCCCAAAGCGGCAGAATGGGCGGGAGGGGGAGGGCTTCGGCCACATTGCGGGGCGGGGCGCCCGCCCCATATGTCCAGGCATGCAGGATCGCGCCGAACCGCAAGAGCCCCCAGAGGTCACCGGCCGGGCCATGGTGCCCTACGACCCGGAGCGCTATGAGCGCGACCAAGCCCGGGTCGAGACCGGGTTCTGGGATAAGGTGCGCCGGGTCGCCGGCCACGTGCCTTTTGTCGAAGAGGCCGTCGCGGCCTATTACTGCGCCAAGGACCGCTCGACACCCATGCCGGCCAAGGCGGTGATTATGGGCGCGCTCGCCTATTTCATCATTCCCGCCGACGTGATCCCCGATTTTCTGACCGGCCTGGGCTTCACCGACGATGCGACGGTCTTCTACATCGCCTATCAGACCATCGGCAAATACGTCAGCGACACGCACCGCGCCAAGGCCCGGGACTTCATGGCCCGCCTGCGCGGCGAGCGGGAAACCATCGAGTAGGTTCTTACGGCCGCGCCTTGACGGATTCGCCGGCGGCGCGGCTGGCGCGGCGCCGATCTTCGCGCGCGACCACGGCCTCGCGGTGGGCGATGTAGATCGAGGATCCGGCGATCACGGCTGCCCCGACCCAGGTCCAGATATCCGCGGTCTCGCCGAACAGGAACCAGGCGATGACCGCGACGAAGGGCAGGCGCGCGTAATCGAAGGGGATGATCGCCGAGGCATCGGCCTTGGTGTAGGCCCGGGTCAGCGCCAGGTGGGCCAGGGTCGCGACAAAACCGACGCCGACCGCGTAGAGCCAGACCGTGCCGCTGGGCCAGCGCCAAACGAAGAGCGCGGGCCCGACGGATAGGATGGTCAGGATCAGGTTCTGGTAGAGCACGATGGCGGCCACGTTTTCCGTGTCCGACAAGCGTTTCACGATAGTGATCGAGCCCGCCATGAAGGCGGCCGCGATAATCGGCAAGGACATGAGCGGGGTGAATTCGGCGAACCCCGGACGCAGGATGATGATCACCCCCAGAAAACCGATCGCGGTCGCGGTCCAGCGGCGGGCCCGCACCACCTCGCGCAGAAACACCGCAGCCGCCAGGGTCGCGAAGAGGGGCACGGTAAAATTCAACGCCACCGCCTCACTTAACGGCAGGCGCACCACCGAGGTGAACCAGCACACCATGGCGATGATGCCAATCACGCTGCGCCAGATATGCAGATTGAGCCGCTCGGTCCGCAGGCCGCTCCAGCCGACCCGGACCAGCCAGGGCATCATGAAGGCGAGCGCGAAGGCGTTGCGCAGAAACGCGATCTGCAATGGGTCCAGTTCGGCCGCGGACAGACGGATGAGCGCGTTCATGACCGCAAAGCAGGCCGAGGCAAAGGTCATGTAGAGAGCGCCCTGAATGGGCGCCGGAATCGCGTTGAAACGCGCGGCGATGCCGATGCGATTTGCCATATGGCGCCATGATACGCCCAGGGCAGAAGCCCCGCCAGCCGCCATCTGGACAACCCAGCCATGCGGCAGGATGCCGACCCAGGGTGTCAGGATGCGCGGGCGCGCGGGGCTAGGACGCGCAGGCGCGCGGGGCTGGAGTGGGCCGCGCCGCTCGGCCATACTCCCGGCCGGCGGTCGATACGAACCCCCGGGACCTCAAGAGACCAAGACGGAGACAGCCATGACAGACCCACTGTGGCAGCCCTCGCCGGCGCGCGTCGCCGGAACCAATTTGAGCGCCTTCATGGCCAAGGTGAAGGACGACTGGGGCGTGGATTGCGCCGGCTACGACGGCCTTTACGACTGGTCGATCGCGGAGATCGAGAAGTTCTGGCTGTCGCTTTGGGATTTTTGCGGCGTGATCGCCGAGACCCGCGGCGAAACCGTCTTGACGGACGGCGACAAGATGCCGGGCGCCAAGTTCTTTCCCGAGGCCCGCCTGTGTTTCGCCGAGAACCTGCTGCGCCGGCGCGACGACGGCGACGCCATGGTGTTTTGGGGCGAGGACCAGGTGAAGCGGCGCCTATCGCACCGCGAACTCTACGATGGCGTGTCGCGCCTGGCCCAGGCCTTGTCGGCCGCCGGGGTCGGCGAAGGCGACCGGGTCGCCGGCTTCATGCCGAACATGCCGGAAACCGTCATGGCCGCCCTGGCAACCAATGCCTTGGGCGCCGTCTGGTCGTCCTGCTCGCCGGACTTCGGGGTGCAGGGCGTGCTCGACCGCTTCGGCCAGATCGAGCCCAAGGTGCTGTTCTGTCCCGACGGCTATCATTACAACGGCAAGCGCCATGATTCCCTGGCCCGGGTTCGCGAATTCGCAAGCCAATTGCCCAGCCTGACGCAGGTCGTAATCGTGCCGTACCTCGGCGAGGCATCGGACCTCGTGGGCACGGGGATCGCCGGGATCGAACGCGCGGTCAGTCTGG
Organism: Kiloniellaceae bacterium; assembly: GCA_021776095.1. Lineage (GTDB taxonomy): Bacteria > Pseudomonadota > Alphaproteobacteria > Kiloniellales > J153 > JAJFGN01. Next base: position 8,838 of record JAJFGO010000004.1, on the reverse strand, counting down.
ACACCTTCATCGCGCCCCATGCGGCCAAGGAGATCGCGTTCCACCGCACGGATTTCAACGCGCCGCTCTACATCATGTATTCCTCCGGCACCACGGGGAAGCCCAAGTGCATCGTCCACGGACAGGGCGGCACCTTGTTGCAACACCTGAAGGAACACCGTTTGCAATGCGACGTGAAGCCGGGCGACCGGGTGTTCTATTTCACCACCTGCGGTTGGATGATGTGGAACTGGCTGATTTCCGCCCTGGCGTGCGAGGCGACCTTGCTGCTGTACGACGGTTCGCCGTTCCATCCCAGCGGCAACATCCTGTGGGACTTCGCGGCGACCGAGCGTTGCACCCTGTTCGGCACCTCGGCCAAGTACATCGACGCCATGAAAAACGCCGGGCTGGATATCGCGGCGACCCATGACCTGTCGGCCTTGCGCACCATCGCCTCGACCGGCTCGCCCCTGGTGCCCGAAGGCTTCGACTATATCTACGAGCGCGTGAAGCGCGACGTCTGCCTATCGTCGATCGCCGGCGGCACCGACATTGTCGCCTGCTTCGTGGCCGGCAACCCGATCGGTCCGGTGTGGCGCGGCGAGATCCAAAAACGATGCCTGGCCATGGCGGTCGAGGTCTTCGACGACGACGGCAAACCGATACGCGGAGAAAAGGGCGAGCTGGTTTGCACCAAGCCATTTCCCTCCATGCCGGTCGGCTTCTGGGACGACCCCGGCGACGCGCGTTACCGCGCCGCCTACTTCGAAACCTACCCCAACATCTGGCGCCACGGCGACTACGTGGCGCTGACCGCGCACGGCGGCATCGTCATCTATGGCCGTTCGGACGCGACTCTCAACCCCGGCGGCGTGCGCATCGGTACGGCGGAAATCTATCGCCAGGTCGAGCAACTGCCGGAGGTCGAGGAAGCCATTGTAGTCGGCCAAGACTGGGACGACGACGTGCGGGTGATCCTGTTCGTGCGCCTGGCCGCCGGCGCGACGCTGGACGAGGCGCTGACTCAGCAAATCAAGACGCGCGTGCGCGAAGGCTGCACGCCGCGCCACGTGCCGGCGAAAGTGATCGCAGTCGCCGACATTCCGCGCACCAAGAGCGGCAAGATCGTCGAGCTTGCGGTGCGCGACGTGATCCACGGCCGCACCATCAAGAACCAAGAGGCGCTGGCCAATCCGGAAGCGCTGCACCTTTACGTGAACCTGCCGGAGTTGCGTACATGAACGACCTACCCGCGCCCTTGCGCCCCGAAATCGCGAGCCTCGAGACCTCGCGGATTCAACAGATCTTCGATCTCGGCCTGGGGCGCAAAGACGTGATCCCGCTATGGGTCGGCGAAGGCGACCAGCCGACGCCGTCCTTCATCTGCGACGCCGCCACACAGGCGATGAAGGACGGCCGCACCTTCTATACCTACAAGCACGGCATTCCGGAGCTGCGCGAGGCGATCGCCGATTACACCCGGACGCTCTATGACATCGACTGTCGTTCGGAACGCGTTTCCGTGACCTGCTCGGGCATGAGCGGGATCATGATGGTTCTCCAGGCCGTGGTCGGCACCGGCGGTAACGTGGTTGTGGTCACCCCGGTGTGGCCCAACATCATGTCGGCGGTCCAGATCGCCGGCGGTACGCTGCGCCCGGTGCAGCTGGACGACTTGCCGGACGGCGGTTTCAAACTCGACCTCGACCGCTTGGCCGACGCCCTGGACGAAAATACCCGCGCGATCTTTATCGCTTCGCCCGGCAATCCGACCGGCTGGGTCATGAGCGCGGAGGAGCAGCGCCATGTGCTCGAGCTCTGCCGCGCGCGGCGGATCTGGATGATCGCGGACGAAGTCTACGCGCGGTTCATATTCGACGGTGCCGCCAATGGGCGCGCGGCGGCGCCGTCGTTCCTGGAAATCAGCGAGCCCGAAGACCCGCTGATCGTGGTCAACAGCTTTTCCAAAGCTTGGGCCATGACCGGCTGGCGCATGGGCTGGCTCATTACGCCGCCATCCTTTATCGAGACCCTGGGCCGCCTGATCGAGTTCAACACCTCCGGCTCGCCCCATTTCCTGCAATACGGATGCCTGACCGCGATCCGCGACGGGGAGGATTACGTGCACGAGACGGTCGAGCGCTGCCGCCAGGGCGGCGAGATCGTGTTCCAGCGCTTGGCCGCTCTGCCGCGCGTGCATATGGCGCGGCCGCAGGGTGCCTTCTATGCCTTCTTTCGGGTCGACGGCTTGCGCGACAGCATGGCCTTCGCCAAGCACCTTCTGGAGCAAACCAACGTCGGGCTCTCGCCCGGTTCGGCCTTCGGGCCCGGCGGCGAGGGCCATATGCGCCTGTGCTTCGCCAGCTCGAGCGCAAGCCTGTCCACGGCCATGGACCGCCTGGAACCTATCCTCGCCAAGCCGGTTTAACCGTCTGGCTTCATTGATTTTTCCTTAAGCGAACCATGTCGCCAACGCATAGCCGCTAAGTAATTCCGGCATTTGTGTCGGACCACGAAAAGGCGCATTTGGGGATTCGAAACCCATCGGATCACAACCGGCCGACCCAGAGCGGCACCGGGCAACCAAGAGGAGACTGCGCCATGTCGACGTTCGCTTTCATCGCCGATGTCACCATCCCGGGCTTGAGCGCCAGCGATCTGGCCCGCTCCAATGCCGGCCGCGCCGACGACGGTCGCGGCAGCCGGCTGAGCACCCTGCGCCGGGCCTTGCGCGGCACCGACGCGCGCCTGTTGCGCGACATGGGAATTGACCGGGAAAGCTGTTAAGCCAATCCGGCATAGCATCCTTGAAAGGGCAGGCCGTCGGGCCCGCCCTTTTGCGTTCCGGCCGCCGTGCGTTAGTCTCAAACCCATCTTGGGATAGGAGGAACGCCCGCCATGCTCGCCGATAACTTCGCCACCCTGGCCCGCTATAACGCCTGGGCGAACCCGACGCTGTACGACGCGGTCGCGCGCCTGCCTGAGGCGCAATGCCGCCAGGACCGGCCGGCCGCCTATTTCGGGTCGATCCTCAAGACCCTGAACCACCTCTTGGTGGTCGACTACCTTTGGTTCGCGCGCCTGGAGGGGGCTAGCCGAAGCGATTTGCGCCTGGATCAGGTGCTGCACGACGATTTGGGCGCCCTGCGGGCGGCGCGCGAGGCGGAGGACGCACGGATTATCGCCCAGGTGGAGGCCATCGACGAGGCCGCCTTTGCCGCCAACTGTGCGTTCCGCGATACCAAGGGCAACCCCAAGACCATGCCGGTCTGGCAAATGCTGGCGACCGTGTTCAACCACCAGACCCACCATCGCGGACAGGTCCACGCCCTGATCAAGGATGCCGGCGGCGAACCGCCGTCGCTCGACTTGCCGGTTTACTTGGCCGCTGCGTGAAGCGGGGGCCGGAGCCACCTGAACGAAAAACGTTCTAACCGCGCCCGGTGGTCAGCACGATCTTGCCGGTCGCCTGGCGCGACAGCAGCAAGGTCAAGGCTTCGCCCGCTTGTGCAAGCTCGAAGCACTGGCTGACGTGGGGCTTTAGCCGGCCGGCCTGGTACCAGGCGAAAAGCGCGGCGAATTGTTCGCGCATCAAGTCCGGCGCATGGTGCCGATAGGTGCCCCAATGAAAGCCGATCGCGCTCAGATTCTTGACCATTAGAATGTTGGCCGGGATTTGCGGCACCGTGCCGCCGGCAAACCCGATCGCCAGCAACCGCGCGTTCCAGGCCACGCAGCGCAGCGAGGCGTCGAACACGGCGCCGCCGACCGTATCGAACACCACGTCGACGCCGCGCCCGCCGGTCAGCGCCTTGACCCGCGTTCGGATATCCTCGCTTCCGGTATCGACGATGTCGTCGGCGCCGTGCGCTTGCGCAACCGCCAGCTTCGCCGCGCCCCGGGCGGTCGCGATCACCCGCGCGCCCATGGCCTTGCCGACCTCGACCGCGGCCAGGCCGGTGCCGCCCGCCGCGCCGTGAACCAGCAGAACCTCGCCGGGCCGCATCTTGGCCCGCCAGGTGAGCGCCCCGTGGGCCGTGCCATAGGTGATGGGGAAACCCGCGGCGGTCACGAAATCCATGGCATCGGGGATTGGAAAAACATCGGCGGCGCGGGCCGCCACGGCCTCGGCATAGGCGCCCCCGCCGGTCAGCGCCAGAACCCGCTGTCCGGGGCGCAGGCCCTCGACCCCGGGGCCCAGGGCCTCGACCACACCGGCCGCCTCCAGCCCCGGCACGAAGGGAAATGGCGGTTTCTCCTGGTACTTGCCGGCAATCATCAGGGTGTCGGCGAAGTTCAGCCCGGCGGCATGGACCGCGACCCGAACCTCGCCGGGGCCCGGGTCGGGGGGTTCGGTTTCGCCGAGGACAAGATCCTCCGGACCGCCCCAATGCCTGCAAAAGACCGCCCGCATGGCGCTATCCCATCCTCGGCCGCGGTTTAGAACGGCGCCGACGCGGCCGGGCGGACCTGGCCGGTCTCGATCCCGGCCCGGTTGCGGATCGGGCTCGTCAGCGCGGTGGCCTCTTCGGCGCTCAGGACCCCCAAGCGGTGCAGGACTTGACCGCATACCGCCTCGGCGGCGCGGCTGGCGCCATCCTCGGCCTTGATCGCGAAGCCCAGGCCTTCGCCAGGGATGGCACCGCAATAAACCCCCTCCGCCCCGGTCTTGACGACCGCGCGGCCCTTGAGCACCCGCATCGCCCGGGTGCAGTAGCGCTCGCTGCCCGCGACCATGAAGGGTTCCGCGGCCATGGCCTGTAGTATCCGGGCGCTCGCCGCCTGCCGGGCCTCGGGCTGGTCGCGCGGATCGGCGAGCCGCGCCATGGCGAGCGCCGTGTTGCCGAGCGGCATCGCGATCACCGGGATGCCGCAGCCGTCGATCCCGCGCGGGGCGGCGGAAAGGTCGAGGCCGGTCATGGATTCGAACACGCCGAGAATGCGCTGCTGTACCGGGTGGTCATAGCGGATGTAACCCTTGGTCGGCACACCCAAATGGCGCGCGACGCTGAGAAACCCGGTGTGCTTGCCGGAGCAATTGTTGTGCAGGGTGCTCGGTTCCGCCCCGCTGCGCAGCAGGGCGACCATCGCCGCTTCGTTGTAGGGTAGGTGGGTGCCGCATTCCAAATCCTCGGGCGAACAGCCGATCCGGGCCAGCCAGGCGGCCACGGTATCCACATGGCGCGCTTCGCCGCTATGGCTCGCGCACGCCAGGGCGATTTCGGCGTCGGACAGACCAAAGGCCGCGGCCGCGCCGGTTTCCAGCAGGGGCAGGGCCTGCAAGGGCTTGATGGCGGACCGGCCGTAGACCGGGGCGTCGACATCGCCGACGCTCAGCACCACACGCCCCGCCGCATCGACCACGGCGAGCGACGCGCGGTGCCGGCTTTCCACCATGTCGCCGCGCGTGACCTCGGCCAGGATCGGGCTGGCCGGGGCCGATTCGGCGTGCGCCTGGGTCATGCGTCGTCTCCAAATCGCCGACGCGGGCCCCTCCAAGAGGCCCGCGTCCAGGCGAACAAGCTTGCACCGCGGGTGGGGCCCATGCAAGTTTCCCGCCATGCGCGGATATTTTGCAATCGGCACAGAGGGCACGAGCAAGCCCATGAATTTGGGCAATCTTATGCGCTCGGCTCATGCCTTTGGGGCGAGCTTTTTTTTTGTCGTCGCGCCCGTCGTATCGACCCGTGCGGCGCGCAATTCGGATACTTCCGACTCGTCCAACCACCTGCCGCTTTATACCTACGACACGGTCGAAGAAATGGTCTTGCCGCGCGGCTGCGTGCTAGTCGGTGTGGAGTTCACCGAGGACGCGGTCGAGCTGCCGAGTTTTCACCACCCCAGCGCGGCGGCCTATGTCTTGGGCCCGGAACGCGGGGCGCTGTCGCCAGCCATGACCGCGCGCTGCCAACATACGGTCAAGATTCCGACACGGTTTTGCATCAACGTCGGGGTCGCCGGCGCCATTTTGATGTATGATCGCCTCATCAGCCGGGGCAGGTTCGCGGGCCGGCCGCTCAACCCGCGTGGCCCGGCGGAACCGCCGCCGAGGCATGTCCGTGGCCGGCAACTGATTCGTGGCCGGCGCGGTGAGGCTTGACCGGCGCGGCGCGCATGCTCAAAACAGGGCCCTCAAACAGGATACCGGAGAGTTCTTGACCGTGACCTTTGCATCTCGTTTCAGCGTTTCCACCTTCGCCGCGCTTGGGCTTTCGGCGTTGGTCGCCTGGGGCACGCCGGCCATAGCGCAGGGCATTCAGCGCCTGGGCGAATTCGATGCCTGGAACGCCTACCAATTCTCCGAAGACGGCAATATCGCCTGCTACATGGCCAGCGTGCCTAAGAAGGCCGAGGGCGACTATAAGAAACGCGGCGACATTTTCGCGATCGTCACCCACCGGCCGAACGAAAGCCGGCGCGACGAGGTCAGCTTTATCGCCGGCTATGCCTTCAAGAAGGATTCCTGGGTCGAGGTCACGGTCGAAAAGGAAACCTTCAAGCTATTCACCCAGGACGACGGCGCCTGGGCGCCGGACAAGGAAGCCGACGCCGCCTTGGTCGCGGCCATGATCAAGGGCAGCAACATGGTGGTAAAGGGCACCTCCGCGCGCGGGACGAAGACCCTGGATACCTATGCCCTAGGCGGATTCACCAAGGCCTATCAGACCATCAACAAGGCCTGCGGACTCTAGCAACACCGCCCGGCGTCCTTGCTGAAAGCCGCCCGCGGCCTTATCTAGGGGCCCATGAGCGGCTCCCATCATGCCCAGCAATTCGCGCCCCCGGCCGCCCTGACGGCGGGGCCCAGGACCCTGATCGGCCTGTCGCGCGCGGACCTGGAGGCGGAGATCGCCGCGTTGGGCGAGCCGGCCTTTCGGGCGCGCCAGCTGTGGCATTGGCTCTATCATCGCGGCGCGACCGATTTCGAGGCCATGACCTCCCTATCGAAAGCATTCCGCGCCCGCCTGGCGACGCATTTCCGGGTCGCGCGGCCGGCCATCGCCTCGGCCCAGATTTCCACCGACGGGACCCGCAAGTGGCTGCTGCGCTTTCCCGACGGACAGGAGGTCGAGACCGTCTTCATCCCGCAGGAAGAGCGCGGCACCTTGTGCATTTCCAGCCAGGTTGGCTGCACCCTGACCTGCCGCTTTTGCCACACCGGGACCCAGCGCCTGGTGCGTAACCTCTCACCGGCGGAAATTATCGGCCAGATCATGCTGGCGCGCGACGAGGTCGGCGAATGGCCGGCCTCGAGCGAGGACCGCAAGATCACCAACATCGTCCTCATGGGCATGGGCGAGCCCCTGTACAACTTCGAGAACGTGGCCGAGGCCATGAAGATCGCCATGGACCCGGAAGGCCTGGCTTTCTCCCGGCGCAAGATCACCCTCTCGACCTCCGGGGTGGTGCCCGCCATGGCGCGCTGCGGGGCGGAATTGGGGGTCAACCTGGCGGTCTCGCTCCACGCGGTGCATGACGATGTGCGCGACGTCATCGTGCCCCTGAACAAGAAGTACCCGATCGCCCAGTTACTGGACGCTTGCCGCGCCTATCCGGGCACCCACAACGCCCGGCGCATCACCTTCGAATACGTCATGCTGCGCGGCGTGAACGACAGTGCCGAGGACGCGCGCACCCTGGTCGGTTTGCTGAAAGACATCCCGGCCAAGGTCAACTTGATCCCCTTCAACGCCTGGCCGGGGGCGCCCTACGAGTGTTCGCGCCCGGCGGACATCGCGGCGTTTTCGGACATCTTGTTCGCGGCCGGAGTTTCGGCCCCGGTGCGCACGCCGCGCGGGCGCGACATCCTGGCCGCCTGCGGCCAGCTCAAAAGCGCCAGCCAGCGCCTGAAGAAAAGCGAACGCGAGCCGGCCGAGGTTCCCGCTTAAGCGATCTCGACAATTTCCAGGGCGAAGGTCAGGTCCTGGCCGGCCAGGGGATGGTTGGCGTCCAGGGTGACCATGGTCTCGCTCAGGGCCCGGATCAAAAGGCGCATGGGATCGCCGTCGGGGCCGCGGACCAGGACCGCGCCCTCGACCTCCAGTTCCATGTCCGGGGGCAGCTGCGCCCGTTCGATTTCCTGCAGCAGGTCCGGGCGGTGCGGGCCATAGGCGTCCTCCGACGCGATGGTCACGCTCTTAGTCTCGCCCACCGCCATGCCGAGCAAGGCATCCTCGAAGCCGGGAATCAGCTCGCCCTGACCCAGGGTGACGCTTAAGGGGTCGCCGCCGCGCGACGAATCGAACTCGTCGCCATCGTTCAGTGTCCCGGTGTAGTGGACCTTGACGGTGGCTCCCAAGGCGGCTTTCGACATGGCGTGCATCTCCTTTTGATTTCCGCGGACACCCGGTGCGCGCCCAAATTACAACGATATCGCAGTCGAACCCCGACTTAAGGGGACTTAGGACAGGCCAAACGGCAAAGCAACGAAACTTTCCCCGCCATTGGCGCGTGTCCTTGCCCTGAAGCCGGCCTTTGGCCGATACTCCGCGCCGTTTCAAACGGTCCGAGCGACCAAGAGGCAGGAACGCCGCATGAGCGACATCAAGAAGGTCGTGCTCGCCTATTCGGGCGGTCTCGACACCTCCGTGATCCTGAAATGGCTGCAGGAGACCTACGGCTGCGAGATAGTGACTTTCACCGCCGACCTAGGCCAGGGCGAGGAATTGGAGCCGGCCCGGCGCAAGGCCGAGATGGCCGGGGTCAAGCAGATCTTCATCGAGGACCTGCGCGAGACCTTCGTGCGCGATTACGTCTTTCCCATGTTCCGTGCCAATGCACTCTATGAGGGGGTTTACCTGCTGGGCACCTCGATCGCCCGGCCGCTGATCGCCAAGCGCCAGATCGAGATCGCCC
>JAJFGO010000030.1 GCA_021776095.1 Kiloniellaceae bacterium | reverse complement strand
GCCCGGCGTGCCGGGCGCGACAACGACCTGGCGCCGGTCATCACCGGCAGTCACCTGGACACCCAGCCGACCGGTGGGCGCTTCGATGGGGTCTATGGTGTTTTGGCCGGTCTCGAGGTGGTGCGCACCATGAACGACCTGGGTTTGGAGACCGAACGGCCGGTCGAGGTCGCGGTCTGGACCAACGAGGAGGGCTCCCGCTTTGCCCCGGCCATGGTTTCCTCCGGGGTCTTCGCCGGGGTCTTCGATCTGGACTACGGCCTGTCGCGCGCCGACGAGGACGGCCGGACCATGGGCGAGGAACTGGCGCGCATCGGTTATGCCGGCGCGGATGAGGTCGGCAAACGCGATGTCCACGCCTATTTCGAGGCCCATATCGAGCAAGGCCCGATCCTGGAGGCGGAGGAAAAGACCATCGGCGTCGTGACCGACGCCCAGGGCCAGCGCTGGTACGAATTGACCCTGACCGGCGTCGAATCCCATGCCGGGCCGACCCCCATGGCGCGCCGCAAGGATGCCTTGCTGGGCGCCGCGCGGGTCGTCGAACTGGTCAATCGGATCGGGCTCGACAACGCGCCGGTCGCGTGCGCCACGGTGGGCATGCTCAAGGTCCATCCCAATTCGCGCAACGTCATCCCGGGGCAGGTCTTCCTGACCGTCGATTTCCGTCATCCCGACGACGACATCCTGGCCAAGATGGGCAAGGCCCTGCGCGCCGGGGTGGACAAGATCGTCTCCGAAATCGGCCTGCAGTTGGAGATGGAACAGATCTTCTATTACGCACCGATCCATTTCGACGACTCCTGCATCGCCGCGGTTCGCAAGGGGACCGAGGAATGCAGTTATTCCATGCGCGAGATCGTCTCCGGCGCCGGCCACGATGCCTGCTATCTGGCTCAGGTCGCGCCGACCTCCATGATCTTCATCCCTTGCATCGACGGCATCAGCCACAATGAAATCGAGGACGCCAAGCCGGAATGGATCACGGCCGGCGGCCAGGTTCTGCTGAGGGCCATGTTGGACAAGGCCGGGTCGGCCGCCTGACACGCGAGGAGTCCATATGACCCCGCTCCCCCTGCAGTCCGAGCCGACGGCGCCGCCGGAGCCGGCTGCGGGGGATGGGCGCCGGGTCGTGCAGGCCCGCGATCTGACGCTGACTTTTCAAACCGCGGATGGGCCGGTCTACGCCCTGTCGAACATCGATCTCGATATCGAGCAGGGCGATTTCGTGTCCTTCATCGGCCCTTCGGGATGCGGCAAGACGACCTTGTTGCGGGCCATCGCCGACTTGGAGCACCTGAGCGGCGGCACGCTTACGGTCAATGGCGTGTCGCCGCACCAGGCCCGGCTCAACCGCGATTACGGTTATGTCTTCCAGGCCCCGGCGCTGTATCCCTGGCGCAGCATCGAGCGCAACGTGACCTTGCCATTGGAGATCATGGGCGTGCCCCGGGCCGAGCGGCGCGAGCGTGCCCGCACTTATTTGGATCTGGTCAATCTGGCCGGCTTCGAGAAGAAGTTTCCCTGGCAACTTTCCGGCGGCATGCAGCAGCGCGCCTCGATCGCCCGGGCCCTGTGCTTCGATCCGGCGCTGCTCTTGATGGACGAGCCCTTCGGCGCGCTCGACGAGATCGTCCGGGATCACCTGAACGAACAGCTCTTGCAGCTTTGGTCCAAGACCGGGAAGACCGTCGTCTTCGTGACACACTCGATTCCCGAGGCGGTGTTCCTGTCCACCAAGATCGTGGTCATGTCGCCGCGTCCCGGTCGGATCATCGACGTGATTCCCACCGACTTTCCGCGCGACCGCAACCTGGACATGCGCGAGACGCCGGCGTTCCTCGAGGTCGCGCACCGGGTGCGCGAGGGCCTGCGCGCGGGGCACAGCTATGACGACTGACGCCCTGGCCGCGCCGGGATCGCGCCCAGGCTGGCTATCGCGTTTGTTCGCCGGGCGGGGCGGGCCGATCGCCGTCGTGGTCCTGGCCATCCTCACCCTGTGGTATGCCGGCGCGGTCTATCTGAACGCCCCCGGCATGATCGACGCCTTCGAGCGCGAGAAGCGCGCCTGGAGCACCGCCGAATTGATCGAGGGCACCTGGTCGCAAGACCGGCCGCTGTTGCCGGCGCCCCATCAGGTTCTGGTGGAGATGAAGAAGACCATCCTGGACAAGCCCATCACCTCGAAGCGCAGCCTGGTGTTCCATGCCTGGGTGACCTTGTCTTCGACCTTGCTCGGCTTCGCCATCGGCACCGGCCTGGGGATCGTCTTGGCGGTCGGGATCGTTCATGTCCGGACCCTCGAGAAAAGCCTGATGCCTTGGATCATCTCGTCCCAGACGATTCCGATCCTGGCGATCGCGCCCATGGTCGTGGTGGTGCTGGGCGCGATCGGGCTCAGGGGCCTGGTGCCCAAGGCTATCATCTCGACCTACCTGTGCTTCTTTCCGGTGACCATCGGCATGGTGAAGGGCTTGCGCTCACCCGACCTGCTGCAGATGGATTTGATGCGCACCTATAACGCCAGTCGCTGGCAGACCTTCTGGAAGCTGCGCTGGCCGTCCTCCCTGCCGTTTCTCTTCACCAGTTTGAAGGTCGCCGTGGCGATCAGCCTGGTCGGCGCCATTGTCGGCGAGTTGCCGACCGGGGCGCAGGCCGGTCTGGGCGCGCGCCTGCTCGCCGGGTCGTACTACGGCCAGACCATCCAAATCTGGTCGGCCCTGCTGACCGCGGCCGCCTTGGCCGCCGCCATGGTCGGCTTGGTCGGGCTGACGGAACGTTTCGTCCTGCGCCGCATGGGCGCCCGACCATGAGGCGCGGGCTCGATCTCTGGATGCTGGCCGCCGCGCTTCTCGCGGCCGGTGCGCTGGGCTTTCCGCTCAGTGCCGGCGATCTGCCGCTGTCCTGGTTCGATGTTCCGGCGGCGGCGGTCTATGTCGCCCTTTTTGCCGCGCTTTGCGCCTGGCTCGCGGGCGGGCGGGCTCAGGGGCTGGTCTTGGGTGCGATCCTTTCGGTCGCGGCCGTCCTGGGCGTCGCGGTGGCCCTGCATTTGCTTTACGACGCGGGGGCGGGCGGCCAGGCGCGGCTGGGCTTCTGGCTGTTCGTGTTCGCGATCTGGGCCGCCGTCTGGCGCGGTATCGCCGCCATCGGATCCTTCCGCAGCTTGAACCGAGGCCGGCAGCGCGGCGTGGACCTGCTGGTGCCGCTGGCCTTCGGCCTATGGCTGGTGTTTCTTTGGGAAGCGGTGACGGTCGGTTTCGGCGTTCCCCAGGTCTTACTGCCAACGCCGAGCATGATCGCGGCGCGCTTCGCCGGCTCGCTCGATATTCTTGCGGCGGATTTCAACCAGACCTTCGTCAAAGCGGTGATCAGCGGCTACATCATGGGCTGCGGCAGCGGTTTCCTGGTCTCGATCCTGGTTGACCGGGTGCCGTTCCTGAAACGCGGGCTCTTACCGCTCGGTAATCTGGTCAGCGCCCTGCCGATCGTCGGGATCGCGCCGATCATGGTCATGTGGTTCGGCTTCGACTGGCAATCCAAGGCGGCGGTCGTGGTCATCATGACTTTCTTTCCCATGCTGGTGAACACGGTCAGCGGCTTGGCGGCGGCGGGCGCGCTGGAGCGTGAACTCATGCGCTCCTATGGTGCCGGGTACTGGCAGACCCTGTTCAAGCTGCGCCTGCCGGCGGCCATGCCGTTCATATTCAACGCGCTCAAGATCAACTCGACCCTGGCCCTGATCGGCGCCATCGTGGCGGAATTCTTCGGCACCCCGATCGTCGGTATGGGGTTCCGGATTTCGACCGAGGTTGGGCGGATGAACGTCGACATGGTGTGGGCCGAAATCGTCATGGCGGCCCTGGCCGGATCTGCGTTTTATGGCGCCATGGCGTTGTGCGAACGCGGGGTGACCTTCTGGCATCCGTCCTACCGGCAAAGGCACTAAGATCCGACAACTCGCAACAAATAAACTGAGGAGGCTAACAATGAAGACGCGACTTACCACCCTTTTGGCGGCCACGGCGGTCCTGGCCGCCGCGACGGCCGCGCAGGCGGCCGACAAGGTCACCCTGCAGCTCAAATGGGTCACCCAGGCCCAGTTCGGCGGCTACTACGTGGCCCAGGACAAGGGCTTTTATTCCGACGCCGGACTCGATGTCACGATCAACCCAGGCGGGCCGGACATCGCCCCGCCGCAAGTGATCGCCGGGGGCGGTGCCGACGTGGTCATCGACTGGATGCCTTCGGCCCTGGCGTCGCGTGAAAAAGGCGTGCCGCTGGTCAATATCGCACAGCCCTTCAAACGATCGGGCATGATGCTGACCTGCCGCAAGGAAACCGGGATCGCCAAGCCGGCCGACTTCAAGGGCAAGACTCTGGGCGTCTGGTTCTTCGGCAACGAGTATCCCTTCCTAAGCTGGATGTCGCGGCTCAAGATTCCGACCCAGGGCGGCGCCGGCGGCGTGACCGTATTGAAACAGGGCTTCAACGTCGATCCTCTGTTGCAGAAGCAGGCCGATTGCGTTTCGACCATGACCTATAACGAATACTGGCAGGTCATCGACGCCGGCCTCTCGCCGTCGGACCTGGTGGTCTTCAAGTACGAGGACGAAGGCGTCGCGACCTTGGAAGACGGCCTCTACGTTTTAGAGGACCGCTTGAAGGACGCCAAGTTCGTCGACACCATGGCTCGTTTCGTCGCGGCCAGCATGAAGGGCTGGGCCTGGGCGCGGGAAAACGCGAAGGCTGCGGCCATGATCGTGCTCGACAACGATGCGACCGGCGCGCAGACCGAAAAGCATCAGGTCCGCATGATGGGCGAGATCAACAAGCTGACCGCCGGTTCCGACGGTACGCTCGACCCGAAAGACTACGAGCGCACGGTCCAGACCCTGCTGTCCGGCGGGTCCGATCCGGTCATCACCAAGGCCCCGACGGGCGCTTGGACCCACAAGGTGACGGACAAAGTCAAAGGCATGTAGCACCGGCGATGGGATGCCGGCCCCTTGGCGCCCGGCATCTCAAGCCCGGCGTTCGCGACGTTCGATAGAGGGAGAAATGCAATGGCGATCTTGATACGGGGTGGCACGGTGGTGAACGCGGATCATTCCCAGCGCGCCGACGTGCTGGTCGATGGCGGCAAGATCGTCGCCTTGGGTGTCGATCTGGAGGCGCCTTCGGGCGCCGAGGTGGTCGATGCCGGCGGCGCCTATGTTATGCCCGGCGGGATCGATCCGCATACCCACATGGAACTGCCCTTCATGGGCACCGTCGCGTCGGAGGATTTCTTTTCCGGCACCACCGCGGGCGCGGTCGGCGGGACAACCATGATCATCGACTTCGTGATCCCCAGCCCGCAACAAGACGTCATGGAGGCTTACAAGACCTGGCGCGGTTGGGCCGAAAAGGCGGCGACCGACTACAGCTTCCACGTTGCCATCACCTGGTGGGACGAGAGCGTGCACGAGGCCATGGAAACCTTGACCCGGGACCACGGCGTCAACAGCTTCAAACACTTCATGGCCTACAAAGGCGCGATCATGGCCGACGATGAGATCCTGGTGAACTCCTTCACCCGCGCCAGGGAGCTCGGCGCGATCTGCACGGTCCACGCCGAGAATGGGGAGTTGGTCGCTCACCTGCAGCAGGAAATTCTGAAGCAAGGCATTACCGGGCCGGAAGGCCATCCGTTATCCCGCCCATCGGAAGTGGAGGGCGAAGCCGCGAACCGCGCGATCCGTATTGCTCAGGCGCTTAACGTACCGCTGTATATCGTGCACAATTCTTGCATCGAATCTCTGCAGGCGATCACCCGGGCGCGCAACGAGGGCCAGCGCGTCTTCGGCGAAGTTCTAGCTGGGCATCTACTGGTTGACGATTCGGTTTACCGCGATCCCGACTGGGATACGGCGGCGGCCCACGTCATGAGTCCGCCGTTCCGGCCAAAAAAGCATCAGGAGGCTCTATGGCGCGGCCTGCAGGCCGGCATGCTGCAAACCACGGCGACCGACCACTGCTGTTTCTGCGCGCCGCAGAAACGCATGGGCCACAACAACTTTACCCAGATCCCCAACGGCACCGGCGGGGTCGAGGACCGCATGCAGGTGCTCTGGCATCACGGGGTCAATTCCGGCCGCCTGACGGTCAACGAGTTTGTCGGCATCACCTCCGCCAACGCGGCCAAGATCTTCAACATCTATCCGCGGAAGGGTTCGATCTCGATCGGCGCCGACGCCGACATCGCGATCTGGGACCCGGCGAAGGAACGCACCATCTCCAAGGAGACCCACCACCAGAACGTCGACTTCAACATCTTCGAGGGCATGACGGTGAAGGGCATCAACACGGTCACCCTCAGCCAGGGCAAGATCGTCTACCGGGACGGCGATGTCCGCACCGAGCGCGGTGTCGGCCGCTACGTCAATCGGCCGACCTTCGCGCCTTATTACGACGCGGTGAAGCGCACGGCGGAGGTGCACGCGCCCACGGCGGTCGACCGGATGTAATCGCCTTTGATCCTGGCCGCTTGACCTAGATCAAGACGCCGCCGATTGGGCCGCATTAGGGTCCGGCTCAGGAACAGGCCGCGCGTCGGCGCCGGCCCGAACCTGAGTCCATGGGGGCGGTTCTGCTTAATCTGGATGCGATCGCCAAGGCGGAGGTGGCGCGGGAGCCATTCCGCTACTTCGCCGCGCAAGGGGTGCTGAACGCGGAGGACCTGGCCGCTATCAGGGCGGACTTCCCCGATATCCGCAAAGCCGGCATTTTTCCACTTTCGGAACTGACCTACGGACCGGCCTTCGCCCGTCTGGTCGAGGACATCCAAAGCCAGGACTTCGAGGATGTCATGGCGGCGAAGTACGGCGTCGATCTCTCCGACAAGCCGCTCATGATCACGGTGCGCGGCCGGGCGCAGCAGAAAGACGGCCGCATCCATACGGATTCGAAGACCAAGTACGTCACCTGCCTACTTTATCTCAACGATCTCTGGGAGAACGGGCAGGGGCGGTTGCGCCTGTTGCGCAAGGCCGACGATCTTGAGGATTACTTGACGGAAATTCCGCCCAACGGCGGCACCTTCGCGTCGTTTCTGCGCGCGGAGAATTCCTTTCATGGGCACGAGCCCTATGTGGGCGAGCGGCGCTACGTGATGATCAACTGGATGACCTCGCACGCGGCCCTGGATCGCGAGCTCGGCCGCCACCGCTTTTCGGCCATGGTCAAACAGCTCAACCCCTTCGCATAAAGGAGGCAAAGCATGCCGCAATCTCTAAGGCGCGATGGGGTTGAGTCGGTGCCTTCGGCACCGGCGGCTCAGTCTTTCCTTGCCTGCTTGAAGGCGGCCCGGCACGAGACCTGGCCCTACGATTACTGGCTGCTGGAAAATCCCCTGCCCGCAGGTGCTTGCGACGCCATCGCCGGGCTGCCGTTCCCGCCGCCGCGGGGCGCCGAGTTCAGCGGCCGGCGCGAGACCAACAACGCCACCAGGGTCTACTTCACGCCGGAGAACCAGACCAAGTTCGAGGTTTGCCGCCAGGTCGTCGAGGGCTTTCAAGATCCGCGCGTGCGGTCGGCCATCGAGCAAGCCACCGGCGCGGATCTCTCCGGCAGCCTTCTGCGAATCGAATACTGTCAGGACACCGACGGCTTCTGGCTCGAACCGCACACCGATATCAAGGTCAAGAAGTTCACCATGCTGGTCTATCTGGCCGACGACCCCAAGCTGTCGGGCGCCGGCACCGACGTTTACCAAGGGCCGCCCGACTTCGAACATGTCGGGTCGGCACCCTATGGCAAGAACAAGGGCCTAATCTTCATACCGGGCGAAAACACCTGGCACGGCGTGGCGCCGCGGCACATCGAGGGGGTCCGTAAGTCGATCATCGTCAACTACGTCACCCCCGATTGGCGCGACGCCTGGGAACTCGCCTAAAAAGCCGACATGGTGCGGCCGCCGGCCGACCATAAACGTCCGGCGGTTATACCGAAACTTGCGCGAGCGGTTCGCCGGTATCTTTCCCCACATCCAGGAATCCGCCGGATTGCCGGGTCCAAAGCCGGGCATAGAGGCCGCCCGCGGCCAGCAGTTCCTCGTGCGTCCCTTGCTCGGCGATTCGGCCGCGGTCCATGACGATCAAACGGTCCATGGCGGCGATGGTGGACAGCCGGTGGGCGATGGCGATGACGGTCTTGCCCGTCATGAGATCGCTCAGGGATTCCTGTATCGCGGCCTCCACTTCGGAATCCAATGCGGAGGTCGCCTCGTCCAGCACCAGGATCGGGGCGTCCTTAAGAACCACGCGGGCTATGGCGATCCGCTGACGCTGACCGCCCGACAGCTTGACCCCGCGCTCGCCGACATGGGCGTCCAAGCCGGCGCGGCCTTTGCCGTCGGCCAGGTCCGAAATGAAGCTATCGGCCCGCGCGGCCCGCACGGCCGCAAGGATCGCCGTGTCGTCGGCGTCCGGCCGGCCATAGCGGATGTTGTCGCGCACCGAGCGGTGCAGCAGGGAGGTATCCTGGGAAACCAGGCCGATGGCGGCGCGCAGGCTTTCCTGGGTGATGCCGGCGATATCCTGGCCATCGATCAGAATCCGGCCCGACTCCGTATCGTAGAATCGAAGGAGCACGTTGACGACGGTCGACTTGCCGGCGCCGGAGGGACCGACAAGCCCGACCTTTTCCCCCGGCGCGATGGTCAAAGACAGATCGTCCAGGACGCCGCTTTCTTTGCCGTAGTGAAAGCGCACTTGCTCGAAGACGATGCCGCCTTGGCCGATGGTCAGGGGCAGCGCCGCCGGACTGTCGACCAAGCCGTGCTCGCGCGCGATCGTCTCCAGCCCATCCTGAACCGTGCCGATGTTCTCGAACAGAGAGGCGACCTCCCACATGATCCAATGAGACATGCCCTTCAAGCGCAAAACCAGCCCGATGGTGAAGGCCACGACCCCCGCGGTCACCGCGGCCTCGGTCCAGAGCCAGATCCCGATCAGCGCGACGGAACACAGCAACAGGCCGTTCAGGGACTCCAGGACCACGTTGAGCCAGGTGCTCAGCCGGAATTGCCGGTGCGCGGTTGTCAAGAACGGAGTCATGGAGTCCTTGGCATAGCTCTCCTCGCGCGCCGCGTGGGCGAAGAGCTTGACCGTCTGGATATTGGTATAGGAATCGACGATCCGCCCGGTGAGATCGGACCGCGCGTTCGCCTGCGCCTTGGAGACCAGCCGCATTCTGGGCAGAAAGAAGCGCATGGTCGCGGCATAGGCGGCGAACCATATGGCAAGCGGCGCCATGAGGCGCCAGTCGCCCTGAGCGAACAGCACCAGCGCGCCCGCAAAGTAGACGCCCACGTAGACGAAGACCTCCGTGGTCAGGGTGATCACATCGCGCACGGCCAAGGCCGTCTGCATGACCTTGGTCGCGACCCGCCCGGCGAAATCGTCCTGGAAAAACGTCATGGACTGACGCA
>JAJFGO010000029.1 GCA_021776095.1 Kiloniellaceae bacterium | reverse complement strand
GTTACGGTCGCACCCATGCGGTTGAAAAACGAATCCCCGCCGTTGAGTCCATGCACCAGACCCTGATGCCCGAGATAGCTATACGGTACGATTGCCTGCGGACCGTGTTCCTCAATGATGGCCTTCCACTTTGTGGTTATTTCGTCGAGCGCATCATCCCAACTCATGCGTTCGAACTGATTGCTACCCTTCGGACCCGAGCGTCGCATCGGATAGAGAACCCGGTCCGGGTGATAGTGTCGTTTCTCGTAATCTTTGAGCTTTACGCACAATCCACCGCGGGTCATCGGATGATCAGGATTACCTTTCACACCGGTAAGTTTGCCGTCTTCGACTTCGAACACCATAGAGCAGGTATCGGGACAATCGTGGGGACAACCCCCGTGATGCGTCGTTTTTAGTACTGCAGCCATCATGGCTCTCCTCAGTCTGGTATTTCATTGTCCGCCGGCACTCGGTATTCGCCAGCACGTGGTGAAACTTATGTTGAGGTTAACAACATCCGTCGCGTTG
Source organism: Kiloniellaceae bacterium (assembly GCA_021776095.1). Lineage (GTDB taxonomy): Bacteria > Pseudomonadota > Alphaproteobacteria > Kiloniellales > J153 > JAJFGN01. The sequence goes on along the minus strand of JAJFGO010000029.1, from coordinate 2,821 downwards.
TCCCAGTGCTTACTCAGCCTTTGAGTTGCTGCGATTGCATACGCCTGAGTCGATCTTCACTAAACGGCACCGCCCTGCGGGTTTTCAGGTCAAGCGCAACGGCAATACCCTGGCTGTGCTTGATCAAGAGAGCGTTATCGAGATCGAAAATTAGATGACTTAGATGCTTAGTCTTAGCAGTAAACGAGCGCACGCCAGACAAAATGATGAACCGGCTACCTCGTTCAAGCGTATTGTAATAGTCCGCTCTACTTTCTATCACCGCACCGCCGAGCTCGCCCGAGCTTCGCAGCGCAAATTCATCCGTACTTTGAATGGTCGACATAAAATTTGGGATCGCGTCGGCGATCCGGGCCGCGTATTGATAAAACGCCAGACAACCGTGTTCATCACATTCTTCGGCCATGACCGTACCACGTCCTGTCTCGACGTAGCCAAGCTCCAACGCTTCTTCAACCGATGTGACCGGGACGTCGTCGTGTAGCAGAGACCGAGCGATGCCATGCTCTGGCACCTTAAAACTGGAAACGTCGATATTCAAATCGAAATTGCATGGTCGCCGTGTTTTTAATTCAACGATATCGACTTCACTGTTAAAGGCCGTGAAGAGCGTATTCTCTTTGCCGTGTCGAAGCTCCGTATATAAGGCGAACCGCGATTTTCTGCGTTCGACCACTTGGCCACAAATTGTGATCGGCATCCCTTGTCGCGCTTCGCGATGGAAACGGATGTGTTGGTTCACGACTTGCGGTTCGGCACTTAGTTCTCGCAATACTTGCGGGGTTAGACCTAGCTCAGCAAGTAAGTGGATCAGTCCTTGATAATTCTTGCCGATAAAATGACGAACGTTAAGGTGTCCGTTTTCGTCGCACTCCCAGGCGTTCACGCTGGAACGGTGGATGACATAGGGGAGGATTTCGGTCATTGGTTTTTTGTGAATTATTAATTGAATCTGAGAGGCTGTATGGATTCCGGCTTTCGCCGGAATGACGGAACCAAATCATCCTTATCGTCATTCCGGCGCAGGCCGGAATCTATACGGCGCGCAATAACGACTCGGAGTTGTACTACCTATTCCTTCGGTGGTGATGTCCCCAGCGGCGCATGGTTCGCGGCACGGAAAACCTGCCCGGCGACCCAAGGATCTGACATCGCTCCGCGGATCACACGGGTACGTACTTCGTCTGGCAAATGCGTGACCTCTCCGTACAACGACGCCCAGCGCTGACAGTGCTCGACAATATCACGCTCCCCAGCTTCCCAGGCCTCTAACGCATCTGGAATATCACGTCGATCGCGCACCGATTCCAATCGAACTGCCAGCGCGAGACCGTTCTGCATTGCCATCCCACCACCCTGCCCCAAATTCGGGGTTTGCGCATGCGCCGCATCACCGACAATTGCCGTGCGTCCCGCGGACCAGGCGCTGCATCGAGTCACACTGTAGACCCCCCAATTGATCGGGAACTCACCAATGCGCTCGATGAGGTGGCTCCACTGTGGAAACGCGTCGCGCCAGATCTCTTTATCAACCGGAACCGCGCATGCCCGCGTATCTGTGTCCGGGCACGTCAAGGCAAGATAGGTCTGCTGTTGATTGACCGGAGTAACGAGAAACCGACGTGCACCGTTCCAGCATTCGATATATTTGCCGATGTCATCCGCACCGAAGTCTCCTGGTGCGGCTGCGACCATGGTACGCAACGCGCCCTCAATCGTTTGTTCATGCGATCGCTCCAGGCGGAGCGCTTCGCGGACCTTCGACCAAACGCCATCGACACCGACCGCAAGATCCGCGGCAACGGCACCGCCGCCGGCTAAGAATAGCTCTCCCCGTGCATTCGCACCGGTAACTTCTGTGCTGGTAACAATCTCGACGTCCGCCCGCTCGCATGCCTTTTGAAGAGCGGCCAGCAACTGACTGCGCGGTACGGTTAATAGCCGATTGCCACCGCCTATCGGCGCCGAGTCGATGATATCGCCGTGGTTGTCGCGTTGTTCGAAATGAGTGCCGTGAAAAGCATTCGCCGTTGCCTCGTCAAATGCACCGAGCGACTCGAGGACACGCAGCCCATTTTCCCAAATATAAATGCCTGCGCCGACCGCGCGCAGTTCATCCTGGCGCTCATAGACAGTGACGGCCCAACCACGCTGTGCCAGCGCGGCCGCAGTTGCGAGTCCGCCGATCCCGCCGCCAGCAACAATTGCCGTTAGTTTCGACATAGGTTTCCTTTATTCTTCTTATGAGGCTCAGGCCGCACGAAGTAATGAGACATTACCGCGTGCACCGAGGTCTAGCGGCCCCTCGCGACGTACATACCATTCACTAGATAAACCGTCAGGGTCACGCAGGAACAGCGATCGCTTCCACGGCAAAGCGACTTCTTCCTCAATGGCAATACGAGAGCCGGTAAGTGCGTTGCGCGCATCATCCAAGGCGAGCTCATCGGCGATTTCAAACGCCGCATGTCCATACCCGGTTACCGCTGCCGGAACGATCACCAAGTTGTACGCATACTTGTCGTGCGAACCAGTTAAGTAGGTAACTTTGGAATCTTCCGCCACCACATTTAAGCCGGCGACACGTGTGTAAAAGTCGATTAGTCGCGGGACATCTGGAGATTGAATCACCGCATGTGTAACACGCTGAGGATGAAGTGGCGCTGTATCAACAATTCGAAGTTCAGGATCCTGCTCATAGCGTCCTTCGGTAAACGGTTCGGCCGCGAGCGGATCCCACAGACTCGTGATCAAATCCATTTCACCGTGCAGTACCTCACGCCAATTCTGAACGGTATCGCAATAAAACTCGTTGTAATTA